>NZ_NEIP01000009.1:254489-277997 GCF_002112745.1 Pseudomonas sp. B7(2017) | reverse complement strand
TGGAACCACCTGATCCCATCCCGAACTCAGAAGTGAAACGATGCATCGCCGATGGTAGTGTGGGGTTTCCCCATGTGAGAGTAGGTCATCGTCAAGATTGAATTCCGAAACCCCAATTGCGAAAGCAATTGGGGTTTTGTCTTTTCCGGGGCATGAAAATCCCGGACACCCGAAGATTCCGCCCTTCCGCCTGGCGGGAATCTGGCTGATATGCCATTCATTTTGTACAAAGCCCTAAGTTTTCTGCGCTCCGTGCCGAAAGACTGATGAGACATGCGTGCACCAAAGTAGAGCAGCCGCAGAAACGTTGCCTGCCAGCTAATGGAAACTGAAATCACACGGAATGTTGCATCTGGAACGCATCCCCACTTTTGGCATAAGAAGTCCCATGAAATGAATCTCAAGTTCAGCCATAAAATCCTCTTGGCCGCCTCGGGCGTCGTGGTGCTGGCGTTCGCGCTGTTCACCCTCTACAACGACTACCTGCAGCGAAACACCATTCGCCAGAACCTCCAGTCCTCCGTGCAGCAGGCCGGCGACTTGACCGCCAGCAGCGTGCAGAACTGGATGAGCGGGCGGATCCTGGTACTGGAGAACCTCGCGCAGAACGTCGCCCACCAAGGCAAGGGCGCCGACTTCCCGGGCCTGGTCGATCAGCCGGCCTTCACCTCGAACTTCCAGTTCACCTACGTCGGCCAAGCCAACGGCGTATTCACCCAGCGTCCGGACGCGAAGATGCCGGATGGCTACGATCCGCGTCAGCGCCCTTGGTACAAACAGGCCGTGGCCGCCGACAAGACCATGCTCACCCCGCCGTACATGGCTGCCGTCGGCGGCCTGGTAGTGACCATCGCCATGCCGGTGAAGAAGAACGGCGAGCTGCTCGGCGTGGTCGGTGGCGACCTGAGCCTGGAAACCCTGGTGAAGATCATCAACTCGGTGGACTTCGGCGGCATCGGCCACGCCTTCCTGGTCAGCGCCGACGGTCAGGTGATCGTCAGCCCGGACAAAGATCAGGTGATGAAGAACCTGAAGGACATCTACCCGAACTCCAGCGTGCGCATCGAGAAGGGCAACCAGAACGTGGTGCTCAACGGCCAGGAGCGCATCCTGTCGTTCACCCCGGTCAGCGGTTTGCCGAATGCCGAGTGGTACATCGGTCTGTCGATCGACCGGGACAAGGCCTACGCCGCCCTCGGTCAATTCCGCACGTCGGCGCTGATCGCGATGTTCATTGCGGTGGCGGTGATTGCCGTGCTGCTGAGCCTGCTGATCAACGTGCTGATGCGTCCGCTGATCACCATGGGCCGCGCGATGCAGGACATCGCTCAGGGTGAGGGCGACCTGACCCGCCGTCTGGTGGTGGAGAGCAAGGACGAGTTCGGCGAGTTGGGCAGTTCGTTCAACCAGTTCGTGGAGCGGATCCACGCGTCGATCTCCGAAGTCTCCTCGGCGACCCGTCATGTGCATGACCTGTCGCAGCGGGTGATGACCGCGTCCAACGCGTCGATCGTCGGTTCCGACGAGCAGAGCGCCCGCACCAACAGCGTGGCCGCGGCCATCAACCAGTTGGGCGCCGCAACCCAGGAGATCGCCCGCAACGCCGCCGACGCTTCGCAGCACGCCAGCGGCGCCAGCGAGCAGGCCGACGACGGCCGTCAGGTGGTCGAGCAGACCATTCAGGCCATGACCGAGCTGTCGCAGAAGATCAGCCTGTCGTGCGAGCAGATCGAAACCCTGAACGCCAGCACCGACAACATCGGCCACATCCTCGACGTGATCAAGGGCATCTCCCAGCAGACCAACCTGCTGGCCCTCAACGCGGCGATCGAGGCGGCCCGTGCCGGCGAGGCCGGACGCGGTTTCGCGGTGGTGGCGGACGAAGTGCGCAACCTCGCCCACCGCACCCAGGAGTCGGCGGAAGAGATCCACAAGATGATCACCTCGCTGCAGGTCGGTTCGCGTGAAGCGGTCAGCACCATGAACGCCAGTCAGGCGTCCAGCGAGCAGAGCGTGGAGGTGGCGAACCAGGCCGGCCTGCGGTTGATCAGCGTGACCAAGCGCATCGGCGAGATCGACGGCATGAACCAGTCGGTGGCTGCGGCGACCGAAGAGCAGACCGCCGTAGTGGAAACCATCAACATCGACGTCAACCAGATCAACCTCCTGAACCAGCAGAGCGTGGCCAACCTCAACGAAACGTTGAAGGATTGCGATGCACTGTCGCAGCAGGCCAACCGGCTGAAGCAGCTGGTGGACAGCTTCAAGATCTGATTGCCCGGGGCTTTCGGTCAATCGCGAGCAAGCCCGCTTCCACACTGGATCTGTGCCGTACGCACAGCCTCTGTGGGAGCGGGCTTGCCCGCGAAAGCGGCGGTTCAGTCACCACCGCCATGAAGCCTTACGCAAACAGCTTCAACACATTCCCCATCGCGTCATCGGCGAACCCCTGCACGAAGTCCTTGAACCCCGGCAGCGCCTCGGCGCCACCTGAAGCGGGTTCGGCGATGATCGTCCAGGTCGCCCGTGCCTTGCCCTCTCCCAGCGATTCCACGTTCATCGCCGCCCACAGGTTGGCCACGCCCAGGGTGTTGTAGATGGTCGTCCAGGTCATGCTCCGCGCCTGCTCGTCGCGGGAGTTGAGTTGCTCGACCACCACGTTGCCGTCCTTGAAGAACTTCTTGCGCAGTGACGACACGCCTTCGCCGGTCATCTCGATGTGCGACAGCGCCGGGATGAAGCGGTGGAAACCGGCGAAGTCGCCGACCACCGCCCACACCTGCGCGGCGTCCGCCGGCACGTGCACCGAGGACACGACGTGGCAGCCGTGGGGGTTCTTGATCAGGGTGTCGGGTTGCAGTGTGCTCATGGTGTTGCTCCTTGCTGTTGGGATGGTTCAGATGAAATTGATTTCTTTGAGGTAATCGCAGCCGCGCCGCAGCAGCGCCGGTGACTTTTCCGGGTAGCGCGCGCCCATCTGCCGCACGCCGGCGTGGGCGTTGGCGTGGCCGATCAGGGAGATGTCGCCGATGTCTTCCTCGAAACCGTTGAGGTAGAAGCCGAGCACGCCGAACAGCGCGTTGTCGGCATCGACCCGGCCCAGCTGCCGTTGCCAGTCGCTGACGCTGACCAGCGAAAACTCACGGCCGGTCTCACGGAACGACGCCACGTAGGCGTCCCAGCTCAGCGGTTCGGGGTTGTGCAGGTTGAACACCGCCCGTTCGGCCGAGTGGCGGCTGGCGTGGAAGGCGATGAAGCGGGCCAGGAAGTCCACCGGCATCAGGTCGAAGTTGAGCGCGAAGGCCGGCACCTGGCCCAGCTGGATCGAGCCTTTGAGCATCAGCATCAACCGGTTCTTGTGCGGCTGGCAGACGCCGCTTTGGCTGTTGAAGCTGATGTTGCCGGGGCGGTACAGGTTGACCCGCACCCCACGCTCGCGCGCCCGTTCGAGCAGGCGCTCTCCGACCCATTTGGACAGGTTGTAGCCGTTGCGGATGTAGATCGGCGGCGTGGGCGCGGCAGGCAGCTCCAGCACCCGGCCCTCGGCGTCGACGGTGCTGGAGGCCGACAGGGTCGAGACGAAGTTGAACACTTTCTTGCTGCGGCCTTCGCATAGCCTGAGCAGCTCGAAGATCGGTTCGACGTTGTCCGCCGCCAGCGACTCGTAATCGAGCACGTGATTGACGTTGGCGGCGTTGTGCACCAGGGCGCCGAACTCGCGGTCGAGCCGTTCGTAGTCCTCGTCGGACAGCCCCAGCTGCGGCCGAGCGATGTCCGCCGCGTACACCCGCACCCGGCTCAGGTCCAGATGCTCAAGCCGGTTTTCCCGCAGCGACTGGGCGAAGCGTTGCGCCGCCGTCTGCCCGCCGCCGTCGCGCACCAGGCACGCCACTTCGCCGGCACCCCAGCCCAGCAGCGCCTCGACGATGTGCACGCCGACAAAACTGTTGGCGCCGGTGACGATCACCTTGTGCACATCGCCCATTCGGCTGATCGGCAGGGGCTCGATGTCCAGCGTGCGTTCGGCGTCGGCCATGGCCTGGGCGCTGAGCACGGCGCTGTCGTCCGTGCCGCGCACCAGGGTGGCGAGCTTGGCGATGGTCGGCCGTTCGATGAAGCGGTTGATCGAGATGCTGCGGCCGAATTCCTCGCGCAGGCGCAGCAGCATGCGCGACAGCAGGATCGAATGGCCGCCGAGGTTGAAGAAGCTCTCGTCGGTGGAAATGTCGTCGGCCGGCAGTTCCAGCAGTTCGGCCCAGATATCCAGCAGCAGCGCTTCGTCGGCGTTGGCCGGCAGGCTTTTCGGGCCGCTGTCCTGGACGCTCACCGGCCGCTCCAGCAATGCCTTGCGGTCGACCTTGCCGTTGCTGGCGTAGGGCATGTCCGCCAGTTCAGTCCAGGCCGCCGGCTGCATGTAGTCCGGCAGGAACTGCCGGGCGTGGGCCTTGAGTGCTTCGCGGGCCTCGCCCGGTCGCTGCTCCTGCGGCTGGGCGAGGAAGGCCAGAATCCGCCGCTGGCTGTCGATCACCACCGTCACCTGGCGGTACAGCCGGCTCTCGCGCAGGCAGCGCTCGATCTCTTCCGGCTCGACCCGGAAGCCGCGGATCTTCACCTGATTGTCGCGGCGCCCGCACAGCTCGATGCCGTGCGCACCCCATTTGGCCATGTCGCCGCTGCGGTAGGCGCGCAGGGTTCGGCCGTCCGGCAAGGCCAGTGTCAGGTAGCGCTCGGCGGTCTGCTGCGGGTTGTTCAGGTAGCCCAGGCACACGCCGGGGCCGACGATGAACAGTTCGCCGACGGTCTGTTCCTCCACCGGTTGCAGGTCGTCATCGAGGATCAGCACCTGGCTGTTGGCGATCGGCCCGCCGAGGGTGCGGTTGCTGTCGCCCGGCTGCAGGGGCCGGGCCGTGATCAGCACCGTGGCTTCGGTGGGGCCGTAGAGGTTGTGCAGTGTGCCTTGGCGGGTCAGTTGCTCGATCACGAACGGTTCGCAGACGTCGCCGCCGGTCATGATCTGCCCGACGCCTTGCAGTTGCTCCAACGGCAGGATGCTCAACAGCGCCGGCGGCAGAAACGCGTGGCTCAGTTGCCGGCGACGGATCAGCGCCACCAGTTGCAGCGGATCGCGGCGCTGGTCGACGTCGGGCACCACCAGTTCGGCGCCTTCGAGCAGGGTGGGGAATATGTCGATCAGCGACGAGTCGAAGCTCAACGAGGAGAACTGCAGCACCCGGCTCTGCGCGTCGAGCCCCACGTAGTCGGCGTACCACGCGGTGAAGTGGGCGAGGTTGGCCTGGCTCAGCAGCACGCCTTTCGGGTGCCCGGTGGTGCCCGAGGTGTAGAGCGCCATGCACGGTGCCTCCAGCGCGGGGCGCTGCAGCATCAGCGGTTGCCCAAGCTGTGCGTCGGTCGGGTCGATGCCGCTGACGTCCAGCCCCGGCATCGATCCGCTGAGCGGATGCGCGCCGTCGTGCAGCAACAGCACCGCCCCGGCGTTCTCCAGGATGTACTGCTGACGCTGCAACGGGTGGCTGGGTTCGAGCGGCAAGTACACCGCGCCGCTGCCGAGAATCGCCAGGATCGAGGCGAACAGCTCGCGGCCCTTGGGCAGGCAGAGGCCGACCACCCACGGTTGCGGGCGCTGTTCGAGCAGCGGCTGCAGGCGTTGGCGGATCGCCCGGCTGTGCACGTGCAACTGGCCGTAGCTGACCGACTGCTCGGCCAGGTGCAGCGCCGGTCGCTGGGCGTGGCGGATCAGGCTCTGTTCCAGGCGCTCGATCATCGGCGCCTGCGCCTGTTGCAGCAGCGCCGGGTCGGCCGTGGCGTTGAGGCGGTGGACGTAGGCCAGCCCGTCGAGGAACGTCAGGCTTTCCACCTGCTCGAAGTCCGGCGCGTCGGCCGCCGGCGCGTGCCGGAAGTACTCCGCGTCGCGGGAGAGCCGGCTGACCAGCAGGGCCACCTCATCCACGATCTGCGCCAGTGTCCGTCGGCGCAGGCTCTGACCGTTGCCGGACGGCTCGTCTGCCATGGGCACACGGCTCAGCAGCCGCGTGCCGTGCAGGCACAGCAGGTCGAGGGTCGGCAGGCCGCCGGTCCCTTTCGCGCCGATGCCCAGGCGCAGGGACAGGTGGGGTGTCGGGCCGAAGTCTTGCGGCGCGCAACCGTCGTCGATCACCAGATCCGCCGCCGGTCGCGGCTGCGCATGGCCATGCTTGAGCAGAACCTGTGAATGACCGTGTTGTTCAAGTTCCTGCGCCAGGTCGGTCATGGCCTGGCTGCAGCCGATCAGCAAAATGTCGAGGCGTTTCATGACGCTTTCCTCTTCAGATCAGGTAGTCGCGCAGGGCGTGCTGCACGCAGGGCGTGTCGAGCAGCGAGCTGTTGTGGAAAAACCGCACGATGTTGCCCACCAGCGGGTGGTGGCGGTTGATCGGGAACGCCAGCCCGGCCATCTCGTCCTTGAGTGAACGGCGCACGGCAGCGCTGACCGGCAAGGCGTCGATCAGGCGCAGGTCGAAGGCCTTCTGGATGTCGTTGGTCAGGTAGTGGCCGATGAACACCGGCAGGATCTGCGCGATGCATTCGCGGTCCGCTTCGCTCGCGGTGTGCCAGTAGATGCGCACCATGCGCGCCCAGAAACTGGAGTGACGGCCCTCGTCGAGCAGGTGGTCGGCCATCAGGCCCTTGATCGACGGCTTGACCGTGTCGTCCCGGGCGAACGCCGCCACGTCGCCGGTCACGGTGTTTTCGGCGATGGCCACGCAGATCAGTTCCACCGCATCGCGCAGGTGCTCCGGCGCCAGGGCCACGGCGGCCGGAATCGCCCGGCTCAGTTCGATCTCGTCGGGCAGGCCGATGGGTTCGATGCCGGTCATGGCCACGGTCTGCTGCATGAAGTCCATCGCCACCAGCGCGTGATAGTCCTCGTCCACCACCACGGTCATGGCGTCGTAGCGGCAGGCGAACGGGAAAGCCACGGCGAAGCGGTTCTTGGCGATGTTGCGGGCGGTCTTGTCGACGATCTCGGTCTCGAAGATCACCACGTCGTTGATGAACTTGTACAGGGTCTGCACCAGGGCGAAGTCACGCTGCTCGGGGCACTCGCGCAGGAAGGTCTCGCTCAGCACCAGCGGCTGGCGGCTGAGGGGATAGATCAGGCGCTCGTCGTTCTCCACCACCCGGCGCGGGCGGGTGCGGATGGTGGCGCGGCTTTCCCAGGCGTCGGCGAAGGACTGGTAGTCGGCGGCGTTCATGGCGTCACCTCCGCCAGTGGCTCATGCAGGCTCTGGCGCAGGCCGTCCCACAGGGCGATGCGGCTTTCCACAGCGGCCAGGGCGCTGGCGTAGACTTCGGCCTCGCGCTGCGGATCGCCCTCGACCAGCCGCGCCAGCAGTTGCTCCGCCGCAGGGCCGTGGTCTTCGGAATCGACTTCGATGTGCCGCTGCAGGTAGTAACGGAAGGTCGGGGCCTGGTCGGCGCCGATGCCCCAGGCGTCGAGCATGCGCTGGAACATGGTCGGGATCACGCTCTCGCGACCGTGCAGGAACGCGGCGGCGACGCTGTGCCCCGGGGCATGCAGCGCGGTGTGCAGGGTGTCGCGGACGAACTGCGCGGCGGCCGGATCGACCTCGACGCTCTGCAGCGCCACCTCATAGCTCACGCCTTCCTGCTGCAGCGCGACGAAGCGTTCCACCGCCGTGGTGTCCGCGCCGACTTCGCGCATGGCGTCCAGGTACAGTTCGAAATGGCTGTAATGACCGTGGGCAGGTCGGTCGTCCGACTCTTCGCCGAGCACGATCTCGTTGATCAGCCGCGCGGCGTGCGGATCCCGTGGCGGCAGCCAGGGCAAGCGGGTGCAGGTCAGTTCCTGCTGCAGGCGTTTGGTCAGCGACATGAAGTCCCAGACGGCGAACACATGGGACTCCATGAACCGGCGCAACGCCGTCAGGGAGTCAATTTCGGAAAAGATCGGATGGACGCTGAGTTCGGCTTTCTTCAGGGAAAGTTGTTCTTTTGTTGGCATGATTACGAGCCTCTGGCTTATAGGGATATAGGGACTGGTCAAACAATGGCTAACAGCGGTGAATATCTTTTTCTCGGCGAGCGATAGCCTCATTCGGTTCGATGAAAGTTGAAGTTGAATATCGATCGCCTGGAGCAGGTCGACGGCGCGGGGCCTCTGTCTTTTAGGTCTCCAGGGCCTGGCTTGACGGGACACGATGGCGCCCGATTGCCCGGCGCATAAAAAGCTAATACATCACAAAACAACTTAACAAGTTTATTTTTAATTATTTTAAGTTGGCTGTTTTTAAGATATGAGCAGGCCCGGTAAAACTTTTGATTTGAGTTTTACATGGGCGTAGTTGCTCCTTTCGGCAATAAATGGCCAAAATTGATTAATAAGAGTGAATGCCTCACTCGAAGCAACTTTCTAACTGGATGAATGAAGTGGTCTGAGGGGATGAAGTTGGGCTGAAACGGCGCCGTCGCTTCCTTTTCCCGTTACAAGGCTCCTTCCGTAGGTTCCTGGTGCGGGGACTGCGCCGACGGCGCGTCGCCCGTTCTTGATTCGGTTGGCGGTTCAAGGGTGCGCGTAATTCGGCGTCGCCGCTATCGTCGAAAGTGACTTGCTTGCGGTGCGAATTTCGGGCGGGTTGAAGTTGGGTGGGGAGGTTAGAGCGCAGGCGCCGAAGTGCCACGGCAATTCACCGTGGCGGGCGGGGGGATTTGTAAGCGGGTGATTCGCCGGGCCGATTGGCAGGCCCGGCGCAAGGGGTCAGCGGGCGGTCTTGCGGTTTTGCGCGGCGGAACTGGCCAGGTAACGGGTGATGACCTCGACGCCGCGGTTGAGGTGCTGCTCCAGCAGTTTCACCGCATGGTCGGTGTCGCGCTCACGCACGGCGTGCAGCAGCGCCCGGTGATCGTCCTGGGACAACTTGCCCAGGCCCATGGCTTCGAGGTTGAAGCGCAGGAAGCGCTCCTCCTCGTTCAGGCCGTCTTCCACCAGGCGCAGCAGGCGACCGTTGGCGGCCTTGCAGTACAGCGCCATGTGGAACAGCCGGTTGAGCCGGCCGATCTCGGTGTAGTCGTGTTCAGTTTCCAGCTCATCGATGTAGCCGGCCGCACGGTCGTGATCGGCTGCCGTGAGCAGGGGCACCGACTGGCGCAGCGCCTCGGACTCCAGCAGGATCCGCAACTCGTAGGTTTCCGTGGCGTCGCCCTGGATCAGCGGCGCGACCACGGCCCCCTTGTGGGCCACCACGCTGAGCAGGCCTTGGGCTTCCAGTTGGCGCAACGCCTCGCGCACCGGCATGCGGCTGACGCCGAACAGGTCGGCCAGATCCTGCTGGCGCACGGCGGTGCCGCAAGGCAGGCGGCCGTCGAGGATCGCCGAACGCAGGGTCTCTTCGATGATCGAGCGCGCCAGATGCGCGGGAATCGGCCCGTCGACCTTGATGCTGTGCAGCGGCTTGGGCTTCTGTGTCACAACTACGCACCCTGAATGACTACGGAATTTGGATCCAAAGGACACTAGTGATTGCTCTACAGGTTGTCAAACCATGTCGAGGAATCCCGTCACCCCTTGAGTTTAGCGCGGCGGAGATGATCTCAGGGTGCCATTGTTTTTTGCTGGGCTAACCTTCACCATCAGACGCCTTCCTCCCTGCCCTGGATGCCTTGCATTGGCGGTAACTTTCGCGATTCCACGGATTGCGCGCCGGCTGGCCTGCGCGTTGCTGCTGGCCGGCGCCATGCTGGGCGGCCTGCATGCCGACTGGGACTTTTCCGCGATCAGCCGCAAGGCCACGGCGCTGTACGGGCCGCTGGGCGCCGGGCAGCAGCGCATCGATGCCTGGCAGAACCTGCTGGCCACGCAAAAGCAGGTCAGCGAGGCGGACAAGCTCAAGGTGGTGAACCTGTTCTTCAACAAGCAGATGCGCTACGTCGAGGACATCGACCTGTGGCACGAGGTCGACTACTGGGAGACGCCCATCGAAGCGCTGTGGAAGGGTGCCGGGGATTGCGAGGACTATGCAATCGCAAAGTATTTCAGCCTGCGTCACCTAGGGGTCTCCAGTGACAAATTGCGCATCACCTACGTCAAGGCCCTGCGCCAGAACCGCGCGCACATGGTGTTGACCTACTATGCCACCCCCGACGCCATGCCCCTGGTGCTCGACAGCCTGATGGACCCGATCAGGCCGGCGGCCGAGCGGACCGATCTGCTGCCGGTCTACTCTTTCAACGCCGAGGGTCTGTACCTGCCGGGGGCCAAGGGCAACAAGAAGGTCGGTGACACCAAACGCCTGTCGCGCTGGCAGGATGTGCTGAAGAAAATGCAGGCCGAAGGATTCCCGGTCGAGACGACTAACTAGGAGCACGCGCTCAGATGTCCTTGTTCAAACAGCTGTTGATCGCTATCTGTCTGTTCCTGGTGGTCGCCTTCACCGGCAGCTTCATGGTCAGCCTGGAAAGCTCGCGCACCCAGTACGTCAACCAGTTGCGCTCCCACGCCCAGGACGCCGCCACGGCGCTGGCGCTGTCGTTGACGCCGAACATCGACGATCCGGCGATGGTCGAGCTGCTGGTCAGTTCGATTTTCGACAGCGGCTACTACTCCAGCATCCGGGTGGTGGACCTGAAGACCGACAAGGCCATCGTCGAGCGCAGCGGCATTCCGGCCGTCACCAATGTGCCGGAGTGGTTCGTCAGGCTGATCGGCCTGGAGCCGGCCGGCGGCGACGCGCTGGTCAGCCGTGGCTGGGAGCAGGCGGCGCGGGTCGAGGTGGTCAGCCACCCGATGTTCGCCCTGGCCAAGCTGTGGCAGAGCGCGCTGGGCAGCCTCGGCTGGCTGCTGGTGTGCGGCGCCGTCAGTGCGGTGCTCGGCGCCTTGCTGCTGCGCCGGCAGCTGCGTCCGCTCGATTACATGGTCAAGCAGTCCCACGCCATCGCCCGCCGCGAATTCCTCAGCCTGCCGGAGCTGCCGCGTACGCCGGAGCTGCGCCGGGTGGTGCTGGCGATGAACCAGATGGTCGAGAAGCTCAAGGCGCTGTTCCAGGAGCAGGCCGAACGCAGTGAGAAACTGCGCACCGAGTCCTATCAGGACAACCTCACCGGCCTTGCCAACCGGCGCTATTTCGAGATGCAGCTCAACGCCCGGGTGAGCAACCCGGAGCAGGCCAGCTCCGGCTATCTGCTGCTGTTGCGGGTCAAGGACCTGGCCGGGCTCAACCAGCGCCTGGGCGGGCAACGCACCGATGAATTGCTCAAAGCGGTCGGCGAGCAGCTGTCCCGCGAGTGCGCCAAGTACCCGGAAACCCAAAACCTCGTGACGCGGATCCGTGGCGGTGAATTCGCCGTGCTGGCGCCGGGCCTGACCCGCGAAGAAGCGCTGCAACTGGCGCAGAGCCTCGACAACGCCCTGAGCAGCCTGCACGCCACGGGCGCCACCGACGTGGCCGCTGTGGCCTCTATCGGCGTGGCGCCGTTCGCCCACGGCGACTCGCCGCAGGCGGTGCTCAGCCTCGGCGACCAGGCGCTGGCCCAGGCCGAAGGGCAGGGCGAGCAGAATTGGGCCTGCCTCGACCAGAGCGTGGCGGCGGAGGTCGGCGACGACCACCACGCCTGGCACCGCTTGCTCGACCAGGCGTTGAATCAGCGGCGTTTCGAGCTGTTCTTCCAGCCCGTGGTGGCGGCGCAGGACACGCAACTGGTGCTGCATTACAAAGTGCTGTCGCGCCTGCTCGACGAACAGGGCCAGACCATTCCCGCCGGCCGCTTCCTGCCGTGGCTGGAGCGCTTCGGCTGGACCGCGCGGCTGGACCGTCTGATGCTTGAGCGGGTGCTGGAGCAGATGGCCGGGCATGAGGAGTCGCTGGCGCTGAACCTGTCTTCGGCGACCCTGGCCGACCCCCAGGCGCTGAACAAGGTGTTCGAGATCCTGCGGGCCCATTCCGATCTCGGCCCGCGCCTGACCCTGGAGATCGGCGAGGAACAATTGCCGGAGCAGGCGGTGCTGGAGCAACTGACCCGACGCCTGCGCGAGCTGGGCTTCTCCCTGAGCCTGCAACGCTTCGGCGGGCGCTTCAGCATGATCGGCAACCTGGCGCGGCTGGGGCTGGCGTACCTGAAGATCGACGGCAGCTACATCCGGGCGATCGATCAGGAAGGCGACAAGCGCCTGTTCATCGAGGCGATCCAGCGGGCCGCCCACAGCATCGACCTGCCGCTGATCGCCGAGCGGGTGGAGACCGAAGGGGAGCTGTCGGTGATTCGCGAGATGGGGCTGTACGGGGTGCAGGGGCAGCTGTTCGGTGAGCCCGCGCCCTGGAAGTGAGGCTGGAGGGATTCGGCGTCCCGAAGGACGCCGTCGCCAGCAGGCTGGCTCCCACCCAACGCAAGACGAACGGCCAAGTCAGATCAGGCCGGGCTCGTCCTCATTGATCAACTGGCTCAGGCCGCCCAGCGCCTCACGGGCCTGGGAGCGGTCCATCAGTTTGGCCTGGGCCGCTTCCGGCAGGTCGGTGACGCGGATCACGCCCTTCTGGGTCAGCACCTGAATCAGGTCGTCGAGCACCCGGATCATTTCCAGGTCGCTCTGCTTGAGCTGCTTGAGGCTCTTTTCCACCGCCGCGTTGGCGAACCATTCCTGGATTTCGACATGGTCGGCCGGCAGCGTTCCCGTGGCCTCGGCGTAGGCTGCCGCCTCCACGCGGATCAACTGGCCCTGCGCATCGCGTTGCACGTAAAACATTGAGCGTCCCTCGGAAATGAACCGGCGTCGTGCTGTCAGCAGCATAGCCAACTGCACGGGAGTATGCGGTCAGACGATGAAATCGTCACGGCCAGGCTGGCGGCAAACGTGACGGCCGCCCTGAAGGGGGCGGCCGTTTCCGTTCATCAGCTGTTGTTGTGGTCGATCTTGATGGTCGGGTCGCTGCCGGCGATCAGGTTGTGGATGTTGGCGCTCGACCAGTTGTTGCCCTCCAGCTTGATCGTCACGTCCGGCGTGGCCGCCGCCGCGTCGCCGGAGTTGAACTTGCCGGCCGAGCTCACCTGCAGCGACGACACGCCGTCGACCGTGGTGATCTTCAGGAAGTTTTCGATGGTGCTGCCGCTCTCGCCCTGCAGCAGGTCGCGCAGGTCGATGCGGTCGCCTTCGCTGGCCTTGAAGTCCTTGATCACGTCGTTGCCGGTGTCGCCCGCCTTCCAGACGAAGGTGTCGCCGCCGGATCCGCCGATCAGGATGTCGTTGCCCTGGCCGCCGATCAGCGTGTCGTTGCCGGTGCCGCCCAGCAGGATGTCATTGCCCTTGCCGCCGTCGAGCAGGTCGTTGCCGCCCGAGCCGAACAGGATGTCATTGCCGGCGCCGCCCAGCAGGGTGTCGTTGCCGTCGTGGGCGCCGGACACATCGAACGCCTGGTAGTGCTCGGTGATGTACTGGTGCACGTTGCTGGTGGTGACCTTGCTGACGTCCACCCCGGTCTGCTGCGCCACGAAGGCCTGCATGGCCTGGTAGCCCTCGCCGGCGATGCCGTTGAAGCTCACCAGGTCGCCGAACAGGATGTCGTTGCCGTCGCCGCCGCTGACGGTGTCGTTGCCCGGCATCGTCGCTTCGGTGTGGCCGATGATCGAGTTGGCCAGATCCTTCGGATCGATGTTGGTCTGCGGCGTCTTGTCCGAGTCGTACGGCTTCAGGTCGTTGAGGCTGACCCCGCTGTTGATGCCGATGGCTTCCACGTTCGACAGGCCGCCCAGCAGCGCGAAGGCGCTGTTGGCGTTGTCGGTGGTGGCCGACGAGGTGCTGCTGCCGCTGCCTGCCAGGTTCGACAGCTCATAGGTGCCGTCGCCCTGGGCGTGGATGGTGCCCAGGTTGCTCCAGTTCCAGTTGCCGTTCTTCAGCGTCTGCAGGACCACGCTGCCGGCGCTGTTGATGCTCAGGTAGTGGCTGCTGTCGATGTAGGTGGCGAAGCTGTCGCCCAGCTTGTAGTTGCTGGTCTTCACCACGTCATCGAGCTTCACGTTGCCGTACAGCGTCGGGTTGGTCTGCTCGCCGCTCTGGTAGTAGGTCGGCTGGCCGTCGGTGATGAAGTAGGTGAGGTTCTTCGCACCGGTGTTGGCCACCGCGTCGGCGCTCTGGAAGAAGTTGGCCGTGGCCTTGAACACGTCTTCGTAGTTGGTGCCGCCGCCGGACGACATCGAGTCCAGCACGGCCTTGAGCTGGGTCAGGGCGTTCGGGTCGTTGAGGTTCACCGACACCGACTTGTTGACCTGGGTGTCGAAGTCCACCAGGAAGATGTTCACCGTGCCCGAGTTGCTGCCCAGGCTGTTCTTGAGGGTGTTGAACACCGACGTCAGCGAGTCCTTGGCCGCGTTGATCGAGGAGGTGCTCATGCTGCCCGAGGTGTCGACCATGAACGCGATGTTGTAGTTGGTGCCCGGCACCACGGTCAGGCCGCCGATGTCGGCGACCATGATGTCGTTGCCGTCGGTGCCGGTGAAGGTATCGTCGCCGGAGGTGGCGACCACCGCGTTGTAGACCGCCGGCACCACAGTCACCGGAATGGTCGCGGTGGTGCTGGCCGAGCCGCCCACGGCCTCGGTGGAGGTCGAGGTCACGGTCAGGTTGAACTGGCCGTTGTAGTAGGTCGGCGGGGTCACGGTCAGGCTGCCCAGGTTCCAGCCGGTGACGTTGGCCTCGCCGTTGGCGGCGGTCACGGTGAAGCTGTGGCCTGCGCCGTCGCTGAGCACCGAGCCGACCGGCGCGCCGCTGATCTTCACGCTCAGGGTCTCGGAGCCGTCGGTGTCGGTCAGCGCGGTGGTGATCGCCGACAGTTTTACGGTGGTGCCTTCGGCGCCGGTGTTGAGCTTGTAGCCGTCGTAGTAGCCTTCGCCGTTGCTGCCGTGCAGGTCGGAGACGGTCACGCCGGCGTTCACCAGGTCCTGCACGCCGGTGTAGATCGGCACGCCGGCGCTGCTCAGGTCGATCGGCGCGCTGCCGTTGACCGACAGGTTGACGTCGTAGCTGCCCGGGCCGCTCTGGTTGTGGTGGTAGATGTCCAGGGTGTAGTAGCCGCTGGTGGTCGGGGTGAACGAACCGTTGAGGTTGCCGCCCGCGCCCCACGTGGTCGAGGCCACGCTCTTGCCGCCGATGGTCACCAGCAGGCTGTCGTCGCCGGTGCCGGTGAAGGTGTAGGTCTTGCCGGCTTCGAGGTAGATCAGGCCGGAGGTCTTCGACGCGGTGCCGGCGGTGACGCTGCCGTTGGACTGCACGTTGTCCACGGTGCCGCTGGAGTTAGGCGTGCCGGCGCCGTCGATCACGTTCTTCAGCGTGGTCGGGTCTGCGCCGTTGCCGCTGGTGCCCAGGCCCGACAGGCCGGTCCAGACTTCCTTGACCAGGCCGGTGGACTTCACGCTGTTGTCGGCCACGCCCAGGGTCGGCGCATCCGCCACCGGCGTGATGTCGATCTTGACGGTGCCGGTGTTGCCCAGCAGTTGGCCGTCGGTGGGCTGGAACTTGATTTGCGCGTAGTCGGCCTGGTTGTTGCCCATGCCGGTGCCGCCGTAGCCGTTGACGCCCGATTCGTTGGCGTCCGGCATGAAGCGCAGCTTGCCGGCGTCGATGTCGGCCTTGCTGAAGGTCTGGTTGGTGGCGACGTCTTTCCAGGTCGAGCCGTCCAGGTACTGCAGTTTGCCCTCGCCCGGCAGCTGGGTGATCTTCACGCCCAGGCTGCTGGCCGGGCTGTCCACGTCGCTGACGCCGAAGGTCGACCAGCCGAGGATCAGCGGGGTGTCTTCGGTGCCGGTGACATTGACCGGCGCCGCCACCGGCGCATCGTTGACCGCCACCACGTTGACCGTGGTGGTCGCGGTGTTGGAGTAGTTGCCGCCGTCGGTCACCGTCACGGTGATGATGCGCGGCACGGTGCTCGGGTCTTCGCTGCCGTTGGTGAAGGTGATGTTCTTGATCTGCTGCATGTAGTCGGCCAGCGTCGCGTTGCCCGACAGGGTCAGTGTGATCGAGCCGTCCTTGCTGTTGGCGTTGATGGTGATGCCGTTGACGCTGTTGCCCAGGTTCAGCGCATCGCCCGGCTGACGGTTGGTCAGCACGATGGTCGCGCCGGTCAGCATGGTGCTGTCCGGGTCGGTGATGCTGATGTCGGTGTCGGCGATCGACACGCCCGCGCCCGGGGTGTTCTCGGTGAACGTCACCTTGTAGTCGGCCCCGGTGGCGCCGCTGGAGTTGTTGGCGTCCAGGTCGATGACCGGCGGTGCGTCGTTGTCGATGATCGACGTGCTGACGCTGCCGTTGGTGGTGCTGACCGCCAGGTTCTCGAAGTTGCCGCCGGTGGCCGAGTCGATCTTGACCACGAAGTTCTCGGTGCCTTCGGTGATCTTGTCGTCGATGGTCGCGACGTTGAAGGTCGCCGTGCTGGCGCCGGCCGGGATCTTCACGGTGTACACGCCGGTGAAGTCCGAACCGTCGGCGGCGGTGCCGCTGTAGACGATCTTCAGGGTGACTTCGGTCTGCGCCGGGTGGGTCAGGCTGACGGTGTAGCTGGCGGTCTGGCCTTCGGTCACCGAGGTGCTGCCGCTGATGCTGACTTCGGTCTTGTCGATGGTGTCGGTGACGTTGGTCACGGCCGGCGTGTTGCTGGTCACCAGGTTTTCGAAGTTGCCGCCGGTGGCGTTGGTGATCGTCGCCTGGACGGTGCCGGCGTCTTTGTAGACGTCATCGGCTGGCGCAGGGACGGTCACGGTGCCGGTGGTTTTGCCGGCCTCAATCGTGATGGTGGCGCCGTTGCTCAACGTCACGGTCACTGGGGTGCCGGCGGCGTTGGTCAAGGTCGCGGTGTACACGATCGAGCCGCCCTCGGCGACCGAGTTGGTGGCGCTCAAGGACAGATTCGTGGTGTCCACGGTGTCGGTGACGGTGGTCGAAACCGGCGTCTTGTCGGCTACGAGGTTTTCGTAGTTGCCGCCGCTCACGTTGGTGATCGAGTTGGTCAGCGGCGTGTGGCCGTTGAGCGCGTCGTTCGGAGCGGTGGTGGTGACGGTGCCGGTGGTCTTGCCGACTTCGATGGTGATCGATTGGCCGTTCGCCAGGGTCACGGTGACCGGAGAACCCGTCACAGGCGCGCCCACGGTGGCGGTGTAGGTGACGGTGCCGCCTTCCGCTGCGGTGCCGGTCGCGGTGAGTTTCACCGTGGTGGTGTCGATAGTGTCGGTGACGCTGGTCACCGCTGGGGTGTTGCTGGTCACCAGGTTCTCGAAGTTACCGCCGGTGGCGTTGGTGATCGTCGCCTGGACGGTGCCGGCGTCTTTGTAGACGTCGTCGGCTGGCGCCGGAACGGTCACGGTGCCGGTCGTTTTTCCGGCTTCGATGGTGATGGTCGCACCGTTGCTCAACGTCACGGTCACCGGGGTGCCGGCGGCGTTGGTCAGGGTGGCGGTGTACACGATCGAGCCGCCCTCGGCGACCGAGTTGGTGGCGCTCAGGGACAGGTTGGTGGTGTCGACGGTGTCGGTCACGGTGGTGCTGACCGGGGTCTTGTCGGCCACCAGGTTCTCGTAATTGCCGCCGCTGACGTTGGTGATTGCGTTGGTCAGCGGTGCATGGCCGTTGAGCGCGTCGTTAGGCGCGGTGGTGGTCACGGTGCCTGTGGTCTTGCCCACTTCGATGGTGATCGACTGGCCGTTCGCCAGGGTCACGGTGACAGGCGAACCGGTGACCGGTGCGCCGACGGTGGCGGTGTAGGTGACGGTGCCGCCTTCCGCTGCCGTGCCGGTCGCAGTCAGTTTCACCGTCGTGGTGTCGATGGTGTCGGTGACACTGGTCACCGCTGGCGTGTTGCTGGTCACCAGATTCTCGAAGTTGCCGCCGGTGGCGTTGGTGATCGTCGCCTGGACGGTGCCGGCGTCTTTGTACACGTCGTCAGCTGGAGCAGGAACGGTCACCGTGCCGGTGGTTTTGCCGGCTTCGATGGTGATGGTGGCGCCGTTGCTCAACGTCACGGTCACTGGGGTGCCCGCAGCGTTGGTCAGGGTGGCGGTATAGACGATAGATCCACCCTCGGCCACGGTGCCCGTCGCGCTGAGCGTCAGGTTGGTGGTGTCCACGGTGTCGGTCACGGTGGTGCTGACCGGCGTCTTGTCGGCCACCAGGTTCTCGTAATTGCCGCCGCTGACGTTGGTGATTGCGTTGGTCAGCGGTGCATGGCCGTTGAGCGCATCGTTAGGCGCGGTGGTGGTCACGGTGCCGGTGGTCTTGCCCACTTCGATGGTGATCGACTGGCCGTTCGCCAGGGTCACGGTGACAGGCGAACCGGTGACCGGTGCACCGACGGTCGCGGTGTAGGTGACGGTGCCGCCTTCGGCCGCGGTGCCGGTGGCCGTGAGTTTCACGGTGGTGGTGTCGATGGTGTCCGTGACGCTGGTCACCGCTGGTGTGTTGCTGGTCACCAGGTTTTCGAAGTTTCCGCCGGTGGCGTTGGTGATCGTCGCCTGAACGGTGCCAGCGTCTTTGTAGACGTCGTCAGCCGGGGCAGGAACGGTCACGGTGCCGGTGGTTTTGCCGGCTTCGATGGTGATGGTGGCGCCGTTGCTCAACGTCACGGTCACCGGGGTGCCCGCCGCGTTGGTCAGGGTCGCGGTGTACACGATCGAACCGCCCTCGGCGACCGAGTTGGTGGCGCTCAGGGACAGATTCGTGGTGTCCACGGTGTCGGTGACGGTGGTCGAAACCGGCGTCTTGTCTGCAACCAGGTTCTCGTAGTTGCCGCCGCTGACGTCGGTGATCGCGTTGGTGAGCGGCGCGTGGCCGTTCAATACGTCGTTCGGCGCGGTGGTGGTCACGGTGCCGGTGGTCTTGCCGACTTCGATGGTGATCGACTGGCCGTTGGACAGGGTCACGGTGACCGGAGAACCCGTCACAGGCGCGCCCACGGTGGCGGTGTAGGTGACGGTGCCGCCCTCTGCCGCCGTGCCGGTCGCGGTGAGCTTCACGGTGGTGGTGTCGATGGTGTCCGTGACGCTGGTCACGGCTGGGGTGTTGCTGGTCACCAGGTTTTCGAAGTTACCGCCGGTGGCGTTGGTGATCGTGGCCTGTACGGTGCCGGCGTCTTTGTAGACGTCGTCGGCCGGGGCTGGGACGGTCACGGTGCCGGTGGTTTTGCCGGCTTCGATGGTGATGGTGGCGCCGTTGGACAGTGTCACGGTCACCGGGGTACCAGCGGCGTTGGTCAGAGTGGCGGTGTAGATGATCGAGCCACCCTCGGCCACGGTGCCCGTCGCGCTCAGCGTCAGGTTGGTGGTGTCGACGGTGTCGGTCACGGTGGTGCTGACCGGTGTCTTGTCGGCCACGAGGTTCTCGTAGTTGCCGCCGGACACGTCGGTGATCGCGTTGGTCAGCGGCGCGTGTCCGTTGAGCGCGTCATTCGGCGCAGTGGTGGTCACGGTGCCGGTGGTCTTGCCGACCTCGATGGTGATCGACTGTCCGTTGGACAGGGTCACGGTGACTGGCGAGCCAGTCACTGGCGCACCCACGGTGGCGGTGTAGGTGACCGTGCCGCCCTCGGCTGCCGATTCGGTCGCCGTGAGTTTCACCGTCGTGGTGTCGATGGTGTCGGTCACTTGGGTCACGGCCGGCGTAGTGCTCGGCACCAGGTTCTCGAAATTGCCGCCGGTGGCGTGGGTGATCGTTGCCTGAACGGTGCCCGCATCCTTGTAGACGTCATCGGCTGGCGCAGGAACGGTCACGGTGCCGGACGTCTTGCCCGCTTCAATCGTGATGGTCGCGCCGTTGCTCAGGGTCACGGTCACCGGGGTGCCCGCCGTGTTGGTCAAGGTCGCGGTGTAGGTGATCGAATCGCCCTCGGCGACCGAATTGGTGGCGCTCAGGGACAGATTCGTGGTGTCCACAGTGTCGGTGACGGTGGTCGATACCGGCGTCTTGTCGGCGACCAGGTTCTCGTAGTTGCCGCCGGACACGTCGGTGATCGCGTTGGTCAGCGGTGCGTGGCCGTTCAACGCATCGTTCGGCGCGGTGGTGGTCACGGTGCCGGTGGTCTTGCCGACTTCGATCGTGATGGTCTGGCCGTTGGACAGGGTCACGGTGACCGGCGAACCGGTTACAGGCGCGCCTACTGTCGCGGTATAGGTGACGGTGCCGCCCTCGGCCACCGAAGTGTCCGCCGTCAGTTTCACGGTCGAAGTATCGATGGTGTCGGTGACGTCGGTCACGGCCGGCGTGGTGCTCGGCACCAGGTTCTCGAAATTGCCGCCGGTGGCGTCCTTGATGGTCACTTCGACTTTGCCGGCGTCCTTGTAGACGTCGTCGGCAGGCGCCGGAACGGTCACGGTGCCGGACGTCTTGCCCGCTTCGATGGTGATGGTAGCGCCGTTGCTCAGGGTCACGGTCACCGGGGTGCCGGCCGGATTGGTCAGGGTCGCGGTGTAGACGATCGAGCCGCCTTCAGCCACGGTGCCCGTTGCGCTCAGCGTCAGGTTGGTGGTGTCCACGGTGTCGGTGACGGTAGTCGAAACCGGCGTCTTGTCGGCGACCAGGTTTTCGTAGTTGCCGCCGGATACGTCGGTGATTGCGTTGGTCAACGGAGCGTGGCCGTTCAGCGCATCGTTCGGCGCGGTGGTGGTCACGGTGCCGGTGGTCTTGCCGACTTCGATGGTGATCGACTGGCCGTTGGCCAGGGTCACGGTGACAGGCGAACCGGTCACTGGCGCACCGACGGTGGCGGTGTAGGTGACGGTGCCGCCTTCGGCCGCCGACTCGGTCGCCGTCAGCTTCACGGTGGTGGTGTCGATGGTGTCCGT
The DNA here is from genome assembly GCF_002112745.1 of Pseudomonas sp. B7(2017). Classification (NCBI taxonomy): domain Bacteria; kingdom Pseudomonadati; phylum Pseudomonadota; class Gammaproteobacteria; order Pseudomonadales; family Pseudomonadaceae; genus Pseudomonas; species Pseudomonas sp. B7(2017). Next base: position 257,168 of record NZ_NEIP01000009.1, on the reverse strand, counting down.
GACGCTGGTCACGGCCGGCGTGGTGCTCGGCACCAGGTTCTCGAAATTGCCGCCGGTGGCGTCCTTGATGGTCACTTCGACTTTGCCGGCGTCCTTGTAGACGTCATCGGCCGGAGCAGGGACGGTCACGGTGCCGGACGTCTTGCCGGCCTCGATGGTGATGGTGGCGCCGTTGCTCAGGGTCACGGTCACCGGAGTGCCGGCCGGGTTGGTCAGCGTGGCGGTATAGATGATCGAGCCGCCCTCGGCCACGGTTCCGGTGGCGCTCAGGGACAGGTGGGTGGTGTCGACAGTGTCGGTCACGGTGGTGCTGACCGGGGTCTTGTCGGCCACGAGGTTTTCGTAGTTGCCGCCGCTGACATCGGTGATCGCGTTGGTCAGCGGCGCATGGCCGTTCAACGCGTCGTTCGGCGCAGTGGTGGTCACGGTGCCGGTGGTCTTGCCGACTTCGATGGTGATCGACTGGCCGTTCGCCAGGGTCACGGTGACCGGAGAACCCGTCACAGGCGCGCCCACGGTAGCGGTGTAGGTGACGGTGCCGCCTTCAGCCGCCGACTCGGTGGCAGTCAGCTTCACGGTGGTGGTGTCGATGGTGTCGGTGACGTTGGTCACCGCCGGGACGGTGCTCGGCACCAGGCTCTCGAAGTTGCCGCCGGACGCATCCTTGATGGTGACTTCGACTTTGCCGGCGTCCTTGTAGACGTCGTCGGCAGGCGCCGGAACGGTCACGGTGCCGGACGTCTTGCCGGCCTCGATGGTGATGGTCGCGCCGTTGGACAGGGTCACGGTCACCGGGGTGCCGGCGGCATTGGTCAGGGTCGCGGTGTAGACGATCGAGCCGCCTTCGGCCACCGAGTCGGTGGCGCTCAGGTTCAGGTGGGTGGTGTCGGTGGTGTCCGAGACCGCCGTGTCGGCGGACTTGCCGTCCACGTCCAGTTTTTCGTAGTTGCCGCCGCTCGCGCCGTTGATGGTCACGCTCAGGGAACTGCCGCCGGCCAGCGGGCTGTTCGGCGCCACGAAGTTCACGGTGCCGGTGGTCTCGCCGACGGCGATGGTGATGGTCTGGCCGTTGGACAGCGTCACGACCAGGGGCGAGCCGGTGACCGGTGCGGTCACGGTCGCGGTGTAGACCACGGTCTCGCCTTCGGCGACGTTCGCCGTGGCGGTCAGCGACACGGTGGAGGTGTCGATGGTGTCGTTGACGGTGGTCACCGCCGGCGTGCCGCTGGTGACCAGGTTCTCGAAGTCGCCGCCGGTCGTGCCCTTGATGGTCGCCTCAACGGTGCCCGCGTCTTTGTAGACATCGTCGGCCGGGGCCGGAACGGTCACGGTGCCGGAGGTCTTGCCGGCCTCGATGGTGATGGTCGCGCCGTTGCTCAGCGTCACGGTCATCGGCGTGCCGGCGGCGTTGGTCAAGGTGGCGGTATAGGTGATCTGGCCGCCTTCGTTCACCGTGCCGGTGGCGCTGAGCGTCAGGTTGGTGGTGTCGACAGTGTCGGTCACGGTGGTGCTGACCGGGGTCTTGTCACCCACCAGGTTCTCGTAGTTGCCGCCGCTGACGTCGGTGATCGCGTTGGTCAACGGTGCGTGACCGTTCAACGCGTCGTTCGGCGCGGTGGTGGTCACGGTGCCGGTGGTCTTGCCGACTTCGATGGTGATCGACTGGCCGTTGGCCAGGGTCACGGTGACCGGAGAGCCGGTCACCGGAGCACCAACGGTGGCGGTGTAAGTCACCGTGCCGCCCTCAGCCGCCGACTCGGTCGCCGTCAGTTTCACCGTGGTGGTGTCGACGGTGTCGGTGACTTCGGTGACGGCCGGCGTGGTGCTTGGCACCAGGTTCTCGAAGTTGCCGCCCGTTGCGTCCTTGATCGTGACCTCAACCTTGCCGGCGTCCTTGTAGACGTCGTCGGCAGGGGCCGGAACGGTCACGGTGCCGGTGGTCTTGCCGGCTTCGATGGTGATGGTGGCGCCGTTGCTCAACGTCACAGTGACCGGCGTGCCGGCCGGGTTGGTCAGGGTGGCGGTATAGACGATCGAACCGCCCTCGGCCACGGAACCGGTGGCGCTCAGGGACAGGTGGGTGGTGTCGACGGTGTCGGTCACGGTGGTGCTGACCGGGGTCTTGTCGCCCACGAGGTTCTCGTAGTTGCCGCCGCTGACGTCGGTGATCGCGTTGGTCAGCGGCGCATGGCCGTTCAACGCGTCGTTCGGTGCGGTGGTGGTCACGGTGCCGGTGGTCTTGCCGACTTCAATCGTGATGCTCTGACCGTTGGCCAGGGTCACGGTGACAGGCGAACCGGTCACTGGCGCGCCCACGGTGGCTGTGTAGGTGACGGTGCCGCCCTCAGCCGCCGACTCGGTCGCCGTCAGTTTCACGGTGGTGGTGTCGATGGTGTCGGTGACTTCGGTGACGGCCGGAACGGTGCTCGGCACGAGGTTCTCGAAGTTGCCGCCGGTGGCGTCCTTGATCGTGACCTCAACCTTGCCGGCGTCCTTGTAGACGTCGTCGGCAGGCGCCGGAACGGTCACGGTGCCGGTGGTCTTGCCGGCTTCGATGGTGATGGTGGCGCCGTTGGACAGGGTCACGGTCACCGGGGTGCCGGCCGGGTTGGTCAGGGTCGCGGTGTAGACGATCGAACCGCCCTCGGCCACGGAACCGGTGGCGCTCAGGGACAGGTT
>NZ_NEIP01000009.1:0-254165 GCF_002112745.1 Pseudomonas sp. B7(2017) | reverse complement strand
CGGCGCGCCCACGGTGGCTGTGTAGGTGACGGTGCCGCCCTCAGCCGCCGACTCGGTCGCCGTCAGTTTCACCGTGGTGGTGTCGACGGTGTCGGTGACTTCGGTGACGGCCGGCGTGGTGCTTGGCACCAGGTTCTCGAAGTTGCCGCCCGTTGCGTCCTTGATCGTGACCTCAACCTTGCCGGCGTCCTTGTAGACGTCGTCGGCAGGGGCCGGAACGGTCACGGTGCCGGACGTCTTGCCGGCCTCGATGGTGATGGTCGCGCCGTTGGACAGGGTCACGGTCACCGGGGTGCCGGCCGGATTGGTCAGGGTCGCGGTGTAGACGATAGAACCGCCCTCGGCCACGGTGCCGGTGGCGCTTAGCGTCAGGTCAGTGGTGTCGACGGTGTCGGTCACAGTGGTGCTGACCGGGGTCTTGTCGGCGACCAGGTTCTCGTAGTTGCCGCCGGACACGCCGGTGATCGAGTTGGTCAGCGGCGCATTGCCGGCCAGGGCGTCGTTCGGCGCGGTGGTGGTGATCGTGCCGGTGGTCTTGCCGACTTCGATGGTGATGGTCTGGCCGTTGGCCAGGGTCACGGTCACCGGAGAACCGGTGACCGGCGCGCCGACGGTGGCGGTGTAGGTGACGGTGCCGCCTTCCGCTGCCGTTTCCGAAGCGGTCAGCTTCACGGTGGAGGTGTCGATGGTGTCGGTGACTTCGGTGACGGCCGGAACGGTGCTCGGCACCAAGTTCTCGAAGTTGCCGCCCGTTGCATCCTTGATCGTGACCTCAACCTTGCCGGCGTCCTTGTAGACGTCGTCGGCAGGCGCAGGGACGGTCACGGTGCCGGTGGTCTTGCCGGCCTCGATGGTGATGGTCGCGCCGTTGGACAGGGTCACGGTCACCGGCGTACCTGCCGGGTTGGTCAGGGTCGCCGTATAGACGATCGAACCGCCCTCGGCCACGGTGCCGGTGGCGCTGAGCGTCAGGTCGGTGGTGTCGGCGACATCGGTCACGGTGGTGCTGACGGGGGTCTTGTCGGCCACCAGGTTCTCGTAGTTGCCACCGGAAACACCGGTGATCGCGTTGGTCAGCGGCGCGTTGCCGGCCAACGCGTCGTTCGGCGCGGTGGTGGTGACCGTACCGGTGGTCTTGCCGACCTCGATGGTGATCGATTGGCCGTTGGCCAGGGTCACGGTCACCGGAGAGCCGGTCACCGGAGCACCCACGGTAGCGGTGTAGGTGACGGTGCCGCCCTCGGCTGCCGACTCGGTGGCGGTCAGCTTCACGGTGGTGGTATCGACAGTATCGGTGACCTCAGTGACCGCCGGAACGGTGCTCGGCACCAGGTTCTCGAAGTTGCCGCCGGTGGCGTCCTTGATGGTGACCTCGACCTTGCCGGCGTCCTTGTAGACGTCGTCGGCCGGGGCTGGGACGGTCACGGTGCCGGTGGTCTTGCCGGCTTCGATGGTGATGGTCGCACCGTTGCTCAACGTTACGGTCACCGGGGTGCCGGCGGCGTTGGTCAGGGTCGCGGTGTAGACGATCGAACCGCCCTCAGCCACGGTGCCCGTTGCGCTCAGCGTCAGGTTGGTGGTGTCCACGGTGTCGGTGACGGTGGTCGAAACCGGTGTCTTGTCGCCCACGAGGTTTTCGTAGTTGCCGCCGCTGACATCGGTGATCGAGTTGGTCAGCGGTGAGTGGCCGTTCAACGCGTCGTTCGGTGCGGTGGTGGTCACGGTGCCGGTGGTCTTGCCGACTTCGATGGTGATCGATTGGCCGTTGGCCAGGGTCACGGTGACCGGCGAACCGGTCACTGGAGCGCCCACGGTGGCGGTGTAGGTGACGGTGCCGCCTTCAGCCGCCGATTCGGTGGCGGTCAATTTGACGGTGGTGGTATCGACAGTGTCGGTGACGTTGGTCACGGCCGGAACGGTGCTCGGCACCAGGTTCTCGAAGTTGCCGCCCGTGGCGTCTTTGATGGTCACCTCGACCTTGCCGGCGTCCTTGTAGACGTCATCGGCCGGCGCCGGAACGGTCACGGTGCCGGACGTCTTGCCGGCCTCGATGGTGATGGTCGCGCCGTTGCTCAACGTCACGGTGACCGGAGTGCCGGCCGGATTGGTCAGGGTTGCGGTGTAGACGATCGAACCGCCTTCGGCCACGGTGCCGGTGGCGCTGAGCGTCAGGTCGGTGGTGTCGGCGACATCGGTCACAGTAGTGCTGACCGGCGTCTTGTCGGCGACCAGGTTCTCGTAGTTGCCACCGGAAACACCGGTGATCGAGTTGGTCAGCGGCGCATTGCCGGCCAGGGCGTCGTTCGGCGCGGTGGTGGTGACGGTGCCGGTGGTCTTGCCGACCTCGATGGTGATCGATTGGCCGTTGGCCAAAGTGACCGTCACAGGAGAGCCGGTGACCGGCGCACCGACGGTGGCGGTATAAGTGACAGTTCCGCCCTCGGCCACCGAAGTGTCCGCCGTCAGTTTCACGGTCGACGTGTCGATGGTGTCGGTGACTTCGGTCACGGCCGGAACGGTGCTCGGCACCAGGTTCTCGAAGTTGCCGCCGGACGCATCCTTGATGGTCACCTCGACCTTGCCGGCGTCCTTGTAGACGTCGTCGGCAGGCGCGGGGACGGTCACGGTGCCGGACGTCTTGCCGGCCTCAATGGTGATGGTCGCGCCGTTGGACAGGGTCACGGTCACCGGAGTGCCGGCCGGATTGGTCAGGGTTGCGGTGTAGACGATCGAACCGCCTTCGGCCACGGTGCCGGTGGCGCTGAGCGTCAGGTCGGTGGTGTCGACGGTGTCGGTGACGGTGGTCGAAACCGGCGTCTTGTCGGCCACCAGGTTCTCGTAGTTGCCGCCGGAAACGTTGGTGATCGAGTTGGTCAGCGGCGCATTGCCGGCCAACGCGTCGTTCGGCGCGGTGGTGGTGACGGTGCCGGTGGTCTTGCCGACCTCGATGGTGATCGATTGGCCGTTCGCCAGGGTCACGGTCACCGGCGAACCGGTCACGGGTGCGCCCACGGTGGCGGTGTAGGTGACGGTGCCGCCCTCAGCTGCCGACTCGGTGGCGGTCAGCTTCACGGTGGTGGTATCGACAGTATCGGTGACCTCAGTGACCGCCGGAACGGTGCTCGGCACCAGGTTCTCGAAATTGCCGCCGGACGCGTCCTTGATGGTGACCTCGACCTTGCCGGCGTCCTTGTAGACGTCGTCGGCCGGGGCTGGGACGGTCACGGTTCCGGTGGTCTTGCCGGCTTCGATCGTGATGACGGCGCCGTTCGACAGGGTCACGGTGACAGGCGTCTGGGCCGCGTTGGTCAGGGTCGCGGTGTAGGTGATCTGGCCGCCCTCGGCGACCGAGCCGGTGGCCGACAGGCTCAGGCCGGTGTTGTCGATCGAGTCGGTGACGGTGGTGGTCGCCGGCGTGGTGCTCGGCACCAGGTTCTCGAAATTGCCGCCGGTGGCGCCGGTGATGGTGGTGCTGACGGTGCCGCCGTTGTTGTAGACGTCGTTCGGCGCGGTCGGCACGTTGACGGTGCCGCTGGTCTTGCCGGCTTCGATGGTGATGGTCGCGCCGTTGGACAGGGTGACGGTCACCGGCGTCTGCGCCGGGTTGGTCAGGGTGGCGGTGTAGGTGATCTGGCCGCCTTCGGTGACGCTGCCGGTGGCGGTCAGCGTCAGGCCGGTGGTGTCCTTGGAGTCGACGATGGTGGTCACGGCCGGCGCCGGGTTCGGCACCAGGTTCTCGAAGTTGCCGCCGCTGGCGCCGGTGATGGTGGTGGTGACGGTGCTGCCGTTGTTGTAGACGTCGTTCGGCGCGGTCGGCACGTTGACGCTGCCGGTGGTCTGGCCGGCGCCGATGGTGATGGTCGAGCCGTTGGACAGCGTAACGGTCACCGGTGTCTGCGCCGGGTTGGTCAGGGTGGCGGTGTAGGTGATCTGCCCGCCTTCGGTGACGCTCGGCCCGGCCGTCAGGGTGACGGTGGTGGTGTCGATGGTGTCGGTGACCTGGGTGGTGGCCGGGGTGGTCGGCGTGGTCACGGTGATGCCGTTGCCGCCGGTGGTGCCGGTGACGGTCACGTCGATCTGTTTCGGGTCGTTGTAGACGGTGTCGTTCGGGGCCAGCGGCACGTTGACGGAGCCGGTGGTGGAGCCGGCCGGGATCACGATCACCGAACCGTTGGACAGGGTGACGGTCAGGTCGGTCAACGGTGCCTGGGTCACGGTCGCGGTGTACACCAGCACGCCGCCGGCTTCGGTGATGGTCGGCGTGGCGCTGAGGGTCAGGGTCGAGTCGCGCAGCGCGTTGGTGGTGGTGTCGGTGGTTTGCCCGCCGGTGGTGTTCTGGGGGGCCTGGCCGGCGCCGCCGATGCCGGCGGTCGGGAAGCCGATGGTCGGATCGACGCGGCCTGCGGTCGCATCGAGCATCACGAAGCTGTGGCCGCCGCCGGCCGCGCCGCCCGAGCCTGCGGCGCTCGGGCCTGCGGCGGTGGCTTCAAGGGCGGTGGTCGGGTCGGCGCCGGCGGCGATGGCCTGCTGCAGCTCTTCAACGGAAGGCGCCGCTTGCGCGGTGGCCTCGGCCAGGTCGGTGCTGGAGTCCGGAGCGTTGGCGCTCCACTGCGTGTCGCGGCCCAGGTCCAGAGTGCGGCCGTCGGCCAGCTCCAGGGACACCGCGCCGGCGACGCCGGTGTCGACCTGATCGCCGGCGAACAGCCGGTCGCCTTCAACGAGCACGCGGCGCACGCCTTCCGGCGACACCACGAATACCTGACCGACAATGCTTTTGACGATGGCAACAACACTGCTCATTGAAGACTCTCCGGGTGTCACGTTCAGTTGACTTCCATAGACCTGATGGTTCTTAGCCGATTCAGTCTGGACGTACTTTCAAATAAATGTGGTGAAACATGTTTGACGCTGATCTATGTCAATATTTTGGCTAGATTCTTTCGCTATTAACTTTATGCCAAACTATTGACCTTCTGGGAGCCATCCTAAACAATCGCCCCGGTAATGTCACATTGATATTTATGCGGCGACCCGTCCGTCAGCGTGTGACCCAGTTCCGGTTTTCAACTTTCCGACATACGGTCATCACGGTTGCCATCTTCCGACGCAGCACCCCCTTTTGCTGTGATTCAAGACAAGAAGTCCTGGGAAACACTCACCATGCGTTCGCACCTGTTCAAGGCTTTACCCTTCGCCCTCGCCGCCTCTTTCGCACAAGCGCAAACCCTGCCGCAAGCCATGCAGCAGGCGCTGGATGTCCATCCGGAGATCCAGGCAGGGGTCAATAGTCGATTGGCTGCGGATTATCAATTAAAGGCGGCAAAAGGTGGATACCTGCCCAAGGTCGATCTGCTCGGCGGTTACGGCCGCGAAGGCACCGACAGCGTCACCACCCGCGCCAACGGCGGCGGCAACCACTGGGAGACCCTGAACCGCAGCGAGTCAAGTTTGCGTCTGTCGCAGATGGTCTTCGACGGTTTTGCGACGTCCAGCGAAGTCGGGCGTCAACAAGCCACCGTCAACTCCCGTGCCTATTCCTTGCTCGGCACTTCCGAGCGTACCGCGCTGACCGTGGCCCAGGTGTACCTGGACGTACTGACCCGCCGCGAGTTCGTGCGCCTGGCCGAGGAAAACCTCAAGAGCCACCAGCGCATCTACGACCAGATCCAGCTGCGCACCCAGCGCGGCGTCGGCAGCGGCGCCGACCTCGACCAGGCCGAGGCGCGGATGGCCCAGGCGCGCAACAACCTGATCACCGAGCAGACCAACCTCGCCGACGCCGAGACCAACTACCTCAGCGCCGTCGGCCAGATGCCCGACCAGTTGGAGCGCCCGGCGCCGTTCATGGCGATGCTGCCGGCCAACCTGAACGAAGCCCGCGCGCAGATGCTGGAGAACAGCCCGATCCTGCGGTCGGCCGAGTCCGACATCGCCGCGGCCGAGAAGCAGTACGAAACCGCCAAGTCGACCTTCTACCCGCGCTTCGACGCCGAGCTGGGCCGCACCGCCGACAACGACCTCGACGGCCAGAACGGCCACAACAACGAATGGCAGGCCATGCTGCGCATGCGCTTCAACCTCTATTCGGGCGGCAGCAACAAGGCCGACCTGGAATCCAAGGCCTACCTGTCGAACCAGGCGCTGGACATCCGCAACAACGCCCTGCGCCAACTGAACGAAGAACTGGGCCTGGCCTGGAACGCCCTGAACAACGCCAACGCCCAAGTGCCGATCGCCCAGCAGTACGTCGATCACAGCACCGCCGTGCGCACCGCCTACCAGCGCCAGTTCAGCCTCGGCGAGCGGACCCTGCTGGATCTGCTCGACAGCGAGAACGAATTGTTCACCGCTTCGCGCCGTCTGGCCGAGATCAAGAACATTCAGTTATTTACTCAATACCGAATCAAGGCGACCATGGGCGAGTTGCTCAAGAGCCAGGGAGTGGTCGCACCGATGGCGTCCGTCGTGCAGAACGACGTGAAGCCCAAGGTCCAACTGCCCGGGATGAATTGAGTTGTCCCCTTTCAATCGTTAAAGAGTGTCGAGCGTGGAATCAGAAGTCAGTCGAGTTCAACTCAGCCATGATCCACGCGCGATGCACGACGACCCGCTGCTGGACGGTCTGCTCGCCCTGTGCATGCTGCACCAGAAGCCCGCCAGCGCGGCGATGCTCACCACCGGCCTGCCGCTGCCCAAGCAGCGCCTGAGCGTCGAGCTGCTGCCCCGTGCGGCGGCCCGCGCCGGCCTGCAGGGGCGGGTGCTGCAACGCAAGCTGGAAGAGATCCCGGCCATCGCCATGCCGGCGCTGCTGCTGCTCAAGGACGGCCGCAGCGCCGTCCTGCTCGGCTGGCAGGACGACGGCCAGGCCCGGGTGCTGCTCAGCGAAAGCGACGGCGGCGAATCCCTGGTGGGCCGCGACCTGCTGGCCGACGACTACACCGGCAAGGTCTTCTTCGCCCAGCCCCAGCACAAGTTCGACGTCAACCACGGCACGCTGATTCCCCGGGCGCGCTCGTGGTTCCGCGACACCCTCAAGCGCTCGCGCTGGCTGTACGCCGACGCCATCGCCGCCAGCCTGCTGATCAACATCATCGCGATGGCCGCGCCGCTGTTCGTGATGAACGTCTACGACCGCGTGGTGCCGAACCAGGCCGAGGCGACCCTGTGGGTGCTCGCGCTGGGCATCACGGGGGCCTACCTCTTCGACCTGATCCTCAAGAGCCTGCGCAGCCTGTGCCTGGATCTGGCCGGCAAGAAAACCGACCTGATCATCTCCGCCACGCTGTTCGAGCGGATCGTCGGCATGGCCATGAAGTACCGGCCGGCGCGGGTCGGCAGCTTCGCCCAGAACATCCATGAGTTCCAGAGCCTGCGCGACTTCCTCGCCTCGCTGACCCTGACCAGCGTGATCGACCTGCCGTTCACGATCCTGATCTTCATCGTGATCGCCATCCTGGGCGGGCACCTGGTGTGGATTCCGGTGCTGGCCTTCCCGATCGCCCTGGCCATCGGCTACGCCCTGCAGAAACCGCTGGTGGCGACCATGGAGCGCACCATGGCGCTGGGCGCCGAGCGCCAGTCGAGCCTGATCGAGACCCTCGCCGGCCTCGACGCGGTGAAGGTCAACAACGCCGAGAGCGAGCGCCAGTACCAGTGGGAGCAGACCATCGGCACCCTCAGCCGCCTCGAGCTGCGGGTGAAGATGCTGTCCGGCCTGGCGATGAACATCACCCTGCTGATCCAGCAGTTGGCGGGCGTGGTCATGATCGTCTTCGGCGTGTACCAGATCATCGCCGGCAACCTGAGCATGGGCGGCCTCATCGCCTGCTACATGCTCAGCGGCCGGGCGCTCAGCCCGCTGGCGTCGCTGTCGGGCCTGCTGACCCGCTACCAGCAGGCGCGGGTGACCATGACCTCGGTCGACCAGATGATGGAGCTGCCCCAGGAGCGCAATTTCGAAGAGCGCCCGCTGAGCCGCAAGGTGCTGCAGGGCGCCATCGAGTGCCGCCAGCTCAACTTCACCTACCCGGAGCAGCAGAACCCGGCGCTCAAGGGCATCAACCTGGTGGTCCGTCCCGGCGAGAAGATCGGCATCATCGGCCGCAGCGGTTCGGGCAAGAGCTCGCTGGCCAAGCTGCTGGTGGGCCTGTACCAGCCGGACGACGGCGCCCTGCTGGTGGACGGCGTGGACATCCGCCAGATCGACGTCAGCGAGCTGCGCTACAACATCGGCTATGTGCCTCAGGACATCCAACTGCTGGCCGGCACTCTGCGCGACAACCTGATTTCCGGCGCCCGCTACGTCGAGGACGAGCTGGTGCTGCAGGCGGCCGAGCTGGCCGGCGTCCATGAGTTCGCCAGATTGCACCCCAAAGGCTACGAACTGCAGGTCGGCGAGCGCGGGCAGAACCTGTCCGGCGGCCAGCGCCAGAACGTGGCCCTGGCCCGTGCGCTGCTGCTCGACCCGCCCATCCTGCTGCTCGACGAGCCCACCAGCGCCATGGACAACACCGGCGAGGAGCGCCTCAAGCAACGTCTGGCGGCGGTGATCGAAAACAAGACCGTGGTGCTGGTGACGCACCGGGCGTCGCTGCTGTCGCTGGTGGATCGCCTGCTGGTGGTCGACCGTGGCCAGATTCTCGCCGACGGCCCGAAGGCCGCGGTGATGGAAGCGTTGAAGAAGGGGCAGATCAGTGTTGCTTAAGTCGGGTGTCAAGGAATCGATCCGCCGCTACTTCAAAGGCTCCGCGTCGTTGCAGGGCCAGCCGCTGCCGGAGGTCAACAAAGCGCTCATCGAGGACGCGCCGAGGGTGGTGCGCCTGACGATCTGGGCGATCATCGGCTTCTTCCTGTTCCTGCTGCTGTGGGCCAACTTCGCGGTCATCGACGAAGTGACCAAGGGCGACGGTAAGGCGATTCCGTCGTCGAAGATCCAGAAGATCCAGAACCTCGAGGGCGGGATCGTCTCCGAGCTGTTCGTCAAGGAAGGCCAGATCGTCGAGGCCGGCGCGCCGCTGATCCGCCTGGACGACACGCGGTTCGCCTCCAACGTCGGCGAGACCGAGGCCGACCGGCTGTCGATGCTGCTGCGGGTCGAGCGCCTGAGCGCGGAGGTCGAGGACCGTCCGCTGAACTTCCCCGAGGACGTGCTCAAGGCCGTGCCGGGCCAGGCGAAAAGCGAAGAGTCGCTGTACCTGAGCCGCCGTCAGCAGTTGCATGACGAGATCGGCGGGTTGCAGGAACAGCTGATCCAGCGCCAGCAAGAGCTGCGCGAGTTCACCTCCAAGCAGGCGCAGTACCGTCAGCAGCTGGGCCTGCAACGCCAGGAAATCAACATGTCCGAGCCGCTGGTGGCCCAGGGCGCGGTGTCGCCGGTCGAAGTGCTGCGGCTCAAGCGCGCCGAAGTGGAGACCCGCGGCCAGCTCGACGCCACCACGCTGGCGATTCCGCGGGCCGAATCGGCGATCAAGGAAGTTCAGCGCAAGATCGACGAGACCCGCGGCAAGTTCCGCAGCGAGGCGCTGACCCAGCTCAACGAGGCGCGCACCGACCTGAACAAGGCCCAGGCTACCGGCAAGGCGCTGGAGGACCGGGTCAGCCGCACGCTGGTCACTTCGCCGGTGCGGGGCATCGTCAACAAGATGCTGGTCAACACCATCGGCGGCGTGATCCAGCCGGGCAGCGACCTGGTGGAGATCGTGCCGCTGGACGACACCCTGCTGGTGGAAGCCAAGATCCGTCCGCAGGACATCGCCTTCCTGCATCCGGGGCAGGATGCGACCGTGAAGTTCACCGCCTACGACTACACCATCTACGGCGGCCTGAAGGCCAAGCTGGAGCAGATCGGCGCGGACACCATCACCGACGAAGACAAGAAAACCACCTACTACGTGATCAAGCTGCGCACCGAGCGCAGCCACCTCGGCACCGACGAGAAGCCGCTGCTGATCATTCCGGGGATGGTGGCGTCGGTGGACATCATCACCGGCAAGAAGACCGTGCTGAGCTACCTGCTCAAGCCGATCATCCGCGCGCGGGCCGAGGCCTTGCACGAGCGGTAGGCCATTGCCACAGGGGCAGCGCCCGACGCCGATCCCCTGTGGAAGCGAGCCTGCCCGCGAAGGCGTCCGTCCGGCCGACGCAGCGCTGCGCCACAATCCTTATCGCCAGCAGGCTGGCTCCCACATTGGCGTGGTGTCCGGCCACATCCCTTGTAGGAGCGAGCCTGCTCGCGAAAGCGTCTGTCCAGGCACCGCATTCGGTGGGTCTGTGACAAGAACCGCCGCTGTCCCCAATCGCCATATCGTTATTCATTAACGGTATTTAAATTTCAATTTTTATACCTATAAAGTCAAACCCCTGCGTACCTGCCGACCAATCGGCGCGCCGCACGACACGAACGAACACGCAATCCAGCGTGAGTTTCTTGATCGACGCGCGCGCCCTTGAGCGTGCCGTATGTGGGAGTGATCCATGTCCGCCGCCACCGCCTCACCCGGCATCGCGCCGCAACCCTTTGAAGTCCGCCCGTTCGCAGGCGCCGTCGGCGCCGAAATCATCGGCCTGGACCTGGCCCGTCCGGTCAGCGATCAAGACTTCGCCCGCATTCACCGCGCCCACCTCGATCACCACGTGGTGGTGTTCCGCGACCAGCGCATCACCCCGCAGCAACAGATCGACTTCAGCCGCCGTTTCGGCGTGCTGCAGATCCATGTGCTCAAGCAGTTCCTGTTGGCCGGCCACCCGGAAATCCTCATCGTCTCCAACATCGTCGAGAACGGCCAGAACGTCGGCCTGGGCGATGCCGGCAAGTTCTGGCACTCCGACCTCTCCTACAAGGAACTGCCGAGCCTGGGTTCGATGCTGCACGCCCAGGAACTGCCGTCCGAAGGCGGCGACACCTTGTTCGCCGACATGCACAAAGCCTGGGACAGCCTGCCGCAAGCGCTGCGCAACGCGGTTGAGGGCCGTTCGGCGGCGCATTCCTACACCGCCCGCTACAGCGAGACCAAATTCGAAGGCAACTGGCGCCCGACCCTGACCCCGGAGCAACTGGCCCAGGTCGCGGAAGTGGTGCACCCGGTGGTGCGCACTCACCCGGAAAACGGCCGCAAGGCGTTGTTCGTCAGCGAAGGCTTCACCACCCGCATCGTCGGCCTGCCGGAGGATGAGAGCCGACAGCTGCTGGCCGAGCTCTACGCCCACAGCGTCCTGGCGCAGAACATCTACCGCCACCGCTGGCAGCCCCACGACCTGGTGTTCTGGGACAACCGCTCGCTGATCCACCTGGCCGCCGGCTGCCCCGCGCACCTGCGCCGCAAGCTCTACCGCACCACCATCCAGGGCGACGCGCCTTTCTGAATTGCCGGAGAACCGATTATGTCCAAACGTCTTCCATTCGCGCCGCTGGCCGCCGCCATCGGCTTGGGTTTCAGCCTGATCGCCGGCAGCCTGGCGGCGCCGTCCGTGGCCCATGCCGAAGGTGAGATCCGCATCGCCGAACAGTTCGGCATCGTCTACCTGTTGCTCAACGTCGTGCGCGATCAGGGCTTGATCGAGAAGTACGGCAAGCAGGAGGGGATCGACATCAAGGTCGACTGGACACAGCTGTCCGGCGGCGCGGCGGTCAACGACGCGTTGCTGTCCGGCTCCATCGACATAGCCGGCGCCGGCGTCGGCCCGCTGCTGACCATCTGGGACCGCACCCACGGCAAGCAGAACGTCAAGGCCGTGGCTTCGTTGGGCAACTTCCCGTATTACCTCGTGAGCAACAATCCCCAGGTCAAGACCATCGCCGACTTCACCGAAAAGGACCGCATCGCGGTGCCGGCGGTCGGGGTCTCGGTGCAGTCGCGGTTCTTGCAGTACGCAGCGGCCAAGCAGTGGGGCGACAAGGAATTCAACCGCCTCGACAAGTACACCATCGCCGTTCCGCACCCGGACGCCACCGCTGCGCTGATCGCCGGCGGCACCGAGCTGACCGGGCATTTCTCCAATCCGCCGTTCCAGGATCAGGCCCTGGAGAACCCCAATGTCCACGTTGTGCTCAATTCCTATGACGTGCTCGGCCCGAACTCGCCGACCGTGCTGTTCGCCACCGAGAAATTCCGCAACGACAACCCGAAGACCTACAAGGCCTTCGTCGAAGCCCTGACCGAAGCGGCGCAGTTCGCCCAGAACGACAAGGGCGCGGCGGCGGATACTTACCTGCGCGTGACCAAGGCCAAGATCGACCGCGCCGCGCTGCTGAAGATCATCGACAACCCGCAGTTCGAGTTCAGCGTCACGCCGAAGAATACCTACCCGTTGGCCGAATTCCTTTACCGCGTCGGCGCGATCAAGAACAAGCCGGACTCGTGGAAGGATTACTTCTTCCAGGACGCCAAGCCACTGCAGGGGAGCTGACCGCCATGAACGCCCCTTTGCAAGGCCACACGGCCAGCAACCGCGCCGCCGGCACCGAAGCGCTGCTGGCGGTCGATCAGGTCAGCCTCGAATACCGCACGCCGCAACGGGTGGTGCGGGCCACCCACCAGGTCAGTTTCGAGGTCGATCCGGCGGATCGCTTTGTCCTGCTCGGCCCCTCCGGCTGCGGCAAGTCCACGCTGCTCAAGGCGGTGGCCGGGTTCATTGCGCCGCGCGAAGGCGAGATCCGCCTGCAAGGCCGGCGCGTGGAGGCGCCGGGGCCGGACCGGATCGTGGTGTTCCAGGAATTCGATCAGCTGCCGCCGTGGAAAACCGTGAAACAGAACGTGATGTTCCCGCTGCTGGCCTCACGCACGCTGAAGAAAAGGGAAGCGCAAGAGCGCGCCCTGCATTACCTGGAGAAGGTCGGCCTGGCGGCGTTCGCCGATGCCTATCCGCACACCCTGTCCGGCGGCATGAAGGCGCGGGTGGCGATTGCCCGGGCGCTGGCGATGCAGCCGAAGATCCTGCTGATGGACGAGCCCTTCGCCGCGCTGGATGCGCTGACCCGGCGCAAGATGCAGGAAGAGCTGTTGCGGCTCTGGGAAGAGGTGCGCTTCACGCTGCTGTTCGTCACCCACTCCATCGAGGAGGCGCTGGTGGTCGGCAACCGCATCCTGCTGCTGTCGCCGCATCCGGGCAGGGTGCGGGCCGAGGTGCACAGCCATCAGTACGATCTGCACAGTCTGGGCGGCATCGCGTTCCAGGAGTCGGCGCGGCGCATCCACCGTCTGCTGTTCGACGAAGGCCAGTCGCCGGAGACCGCGCAGGTCTTGGACTTCACCGACATCCGCATCGCCTATTGAGCGGCCAGGAGCATTGCCCGATGAACCCTTCATCTTCTTCGCGTCATGAGTTCGAAACGGTGCTGGAGCCGCTGACCCGTGTGCCGGTCGAGCGCGAACTGGCGCTCGGCCAGCGGTTGTGGCAGCAGGGTTGGCTGCGCAAGAGCATCATCCTGCTGGTGCTGGCGGTGCTTTGGGAGGCAGTCGCCCGGGTGCAGAACAACGATCTGCTGCTGCCGAGTTTCCTGCAGACCGCCCACGCCCTGTACGACGGCCTGCTCAGCGGCGAGCTGCCGGGCAAGGTGTGGATCTCCCTGCTGGTGTTGCTCAAGGGTTACCTGATCGGCATCGTGCTGGCGTTCGCCCTGACCACCCTGGCGGTCTCGACCCAACTGGGGCGCGACCTGTTGAGCACGCTGAC
The DNA here is from genome assembly GCF_002112745.1 of Pseudomonas sp. B7(2017). Taxonomy (NCBI): domain Bacteria; kingdom Pseudomonadati; phylum Pseudomonadota; class Gammaproteobacteria; order Pseudomonadales; family Pseudomonadaceae; genus Pseudomonas; species Pseudomonas sp. B7(2017). Next base: position 240,494 of record NZ_NEIP01000009.1, on the reverse strand, counting down.
CTCGATGTTCAACCCGCTGCCGGCCATCGCTCTGCTGCCGCTGGCGTTGCTGTGGTTCGGCCTGGGCCAGAACAGCCTGATCTTCGTGCTGGTGCATTCGGTGCTGTGGGCGCTGGCGCTGAACACCTATGCCGGTTTCCTTGGCGTGTCGGAAACCCTGCGCATGGCCGGGCGCAACTACGGTCTGAAGGGCATGCGTTTTGTGCTGTCCATCCTGATTCCGGCGGCGCTGCCGTCGATCCTCGCCGGCCTGAAGATCGGCTGGGCGTTCGCCTGGCGCACCTTGATCGCCGCTGAGCTGGTGTTCGGCGCCACCAGCGGCAAGGGCGGCCTGGGCTGGTACATCTTCCAGAACCGCAACGAGCTGTACACCGACAAGGTGTTCGCCGGGCTTGCGGTGGTGATCCTGATCGGGTTGCTGGTGGAGAACCTGGTGTTCGATACGCTGGAGCGGGTGACCGTGAAGAAGTGGGGAATGCAACGCTAGGTGCCGGGTGCCCGGACTGGCCTCATCGCCAGCAGGCTGGCTTCCACAGGGTTCTGCTCCGATGCAAATCCATTGTGGGAGCCAGCCTGCCGGCGATGGCGTCTGTGCAACCGCCGCCGATCCTGAAGCATGTCTGCTAGCATTGCGTGGAAATCAATCCTGATCGGCCATGAGTGCTTGCGATGCAACTCCCGGACATGAACCTGCTGGTCGCCCTCGACGCCCTGCTCAACGAAGGCAGCGTGGTCGGCGCGGCGCGGCGGATGAACCTCAGCCCGGCGGCCATGAGCCGCACCCTCACGCGGATCCGCGAGGCCATCGGCGACCCGGTGCTGGTGCGTGCCGGCCGGGGCCTGGTGCCCACGCCCAAGGCGCTGGAGCTGCGCGAACAGGTGCGCGATGTGGTCGAGCGGGCCGCGCTGCTGTTCCGCTCGGCGGACACCGTGGAGCTGGGCACCTTGCGCCGGCGCTTCAGCATCCGCGCCAACGATTTTTTTGTCGGCGTCTATGGCGGCAAGCTGTTCGATACCCTCGACCGTCAGGCGCCGCACTGCGAGTTGCGCTTCGTCCCCGAGGGCGACGGCGACGATGAGGCGCTGCGCGAAGGGCGGATCGACCTGAGCGTGAGCAACACCCGCCCGGTGATGCCGGAGGTGAAGGTGCAGAACCTGTTCTCCACCCACTTCGTCGGCCTGGTGCGCGAAGACCATCCGTTGTTCGACGCTGAAATCACCGCCGAGCGCTACGCCGCGTTCTCCCACATCAGCATGTCCCGCCGGGGCATCGCCCGCGGCCCCATCGACACGGCGCTCAACGCCTTGGGGCTGGAGCGGCGGGTGGCGGTGATCGCCCCGAGCTTTCACGCCGCGATGTTCGCCTTGCCGGACTCCGACCTGATCCTGCCGGTGCCCCGGGAAGCCTTGCTGAGCGTGCGGCGGCTGGGGCTGAAGCTGCGTCCCTTTGACTTGCCGATCCCGTTGCCGACCCTGATGCTGACCCAGGCCTGGCACCCGCGCTTCGACAAGGATCCGGCCCACCGCTGGCTGCGCGAGACCCTCAAGGCGTGCTGCGACGAGACCTGGCGTGCCGCGCGGCCCTGAGAGCACCTGATCCGTAGGGGCGCCATCGCCAGCAGGCTGGCGCCCACAACGCAAACGGTTGCGTCAGATGCACTTATAAGCTGCCGATAAGTCAATTTTCGTCAACATTAAGCCTCACTACCATGCTCCGGTATTCAATCAACCGGAGTGTGCGTTCATGACATCCCTGACGGTGCCGGCCCCTGGGGCCGCGACCGCTGCGGCGCCGGTGTTCGGAGCGCGGATCATCATCGGCCTGGTCGGTGTGCTGCTGGCGGTGCTGGTGTCGGGCCTCAACGAAATGGTGACCAAGGTCGCCCTGGCCGACATCCGCGGCGCCCTGGGCATCGGCTACGACGAAGGCACCTGGCTCGTCGCCAGCTACACCGCGACCTCGGTGGCGGCGATGGCGTTCGCGCCGTGGTGCTCGGTGACGTTTTCGCTGCGGCGTTTCACCCTGTGCGCCATCGCTGTGTTCACCCTGCTCGGCGTGCTCTGCCCGTTCGCCCCCAACTACGAAAGCCTGCTGCTGATGCGCACCCTGCAAGGGCTGGCCGGCGGCGCGTTGCCGCCGATGCTCATGACCGTGGCGCTGCGTTTCTTGCCGCCCGGCGTCAAGCTCTACGGCCTGGCCGGCTACGCGTTGACCGCCACGTTCGGCCCGGGCCTGGGCACGCCGCTGGCCGGGCTGTGGACCGAGCACGTCGGCTGGCAGTGGACGTTCTGGCAGATCATCGTGCCGTGCCTGATCGCCATGGCCGCCGTGGCCTACGGCTTGCCGCAGGATCCGCTGCGCCTGGAGCGCCTGAAGGCGTTCAACTGGAGGGGCCTGCTGCTGGGGTTTCCGGCGATCTGCATGCTGGTGATCGGGCTGCTGCAAGGCAATCGCCTGGACTGGTTCGAGTCGGATCTGATCTGCGGCCTGCTCGGCGCCGGTGCGCTGCTGCTGGTGGCGTTCCTGGTCAACGAGTGGTCGCAGCCGATCCCGTTCTTCAAATTGCAGATGCTGGGCATCCGCAACCTGTCGTTCGCCCTGCTGACCTTGGCCGGGGTGCTGGTGATCCTGCTGGCGGTGATCCTGATCCCTTCCAGCTACCTGGCCCAGGTGCAGGGTTACCGCCCGGTGCAGACCGCGCCGATCATGCTGCTGGCGGCGTTGCCGCAACTGATCGCGCTGCCGCTGGTGGCGGCGCTGTGCAACCTGCGCTGGGTCGATTGCCGCTGGGTGCTGGGGCTTGGCCTGAGCATGCTGGCGCTGTCGTGCCTGGGCGGCTCGCAGCTGACGTCGGCGTGGATCCGTGACGATTTCTACGTCCTGCAATGGCTGCAGATCTTCGGGCAGCCGATGGCGGTGCTGCCGCTGCTGATGCTCTCCACCGGCAGCATCACGCCGCTGGACGGACCGTTCGCCTCGGCCTGGTTCAACACCGTGAAAGGCCTGGCGGCGGTGATCGCCACCGGGGTGATCGAGGCGCTGACCACCGCGCGGCTGCATTTCCACTCGACGATGCTGGTGGACCGCCTCGGCAACTCGCCCCTGGCCGAACCCGACGGCGCCGGCCTCGCCCACCGCCTGCACGAGCAGGCGGTGGTGCTGACCTCCTCGGATCTTTACCTGTGCATGGCCGGCGTCGCGGTGGCGCTGATCCTGCTGATTTTCTGGCTGCCGACGCGGATCTTTCCGCCCCGTGCGCCGACCTGACTGGAACTGAAGGTTTTTATGACGACTCAAGCAAAGCAAAAACTCGCGGTCGCCGTGGCGGCCGCATTGGCCGTCGGCGTGCTGCTGCACCTGGCGGTGCCGGGCCTGTTCGGCAAACGCACCCAGCAGAACACCAACGACGCCTTCGTGTCCGCCGACTACACCCTGGTGGTGCCGCGGGTGGCGGGGTTCATCAAGCAAGTGCTGGTGGAGGACAACCAGCAGGTCAAGGCCGGGCAATTGCTGGCGCTGATCGACGACCGCGACCTGCGCGCCGCCGCCGAAGCCGCCGATGCGCAGACCCAGGTCGCCCGTGCGCAACTGCAGAACGCCAAGGCCACCCTGGAGCGCCAGGCGTCGGTCATCGCCCAGGCCCAGGCCTCGGTGGTGGCGGCCAAGGCGGAAATGGCCTTCGCCCAACAAGAATTGAACCGCTACAGCCACCTGGCCGGCGTCGGGGCCGGCACCGTGCAGAACGCGCAGCAGGCGCGCACCCGCATCGATCAGGCCACGGCGCGGCTGGACACCGCCACGGCGGTGCTGGCGGCGGAACGCAAGCAGGTGGAGATCCTCACCGCCCAGCGCGATGCCGCCGACGGTGGCCTGAAACGCGCGCAGGCCGCGCTGGAGATCGCCAGCTTCGACCTCTCGTACACCCGCATCACCGCGCCGCAGGACGGCATGATCGGCGAGCGCGCCGTACGGGTCGGCGCCTACGTGACGCCGGGCAGCAAGCTGCTGGCGGTGGTGCCGCTGCAGCAGGCCTACGTGGTGGCCAACTTCCAGGAAACCCAGTTGACCGACGTGCAACCGGGGCAGGACGTGCAGGTGCGGGTCGACAGCCTGGGCGGCGAAGCCCTGAACGGGCGCGTGGAAAGCATCGCCCCGGCCACCGGCGTGACGTTCGCGGCGGTGAAGCCGGACAACGCCACCGGCAACTTCACCAAGGTGGTGCAGCGGATTCCGGTGAAGATCCTGCTGGAGCCGGGTCAGCCGTTGGCCGAGCGGCTGCGGGTGGGCATGTCGGTCGAGGCGAGCATCGACACCGACAGTTCGGTGACGGCGGTGCGTGAGGTGACCCAGCGATGATCACTGTCGACCCGGCCGGCGCCTGCGCGAACGGCCTCGCACACATCGCCCTGCGGGAGCGGGCCTCCTCGCGGATTGGCCAGTGGCCGCTACGCCTTTCGAGCGTTCTGCTCGTCGTCAGTCTCAGCGCCTGCACCGTCGGCCCGGACTTTCGCAAACCGGAGGGCGTGCAGATCGGCGAATGGGCCCAGCCCGCCCGGACCGCCCCGAGCCAAGCGGTGGCCGAGCCCCTGAGCGAACGCTGGTGGGAGGTCTTCCACGACCCGCAACTCTCGGCCCTCACCCAGCGTGCGATGAACAGCAACCTCGACCTGCAGCGCGCCGCCAGCCGTCTGCAACAGAGCCGCGCGGTCCGTCAGGCGATCACCGCCGACCGCTATCCGACCACCGCCGTCACCGGCAGCTATGGGCGCAAGCGCAACAGCGGCGAGGGCCTCAACGACCCGTCGGGGCGCAATGGCGACTCGGCCTTCAACCTGTGGGACGCCGGGTTCTCCGCCTCGTGGGAGCTCGACTTCTGGGGCCGCGTGCGCCGGGAGACCGAAGCCGCCGACGCCAATCTGGAGGTGGCGGAAAACGACCGCCGCGGCGTACTGCTGGCAGTGCTGGCCGACACCGCGCAGAACTACATCCAGCTGCGCGGCGTGCAGAACACCCGCGCCGTCACCGAACAGAACCTGGAGGTCGCCCGGCACAGCCTGAAACTGTCGCAGCTGCGCCTGAACGATGGGGTGGCCACCGACCTGGACGTCGCCGAAGCCGCTGCGCAGGTGGCCGCCATCGAGTCGCGGCTGCCGGCGCTGGAGCAGCGTCAGGCGCAGCTGATCAACGCCATCAGTCTGCTGATGGGTGAACCTCCCCAGGCCCTGTCCAAAGCGTTGTCCGCCGATGCGCCGGTGCCGCAGTCGCCGCCCCAGGTCGCCATCGGCCTGCCGTCGCAACTGGCCGAACGCCGCCCGGACATTCGTCAGGCCGAAGCCCGGCTGCATGCGGCCACCGCCAACATCGGCGTGGCCGAAGGGGATTTCTATCCGCGCATCACGCTGTCCGGCAACCTGGGCTCCCAGGTCATGCAACTGAGCGACTTCGGCTCCTGGGGCTCACGGGCCTTCGCCATCGGTCCGCAACTGAGCCTGCCGTTGTTCGACGGCGGCCGCCTGCGCGGCGTGCTGCAGCTGCGCGAAGCCCAACAGCAGGAGGCGGCGATCGCCTATCAGCAGACCGTGCTGCGCGCCTGGCATGAGATCGACGACCAACTGACGGCCTACAACGCCAGCCAGCGCCGCCGCGACAGCCTGGCCGAAGCCGTGCGCCAGAACCGCATCGCCCTGCGCACCGCGCAACAGCAGTACGTCGAAGGCGTGGTCGATTTCGTCAACGTCCTCACCGTGCAGAGCGCGTTGCTGACGACGCAGGAGCAATGGGTGGAAAGCTCCGCCGGCGTGTCGCTGGCGATGGTCGGGCTGTACCGGGCGTTGGGCGGGGGGTGGGAGTCGGTGTATCCGGAGGGGGAGGCGGTGCAGCGCTGAGGCTCATGTGATCGGGCAGGAATTGCCTCACCCGAACGGGCAGCGGATGCGGAACCCGAAAGCCTCGCAGGTTCAATTGAGCCTGGAGGCCTCAACCTGCGAAGTTTTCGATTTTGATCTGCCCGTCGGGAAATGTGGCGATGATTTCGAGCTCGCCGCCCATTGCGCGGATGTAGTTGCGCAAGGTGCTGATGTACATGTCGGTCCGGCGTTCCATTTTCGAGATCGCCGCCTGATTGACGTGCAGTGTTTCGGCGAGCGTCGCCTGGCTCAAGGCTTTGGCCTGCCGCAACTCGTTGAGAGGCATTTCCTTGATGTGTTGTTCGTAGATCGATTCGGCGCGTGCCCGGGCTTCGGGTGTCATGCGCGCTTCGAGTTCGGCAAATTTCTTAGCCATCGTGATAACCCTCTTTGCGCAATGTATCGAGATGCTCGTCGTACAGTCGATCGGCGAGCGGGACATTGACCTCATGCCAGCGATCCTGACCGGTTTTGTCTCCGCCGATCAACAGCAATGCGCAGCGCCTCGGATCAAATGCATACAGGATGCGGTAGGGCCGTCCGCCATGTTGGATCCGCAATTCGCGCAGATGGCCATGTCGTGATCCATTAATGGCGCTGCTGTGCGGGAAGCGCAGGCCCGGCCCGAACTGGCCCAGCAGTTTGACGCTTGCGGCCACAGAGCTCTGCTCGCTTTCCGTGAGGTCGTCCCACCAGTTGCCGAACTCGTCGGTGTATTCGATTTCCCAATTCATGGGAAGCAAATATAAGCGCCACGGAATATTCCATAAAGGTTATATTTTCGATGGCTCGACCATAGTCTGTTTCATGGGATTACGCCAGTCTTCGTCGCAATGGTGGCCTTTCGCTTGACGCTAAACCCCGCTGTCGTAGACTCCGCACATCCGACAGGGAGTAGCGGTCATGCAGCGTTTTCGTGGTTGGGTTCTCGGAATGTCCCTTGCAGCGAGTGCAGTTCAGGCGCAACCCCCCGTGCCAGACGATCCGCTGCTGGAAAACGGTGTGGCCGCCCAAGCTGCCGCCAGTGGCAGCGAGGCCCGCGGCGTGCTGCGCGCCCGCGATCAGGCGGTGCTGGCCAGCGAGTTGTCGGGGCGGATTGTCGAGCTGCCGTTCAGCGAGGGCGAGTCGTTCAAGAAGGGCGACACCCTGGCGCGGTTCGACTGTTCGGCCTATCAGGCCCAGCTCAACGCGGCGCAGGCCGCCAGCCGCGGCGCCGGCGAGGAGCTGGCGCACAACCGGCAACTGGCGGCGCTCAACTCAGTCGGGCGGTTCGAGGTGGCGCGGGCCGAGGCCAAGGTCAGCGAGACCCAGGCGCAATCCCAGGTGTATCAGGTGCAGGTCAAGCGCTGCAGCGTGATCGCGCCGTTCGACGGGCAAGTGGTGGAGCGCAAGGTGCAGCGCTATGAGAGCGTGCCGGCGGGTGCGCCGCTTCTGGACGTGGTCGACAACCGCACCCTGGAGATCCACCTGCTGGTGCCGTCGCGCTGGATGGCGCGGCTCAAGCCCGGCCAGACCTTCAGCTTCGTCCCCGATGAGACCGGCAAGCCGATCGATGCCACGGTCAAGCGCCTTGGCGCGCGAATCGACGAGGGCAGCCAGACCCTGCTACTGGTGGCCACGCTGCCGAACGCCACCGGCCTGCTCGCCGGCATGAGCGGCACCGCACGCTTTGCGGAGCTCAATTGAACGCCCCGGCGGGGGGCGGCGCCGAGCAGGTGTTCGCCCGCTTCCTTGACCTCGAACGGCAGATCCGCGCGGCCCGCGACGTTCCACAACTGGCCTACAGCCTGGTCAATGACGGGCAGTCGCTGTTCGGCTATCGCCACGCGACACTGTTGATTGCCGGCAAGGTGCAGGCCGTCACCGGGGTCAGTGCGGTGGAGCCGAACGCGCCGTTCGTGGCGTTCGTCGAGCAGGCGGTGGCGCAGTTGTTCAAGCAGGATGTGCTGAAGCAGGCACGGGTGATTGCGCCGTCGATGGTCAGTGAGCCGATCCGGGCCGACTGGCAGAGCCTGTCGGCGCTGCAGGTGTTCTGGCTGCCGCTGATCGACCGTCACGGCGAGGTGTTCGGCGGTTTGTGGCTGGCCCGGGACGTGCCGTGGAACCCCTCCGAACAAGTCCTGCTGTCGCAGCTGGGCGACACCTGCAGCCATGCCTGGCTGGCCTTGCAGCCGCGCAAGCCGTGGCGGTTGCGCTGGACGCGCAAGCGCCAGGCGGCATTGGCGGCGCTGGTGCTGCTCGGCCTGTTGGTGCCGGTGCGCCAGTCGGTGCTGGCGCCGGCCGAGGTGGTGCCGTTGGGCGGCCGCGTGGTCGCCGCGCCGCTGGACGGGGTGATCGCCGAATTCCGGGTCAAGCCCAACCAGAACGTGAAGGCCGGCGACCTGCTGCTGCGCTTCGACAGCACGACCCTCAAGGCCCAGGCCGACGTCGCCGAGCGTGCCCTGGGCGTCGCTGAAGCCGAGCTCAAATCCAATTCCCAGCGCTCGTTCGCCGATGCCGAGTCCAGTTCCCGGGTGGATCTGCTGGCCGCCCGGGTCGAGCAGAAGCGCGCCGAGCGCGATTACGCCCGCGAACTGCTCAACCGCAGCGAAGTGCGTGCCGAGCGTGACGGCATCGCCGTGTTCGCCGACGCCGAACGCTGGACCGGCAAACCGGTGCAGACCGGCGAACGGCTGATGGAGATCGCCGACCCGAGCCAGGCCGAGCTGCGCATCGAGCTGGCGGTGGGCGACGCCATCGCGCTGGAGCCCGGCGCGCAGATTTCGCTGTTTCTCGACAGCGACCCGCTGCAACGTCACCTCGCCACCCTCGAACGCTCGGCCTACGAGGCGCAGCCCACCGCCGGCGGCCAACTGGCCTATCGGCTGGACGCCGGCTTCACCGAGGCGCCGCCGCGGATCGGCTTGCGCGGCACGGCGAAGATTTTCGGCGACCGTGCGCCGCTGGCGCTGTACCTGCTGCGCCGGCCGTTGGCGGGCCTGCGCCAGAGCGTGGGCCTGTAAATGATCCTGCCGAGCCTGCGCGCCGACCTGCAACTGTCGCCCGCGGCGCCGGCCCTGGACGGTTCGCCGCGCTGGACATTGGCGGATCCGGTGAGCGGTCGCTACTTCAAGCTCGGCGGGGCGGCGATGCGCCTGCTGCGCCACTGGGCGCTGGGCGACGCCGAGCAAGTGCTGCGCGCGGCCAACCGTGAGCCGGGCCTGGCCCTGGACGGCGCCGAGCTTGAGCAATTGCTGACGTTCCTGCGCAGCCACGACCTGATCAGCGCCGTCGACGATCAGCAACGCGCCAGCTATCGGCTCAAGGCCTTGGCGCGACGCCAGAGCCTGTGGCAGATCCTGCTTCACCAATACCTGTTCTTTCGCATTCCGCTGTGGCGCCCGGACGCGTTCCTCAACCGCGCCTGGCCGTGGCTTGAGCGTTTTGGCCCCAGGCTTCTGCGCTATGGCCTGCCGGCGTCGCTGGGGCTCGGGGTGTTTCTGGTGTCGCGGGACTGGCAGCGTTTCGTCGGGACGTTCCCGCACCTGTTCAGCTTGGGCGGGGCGATCGCGTTCGGCGTGTCGCTGTTCTTCGCCAAGCTCTGCCACGAGTTCGGTCATGCGTTCATGGCCAAGCGCGCCGGCTGCCGGGTGCAGAGCATGGGCGTGGCGTTCATGGTGCTGCTGCCGATGTTCTACACCGACGTCAGCGACGCCTGGCGGGTCAACGACCGGCGCGCGCGGCTGCTGATCGGTGCCGGCGGGGTGCTGGCGGAACTGCTGCTGGCCTGCCTGGCGTTGCTGGCCTGGTCGCTGTTGCCCGACGGGCCGGGCCGCACGGCGGCGTTCATGCTGGCCAGCGCGACGTGGATCACCACCCTGGTGGTCAACCTCAACCCGTTCATGCGCTTTGACGGCTACTTTCTGCTCAGCGACCTGTGGGAGGTGGACAACCTGCAGGGCCGGGCGTTTGCCCTGTGCCGCTGGCGCCTGCGCGAGTTTCTTTTCGGCTACGGCGCCCCGGCGCCTGAGCCTTGGTCGCCGGCGATGCAGCGGCGTTTGCTGATCTGGGGGTACGGTTCGTGGCTATGGCGTGCGGCGTTGTTTTTCGGGATCGCGCTGGCGGTCTATCACCTGTTCTTCAAGGTGTTGGGGATCTTCCTGATGCTGGTGGAACTGGTGTGGTTCATCTTCTTGCCGATCATGCGTGAGTGGCGCCAGTGGTGGAGCCGCCGCGAACAGGCCCATGCCCCTCGGGTGCTGCTCAGCGGCCTGGCGGTGCTCGGGCTGTTGCTGCTGCTGACCGTGCCGTGGCGCAGCGCCGTGGAACTGCCGGTGATGCTGGAGGGCGGCCGCGCCAGCGCCTTGCATGCGCCGGTGGCGGCGCGGGTCAAGACGGTGAACGTGCGAGACGGGCAACAGGTGGCCCAGGGCGATGTGCTGATCGAACTGGAGTCGCCGGACCTGGATTCGCGCCAGGCCATCGTGCGCAAGGAAATCCAGATCCAGCAATTGCTCATGCGCCGTCAGGCCGGGCGCAGCGAAACCGCCGCCGACGCCGGTATCGTCGAGCAGCGGCTGGCCGAGGCCGTGGCGGACTACCGCGGCTTGAGCGCCCAGCGCGAGCGCCTGCTGCTGCGCGCGCCCCATGCCGGCACCGTGCGCGACCTGCTGCCGAACCTGGCGCCCGGCCGCTGGTTGTCCACCAAGGACGCGCTGGCCCGGGTGGTCGAGGACGGCACGCGCCTGCGTGGCTATCTGGCGGAGGCCGAGCTGTGGCGGGTCAAGCCCGGCGCCACCGGGCGGTTCATCGCCGACGATCCGATGCACCCGGCCATCGCCGTGCGGCTGGACGAAATCGACACCAACGGCGTGGCCTACGTCGATCAGGAGGCGCTGACGTCTGACCACCATGGGCCGATCGCAGTGCGCCGAGACGTGCAGCAGCGGGCCGAACCGGTGCAGGCGCAGTACGGCGCGCGCCTGGAGGCGTTGGATCGGCTGCCGATGCCGGCGCAGCCCCTGCGCGGCGTGGTGGTGCTGCAGGGCAGCGGCGAGTCGCTGCTGGGGGTGGCCTGGCGCCGGTTGGCGGCGCTGGGCGTCAGGGAAAGCGGTTTCTAGGAGGGCATGACGATGGCGGACAACACGAATGTCGCGGCGGACGGTCTGGTGGTGCGGCCTTCGCGGCCTACCGACGGGCCGTTCCTGCACAGCCTTTACCAGTCGGCGCGGCCGGACCTGCAATGGATCGACGGCGAGCAGGAGTTCGTCCAGCAGATCGTCGGCCAGCAGTTCCAGGCGCAGGAACTGGGCATGGGTGAACACTACCCCAATGCCATGCATTACGTGGTCGAAAAACTCGGCACGGCCATCGGCTCGTTGAGCACCGATTTCGGCGCCAACGAAGTCCGCGTGCTGTACCTGGCCTTCATCCCTCAGGCCCGCGGCCAAGGCTACGGCCGCGCCGTGCTGCAAGGGGTACAGAAGGCCGCGCAGCAGATCCGCTGCCCGGTGGCGACGGTGGTGTGGGCGAACAACCCCCATGCGCGCCAGCACTACCTGGCGCTCGGGTTTTCCGTGGAGGAGCGCTCGCCGACGGCGGAGCGGCTGGTGTGGTATCCCCAGGGCTGAGCTTGCCGGCGGTTAAATGATCGAATCGAGGTCGAGGGTGTAGGGCGCGCCGATGGTGCGGCCCGACAGCGTGGCCAGCAGCGGGTCGTCCGCCAGGCTGTCCGGCGCCATGGCCAGCTGTTCCTGCGCAAGATTCTGCGGATGGGCCTGCCAGCGCGGCAGGCTCTCGGCCAGCCGCTGCGGTTGCCCGGCGAGGGAGCCGTAGACGTCTTCGGCCTTGACCTGGCGGTGGCGCAGGGTCGCGAGGCGCTGACGGGTGCTGTCCACCCGGTCGACTTCACGGCTGAGCGCATCGATCTGCTTCTGGTGGGCGCGCACGGCGTTGTCCGGCCGCCCCGTCAGTTCGTTGCGTCGCTTGCGCAACTGCCCGGTGATGCGCTGGAGCGCCGATTTGATGTGTTCGAACTCGCGGTCGGTGACCAGCGAACGCCCCGCTTCCTGCGCCTCCTGCCAACGCCGCAAGGCCGCCCAGCACGCTGGGATGTACGCTCCGGTCATCGAATGGTGCCCGCCGTCGAGCAGTTGCTTGAGCAACGACGGCCGATCCGGCAGGCCGTGGCGCTGGCGCACCGCCACTTCGCAGGCCGCGTGCTGGGTGATGGTGTCGCAACCCGGCGCCCACAGGATCGACGACACCTGCCCCTGCCCGAACTCCACCGGCATGGCGTGGCGCAGGGCACCGTGGTGGCCGTAGGCTTCGCCCGTCCAGTTGGTGATGCCGGCGACGAACAGCGACAGGCCGACGGGCACATTGACGAACGTCAGCGCCGCCCCCGCGCCGTAGACATCGGCCTTGGTGTTCATCCAACTGCCGGGCACGCTGGGCACCGGGTCGTTGTGGTTGACCATGCGGTAATGCACCAGCTCGCCCGCGGCCTCGACGAAACGGCGGTCGCCGGCGCGGGGGGCGCCGTAGGTGTAGAGCTGGATGTCGTAGTTGAATCCGGCCCTTCGACGGAGCATTTCAGACAAGAGCAGGGTGATCGCGCCACCAAGGCTGTGGCCGCAGATGAGGAGTTTTTGGCCGACGTGGAATTTCTCGAGGTACGCCACCACGAAGTCATAGGCTTTCTGGGCGGCTTGGTAGAACCCCCGATGGACTTGCCCTTCGCCTTCCTCAAACGGCACTTGCAGCGCATCTGCGTCACGCAAGCCGTCGGGGATTTTCTCGGCGGTGCCGCGCACGGCGATCAGTATCAGTTCGTCGTTGTGGGTGATGAAGGCTTGGGTGTCGGTGCTGTCTTTATCACCGACATCATCTAGAAAGTGAACGCTGGCCGGGTGTTCCAGTTCGCCTTCCGGTGTTGGCCGGTTTTCGGCGTAAAGGATCGGGTCGAACGGTATGATTTCCAGCCGTCTGGAGTACGGCACATCTTCGTAGAGCGGGTAAAAGGCTGTGGTCTGTGCGCTATCGACTTTCCAGAGTTCTTCGCACTTGGCCAGTGCATCGCCGAACCAGTTGCCGACGCTGGGCTGAAGCGAGAACTTCAGGGTTTGTGTATCGGCGGAAGGTATTGCGGGTTGTTGGCCGAAAGGGCTGTAGCTCAAGGTCGCCATCAATGCGAGCTGGTAAAGGTTGAGCGCACAGAACGACGTGTCTGTGGACAACAGGGGGCGCAATGCCCTCAGCGGACGCACTTCAAGCACCGTGTGCCGGTTCGGCATCAGGGCGGCCCCTAGTTTGCCGTGCTCAAGCATGATGGCCGCGCACCCCGAGTCGAGGGGGAAATGGCGGAACACCTCCGGCGGCAGGTGCGAAACGTGTCTGACCAGATGCCGGACTTCTACCTGAAAGTAATCGACGCCGTCGGCCAATGCGGGCCGTTCGCGTGTGCGGGTGGAGTCCGGGTTCAGGTAGCGGGTCTTCTCGGCGCGAACCTGGAGTTCAGTAATCTTGAGTGGGTAATGCGGCCTTTCCTTGAGTCTCAAGTAGACCGCCTCCTTTCCCTCGTAGGCTTGTTCAAATAACAATGAAACAGGCCCGGCAAAATGGTTCTCTAGTTTGCCGATGCCTTTTGCGTCTAAGTTACCTGCATATCTCATTCCTTCTGAGTCAGTAGCGATATAGGCCAGTCCGGCATAAGGCTCGCTCGAGCAGAACTCATCGATCAATTGAAAGCTGATCCATTTACCCCCAGTTGGACAAGCCAGCATACGGTTGCTCAAGGGATGTTCCAAATTCATCTCAAGTGATGTCATGTTGAACCTCCTTATTCCGTGCAGCCCGGATAAATGGTGCAAACGCGACCATCCGGCATTCTAAAAATGCTGAAGTCGGTGTAGTTGCCATGGCAGTAAGCCTCTTGATCTTCGTAACCGTCACCGAGGCAACGCTTCCAGCCGTTGGGCACTTTCACCCAAGTGTCTCCCCAACCCGGTTTTTCCTCCTTCGCCAACTTGACCTTCAACTTCACGGTCTTACCCGGCAATTGGTCGAGGGTATAGGCGGAGAAGGTCTTGCCCTGTTTGCGGGCGCCTTGATCGTCGGATGTCGTGCAATCAAGGATTTTCACGATGCGCCGGCTTGCGCCTGCGGTGCGAAACCACCATTCGCACTGGCTGTAGATTAAGCTTTCACCCTCTGGGTTGAAGGTGTTCTTGTAGCGCTCCTCCAGCACGTCACGAATGATGACCATGCCCTCGTCACGACCGAAATCACCGCGCTCCTTGCCATACTTCGCATAGATTTGCAGGGCGATTTTCCTGACCACCAACGGGCAGCCCTTGACGGTCTTGCGAACGGTGATTTCAGCATCGGGCCGATAGTCCGTCCGCCACTTGCTGTTGAACACCGGTGCCAGGTTGTCGCGCCTTTCGACGGTGCAGGTCTGGCCTTTTTCAGGGACGTAATGAACCGCCGCCACATAGGCAAACCCCGGAGGCAAATCAGCGGTGAACGTGAAGGTGTTGGGTGGTCCCGCCTTGCATCCGGCGGCAAGTGCAAGACAACCGGTCAGTGCCGCAAAGGCCAGCAGGTGCCGGTTTTTCGGGCCGGTCGTCCCGCTTGAGGACGACCGCGGAGAAAGCTCCTTTTCCAATGGCGTCATGTCGAAGTCTCCTTATTCCGTGCAGCCTGGATAAATTGCGCAAACGCGACCGTCCGGCATCTTGAAAGTACTGAAGTCGGTGTGGTTGCCACGGCAATAGGCGCGTTGGTCTTCATAACTCTCACCCATGCACCGCTTCCAGCCGTTGGGCACTTTCACCCAAGTGTCCCTCCAACCCGGTTTTTCCTCCTTGGCCAGCCTGACCTTCAACTTCACGGTCTTACCCGGCAGTTGGTCGAGGGTATAGGCGGAGAAGGTCTTGCCCTGTTTGCGGGCGCCTTGATCATCGGATGTTGTGCAATCGAGGATTTTTCTGAGAATTCGGGTTTTGCCTGCGGTGCGAAACCACCATTCGCACTGGCTGTAGATGAAGCTTTCACCCTCTGGGTTGAAGGTGTTCTTGTAGCGCTCCTCCAGCACGTCACGAATGATGACCATGCCTTCGTCACGGCTGAAATCACCGCGCTCCTTGCCATACTTCGCATAGATTTGCAGGGCGATTTTCCTGACCACCAACGGGCAGCCCTTGACGGTCTTGCGAACAGTGATTTCAGCATCGGGCCGGTAGTCCGTCCGCCACTGGCTGTTGAACACCGGCGCCAGGTTGTCACGCCTTTCGACGGTGCAGGTCTGGCCTTTTTCAGGGACGTAATGAACCGCCGCCACATAGGCAAACCCCGGCGGCAGGTCGGCGGTGAACGTGAAGGTGTTGGGTTCCCCCGCCGCGCACCCCATGAGCATCGCCAAGCTGCCGTACACCCCGGCACCCTTGATCCAAAGCCTCATGGCGCGTCCTCCCCTGACCAGTGTCTCGACAACTGACAGACCCGCTCGAAATGCTCGTCCGGAGACTCGTCCGGCCCCGGTCGCCAATGCGGCGCGAGTTCGTGGGCCGGGGCCTGCAGGCTTTGCAGCAGGAGAACCTCCAGCCGCTGCGGGGCCGTCCAGCCCCAGGCGTCGGCCAGCGCCAGCCGTGCGCGCAGCCAGGTGTGCGGATCCTCCGAGCGGGCCAGGTCGGCGTAGGCCTGAACGTGTCCGGCCAGCAGGAAGCGGTGGGCGTTGGCCAGGCGGATGTCCAGGGTCTGCTCATCAGGCAGCGGCAGTTGCAGCCACGGCGGCGAATCCGGCACGGGGTAGGTGCCCGGCGCCGGGTTGTCGACGGACTGCCAGTGCGAGCCGTGCCAATGGCACACGCTGATGGCCGGCCCCAGGTACGCCGGCAAGGCCTCGGCGGGCAGGTGCGCCAGGGCCCGGGCCAGCACCCGGGCGTCGTGGAAGCGGTACAGCGCCTGATGAGGGCGGGTGCCGACGATCAGCCGCTCCTGCCAATGCCTGACCCACCCGGGCAGCCCACCCTGATCCAGGCTGGCCAACCAGCCCCAATGGGTGTGGGGCCTGTCGAGCAAGGCGTCGAGGCGACGGTCGTCGGGCCGCTCGAAGGTGAAGACGTAGGGGCCGGCGTCGGCCAGTTCGGCCACAACGGTTTCGCCGTAGACGCTGCGGAACTGTTCGTAGCGGCTGCTCTTGAGCCAGCGTTGGCGCATGTCGCGTTCGTTCTGCGAGTCGAGGACCAGGCACAGGAGGCGGTCGGCGCGGTGCTGTTCGTTCAGCCAGGGCAGTGCGGTGGAGTTCGTCATACCGCCGCTCCCGGCACCGGGCAGGCGCCGTCGCGGCAGGCTTCGCAGATCGGGCAGAAGTCTGCCCCCAGGGCTTTGCTGGCAGCCATCAGGCCCGGTTGCGAAGGCGCCACCAACGGCGGCAGCGGCGGTGCCGGCGCTGCGTCCGCGATGCCCTCGGGCTGCAGCGGCGGCGCGTGCAGGAAGGATGCCGGTGCGCCGCCGATCTGCAGGTCGGTGCTGGCCAGGATCCCGCGATGGTCGACCAGCAGGTGCTCGCCGCCGACCCTCAGGCTGATGCTTTTTTGAGCTTCCAGAACCAGATGTTCACCGGCGCGCAGGCACAGGTGCCCGGCGGCGTCGACCGTCATGGACGCACCGATCCGGGTGTGGCTGCCGGCGCTGACGTGCAAGTGGTCGCCGGCCTCCAGACGGGTCTTGCGGTCGCCGCTGACGGTGCGGTGCTCCTCGGCCTTCAGCACGCTGATGCTGTTGCCCCGGACGGTTTCCCGGCGTTCGTGGCCGACGTCGAGGCGGCTGTCGTTGGCCACCTCCTGGTGCAGGTCGCGCTGGGCGCGCAGGCGGATCAGTTCGTGGCCGGCGCGATCCTCGATCATCAGCTCGCTGGAGCCGCCGCTGTCCGGAGAGCTGCGGGAACGGAACACGCTTCGGGTCTTGTGCGCCGGCAGCTCGTAGGGCGGCGGGTTGAGGTTGTTGGTCAGGCAGCCGCTGATCACCGGGCGATCGGGGTCGCCGTCGAGGAACGTCACCAGCACTTCCATGCCGACCCTAGGAATGACTGTGCTGCCGTGTGCCTGGCCGGCCCAGGTCTGGGCGGTGCGCAGCCAGCAGCTGCTGTGGGCGTCCCTTCGGCCTTCGCGATCCCAGAAGAACTGCACCTTGACCCGGCCATGGCGGTCGCAGTGGATTTCCTCGCCTGGGGGACCTGTGACCACGGCGGTCTGGGTGCAGCCGATGAGCGGTTTCGGGTGGCGCAGCGGCGGGCGGTAGACCGTGTCCCACGGCGTGGCCACGAAATGGTTGCGGTAGCCCTGGCGCAGTTCGTCGGGTGCGCCTGGGGCGTCAGGGGCGGCGATGTCGCCGCCGTATTCCTCCAGCGCCTCGGGCTGCTGGCCTTCGTGGCGGATCTCGGTCAGCAGCCAAAGGTCGTTGAGACCCGGATCAGGGTGGTCGGACAGCGACAGGAAATGCCCCGGCACCAGTGCCGGCTCGTCGCTGTCTCCGGTGCAGGGGCGGTCGTCGCTGCGGTGGCGTTCCAGGGCCCTCCGGGCGAGCAGCTTGCCGTGGTCGCGTTCGGTAGGGCGGCCGGGGTATTGGTAATCCTCCAGGCCGGGCTGACGGCCCCCCTTCGGCAGGCGGGCGTCGGCTTCCTGCACGATGTGCGCCTTCTCGAAGTCGTAGGCGCGGCGGCTGGCGCTGTCGGGCCGGGTCGTGCGCCGGTCGTCGAAACGCTGGATCGCCGGCCGGTCGGCGACCAGGGCGGCGGGCCGCTTGAACGGCGTCGGCCCGGCCAGCCTGGGGAACACGGTCTGGTCGTCGCCGAACACCAGCAGGTGCCGGTCGCGGCTGTGGCGAAAGTGATAGTGCAGGCCATCTTCCTCGCACAGGCGCTGAATGAAGTGCAGGTCGGATTCCTTGTACTGCACGCAGTACTCGCGGTCCGGCAGCGCGCGGCCGATATGGAAGTGGTGGAGGTCGGCGTGGATGCCGTGCTCCCCGAGCACCTGCGCGATGATCCGGGGGACGCTCAGATGCTGGAAGATCCGCTGGTTGACGCGATGGCGCAGGTTCGCCAGCCGGGGCGTCAGGGTTACGTCGTACCGGGTCAGCCGGTGGCCGATGTCGCCGCGGGCGACCTCCAGGATCTGGCCGTGGCGGCCGGATCCGGCATTGTCGAAGGCCAGGAAGGCCTGCCGCTGCATGAGATCGGCCAGGTCGATGTCCGGCCTCGGGCTGACCAGCCGGATCTCGAAGGCGAACGGCTGGCTGACGGACTCGGTGCCGGTGAAGGACAGCACCCGGAAATCGTGTTTAAGGTCGTCGGTCGAGAAGCGGAAACGCGCGTTGGCATCGAACATCCGTTGTTCCTTGTCCTGTGGCGGAGTCGGAACAACGTAACAAGCGGAACGGCGCAATGATGTCGGACGTTTCCCAATTCATCCGGTTGAAATGCAGGGACTACAGGGCGTTGACTGGTGTCCTACAGCCCGTTCCTGCAAGGGTTTTCAGTTGAAGGAAATGCAGAAATAACCCAACTGCGGATCCCGTCCCATCGGCGGCACCCGTGATACGAAGATGTCGTCCACCCGGCCGAGCTCCGGCAGTTCCAGGGCACACAGGCCGTCGACGAAGGCGGTCGGCTCCAGGCTGTCGAACTCCAGGCTGAACGGCATGCGTTCGCTGTGGCGCAGCTTGGCCGAAGGGATTTCCTCGTAGTGCCGGATGTGGATCGCCAGGGCCGAGCCGTCCGGCAGGTGCAGGGTGCCGGTCTGCCCCAGCAGGGCCTGGAAATGGTGGTTCTGGACTGATTGCAGCATGGTTGGGCTCCGGTGACGGGAAAAACGGCCGGGGGCTTGCGCCCCCGGCGTCCTTTCAGTTGCGCGACGGGAAGATGCCGTTCAGGGCGACGCTGAAGTTCACCACCAGGAACGGGTTCATCACGCCCATCGGCTGGCTGCCGCCCGCTGGGGAGATGTCCCCGGTGACGGTGGTGGTCAGACCCTTGAGCGGTACCGGCGTGGCGCCTTGCGCGTCGGAGTAGATGTTGGCCGAGCCCGGGCCGCCGCCGGAGGCGCCGAGGTAGGCGTTGGTGGCGGTCGGGGTGGTGGCCGGGTTGCTGGCCGGCACGGCCAGCTGCAGGGCGCTGTTGGCCGTCAGACCGGTCATCGCGTGGGTGTGGTTGGGCATATTGGCGATGGTGGCGGTGACGCTTTCGACGCCGGCCACTTCGCCGATGGTGCGCGGCGTCAGGCCCAGGCCGTTGCCCTGCGACATGGGCATGCGCCCCTGCAGGTTGGGCAGCGCGAAGTTGGTCTGGCCGTTGCCGCCGTAATAGGTGCCGAGCAAGGCGAACAAGGCGTTGTACTGTGCGATCGAGAGAATCTGTCCGTTGCACCAGGCCCAGTCCCGTGGAGCGAACTGGAAGGCGAACGGCTGAATCGTACCCATGAATACTTCCATGATTCCTCATCCTTCTGTTGTGTGGTCGGCGCGCCGCGCATCGGCTCTTTTCGCCGGGCAGGTCAGGACGATCCGCCGGTTCCTTCCCGTTGCGCGGGCAGGTCACGCCAAGCCGTAGCGTAGACCCGGATCGGCAGACCTGCCGGATGTCGTCGCTATTGCGCATGGGGGGTGTCGCTGGCCTACAGTGAGCGTTCCGGGGGAATGGTTTAGGGCGGGAAAAGGGGAGGTTGATGGAAGCGCGTCGTGAAACACCGTTCGGGGACGCCCAGGAGCCGTTCGCGGCGCCCAATGCCGGCGTGCGGCGTCTGCTGCGCTGGGCCCGCGAGCATTGGCTGCTGCCGATCCTGCTGCTGGCCGCGGCGGTGCGGTTCTATGACCTCACCGCCGCCGCGGTCTGGGGCGACGAGGGCTCCAGCCTGCTGCTGGCCGCCTATCCGCTGGACGGCATCTGGCGCCATGCGGCGTTCGACGTGCATCCGCCGCTGTACTTCATGCTGCTGCACGGCTGGATCGCGCTGTTCGGCGACGGGATCTTCGCGATCCGCAGTTTCAGCGCCGTGCCCGGCATCGCCACGGTCGCGCTCGGCATGTGGCTGGTGGACCGCCTGGCCACCCGCCGCGCGGCGGTCATGGCCGGGGTGCTGCTGGCGCTGCTGCCGACGGCGGTGCGCTACAGCCAGGAAGTGCGCATGTACGCGCTGCTCGGGCTGTTGCTGGTGGCCGCCACGCTGGCGCTGGTGTGCTGGATCAAGCGCCCTCAGCGGCGCCGCTATCTGGCGGCCTACGCCCTGCTGCTCACGGCCGCGCTCTACACCCATTACTTCGCGGTGCTGGCGGCCCTGAGCCATTGGTTGTACCTGGGGCTGATCCGCTTGCAGCCCGGCCATCGCCTGCGGCACATCCAGCGGCGGGACTGGTGGCTGGCGAATCTGGCCGTCGCCGCGCTCTACCTGCCGTGGCTGCCGAACCTGTTGGGGCTGCTGCAGCACCTGGAGGCGCTCAAGGCCGGCGGGGACGTGGGCTGGGAGGATCCGGTGACGCTCTCGTCGCTGCCGTCGATGATCTGGACCTGGCTGATCCAGGACGACGGCGAACACCTGCCGCTGCCGGTGTTCTGCTCGGTGCCGCTGGCGGTGCTGGCGCTGGGCTGGGTGGCCGTGGCCCGTGACCGCAGCGTGGGGCACGGCAGCGCGCTGCTGGCGCTCTACACCGGCGTGCCGCTGCTGCTGGTGTTTGCGGTGTCCTTCATCTCACCCATGTTCATCGAGCGTTACCTGACGGCCTATGCGCTGGGCCTGCCGATGCTCGCCGCCGTGGCCGTCGACCGGCTGTACGTCGGCGCCCGCGTGCTGGCGGTGGCGGCGCTGGTGTCGTTCGCCGGGGTCGAGATGATCGGCGTGAACGCCAACGCCACGGTCGACCCCAATGACCAGTTCAGCGTCATGGTCGATCACGTCAACCGGCATTACGCCGCCGGCGACCGGATCGTCACCAGCGACATGCTCTGGTACTTGAGTTACGTCTACTACAACCGCACCGATGCCCAGGTGCGGCTGTTCACCCCGCCCGCCGCCGATGGTCGTCCGACCCGCCCGAACAGCTACGGCTTCGGCACGTTGGTGAGCGCCGACGTGTACCTGGACCGCCTCGCCGATCTGCCCGAGGGCAGCCGACGAGTCTGGCTGATCGGCTCGCTCGACGATCCGGCCGAGTTCGGCCCGTTGCCCGACGGATGGCAGCGCGTCAGCGAAGTGCATGCCGGCGGTGCCTACGCTCGCCTGTATGTGCGGCCAAGTGCCGACAAACCAGGAGGATGAGCGCTTAAACGATTCACCGGGGCAGTCATTCGCGAAACGGATGGTCAACGTCGATTTAGCTTCGATTTGATATCAAAACACCACTAGTCGAAAGGTTATTGTTGGGCTACGCTCTGTCCGACAAACGGACTTAACCATTTGGTGAAGGGATGCAGCAGTTCCACTTTATCTCCGGCTTGCCGCGATCAGGTTCGACCCTTCTTTCTGCGATCCTGCTGCAGAACCCGCGCTTTCATGCCGGCATGACCAGCCCGGTGGGCGCGCTGTTCTCAGGTGTCCTGGAGCAATGCAGCGCCGGCAGCGAGTTCGGCGCGGTGATCGACACCGACATGCGCCGCCGTTTGCTGCGCGGCCTGTTCCAGTCCTACTACGCCGACAAGGCCGACAAACCGGTGGTGTTCGACACCAACCGCCAGTGGAGCGCCCGCCTGCCGGCGATCAACGACCTGTTCCCCAACGCCAAGGTGATCGCCTGCGTGCGCAACGTCGCCTGGGTGATGGACAGCCTGGAGCGGCTGTACCGCGCCAATCCGTTCGAGAACACCAAGCTGTTCGGCGACGCCGGGGAGCGCAACACCGTCTACAGCCGCTGCGAGACCCTGGCCCAGCGCAACCGCCTGGTGGGGTTCGCCTGGGCGGCGCTCAAGGAAGCCTATTACGGCGAGCACGCCGATTCCTTGCTGATCATCGACTACGACCTGCTGACCCAGGCCCCGGAGCGGGTGCTGCGGCTGGTCTACGAGTTCATCGGCGAGCCGTGGTTCGAACACGATTTCGAGCATCTGGCCTACGACGCGCCCGAGTTCGACCAAGCCCTGGGGGTGTCCGGCCTGCACAAGGTCAAGCCCAGGGTCGCCCTGCAGTCCCGGCGCACCATCCTGCCGCCGGACCTGTTCAACCAATACGCCGATCTGTCCTTTTGGCTCGATGGCTCAGCCAGCGCCGCCAATGTCATTCGTATGAAGTCCGACGCCGCGATCAGTTGATCGCGGCGTTTTTCATTGATGTGTCACAACTGTTCGAGTCCGGGTGAGCAACATGTGGTGGAGCAAGAAACACGCGCGGGTAACCGAGGGTGCACGGACGCTGGCCGCGCCGATGATCATGTCGCTGGAGCCGCGCATGCTGTTCGACGGCGCGGTGGCGGCGACCGTCGCCGACACCGCCGCCCAGGCTGACAGCCATCCCGCCGCCGACGCCGCCAAGGCGCCGGCCGCCGACCACCCGGTCGCCAGCAAGGACACCCACGGCCAGGCCGATGCCGCGCCCGCCGCCAGCCCAGTGGCGGTGCCGGGCCAGAGCGTGGTGTTCGTCGACTCCCGGGTCAAGGACGCCGACAGCCTGCTCCAGGGCATCGCCCCCGGCACCCAGGTGGTGAAGCTCGACGCGGGCAAGGACGGTCTGCAGCAGATCGCCGACTACCTCGACCAGCACCAGGGCGTGAGTTCGGTGCAGATCATCGCCCACGGCAACGCCGGCGACCTGTGGCTGGGCAACAGCTACCTGTCGGCGGACAACGTCGCCCAGCGCAGCGCGGTGCTGGCGGAAATCGGCAAGGACATGAACGTCGGCGGCGACATCCTGATCTACGGCTGCTACACCGCCGAGGGCGACCGCGGTCTGAGCTTCGTCGATTCCCTGGCGCAACTGACCGGGCGCGACGTCGCGGCCTCGAACAACCGCACCGGCGTGGGCGGCGACTGGAACCTGGAAATCGCCACCGGCAACATCGAAAGCGCCAACGTGCTGTCGGCCAAGTCGATGAGCGAATACCAGTGGGGCCTGGCCACCTGGACCGCGACCAACAACCTCAACACCGGCGTCGGCTCGCTGCGGGCGGCGCTGGCCTCGGCGCAGAACGGCGACATCGTCACGTTCAGCTCCGGCATGACCGTGCAGCTCACCTCCGAACTGCTGATCAACAAGAACATCACCGTCGACGGCGACCTGAACAACGACGGCGTGGCCGACGTGACGCTCGACGGCCAGTACAAGACGCGAGTGGTGGAAATCGCCTCCGGCAGCACGGTGACGCTGGACGGCCTGGTGATCACCCGCGGGCTGGTGTCGGGCAACGGCGGCAACGGCGGCTACGGCGCGGCCGGCGCCATGGGCGGCGGGATCTTCAACGCCGGCGTGCTGACCCTCAGCAACGTTTCGGTCACCAGCAACGCGGCGGCCGGCGGCGGTGGTGGCGGCGGTGTCACG
Source organism: Pseudomonas sp. B7(2017) (assembly GCF_002112745.1). NCBI lineage: Bacteria > Pseudomonadati > Pseudomonadota > Gammaproteobacteria > Pseudomonadales > Pseudomonadaceae > Pseudomonas > Pseudomonas sp. B7(2017). Next base: position 217,086 of record NZ_NEIP01000009.1, on the reverse strand, counting down.
GGCGCATTCTACGGCGGCGGCGGTGGCGGCGGCGGTGGCATCGGCGGTCAGGGCGGCGGCCATGGCGGCAGCGCCGGCCCCGGCGTCGGTACGCTGGGCGGCGGGGCCGCCACCGCCGGCATCGGCGGCTACGGCGGCGGCTACGACGCGGTCCAGATGGGCGGCCGCGGCGGCGGCACCACCGGCGGCACCGGCGGCCTGGGCGTGTCCAACTACAGCAACGGCGGCAACGGCGGCACGGCGAGCAACGGCACCATTTCCATCGGCGGCGGCGGTGGCGGGGCCGGCTGGGACAAGGTCGGCGGGGCCGGGGGCAACGCGGCCGGCGGTATCTACAACGCTGCCAGCGGCACCCTGAAGATCGTCGGCACGTCCGTCATCAGCAACAACATCGGTGCGGGCGGCGGCGGTGGCGGCGGTGGCGGCCAGGGCAGCAACGCCAGCAACGGCGGGATCGCCGGGCGCGGCGTCGGCGCCATCTGGAACCAGGGCGGCACGGTGCTGATCACCGCCGCCAACTTCGCCGCCATCAGCGGCAACGGCGCCGGCAGCGGCGCGGGCGGCACGGCCCAGGGCGGCGGCTCGACGGGCGCGTCGCCGACGGCCTTCGCGGCGATCTTCAACAACGGCGGTACCCTCAACACCGCGTACGTGGAACCGCCGACCGCCACCATCGTGGTGTCCGACACCGCGCTGAAGATCGGCGAGACCTCGCTGGTGACCATCACCTTCAGCCGGGCGGTGACCGGTTTCACCAACGCCGACCTGACCATCGCCAACGGCACCCTGAGCGCGGTGAGCAGCGCCGACGGCGGCATCACCTGGACGGCGACCTTCACCCCGACCAACGGCATCACCGACACCACCAACCTGATCGTCCTGGACAACACCGGGGTGACGGCGGTCTCCGACGGCGCAGCAGGCGTCGGCACCACCTCGTCGAACAACTATGCCATCGACACCCAGCGGCCGACCGCGACCATCGTGCTGGCCGATTCGGCCCTGAAGGTCGGCGAAACCTCGCAGGTGACCATCACCTTCAGCGAGGCCGTGAGCGGCTTCACCAACGCCGACCTGACGATCCCCAACGGCACGCTGAGCGCGGTGAGCAGCGCCGACGGCGGCATCACCTGGACGGCGACGTTCACGCCGACCGCCAACATCACCGACACCACCAACCTGATCACCCTGGACAACACCGGCGTCGTCGACCTGTCGGGCAACGCCGGCAGCGGCACCACGGACTCGGCCAACTTCACCATCGACACCCAACGGCCGACCGCGACCATCGTCGTGACGGACACGAACCTGGCGGCCGGCGAAACCTCGCTGGTGACCATCACCTTCAGCGAAGCGGTGACCGGCTTCACCACCGCCGACCTGACCGTGGCCAACGGCACGCTGTCGGGCCTGAGCAGCAGCGACGGCGGCATCACCTGGACGGCCACGCTGACGCCGAACGCCAACATCACCGACAGCACCAACCTGGTCACCCTGGACAACACCGGCATCGCCGACCTGGCGGGCAACGCCGGCAGCGGCACCACCAACTCCAACAACTACGCCATCGACACGGCGCGCCCGACCGCCACCATCGTGGTGGCCGACAATGCGCTGAAGATCGGCGAGACCTCGCTGGTGACCATCACCTTCAGCGAGGCGGTGACCGGCTTCACCAACGCCGACCTGACCATCGCCAACGGCACCCTGAGCGCGGTGAGCAGCAGCGACGGCGGCATCACCTGGACGGCGACCTTCACGCCGACCGCCAACATCACCGACGCCACCAACGTCATCACCCTGGACAACACCGGGGTCACCGACGCGGCGGGCAACACCGGCAGCGGCACCACCGATTCGAACAACTACGCCGTCGACACCCAGCGCCCGACCGCCACCATCGTGGTCGCGAACCCGACGCTGGCCGTCGGCCAGACCTCGCTGGTGACCATCACCTTCAGCGAGGCGGTGACCGGCTTCACCAACGCCGACCTGACCATCGCCAACGGCACCCTGAGCGCGGTGAGCAGCAGCGATGGCGGCATCACCTGGACGGCGACCTTCACGCCGACCGCCAATGTCACCGACGCCACCAACCTGATCACCCTGGACAACACCGGGGTCGCGGACACGTCGGGCAATGCCGGCAGCGGCACCACCGATTCGAACAACTACGCCATCGACACCCAGCGGCCGACGGCGACCATCGTCATGGCCGACAGCAACCTCGCCGCCGGCGAAACCTCGCTGGTGACCATCACCTTCAGCGAAGCGGTCACCGGGTTCACCAACGCGGACCTGACCGTCCCCAACGGCACGTTGAGCGCGGTGAGCAGCAGCGACGGCGGCATCACCTGGACGGCGACCTTCACCCCAAGCGTGGGCGTCAACGACGCCACCAACGTGATCACCCTGGCCAACACCGGCATCGCCGACCTGGCCGGCAACGCCGGCAGCGGCACCACCAACTCGGGCAACTTCACGATCAACACGCAGGTGCCGACGGCCACCATCGTGGTCGCCAACAGCAGCCTGGGGGTCGGCGGCACCTCGCTGGTGACCATCACCTTCAGCGAAGCGGTCACCGGGTTCACCAACGCGGACCTGACCGTCGCCAACGGCACCCTGAGCGCGGTGAGCAGCGCCGACGGCGGCGTCACCTGGACGGCGACGTTCACCCCGACCGCCAACGTCACCGACACCAGCAACCTGATCACCCTGGACAACACCGGCGTGCAGAACAGCGTCGGCAACGCCGGCAGCGGCACCACCGACTCGAACAACTACGCCATCGACACCCAGCGCCCGACCGCCACCATCGTGGTGGCCGACACGGCGCTCGGCGTCGGCCAGACCACCACCGTGACCATCACCTTCAGCGAAGCGGTGACCGGGTTCAGCCTGGCCGACCTGACCGCGGAAAACGGCACGCTCAGCGGCCTGACCACCTCGGACAACATCACCTGGACGGCCACCTTCACCCCGGCGGCGGGCATCACCGACACCACTAACCTGATCACGCTGGACAACACCGGCGTCGCCGACGTGGCGGGCAACGCCGGCAGCGGCACCACCGACTCGAACAACTACGCGGTCGACAGCCAGCGTCCGACCGCGACCATCGTCATGGCCGACACCGACCTGCGCCCGGGCGAGACCACCACGGTGACCATCACCTTCAGCGAGGCGGTGACCGGGTTCGACAACAGCGACCTCAGCATCCCCAACGGCACCCTGAGCAACGTCACCTCGAGCGACGGCGGCATCACCTGGACGGCGACCTTCACGCCGGCCCTGGGCGTGACCGACAACACCAACCTCATCGTCCTCAACAACGCCGGCTACACCGACGTGGCGGGCAACGCCGGCCTCGGCACCACCAGCTCGGCCAACTTCACGGTGAACACCCTGGTGCCGACCGCGACCATCGTCGTCGCCGACACTGCCATCAAGGCCGGCGAGACGTCCTTGGTGACCATCACCTTCAACGAGGCGGTGAGCGGCTTCGACAACAGCGACCTGACCATCGCCAACGGCACGTTGAGCAACGTCAGCAGCAGCGACGGCGGCATCACCTGGACGGCGACGTTCACCCCGACCGCCAACGTCACCGACACCACCAACCTGATCACCCTGAACAACGCCGGGGTGACCAACGCCTCGGGCAACAGCGGGGTCGGCACCACCGACTCCAACAACTTCGCCATCGACACCGCGCTGCCGACCGCCACCATCACGGTCGCCGACAACCGCCTGGGCATCGGCGAGACCACCACGGTGACCATCACCTTCAGCGAGGCGGTCAGCGGTTTCGACCTGTCGGACATCAGCGTCGCCAACGGCGTGCTGTCGAACCTGAGCAGCAGCGACGGCGGCGTGACCTGGACCGCCACGCTGACGCCGACCGCCGGCGTCAACGACGCGACCAACCTGATCGTGCTCGACACCGCCGGCGTGCAGGACGCGGCGGGCAACCTCGGGGCGAGCATCGCCATCTCCAACAACTACATCCTCGACGCGACCCGGCCGACGGTGAACATCGTGGTGGCCAACCCGCACCTGGGCATCGGCCAGACCACCACCGTGACCTTCACCTTCAGCGAGGCGGTGAGCAACTTCGACCTGTCGGACCTCAGCGTCACCAACGGCGACCTGAGCAACCTGAGCAGCAGCGACGGCGGCAAGACCTGGACGGCGACCTTCACGCCGACCGCGAACGTCACCGACCCGAGCAACTTCATCGCCCTCGACACCAGCAACGTCACGGACCTGGCGGGCAACGCCGGCAGCACAGTGGCGGTGTCCAACAACTACGCCCTCGACGCCGAGCGGCCCACCGCCACGGTGGTGGTGGCTAACCCGAACCTGGGCATCGGCCAGACCACCCAGGTGACCATCACCTTCAACGAGGCGGTCAGCGGCTTCGACCTGGCGGACATCAGCGTCGCCAACGGCACCCTGTCCGGCCTGAGCAGCAACGACGGCGGCAAGACCTGGACCGCGACCCTGACGCCGAACGCCAACGTCAACAGCGCCAGCAACGCGATCAGCGTCAACGCCGCCGGGGTCAGCGATCTCTCCGGCAACAGCGGCAGCGGCATCAGCCAGTCCGGCAACTACGTGATCAATACCGTGCCGCCGACGCCTCCGACGTCGCCGACCGTGGTGGTGACCCCGGATCCTGAATTCCGCAGCAGCGACCCGGTGACCGTAGCGCCGCCGCCTTACGTGCCGCTGCAACCGATCGTGTTCACCCCGCCCACCGGCAACCTCGGCTCGCCGCTGACCTTTTCGCCGCTGTTCGAGCAGCGGGTGATCGGCGACGGCATCCGTCCGCTCGGTGACATTTTCATCAACCGCGGCGCGCTGAGCCCAAGCTTCATCGCCCAGGTGTTCGGCGACAGCACCTACGGCGACGGCACCGGTCACGGTTTCCTCGGCTTCGGCGGAGGCGACGGCGGGGTGTTCGGCAGCAGCACGTTCGCCGGCCTGTTCAATCAGGCCAGCGATGCCGAGCGCGAATCGGTCAACGCCTTCGACAGCCATCCGATCAAGGGCGGCGACGTTTCCCAGGGCCTGCGCGGCGTGTTCGGCGCGCCGACCCTGGGCCAGCAACTGCAGCAGTTCCAGGACAGCGAGCAGCACCGGGTCGACAGCCTGGCGGCGGCGCTCAAGCAGATCGGCGTCAGCGAAACGCCGAGCGCATAAAAACAACACACCATTTGTAGGACCCAAGGGGCGATCCAGGGATGAAGAAGAGTCAGAAGTTGTTCGGCGCCAGCCTGCTGGCGCTGGCGATCAGCGGATGTGCAGTCACCAGTGAGCCGATCGAGCGCAGCGTCAGCGAACAGCGCGCCCGAAGCGATCTGCAGAACATGTACAAGGGCCAGGAGCCGCTGCACGGCCCGCTGACCCTGCACCAGGCCATGGCCCGGGCGGTGAAGTACAATCTCGAAGGCCGGCTCAAGGTCATGGAGGAGGCGCTGGCCAAGCGGCAGCTCGACCTCGCCAGCTTCGACATGCTGCCGCGCATGGCGCTGGACGCCGGCTACGTGGGGCGCAACAACGTCAGCGCCTCCAGCAGCCAGAGCGTGCGCACCGGCACCCAGTCCCTGGAACCGTCGACCTCCCAGGACCGCGACCGCGACGTCGCCGACCTGACCATGGTCTGGAACGTGCTCGACTTCGGCGTCAGCTACATCAGCGCCAAGCAGCAGGGCGACCAGCGCCTGATCGTTCAGGAGCGCCGGCGCAAGGTGATCAACACCATCGTCCAGGACGTGCGCTCGGCCTACTGGCGGGCGATGGCCGCCGAACGCCTGCTCAAGCAGATCGATGCCTTGATGGCCCGGGTCGACACCGCCCGGCGCAACAGCCAGAGCATGAGCGACCAGCGCATCGGCGACCCGGTGCAGGCCCTCGGCTACCAACGCTCGCTGATCGAGGCGACCCGCCAGCTGGAGGAGCAGCGCCGCGCGCTGTCGCTGGCCAAGACCGAACTGGCGACCCTGATCAACCTGCCGATGGGCTCGGAGCTGACCCTGGCCACCGACGACGGCTACCAGATCCCGGAACTCAAGGTCGACCTGGCCAAACTGGAACAGGAAGCCCTGACCAACCGTCCGGAACTGCGCGAGCAGGACTACCAGACCCGCATCAGCGCCGCCGAGACCCGCAAGGCCATGTTGCGCATGCTGCCGGGGCTGGAGTTCTCCGCCGGCGGGCACTACGACAGCAACTCGTTCCTCGTAGAGCAAGGCTGGGCCGACTACGGCGTGAAAGTCACCTGGAACCTGTTCAACGTGATCTCCGCCCCGGCGGCCATCGACGTGGCCAAGGCCGGCGAAGAAGTCGCCGCCGCACGCCGTCAGGCGATGTCGGTGGCGGTGCTGGCCCAGTTGTACGTGGCCAACGCGAACTATCAGGAGGCGCTGCGCCAGTTCAAGACCAGCCAGCAGTTGTCGGAGATCGACGGCCAGATCGTCGGTCAGTTGCGCAACCGCCACCAGGCCGCCGGCATCGGCGAACTGGACCTGATCCAGGGCGAACTGAACAACCTGCAGGCCGACCTGCGCCGCGACCTGGCCTACGCCGACCTGCGCAACGCCTACGGCCAGATCTTCGCCAGCGCCGGGCTCGATCCGCTGCCGGATCAGGTGCAGTCGACCCAGGTGCAGTCGATCGCCACCGCCCTGGCCAACCGCGAAGCGGCGTGGGCCTCGGGCGACATTTCGGTGCCGGTGGCCCATGCCCCTGCGCAGTGATGCGCCCGGTGTCCCATGAGCCGGCCGGCCTACTCGCGGTTGCCGGTGGCGGTGGATCTGCCGCTGCTGCGCCAGGCGCTGGCGGCGATTGACGACAGCGCCTGGCGGGGGCATTTCAACACCGCGTACTTTGCCGGCGACTGGAGCGGCGTGGCGCTGATCTCCGCGGCGGATGCGTTCACCGAACTGTCGCCCGGCCAGGCTGCGCCGGTGCCCCGCGGGCCCTGGCTCAACGACCGCCGCTGGCGCCAGGCGCTGCGTGGCCTGCCGTTGCAGATCGTCAGCGCCCGGCTGCTTCGGCTCGGGCCGGGCGGGCAGATCCACGAACACCGCGACTACGACCTGGAAGGCCCCGAGGCGGATCTGCGCCTGCACATCCCGCTGCTCAGCCCGCCCGCCGTGGATTTCTGGCTGGACGGCCAGCGCATGCCGATGCAGGCCGGGGAGTGCTGGTTCCTCGACCTGTCGCGGCCCCACCGGGTCGACAACCGCGACAGCAGCGTTCGGGTTCATCTGGTGCTCGATTGCCGTCCCTGCCCTTGGCTTGAGCGGATGATCGGCGAAGGCCTGGCGGACACGCCGGCCCCCGGCACCGAAGACACGGCCCTGCAGCAGTTTCAGCGGCAAGTGGCGGACGATCCGGCGCTCAGCGCGACGCTGCAGGCCGTGCAGGATCCCGAGCGCTTCATCGATTGCGCCGTGGCGCTGGCCGCCGAGCGCGGCCTCGCGCTCACGCCTCAGGCCCTGCGCGCCGCGATGCGCAACGGACGGCGGACATGGAACGAACAATGGCGCGCATGAATTTCGACGGCTGGCTGCCGATCCGCATCTGGAGCGAGGCCGGGCAGTGGCAGGTGGACTGGTGCTGGTTCGGCGATGCGCCGTTGCGCCAGCCGTTTTTCCGCGATGCGGTGGACGACGCGCTGCGGCTGCCGTTCAACCAGGCCTTGCGCCGGCAGACGCCGCTGTCGGCGCTGACGGACTGGCAGGCGCACAGCCCCGGCCTTGCGCCGAGCGCGTTCATCCTGCATGCCTCGCGCTGCGGTTCGACCCTGGTCAGCCAGATGCTGGCCCGGCTCGATGACCACATCGTCGTGTCCGAGCCGCCGCCCCTCGATGCCCTGCTGCGCAGCGACCTGCCGGCGCCCGAACGCCGGGCGGCCATCGCCGGGCTGCTGTCGGCCTACGGCCAGCGTCGGCGCGGCGGCGAACAGCGGCTGGTGATCAAGCTCGACGCCTGGAACATCGGCGAATGGCCGCTGCTGCGCGAATGCCACGGGCAGACGCCGTGGCTGTTCGTCTACCGCGACCCGCTGGAGATCGCCGTCTCCCATATGCGCCGTCCCGGCATGCACATGGTGGCGGGCATGCTCGGCGACTGCGTGCTGGACGACGGCCTGCCGTTCGAGGGGCGCGAAGACTTCATCGCCCGGCGCCTGGGGCGTCTGCTGGAGGCCGGGTGGGTGCATTGCCGCGATTCCGGCGGGCTGGCGGTGAACTACAGCGAATTGCCCGAGGCCATGACCGGGCACCTGGCGACGTTTTTCGGATTGAGCGCCGAGCAGTGCCTTCGGGCATCGGCGGCGACCGTGCAGCACGCGAAACAGCCGGCGCAGGTGTTCGTCGCCGACGGCGAGGACAAGCGCCGCGAAGCGTCGGCGCTGCTCCAGGCGCGGGTCGAGCACTACGCCGGGGCGCCTTACCGGGCGCTGGAGGCGTTGCGGCAGGACACATCGTGCGCCGAGGTCATTACGGTTTCGTCAGGTCGCTCATCCCTTTGAGCAGCTCGATCGGCAGCGGAAAGACGATCGTCGAGCTCTTGTCCCCGGCGATCGAACTCAAGGTCTGCATGTAGCGCAGCTGCATGGCGCCGGACTGGCGCCCCAGCATCTCGGCGGCCTGCATGAGCTTCTCGGAGGCCTGCAGTTCGCCTTCGGCGTGGATCACCTTGGCCCGCCGCTCCCGTTCCGCCTCGGCCTGCTTGGCGATGGCGCGCACCATCGATTCGTTGAGGTCGACGTGCTTGATCTCGACGTTGGCGACCTTGATGCCCCAGGCGTCGGTCTGGGCGTCCAGCACCTGCTGGATGTCGATGTTCAGCCGTTCCCGCTCGGCCAGCAGTTCGTCCAGCTCATGCTTGCCCAGCACCGCGCGCAGGGTGGTCTGGGCCAGTTGGCTGGTGGCCATGAGGAAGTCCTCGACCTGGATGATCGCCTTCTGCGGGTCGAGCACGCGAAAGTACAGCACCGCGTTGACCTTCACCGACACGTTGTCGCGGGTGATCACGTCCTGGGGCGGCACGTCGAGGACGATGGTGCGCAAGTCCACCCGCACCATCTGCTGCACCACGGGGATCAGCAGGATCAGTCCCGGCCCCTTGACCTGCCAGAAGCGCCCGAGCTGGAACACCACGCCCCGTTCGTACTCGCGCAGGATGCGGAACGTCGAGCCGGCCAGGGCGATGAGCAACAGCAGCAGCGCGACAAAACCGATTTGCAGACCCATGATCACTCTCCGAGCGGTGCCGCGTCAGCCGCGGCCACTTGCAGCAACAGGCCCTTGCGGCCCACCACCCGCACCGGTTGCCCGGTGTGCAGCGGCGTGGGGCTGAGCACCTGCCAGCGTTCTCCCTGCAATTGCACCCAGCCGCTGCGGGCATCGCCGGGCTCCACGACGGTGACCGCCGTCACGCTGCCGAGCAGCCCGGCGTCGCCGCTGACCGGCCGGCGCGGCCGGGTCTTGAGGGCCCGCCAGAGCAGCGCGGCCAGCAGCACCGCACTGACCAGACCCAGGCCGAGCATCATCGGCACCGGCAGGCCGACGTCACCCAGGATCAGCGCGCCGACCACGAACATGACAAGGCCGGCCAACCCGACCACACCGTAGTTGGGCAGCACGGCTTCGGCGATCATGAACGCGATGCCGAGGGTGATCAGCCACAGGCCCACCGGGTTGACCGCCGGCAGCGGGGCATCCGCCGCCAGGGCTGCTCCGCTGAGCAGCATCGACAGGGCAAGCGCACAGCAACGGGTGTTCACGTGACCCTCCGGGAGCGTCAGGGGCTTACCTACAGTCTAGTTGAGCCTGCACCTGGATGATTTTTGATCAGTCCGGGCAAGCCGCCAGTGGGCGGAAATCCCTGTGCGGGCGGCCCGGCGGACTAGACTTTGTGGACGGCAACAGCATTCATGACCGTCCGCCGCACAGCGCCGGCGGGCATCGAGGTGCATCATGCGTATGGCAAGAAAGGTGCAAAGCAGCCTGAGACAGGCGCAATGCGAATATGACATCGTCGCTCATCCGCACTCCTCCAGCAGCCTGGAAACGGCGCGGGTCGCCGGGGTGCCGGCGGAGCGGGTGGCCAAATCGGTGATCCTCGACGATCGCCACGGGCACTACCTGATGGCCGTGCTGCCGGCCAGCCATCATCTGGACCTGAGCAAAGTGCCCGATGGCGGGCAATGGCAGATCACCCGCGAAAGCAACCTGGCGCACCTGTTCGACGACTGTGAACGCGGCGCGGTGCCGCCGCTGGGCGACGCCTACGGGCTGGACATGGTCATCGACCCGCTGCTGACCCGGCAGAAAGACATCTACCTGGAGGCCGGAAACCACAACAACCTGCTGCACATGAGCATCCCTGAATTCCTCAAGGCGGTGCCCCATGCGCAGGTGCGGGAGCTGAGCGATTAGCTACCGCCCTGCGGTGCACGACGCAGGACCTGCGCAAGCGAGCCTGTCCGCGATGACGGCGGCAGGCGGGCTCCCGCAGTCTTTCCTTTGCCCGTGACTTTCGAAGGAGCCAGACATGGAAAACCCGACCCACAGCCTTTCAGCGTTGTTCAAGCAACTCGGCCTGGCCAGCGATCCGGCCGGCATCGACCAGTTCATCGCCACCCATTCCCCGCTCAAGCCGGAACTGCACCTGGCCGATGCGTTTTTCTGGAACGAGGCGCAGAAGGCCTTTCTGCGGGACGAGATTCTGGATGACGCGGATTGGGCGGAGGTGGTGGATCAGTTGGATGTGATGTTGAGAAAGGGAAGGGCCGGGTAGTCGTCACTGCGGCAATGGCCATCGTCGAGCGGTATGGATCAGCGCCAGAATCCACACCGCCTCTTGCTCGATCTGGTAAACGAGACGGTAGCTGGGATGAGGAATGATCTCGCGCGTGCCGGCGATGATGCCGACGGGGCCGATGTTCGGGTTCCGGGAGAGGCGGGACACCGCCTCGCTGAAGCGGGTGTCCATGTCTGCGGCGGCTTTTGGGTTCGCTTCGTAAAGGTAATCCCAAATCTGTGCACGATCCTGTGCGGCGGTTGGTGTCCATATAATCTTCATTCTTGACTGTCTGCCCGCCTGCGCCTTGCGGCGAATTGAGCTTCAACGTCTTCGTTCGACAGGCCGTCACCCAAGCGGACGGCATCGCGGGCGATGTCGACCTTGCGTTGCAGAAAGGCTTCGTACTCCCGTGCTTCCCGTTGTGTCCGCACAAAGTCGCGCATCATTTCCCGCACGATCTGCGAAGCAGGGCGATGGCTGGCTTCGGCCTCGGACATGAACTGTTCGCGCAATTCCGGTTCAAGCTTCATTGTGAAAACGGCTTGTTTCGACATCATGTCGTTCCTCGATTTAGGTACTGACGAAGTATATACGCCGTCAGTACCAATCAAGGAGCTTCACTGCGACCAACGGATCAATTTGTTTCAAAACTTGACTGAAATTCCCCGCCAATGCCATATTGATAGTTAGCAAACTAACAGTATGTGCCTTGCCCGTGTCCGATAACCTCGACATCCTCCAGATGAACATCAGCAGTGCCATGGTGGTGGCCGCCCGTCATTGGCGCAAAATCTGCCAGACCACGCTGGTCAACTACGGCATCTCCGAAGCCTGCGCCGTCCCGCTGCTGATGATCGGGCGGTTGGGCGAAGGCGTGCGTCAGGTGCAGGTGGCGCAGGCGGCGGGGATGGAAAGCCCGTCGCTGGTGCGCCTGCTCGATCAGCTGTGCCACGCCGGGTATGTCTGCCGCAGCGAAGACCCCCAGGACCGCCGCGCCAAATGCCTGAGCCTGACCGACACCGGCCGCGAGCTGGTGCAGGCGGTCGAGGCTGAACTGGTGCGCCTGCGCCATGAGGTGCTGGAAGGCATCGACCGGCGCGATCTGGAAGCTACGCTTCGGGTATTGAAGGCTTTCGAGGCGGCGCGTCCGCCGGCGGTGACCCATCCGTGAACGGCTTCTTTTCCGGCTTTCCTCCGGCCCGGGACTGGTTCTACGGGATCCGCACCTTCGCCGCCTCGATGATCGCGCTGTACATCGCCCTGCTCATGCAGATGCCGCGTCCGTACTGGGCGATGGCCACGGTGTACATCGTCTCCAGCCCGTTCCTCGGTCCCACCAGTTCCAAGGCCCTGTACCGCGCCATCGGGACGTTCCTCGGTGCGGCGGCCGCGGTGCTGTTCGTGCCGATGTTCGTCCAGAGCCCCTATGTGCTGGTGGTGGTCATCGCGCTGTGGACGGGGATCCTGCTGTTTCTCTCGCTGCACCTGCGCACCGCCAACAACTACGCCTTGATGCTCGCCGGCTACACCTTGCCGCTGATCGCCCTGCCGGTGGTGGACAACCCGTTGGCGGTGTGGGACGTGGCCGAGGCGCGCACCGAGGAGATTTTCCTCGGCATCGCCGTAGCCGCAGTGGTCGGGGCGATGTTCTGGCCGCGCCGGCTGGCCCCGGTGTTCAACGACGCGGTGGGCAAGTGGTTCGCCGACGCGACGACCTACAGCCTGCGCTTCCTCGGCCGCGACGTGCGCCCGGAAGAGATCGGCGCCCTGCGCATGGCCATGGTCGGCAGCTTCAACAGCCTCGAACTGATGATCGGCCAGTTGCCCCACGAAGGCGCCCGGCCGCAGACGGTGCGCAACACCAAGGAACTGCGCGGGCGGATGATCCACTTGCTGCCGGTGATCGACGCCCTCGACGATGCGCTCTATGCCCTTGAGCGCCGCACGCCGGAGCTGGTGGAGCGTTTCGCGCCGCTGCTGACAGCCACCGGCGAGTGGCTCGGCCACAAGGACGCCGACCTCGGGCGGTGGCAAACCCTGAAGGATCGGCTCGACGCCCTGCAGCCGGATGCCGAAGCCCTGGACGACCGCAGGCAGTTGCTGTTCTCCAACGCGCTGTACCGCCTGGCCGAGTTCATCGACCTGTGGCAGGACTGCCGTTCGCTGCAGGACGCGATCCTCTGCGAGCGCCAGGACAGCTGGCGCGCGGTCTACCGGCACTGGCGCCTCGGGCGACTGACGCCGTTCCTCGACCGCGGGCTGATGCTGTATTCGGTGGCCTCGACCATCCTGGCGATCATCGTCGCGTCGGTGCTGTGGATCCTGCTGGGCTGGACCGACGGCGGCAGCGCGGTGATCCTGGCGGCGGTGTCGTGCAGCTTCTTCGCCTCGATGGACGACCCGGCGCCGCAGATCTACCGGTTCTTCTTCTGGACCGCGATGTCGGTACTGTTCGCCAGCCTGTACCTGTTCCTGGTGTTGCCCAACCTGCACGACTTCCCGATGCTGGTGCTGGCGTTCGCCGTGCCGTTCATCTGCGTCGGCACCCTGACGGTGCAGCCGCGCTTCTACCTTGGCATGCTGCTGACGCTGGTCAACACCTCATCGTTCATCAGCATCCAGGGCGCCTACGACGCGGATTTCTTCGCCTTCGCCAACTCCAACCTGGCAGGTCCCATGGGGCTGCTGTTCGCGTTCATCTGGACGCTGGTGGCCCGGCCGTTCGGCGCTGAGCTGGCGGCCAAGCGCCTGACCCGGTTCAGCTGGAAAGACATCGTCCACATGACGGAGCCGGCGAACCTCGCCGAACACCGGCAACTGGGCGTGCAACTGCTCGACCGCCTGATGCAGCACCTGCCGCGCCTGGCGCTGACCGGGCAGGACACCGGCATCGCCCTGCGCGAAGTGCGGGTGGGGCTGAACCTGCTCGACCTGCTGGCCTACACCCCGCGGGTGCCCGGCGCGCCGCAGGCGCTGCTGGAGCAGGTGGTGGCGGAAGTCGGCGATTACTTCCGCGCCTGCCTCAAGGCCGGCGAGCGCCTGCCGGCGCCCAGCCCCTTGCTGATGACGATGGACCGCACCCGCCGTGCCCTCAGCGGCCACGGCGATGACGAAACCCGGCTGCACCTGTTGCATGCCCTCAGCGGCCTGCGCCTGGCGCTGCTGCCCGGCGTCGAGTTTCTCGGCAACGCCGAACCCGAAGAACCGTTGCCTCACGGCATCGATGGAGCCCCCCTATGATCGGTGACCTGGACATCAGCGGCATTTTCCTGCCGACCCTGCTGATTCTGATGGGCATCACGTACCTGCTGTTCCTGCTGGTGCACGGCGTGCTCACGCGCCTGCACTTCTACCGCCTGGTCTGGCACCGGGCGTTGTTCAACGTGGCGCTGTACGCCTTGCTGCTGGGCGCCGTGGATTCCCTCAGCCGATACCTGATGACATGAAAAAACCGTTTTTGACGCTCGGCCGCACCGTGCTGACCCTGTTGATCGTGACGTTCGCCGTCGTCGTCGTGTGGCGCATGGTGATGTATTACATGTTTGCGCCCTGGACCCGCGACGGGCATATCCGCGCCGACATCGTGCAGATCGCCCCGGACGTGTCCGGGCTGATCCAGCAGGTGGAAGTGAAGGACAACCAGCCGGTCAAGCGCGGCCAGGTGCTGTTCAGCATCGACCCGGACCGTTTCCGCCTGGCCCTGCGCCAGGCCAAGGCCACCGTCGCCGACCGCGAAGAGACCCTCGCCCAGGCGCAGCGCGAGGCCAAGCGCAACCGGGGCCTGGGCAATCTGGTGCCGGCCGAGCAACTGGAAGAGAGCCTGTCGAAGGTCGCCCGCGCCCAATCGGCTCTCGCCGAAGCGCTGGTGGCGGTGGACAGCGCCCAGCTCAACCTCGACCGCTCGGTGATCCGCAGCCCGGTGGACGGCTACGTCAACGACCGGGCGCCGCGCGCCCAGGAGTTCGTCACCGCCGGTCGGCCGGTGCTGTCGGTGGTCGACAGCAACTCTTTCCACATCGACGGCTATTTCGAAGAGACCAAGCTGGACGGCATCCGCGTGGGCCAGGCCGTGGACATCCGGGTGATCGGCGACCGTGCGAAGCTGCGCGGGCACGTCGAAAGCATCGTGGCCGGCATCGAGGACCGCGACCGCACCAGCGGCAGCAACCTGCTGCCCAACGTCAACCCGGCCTTCAGCTGGGTGCGGCTGGCGCAGCGCATTCCGGTGCGCATCGCGTTCGACGACGTGCCCGAGGATTTCCGCATGATCGCCGGGCGCACCGCCACGGTGTCGATCATCGAGGACGGCCGGCAGGAGTCCGCGCAATGAACCGGGCGCTGATGGTCGCCGGGCTGGGTGCGCTGCTGTCGGCCTGTCAGGTGGTCGGGCCGGACTATCACCTGCCGGGCGAAGCGGCGGTGCAGCGCCACGACCTGCAGGGCGAACTGGCGGTGGACGGCAAGCCGGTGGTGTCGGCTCCGGTGCCGGCCGACTGGTGGCGCCTGTATCAGGATCCTCGGCTCAACGAACTGGTGCAGCAGGCCATGGCCTCCAACACCGACCTGCGGGTGGCGGCGGCCAACCTGTCGCGGGCTCGGGCCCGGGTCGACGAGGCCGAGGCGGCCGGTGGCTGGAGCGGCGGGGTGAAGATGGGGGCCCAGCGCCTGCAGGAGTCCGGTGAAGCGTTCCTGCTGCCGGAAAAGGTGCCGGTGGACAACATCGGCGAGATCGCCATCAGCGCCTCTTACCAGTTCGACCTGTTCGGCAAGCTGCAACGTGGCATCGAAGCGGCCAAGGCCAGCGCCGACGCGACCCAGGCCGCCGCCGACACAGCCCGCATCACCCTGGTGGCGGATGTGGTGCGCGCCTACACCCAGGTCTGCGCCGCCAACGAAGAGCGCGAAATCGCCCAGCATTCCCTCGACCTGCAGGACCAGAGCACTCGGCTCACCCAGCGCCTGCGCGATGCCGGCCGGGGCGACGAGACCCAGGTCACCCGCTCCCAGACCCAATTGAAATCCCTGCGGGCCGACCTGCCGCGCTACGAGGCTGCGCGCCAGGCCGGGCTGTTCCGCCTGTCGATGCTGCTGGCCAAGCCGGTGGCGCAACTGCCGGCCGGCACCGCCGGGTGCGCCGAACTGCCGAAGGTCGCGCAACTGATGCCCGTCGGCGACGGCGCTGCGTTGCTCAAGCGCCGTCCCGACGTGCGCCAGGCCGAACGGCAACTGGCCGCCGCGACCGCCGGCATCGGCATCGCCACCGGCGAGCTGTACCCGGACATCAGCTTCGGTGCGACGATCGGCACCGTCGGCCTGCTGGACGACCTCGGCAAACCGTCCACCAACCGCTGGGGCTTCGGCCCTTCGTTGAGCTGGAACGTGCCGACCAACGGCGCCCGGGCGCGCATCCGCGAGGCCGAAGCGTCGACCCAGGGCGCCCTGGCGCATTTCGACGGCGTGGTGCTGAACGCCGTCCGCGAGACCCAGACCGGCCTCGCCCAGTACAGCGCACAGTTGCAGCGCCGCGAGGCGCTGGCCGATGCCGAGCAGTCGGCGAAACAGGCAGCGGAGCAGACCCACCGCTTCTACCAGGCCGGCCGCGCGTCGTTCCTCGCCGACCTGCAGGCCACCCGCACCTACACCGATGTGCGGGCGCAGCTGGCGTCGGCCAACACCCAGGTCGCCCTGAGCCAGATCGATCTGTTCCTCGCCCTGGGCGGCGGCTGGGAAAGCGGACGAACGCAAGCGTCGGGCACCGGCAAACCCTGAGGCCGTTGCTATGCTTTGAAGTGTTGGAAGGGCGCCCGGTGCAAGGCGTCCTTGCAGCGCACTGGGCTTGCGCAGGTCGGGGAAACCAATAATGAAAAACCCTTACGCTCTTGGCTTCTGGTGCGCCCTGGTAGCGCTGGTGCTGCTCTCGGCCACCTATTTCTACGGCATCATGCTGGCCCATCAGATCGACAAGGCCATGGTGTTCCTCGACAGCGCCGTGGCCTTGATCGCGGTCATGGGGATTGTGGTGGTGGCCTGGGCCCTGGTGCAGGTCCGGCGGCTGAAGCAGCGCCAGCTGGAGCAAAGCAAGGTGCTGCTGCTGATCTGGGACACCAAAGTCGCGCTGCGCCGGGTCGAGACCGTGTTCGACCGGTATTTCTGGGGCAGCTACTGGCAACCGGGGCGCACCTTCGCCGAAGTCATGGGCGAACTCACCGGCACGCCGCTGGAAAAAAGCCTGGATGCCCTGAAAAAGCAGTGCCTGGAGCTCGACAAGCAAGTCGCCAGCGACGGCTGGCACTGGCTCAACAACGCCCGCGAACTGTCCGACGTCGCCACGGCCATGGCCCGCGAACGCTATCAGCTGGACTTCTGCGACCCGCGCAACGACGGCCCCGGCGGGGCGGTGATCGACCGGGACTTCGAAGTGCTGGTGTTCACCTGGACGGCGCGGCTCAAAAGCTTCGACCATCAACTGGACGAGATCGAGGTGCAGTATTCCTGAGCCCGCCAAGGCGCCATCGAGCTCACTGCCATCCCCTCGCCATGGACACTCTTTAACCTTTAAACACTGGGCCCTCACGGGGCGCCAGTGCTAATCTGCACCGCTAAATCCAGCGGAGTCGTGCCGCGGCCCGATCACGGGTTCAAGGAAGACGACCACACTTTCAGCCACGGAAATCGATCGGGTCATTCATGAATAAATCAGCAGGCGTGCTTCTGGGAATCGTTGTTGCCATCGGCGCCATCAGCGCCGGCGGGGCGTGGTACACCGGCACCAAAATCGAAGGCGTGCTGAACAACGCCGTCGCCAACGCCAACAAGGAACTGCAGGCCGCCATGGCCGGCTCCAACGGCAGTGCGTCGCTGGAGCTGGTGTCCCTGGAGCGCCACACCTTCAGCAGCACCGCCCAGTACCGCCTCAAGGGCGAGGGCGAGATGTTCGGCGAGGCGCCGGTCGAGCTGCTGTTCACCGACCGCATCGAACACGGCCCGCTGCCGTTCTCGCGGCTGGCGTCGTTCAAATGGCTGCCGGTCATGGCCAGCAGTCACTATGAGCTGGAAAAGACCCCGCTGACGGAAAAATGGTTCGCCGCCACCAAGGGTGCCGCGCCGCTCAAGGGCGTGGTCAACATCGGCTACGACGAATCCACCACCGGCACCCTCGAACTGCTGCCGCTGGAAACGGCGCTGGACGACAAGTCGAGCCTCAAGTTCTCCGGTCTGAACATGGACATCTCCGCCAGCGCCCAGGCCCAGAAGGTCAAGGCCAACGGCTACATGGACAGCCTGCACCTGACCACCGTCGCCGAAGACGAGGCGCCGGTGCAGATCGAGCTCAGCGGCCTGACCCTGGCCAGCAACCTCACCAAGAGCACCTACGGCTACTACACCGGGGAGAACACCCTGGAGCTGACCAACAGCAAGACCACCTTCGGCGCCAAGCAGTCGGTGCTGGGCATCAAGAACTTCGAGATGAAGAACCTCACCGAAGAGACCGGCTCCAGCGCTTCGGGCCGCGCCGACTACAAGATCGGCGAGGTCACCCTCAACGACAAGAAGATCGGTTCGGCCAACCTGGCCATGAGCCTGAAGAACCTCGACATTCCGTCGACGATGTCGCTGATGCAGATCTACCAGACCAAGCTGCAGCCCTACGAGAAGGCCGCCGCCGAAGCCGCAGCCGCCGGCCTGCCGGCGCCGGAGCTGAACCTGACCCCGGCCGAAGAGGCCCAGGTCAAGGCCGACCTGCAGAAACTGCTGGCCGCAGGCCCCCAAGTGGCGCTGGAGAACCTGTCGCTCAAGACCGCCAACGGCGAAAGCCGCGCCAATCTGGTGATCGACCTGGCCAAGCCGCAGTCGATGGATCTGCCGCCGGACCAACTGGGCAAGCAACTGATCGCCCTGCTTGACCTCAACGTGCTGGTGTCCAAGCCGATGCTGGTGGACCTGATGAGCGTTCAGGCGCAGCTCGACGGCCAGACCGACGCCAAGGCCATCGTCGACCAGGCCAGCGCCGCCACCGACATGTTCGCCGGCATGGCGGTCGGTTCGCAGTTGGCGACCCTGGACGGCACCAACGTCACGACCAAGCTGCACTACGCCGCCAACCAGGTGGAGTTCAACGGCCAGAAGATGACCGTCGAGCAGTTCGTCGGCTTCCTGATGAACAAGTTCGCCGGCGTCAGCCAGGTTCAGTAACCGCTGCGCACCGCCACGGCGCCCGGCCTCTGCGCAACGCAGACGCCGGGCGTTTTGCTATCTGGCGCCTGGGTTTTCGTTCGGTAGGAAAACCGTCACTGCAATTCTGAATAATTATTGCGTTGTCGATATTGGTCTACGCTTGCGTGCAAGACTGCCTGGATAAGCTTGGCCGGGTCTGCGATTCGGCCGCCGTTACGAATGGGCAAGGAGGGCATTGCGACCCGGCTGGCCATGTAAGGATGCTGACGAATGCCGCGTATTGATGTTCCTGTATTGCATCGTGGTTTACGCCCATTGTTCCGAGTCGCGCTGTGCAGCCAGTTGCTCTGGCCGGCACTGGGGTTCGCCGATACGGCCTACGACCGAATGGTGCTCGACGCCCGGGCCGGCCACTATGCGCCCGCGCTCGATGCCCTGCGCCAGGTGCCGCCGGCCCAGGCCACCGCCGGCCAGGTCAGCGACCACCTGCAGATCGCCAGTTGGGCCGGGCTCGACGCCGAAGTGGTGCAGGTCTACGAGACCCAGGGCCGCGGCCGCACGTTGCCGGTCCAGGCGCTGACCGCCACCGCCCGGGCCTACCGCAACCTCAAGCGTTGGGATCAGGCGACCCAGGTCTACAACCAGGCCCTGGCGCTGGATCCGGGCAATGCCGACCTGCAACTGGGGTTGGCCCTGACCCAGGCCGACGCCGGCAAGCCCGACGAAGCGGTGACCCGCGCCAAGGCGCTGGTCGCGGCCAGGCCCGACGACCCCTCCCGCCGGCTCGCGCTGGGCTATGCCCTGACCCGTGCCGGCAAGCAGTACGACGCGCTGCACGAATACGATCAGGCGTTCGTCCGCGCCGGCAGCAAGCCGGAAGTCGCCCGCGAATACGTGGCGGCCCTGCAGAAGGCCCGTCTGCCGGAGCCTGCGCTGCGCCTGGCTGACCAGCGTCCGGGCCTGATCGACCCGGTCACCCGGCGTCGCCTCGAAGGCGACCTGGCCGCCGAGCGGGTGCGCCTCGCCGACCTGGCCACCCGCAGCGAGAAGGAACGCTACGTCATCGCCGACCGGGCGCTGACCGACTACGACAAGCTGCTGACCACCTGGACGCCGGACGCCAGCGCCCACGACGACGTGACCCGCTGGCGCATCGACCGCATGGGCGCGCTCCGGGCCCGGGCGCGCACGGCCGACGTCATCGGCGAATACCAGAAGCTGCAAGGCGAAGGGGTGAAGATCCCGACCTACGCCCTGCGCTGGGTGGCGGCGTCCTACCTGGACCAGCGCCAGCCGGAGATCTCCACCGACCTCTACCGTCAGGTGCTGACAGCGCCGGACGCCGATGCCGGCGACCGCCTGGAAGACACCACCGGCCTGTACTACTCGCTGCTCGAAAGCGACCGCGCCGAAGAGGCCCGCAAGGTCGCCGAGGACCTGGCCAAGTCCCAGCGGCCGCGCATCGAGCTCAAGGGCTTGCCGGTGGGCAACCCCAACGACGAATGGATGGACGCCCAGCAGCTCGCGGCGCAGGCCGGCACCTACGGCTCCGACCTGCCCCACGGCGAAGAGCGCCTGCAAACGTTGGTCGACCAGGCGCCGGGCAACATCGGCCTGCGCCTGGCCCAGGCCGACCTGTACCTGGCCCGGGACTGGCCGCGCCGCGCCGAGAACCAGCTCAAGGAAACCGAAAGCCTGGTGCCGCGGGACATGGGCCTGGAAGTCGCCCAGGCCCACACCGCCATGGACCTGCAGGAATGGCGGCAGATGGATGCGCTGACCGACGACGTGGTCGCGCGCTTCCCCGACAACCGGCAGGTGCAGCGCCTGGCCCGTCAGCGCGAAGTGCATGACATGGCCGAGCTGCGCGTCGAAAGCTACGGCGGCAAGGCTTACGGCGGCGGCAGCGGCGATGCCGGCGCGGTCAGTGGCAGCCGGGACTTCGGCATCGAAAGCACCCTGTACAGCCCGCCCATCGATGAAGACTGGCGGGTGTTCGCCGGCGTCGGCTACGCCACCGGCGACTTCACCGAAGGCACCGGCCACCACCGCTTCCAGCGCGTGGGCCTGGAGCGCCGCACCCGCGACATGACCCTGGAGGCGGAAATCTCCAACCACTCCTACGGTTTCGGCGACAAGCAGGGCGCCCGCCTGGCGATCGCCCGGGACATCGACGACCACTGGCAATACGGCGGCAGCCTTGAGTACCTCTCGGCGCAGACCCCGCTGCGCGCGCTGAACAGCGGCATCAAGGCCAACGGCGGCAGCGGTTTCATCCGCTGGCGGGCCAACGAGAGCCGGGAATGGAAGCTGGCGGTCAGCCCGTCGCACTTCAGCGACGGCAACAACCGGGTCGAGGCGCTGCTCACCGGCCGCGAAGGCGTGTACAGCGCGCCGAACCTGCAGGTCGACGCCGGCCTTGAAGTGGGCACCAGCCACAACTCCAAGTCCGATGACGTGCCGTACTTCAACCCGAAGGCGGACTTGAGCGTCATGCCGCTGCTGAACGTCAACCACGTGCTCTACCACCGTTACGAAACGGTCTGGAGCCAACAGTTCCAGCTGGGCGCGGGCACCTACAGCCAGCGTGACCACGGCACCGGCGGCATGGCGCTGATCGGCTACGGCCAGCGCTACGCCTGGAACGACGTGTTCGAAGTGGGCGGCCTGTTGAGCGCGATCAACCGGCCCTACGACGGTGATCGGGAAACCGATCTGCGTCTGCTCGTCGACCTCACTTTCCGCTTCTAGAAGAGTCTGAAGATGCCTCTGATTTCGCGATTCATCCTTTTGCTGGGCGCGCTGCTGGCCAGCGCCTGCGCCCAGCAGGCCCCGGCCTTCCTGCCGCCGTCGGAGCGCCCGGTGGCGGCCAGCGAAAAGCCGTGGCCGAAGAACCACGTGCTGGGCATCGCCTACCACGACGTCGAAGACCGTGACCCCGACCAGGCCGTGGTGGCGGTGCGCACCGAGCGCATGATCGAGCAACTGGCGTGGCTGCGTGAGAACGGCTACCGGCCGGTCACGGTCGATCAGATCATGGCCGCGCGCAAGGGCGGGCCGGAACTGCCGCCCAAGGCGATCCTGCTCAGCTTCGACGACGGCTATTCCAGCTTCTACACCCGCGTGCTGCCGGTGCTGCGCGCCTACAACTGGCATGCGCTGCTGGCGCCGGTCGGCACCTGGATCGACACGCCGCTCAACCAGCCGGTGGACTTCGCCGGCACCCCGCGCCAGCGCTCGGACTTCCTGACCTGGGATCAGGTGCGGGAAATCTCGCAGTCGGGGCTGGTGGAGATCGCCGCCCACACCGACGCCAACCACAAGGGCATCCTCGCCAACCCCCAGGGCAACCTGCAGCCGGCGGCGGCGACCCGGCAATACAACGCGGTCACCAAACGCTACGAGACCGAGGACGAATTCCGCGCGCGGATCCGCACCGACGTGGCCGCCATCTCCGAGAAGATCCGCAAGGTCACCGGCAAGAAACCGCGCATCTGGGTCTGGCCGTACGGCACGGCGGACGGCACCTCGCTGACGGTGGTGGGCGAGCAGGGCTACGAGATGGCCCTGACCCTCGACGACGGCCTCGACGCCCTCGACAACCTGATGAGCAGCCCGCGTTTCCTGGTGGCCTCGGATCCGGACGGCGAGCACTTCGCCAACAGCATCGTCTCGGTGCAGGCCGAATCGCCGATGCGCGTGGTGCATGTTGACCTGGACAACGTCTACGACCCGGATCCGGCGCAGCAGGACGCCAACCTCGGCAAACTGGTGCAGCGCATGGCCGACATGGGCGCCAACACGGTGTTCCTGCAGGCCTTCGCCGATCCCCAGGGCGACGGTCTGGTGCATTCGCTGTACTTCCCCAACCGCCACCTGCCGGTGCGCGCCGACCTGTTCGACCGTGTCGCCTGGCAGCTGCGCACCCGTGCCCACGTGAAGGTCTATGCGTGGATGCCGGTGCTGAGCTTCGCCCTCGACGCGAAACTGCCGCGGGTCACCCGTTGGGATCCGCAGACCGGCGCCGTGTCGGTCGATCCGGACCAGTACAAGCGCCTGTCGCCGTTCGATCCCGAGGTGCGGCGGGTCGTGGGCGAAATCTACGAGGACCTGGCGCGCCTGACCTCGGTGGACGGCATCCTCTACCACGACGACGCGGTGCTTTCGGACTTCGAGGACGCCGGCCCGCAGGCGCTCAAGGTCTACGCGGCCAACGGCCTGCCGGGCTCGATCGGCGCGCTGCGCGACGACCCGGCGACGATGCAGCGCTGGACGCGTTTCAAGAGCCGATACCTGATCGACTTCACCCAGGAACTGACCGCCAAGGTGCGGGCGATCCGCGGCCCGCAGGTGCTGACCGCGCGCAACATCTTCGCCGAACCGATGCTCAATCCGGCGAGCGAAGCGTGGTTCGCGCAGAACTTCGACGATTTCCTCGTCACCTATGACTGGACGGCGCCGATGGCCATGCCGCTCATGGAGAAACAGACCCACGCCCGCTCCGGCCCTTGGCTGGAGTCGCTGGTGGCGACCGTCAAGGCTCGCCCGGGCGCGCTCGACCGCACGGTGTTCGAGCTGCAGGGCCGGGACTGGACGAAAAAGGACCAGGCCGAAATCGACGGCGCGCAACTGGCCGAGTGGATGGGCGTGCTCAAGCGTCAGGGCGTGACCAGCTTCGGCTATTACCCGGACAACTTCCTCGAGAACCTGCCGGACCTGAAAGCCGTGCGGCCTGCGCTCTCCAACAAATGGAACCCATGACATGCTGGATAGACTGTTGGCCCTGCTTGTTCTGGCGCTCGTCCTCGGCGTACCGCTGGGGCTGATCTTCCTGGTCACCGGGCAGTTCCTGATGGACTTCGTGTTCTTCTACCCGCTGTTCATGTCCGGGCTGTGGATCTCCGGCGGCCTGTATTTCTGGCTGCACTGGGAGCGGCACTGGCCGTGGAAGGACGACACGCTGCCGCCGCCCCTGGCCGGCGAGCCGCTGATCTCGATCCTGATCCCTTGCTACAACGAGGGCGACAACGCCGCCGACACCATCCACGCGGCGCTGGCCCAGCATTACCCGAACATCGAAGTCATCGCGATCAACGACGGCTCCAAGGACAACACCGCCGAGGTGCTCGACGCCCTGGCCAAGGAAGACCCGCGCCTGCGCGTGCTGCACCTGGCGGAGAACCAGGGCAAGGCTGTGGCCTTGCGCATGGGCGCCATCGCGGCGCGCAGCGAGTACCTGGTGTGCATCGACGGCGATGCGCTGCTGGCGCCGAACACCGCGGCCTACCTGGTGGCGCCGATGCTTGACAACGCCCGGCTCGGCGCGGTCACCGGCAACCCGCGGATCCGCACCCGTTCCACCCTGGTCGGGCGGGTTCAGGTCGGCGAGTTCTCCTCGATCATCGGCCTGATCAAGCGCACCCAGCGGGTGTTCGGGCGGATCTTCACCGTGTCCGGGGTGATCGTCGCCTTCCGGCGCACGGCGCTGCACCGGGTCGGCTACTGGAGCCCGGACATGATCACCGAAGACATCGACATCAGCTGGAAGCTGCAACTGGACCACTGGAGCATCTTCTACGAGCCCCGCGCGCTGTGCTGGATCCTCATGCCCGAAACCCTGCGCGGCCTGTGGAAGCAGCGCCTGCGCTGGGCCCAGGGCGGCGCCGAAGTGCTGTTCAAGAACATCCGCGGGATCTGGCAGTACCGCCACCGCTACCTCTGGCCGCTGCTGTTCGAGTACTGCCTGTCCACCGGCTGGGCGTTCACCTTCCTGCTGTCGGTGATCTTCTGGGCGGTCGGCAAGTTCGTG
Organism: Pseudomonas sp. B7(2017); assembly: GCF_002112745.1. Taxonomy (NCBI): domain Bacteria; kingdom Pseudomonadati; phylum Pseudomonadota; class Gammaproteobacteria; order Pseudomonadales; family Pseudomonadaceae; genus Pseudomonas; species Pseudomonas sp. B7(2017). The sequence continues at coordinate 192,278 of NZ_NEIP01000009.1, read as the reverse complement.
GCGCTGCCGGACGCCATCGCGGTGCACCACCTGATGCCGCCGGCGTTCACCGGGCTGCTGCTGGCGTTCGTCTGCCTGGTGCAGTTCGCGGTCAGCATCGTGATCGACCGGCGCTACGAGCCGGGGCTGGGCAAGACCATGTTCTGGGTGGTCTGGTATCCGTTGGTGTTCTGGTTCATCAGCCTTTTGACCACGCTGGTCAGCTTCCCCAAAGTGCTGTTCGGCCAGCACCAGAAGCGGGCGCGCTGGGTCAGTCCCGACCGGGGCATCAAACCGGTCGGGGACGACGAAGAGGAGGTCATCAAATGAAAATCATCCGGACCCGCCAACGGCCCTTCCTGGTGGTGGTCGATGTGTTCATCACCGTGCTCGCCTGGGTCGGCCTGCTGTACCTGCTGGTGCGCGGGCTGTGGCCGCTGATCGACACCCATGGAGGCGGGCCGCGGATCGACAATTCCGCGTTCGAGGCCTTGGGCACCCTGCAGATCTACCTGTGGGTGGCGCTGGTCAACGCGGTGATCCTGATCGGCTGGGCGCGCTACCAGCAGCGCAAGAGCAAGAGCTTCGCCCAGCGCCGCCTGCCGGCGCCGGTGGTGGACGACGAAGGCTTGAGCAAAAGCTTCAAGCTGTGCGACGACCGCCTGCAGAAGCTGCGCGGCAGCGGGGTGATGACCATCCACAACGATCAGGAAGGCGACGTCAGCCATGTGGTGCCGCACTTCTGGCCGGTGACGCCCGACGAACTGCCGCCGCCGCTGGCGCCGCTGGAGCATCCCCGGGTGATCTTCCTGCACGCCGAGGACGACGACAACCGCGAGCCGAGCCACCGGATCACCTGAGCCTGCGGATCAGCCGCCAGGCTTCCTCCATCGGCAGCGGCTGCTTCATGCGTTCGGCCAGCAGGGCCATGGCCCGGTCCTCTTCGCAGGCCACGGCCGCCACCACCACGCCCTGGCTGCCGAACAGGCCGATGAAGGGCGGCTGGCCGGGGTCGCCGTTGAACCCCACCTCATCCCAGTGCGCGGCATGGCCCAGGCAATCGTAGCTCCTGCCGAAATGCCAGGTCCAGAAGTACGGCACGTCCAGGTAATGCTCCTCGCCGCCGAGCATGTTGGTCGCCGCGATCCGCGCCTGCTGCTGGGCCAGGCGCCAGTGTTCGATGCGTTCGGGCCGGCCGTTGAGCGGAAACGTGGCGATGTCGCCGATGGCCCACACGTCCCGGGCCACGCGCATGCCGTCGTCCACCCGCAGCGACAGGTCCTCTTCCCGCGGCAGCGACGCAAAGGCCTCGGTGGCCGGGTGAACGCCGATCCCCGCCAGCACCAGATCCGCCGACAGACGCAGGCCGTTGTCGAGCAGCACCGCCTCGACCTTGCCGTCGCCGATGATTTCGCGCGCCTCATGCCCAGTGATGAACCTGACGCCGTTGTCCTCGTGCAGCGCCCGCAGCGCGCGGCCCACGGCATCGCCGAAGCGGGCCGCGAAGGGTACGGCGTGGTGGGCGATCACCGTCACGTCGAGGCCGAGCTGGCGCAAGGCCGAGGCGCACTCGAGGGCGATGAAACCGTCGCCGACGATCACTGCGCGCTGGCCGGGGCGGGCGCTGTCCAGGATGCATTCGGCCTGGAGCCTGGAGCGCAGCACGAAGACCTGCGGCAGGTCGGCGCCGGGCAGCGTCAACCGGTTGGGCGAGCCGCCGGTGGCCAGCACGGCGGCGTCGTAGGCCAGGTTCGCGCCGTGCTTCAGGTGCAGGGTCTTCGCCGCGGTGTCGAGGGCGGTGACTTCGTCTTCGAGGCGTTCGATGCGCTGCGTGCGGTAAAACCCGTCATCGCGCAGCGCCGGGGTTTCCCGGGGCGGCATTTCCCCGGCCAGCACGAATTTGCTCAGCACCGTGCGGTCGTACCCGGCGCCGGGCTCGCGGTCGACCATGACGATCCGCCCGCCGAACCCTTTCTCCCGCAGCGCGGCGGCGCAGGCGGTGCCCCCGGCGCCCGCGCCGACGATGACGAAGGTGCGCGGGTCGTCCGCCGGCGGCGTGTGCGGATCCGCCAAGGGCTGATCGTCGACCCACACCTCGTCGCCGCGCAGCTCCAGCGGGTAGCGGATGAGGCCGTCGAGGGCCGGCGGTTCGCACAGCGCGCCGTCCTCAAGGCGAAACGCGCCTTTGTGCCACGGACAGATCAGGCGCCCATGGCAGATCGCCCCTTCGGCCAGCGGCGCCCCGGCGTGGGGGCATTCGCCCTGGAACGCGCGCAGGCTGGTTCCGGCGCGCACCAGCAGGATCTTCTGTTCGCCGACCTGCACCGGCAGGCCACGGTCTTCGGGGACATCGGCGAAACGGGCGACACGGTGCAGGGACATGATCGTGCTCCACGCAAGTGTTTCTCTTACGAGTTTGGCGCCGATTCCCAGGTTCAGCCAATTGCCACTGCCACGGCATGAACGGTACGGCTATAGTTTGCAGGCCGACGAAGGCCCAACCGCACAAGGTGCTCCCGGAATGACCCGATCGATTTCTCTCAACCCTTGGCTGGCGGCCCTTGCCGTCGCCCTTTGCGTGCAGTTGCCGGCGCAGGCCCAGGAGCGCTTCACCCTCAGCATCCCCGGCGTGTCGGACAACCGCCTGTTCACCTCGGCAGCGGCCAGCGACGCCAGCGGCTGCGGCGGCAAGAACCAGTCGCCGGCCCTGAGCTGGAACGCGGGCCCGACCGGCACCCAGAGCTACGCCATCGTCATGCACGACCCGGACGGCCAGAAGGGCCTGGGCGTCGATCACTGGATTCATTACGGCATCAAGGCCACCACCCGGCAGATCCCGGCCGGCGTCGGCGCCAAGTCGGCCCTCGAAGGCGTCGGCGGCACCAACAGCAAAGGCACCACCCATTACATCGGCCCGTGCCCGCCGGTCGGTGACAGCGCCCACCACTACATCATCCAGATCTACGCCTTGGACCTGGCCCCGGACGCCTTGCCCGCCGGGCTGACCCGCGCCGAACTGATGGACAAGATCAAGGGCCACGTGCTGCGCAACAGCAGCGCGGTGCGGCGCTACCACCGCTGAAAAAAAGTTTTGCGGGGTTAACCCGAACGCGAGGGGCTGCCCGTCTCAGGGGATGAATGGATCAATTTCCGCCCGAGGTCAGCCCCCATGTCCTTTCCTTCTCTGTTCCTGCGCCCCGTCGCCGCCGCCGTGATGCTGGTCATCGCCGGCTGCGGCGCGTCCTCCACACCGGATTCCCGTACAGTGGCGCCGCCGGTTCCCTCCGCCCCTCAAGTCTCCGCCCCTCAAGTCCGGGAGGAAGCGGCGATGGCGGACAGCGCGATGGCCAAGCGCAGCCTGCGCGCCGCACCGATGGCCGCTTATGCGCCGATGCCTGCCGCAGAAAGTTATCCACAGGGCTACCGTGACGAGTACCGCGAGCAGTACCAGGCACTGGCCGACAATCCTGTCCACAGCGTCGCCGAGGCACCGGTCTCGACCTTCAGCGCCGACGTCGACACCGGCGCCTACGCCAACGTCCGCCGCCTGCTCAACCAGGGCCGCTTGCCGCCCGAAGGCGCAGTGCGCCTGGAGGAGATGGTCAATTACTTCCCCTACGCCTACGCGCTGCCCACCGACGGCTCGCCGTTCGGCGTGACCACCGAACTGGCCGCGACGCCGTGGAACCCGCACACCCGGCTGCTGCGCATCGGCATCAAGGCATCCGACCGCGCGGTGGCGGAGCTGGCCCCGGCCAACCTGGTGTTCCTGGTGGACGTCTCCGGCTCGATGGATCGCCGCGAAGGCCTGCCGATGGTCAAAGGCACCCTGAAACTGCTGGTCGATCAGTTGCGCGAGCAGGACCGGGTGTCGCTGGTGGTGTATGCCGGCGAATCGCGGGTGGTGCTGGAGCCCACGTCCGGGCGGGACAAGGCGAAGATCCGCAACGCCATCGAACAACTGACGGCGGGCGGCTCCACGGCCGGCGCCTCGGGCATCGAGCTGGCCTACCGGATGGCGCAGCAGGCGTTCATCCCCAACGGCATCAACCGCATCCTGCTGGCCACCGACGGCGACTTCAACGTCGGCGTCAGCGATTTCGACAGCCTCAAGCAAATGGCTGTGGATAAGCGCAAGACCGGCATCTCCCTGACCACCCTCGGTTTCGGTGTGGATAACTACAATGAACACCTGATGGAACAGTTGGCCGATGCCGGCGACGGCAACTACGCCTACATCGACAACCTGCGCGAGGCGCGCAAGGTGCTGGTGGACCAGTTGGGTTCGACCCTGGCCACGGTGGCGAAGAACGTCAAGCTGCAGGTGGAGTTCAATCCGGCGCAGGTCAGCGAATACCGGCTGCTGGGCTACGAGAACCGGGCCCTGAAGCGCGAAGACTTCAGCAACGACAAGGTCGATGCCGGGGAGATCGGTGCGGGGCATACGGTGACGGCGCTGTACGAAATCGTCCCGAGCGGAGAGAAGGGCTGGCTGGAGCCGTTGCGCTACGGCAAGGCCGGCGCGGCGGCGTCGCAAAAGAATGGAGAATTGGCGATGCTGCGTGTGCGTTATCAACAGCCTCAAGGTGGGAAAAGCCTGCTCATCGAACGGCCGATCGCCGACCGGGTCGCGCCGCCGAGCGAAGACCTGCGGTTCGCCGCCGCCGTCGCCGCGTTTTCCCAGCAGCTCAAGGACGGGCGCTACACCGGCGATTTCAGCCTGAAGGACACCGAAGACCTGGCCCGTGGCGCCCGTGGCGATGACCGCTTCGGCCTGCGCAACGAATTTGTGCAGCTGGTGGAACTGACCCGGAGCCTGCGCGACACCACGGCGTCGGCCCCTGAAGCCACCGAGCGACGGATTGAATAGTGAGCGGCCTGAAGGGCTTCATCAGCCAGCTGTTCGCAGCCAAGGACAGCCTTGCCGCCAGCAGTGACGAATCGCTGCTGGCGCGCTACCGCGAGGGCGACGGCGCGGCGTTCGAGATTCTGTACGCCCGCCACCGTCAGGGCCTGTACCGTTTTCTGCTGGGCCTGAGCGGCAAGCCCGAACTGGCCGAGGAGGTGTACCAGGAAACCTGGCTGAGCCTGATCCGCAGCGCCAGCCGGCCGCAGGGCCGGGCGACGTTCCGCACCTGGCTGTTCCAGATCGCCCGCAACCGCTTGATCGACCACTGGCGCAAGCACGGCGCCCGCCAGCCGCTGCACGACAGCTACGACGAGCAGGCGCACGCCGTCAGCGACGAAACCACCGATCCCGAACAACTGCTGAGCCTGAGCCGCGACAGTCAGCGCCTGGAGGACGCCCTGCAGGCCTTGCCCGCCGACCAGCGCGAAGTGTTCCTGCTGCGCGCCCACGGCGACCTCGACCTGGCGCAGATCGCCAGCCTCACCGAAACACCGCTGGAAACGGTCAAGAGCCGCCTGCGCTACGCCCAGCAAAAACTGCGTCGGCTGCTGGCCGAGGAGGTACTGACATGACTGACGCCCGCCGGACACCCGAAGACCCGGCAATTTCGCACGTGCGCGAGCACCACGCTGGCGAACCGTCGCCGCACCTGGATGCATTCATCCTCGACGCCGCCCGCCGGCAGGCACCGGCCGCGAAACCGGGCCTGTGGCAGCGCTGGCTGCGGATGTGCCGTCAGCCGCGTTATCAGGTGGCGTTCGCCAGCCTGGTCGGCGTGGCGCTGATGCTGTCGATGGTGCAGCAGGCGCCCGAGCCGGTGCCGCGCTACGATTTCGCCCCCGCCGCCAAACCCGCTGCGCCGGCGGCCCGCCAGGAAGCGGCCGAATCCCGCTCGTTGGCCGCGCCGGCCGCCGCGCTGTCGGCCCCTGCGCCGGCGCCGATGGCCGAAAGGGCGGCGCCGATGGAGAGCGAAGCGCTCAGCGCCGACAGCGCTGACGAGGCCAAGGCCAGCAAGCGCGCCGCGGCCCCGGCCAACGGCCTCGACCGGCAACTGCGCGAGGTCCTGCGCCTGCGCGAAGCCGGCCAGGCCCAGGCGGCGGACAGGCTGTTCAACGAACTGCACAAGCGCTATCCGGGCACCGACCTCGACGCGCGGCTCACGCAATTGCAGGAAAAATGACCGCTCCGTCCGCCAGCGATTTGGCATTGCCCCGCAAAAGCGCGCACTATCGGGGCATTGCCGATGCGCTGGAGAACACCGTGGCACCGAAAATCGACCGCATCGCCCAACTCCTCAACTGCCCGGAAAAGGGCGAGGAGATGCGGCGAGCGATTACCGAAGCCCGCAAGGAGTTTCTGCTGAACCAAGCGGAAGAGAACGTGGCTGACGAAGATGACGTTTTCGACCTGGAGGCCGGGGAAGACGAGGATGACGGGTACGACGAGTTCGACTGGACGACGGAGTAGATCCGAAGCCGGCCCGTTCCGGCACCCACAAAAAAGCCCCGGACCTTGCGGTCCGGGGCTTTCTCGTTTCGATTCATGGCGCACCAGGCGGGATTCGAACCCACGACCCCTGCCTTCGGAGGGCAGTACTCTATCCAGCTGAGCTACTGGTGCAGCGGGCGACATCATACCTAGGTCGATCCGGGGCGTCCATGCCGGTTTTCAGCTTGGCGAATTGCGTTTCCGTTACCGGCCTTTTCTGCGCGCCGGCCGGCTGCAATGTCCTGCAATGAGCGCTTCTGGCGCTTTGGCGCGGCTGATCTATCGTTTTCCTGCGGCGGGCTTCCGGATGCCCATCCCCAAGGAGAAACCCATGACTACCGTCAATCCCCAAATCACCGATGCCGTCACCCAATCGAACGTACAGGTCGTGGGCTCTGCGCCGTCCACGGCCATCGCCACGCTGTCCCAGGTCGCCAGCCACGCGGTCGGCCTGGCCCTGGAGAACGCGGTCAGCCACCAGCAGGCGATGAACATCGTCGGCAACGCCACGGTGGCGGCGGCCGTGCGGCAGATCCTGGCGGTGGGAGACAAATCATGACGGACAAGGAGCAGGCCCGCAGCGCCGCCGCAGAGCCGGCAGCGGCCGACCCCGCCGCCACGGCGGCCTCGCTGCTGGAATCGCTCAACGAGCAGTTGCTCAAGCAGGTGGCCGACGGCGTCGGCAGCGAATCCCTGAACCGGCAGATCGTCGAGTCGATCAATTTGCTGAACACCCAATTGGCCACGCAGACGCCGGTGGTCTCGGCCCTCGCGTCGGAGCTGCTGGTGCGTCAGGCCAGCGGTCTGGTGGCGCAGTCGGCGGCCAGCTATTTCGACGGCGTGACCAAACTGGCCCTGGCCGCCCAGGGCGTGCTGCTGCGCAAGATGACCGAAAGCATCGTCAACGACGAGCTGGAGATCGCCAGCGAAAGCGCATTGGGAGCCCTCAACACCCACCTGTTGGTCGGCGGCGCCGCGGCGGTCGCGGCGGCCACCGGTGCCCTGGACGGCGAAGGCGTGGACCAGGCGCTTGAACGGATCAACCAGAGCATCGCCCGCTTCAGCGCCAACCTGGCCGAGCGGGCCGCCAATGCATGAGCAACCCATCGTCCAGCGAAAGGAGCCGGAACATGGCAACCGTGAATGATCAGATCACCGATGCGGTCACCCAAACCAACGTCAACGTGCTGGCCGAGGCGCCGGCGATGGCGCTGGGCAGTCTCTACCAATCCATGGCGCACTCCACCGGCATCCTGTTCGAGAATGCCGTGAACGCCCAGCAACAGCAGAACATCCTGGCCCAGGCGGCGGCCACCCAGGGCGTGATGCAGATCTACAGCCTCGACACCACGGCGGATGCCCTTGCGACCCGGAACATCCTCCAGGATGTCGCCGCCAAGGCGCCGAAGACCTGAAACACCTGTCGCCGATACTGCAAAAGGCCCCGCCCACCGAGCGGGGCCTTTTGCTCGTTGATCCGAAAACCTCAACAAATGCGCCGTTTTTGTTCTTTTTTTCGAACGGCCTATTGTCCTTTAAACCTGTTGAACCTAGGATTCGTTTGAGATTTCAAACGCTCCTTGTCTGGATGCTGAGCCGCACACGCTACGGACCGTGCGCCATCCATGTGCTTCACCCGGTGAATGATTTCCCTGACGGCAGCCTCGAGAGGCGCCTTTCTACAATCATAATTTTGCTCCGCGCCGTGCGCGGTGCTGTTAAGGAAAGCCGACATGCAGCTTAAAGACACCCAGTTGTTCCGCCAGCAAGCCTTCATCGATGGCGCTTGGGTCGATGCGGACAACGGTCAGACGATCAAGGTCAACAACCCGGCCACGGGCGAAATCCTGGGCACCGTGCCGAAGATGGGCACCGCCGAGACCCGCCGCGCCATCGAGGCCGCCGACAAGGCGCTGCCGGCCTGGCGTGCGCTGACCGCCAAGGAGCGCGCCTCCAAGCTACGCCGCTGGTTCGAGCTGATCATCGAGAACCAGGACGACCTGGCCCGCCTGATGACCCTCGAACAAGGCAAGCCGCTGGCCGAAGCCAAGGGCGAAATCGTCTACGCCGCCTCGTTCATCGAGTGGTTCGCCGAGGAAGCCAAGCGCATCTACGGCGACGTGATCCCTGGCCACCAGCCAGACAAGCGCCTGATCGTGATCAAGCAGCCGATCGGCGTCACCGCCGCCATCACCCCGTGGAACTTCCCGGCGGCGATGATCACCCGCAAGGCCGGCCCGGCCCTGGCCGCCGGTTGCACCATGGTGCTCAAGCCCGCTTCGCAGACCCCGTTCTCCGCCTTCGCCCTGGCTGAACTGGCCCAGCGCGCCGGCATTCCCAAAGGCGTGTTCAGCGTGGTCACCGGCAGCGCCGGCGACATCGGCAGCGAACTGACCGGCAACCCGACCGTGCGCAAGCTGTCCTTCACCGGCTCCACCGAGATCGGTCGCCAACTGATGTCGGAATGCGCCAAGGACATCAAGAAAGTTTCCCTGGAGCTGGGCGGCAACGCGCCGTTCATCGTGTTCGACGACGCGGACCTGGATAAGGCCGTCGAAGGCGCGATCATCTCCAAGTACCGCAACAACGGCCAGACCTGCGTCTGCGCCAACCGCCTGTACATCCAGGATGCGGTCTACGACGCGTTCGCCGAGAAGCTGAAGGCCGCCGTGGCCAAGCTCAAGATCGGCAACGGTCTGGAAGAGGGCACCACCACAGGTCCCCTGATCGACGAGAAGGCCGTGGCCAAGGTGCAGGAACACATCGCCGACGCCGTGGGCAAGGGCGCGACCGTGCTGTCCGGCGGCAAGCCGATGCAAGGCAACTTCTTCGAGCCGACCATCCTGACCAACGTGTCCAAGGACGCTGCCGTGGCGAAGGAAGAGACCTTCGGCCCGCTGGCGCCGTTGTTCCGCTTCAAGGACGAAGCCGAAGTGATCGCGATGTCCAACGACACCGAGTTCGGCCTGGCCTCCTACTTCTACGCCCGCGACCTGGGCCGTGTGTTCCGTGTGGCCGAGGCCCTGGAATACGGCATGGTCGGCGTCAACACCGGGTTGATCTCCAACGAAGTCGCGCCGTTCGGCGGCATCAAGGCGTCGGGCCTGGGCCGTGAAGGCTCCAAGTACGGCATCGAGGACTACCTGGAAATCAAATACCTCTGCCTGGGCGTCTGAGACGCGCCGGCAAGGCTTTGCTCCAAGCGCAAAGGGCACGAGAGCGCTGTCCCTTTGCGTCGCTCCACAACGGAATTTTCTCTGCGGCCGGGATAGCTGCGGCAGTCGATCATCGCATGCTGCCCCAGTTGCCTCCCCGCTGCGTAATCCTTGAACCACGCCGACCGATGAGCGGCGAATGAGGAATGTAATGAGCAAGACTAACGCTGATCTGATGGCCCGCCGTGTAGCCGCTGTTCCACGTGGCGTCGGCCAGATCCACCCGATCTTCGCCGACTCCGCGAAGAACGCCACCGTGACCGACGTCGAAGGCCGCGAGTTCATCGACTTCGCCGGCGGCATCGCCGTGCTGAACACCGGCCACGTGCACCCGAAAATCATCGCCGCCGTGACCGAGCAGCTGAACAAGCTGACCCACACCTGCTTCCAGGTACTGGCCTACGAGCCTTACGTCGAACTGTGCGAGAAGATCAACGCCCGCGTGCCGGGTGACTTCGCCAAGAAAACCCTGCTGGTGACCACCGGTTCCGAAGCCGTCGAGAACGCCGTGAAGATCGCCCGTGCCGCCACCGGCCGCGCCGGCGTGATCGCCTTCACCGGCGCCTACCACGGCCGCACCATGATGACCCTGGGCCTGACCGGCAAGGTCGTGCCTTACTCCGCCGGCATGGGCCTGATGCCGGGCGGCATCTTCCGTGCGCTGTACCCGAACGAACTGCACGGCGTGAGCATCGACGACTCCATCGCCAGCATCGAGCGCATCTTCAAGAACGACGCCGAGCCGAAGGACATCGCCGCGATCATCATCGAGCCTGTGCAGGGCGAGGGTGGTTTCTACGTCGCGCCGAAAGAGTTCATGAAGCGTCTGCGCGCCCTGTGCGACCAGCACGGCATCCTGCTGATCGCTGACGAAGTGCAGACCGGCGCCGGCCGCACCGGCACCTTCTTCGCCATGGAGCAGATGGGCGTCGCCGCCGACCTGACCACCTTCGCCAAATCCATCGCCGGCGGCTTCCCGCTGGCGGGTGTGTGCGGCAAGGCCGAATACATGGACGCCATCGCACCGGGCGGCCTGGGCGGCACCTACGCCGGCAGCCCGATCGCCTGCGCCGCTGCGCTGGCGGTGATGGAAGTGTTCGAGGAAGAGAAGCTGCTGGACCGCTGCAAGGCCGTCGGCGAGCGTCTGGTGACCGGCCTCAAGGCCATCCAGGCCAAGTACCCGGTGATCGGTGAAGTCCGTGCCCTGGGCGCGATGATCGCCGTCGAGCTGTTCGAGAACGGCGACAGCCACAAGCCGAACCCGACCGCCGTAGCGGCCGTGGTGGCCAAGGCCCGTGAAAAAGGCCTGATCCTGCTGTCCTGCGGCACCTACGGCAACGTTCTGCGGGTGCTGGTGCCGCTGACCTCGCCGGACGAGCAGCTGGACAAAGGCCTGAAGATCATCGAAGAGTGCTTCGCCGAGCTGTAAGGCCGGGCACCGTGTGACCGGATCGACAAAAAACCCGCTTCGGCGGGTTTTTTGTTGCCTGGGGAACGCATCCTTCGATTCCGGGCTGTATCGAATCGCCAGCATTGGCTAAGGTTCAACCATTGCAAGGGAGGGCGAGCATGACTGCCGTCGAATTACCCGCTGTACCGAGAGTCCTGATCGCCGAGGCCGACCCCTGGTCGCGCGATCTGCTCAAGCAGGTGTTGCTGAACGTGCGCTGCGACGCGCGGCTGGACCTGTGCGCCGATGGCCAGCAGGCGATGTCGCTGCTGGGCGAAGTGCCCTACGACCTGGCCATCGTCGATTGGGAGCTGCCCGGCGTCGACGGCCTGAACGTGCTGCGCAGCGTCCGCCAGCGCAAGCGCAACCCGCCGCTGCCGTTCATCCTGATGAGCACCCGCAACGACAGCGCCAGCGTGCGCGAGGCCCTGCCGCTGGCGCCGACCGCTTATCTGACCAAGCCGCTGAACATGGAGAGCCTGACCGAGCGCCTGCAAGGCCTGCTGCTCAGCGCCGGGGAAGAAGTGTTCTGCGAAGTGCCGGCGCTGGCGCCGGGCATGACCCTGTCGGTGTTCCTGGAGCGGCGCCGCGAGCAGACCGACGGCGCGCCGCTGATGACCGATGTGCAGGTGGCGATCAAGCGCAGCCTCAATCCCGACGGGTTGGACCTGAAGCTGCTGGAGGAAGAGATCCGCACCGACCCGCAGATCACCGCCGTGCTGATCGCCGCCGCCAACAGTGCTGCCCAGCACCATGGCGCACCGGTGCAGACCCTCGCCCAGGCGCTGCACCGCTTGGGCACCGGGCAGAGCACCAACCTGATCCTGGGCCTGGCGCTCAAGCGCAGCGCCAAGCTCAGCGACCCGTACCTGGCCGATTACGCCGAACGCTATTGGGGCCTGTCGCTGCACACCGCCGAATATGCCCGGACACTGGCGCGGTTGCTCGACCTGGATCAGGAGCGCTGCTATTGCGCGGGGCTGCTGCACCGCCTCGGCGATCTGGCGCTGCTGCGCTGCCTGCAGGAGTGGAAGCAGGCCGGCGGTGCGCTGGACGAGACGGAAGAAGTGGGCGACGCGCTGGTGGCGTTCGGCGCGGCCTACGGTTCGGCGCTGCGTACCCGTTGGCGCTTGCCGCTGGAGCTGCGCGAGCTGATCGCGTCGGTCTACCAGCTCGGCGGCGGGGTGTATTCCCGAGAGGCGCTGGTGATGAACATGGCGGCGCAGATGGCTCGGCTGACCGAGCAGGAAGGCGTCGAGGAACTGGCGAAGAGCCGTACGGCGCGATTGCTCAAGATCGGCCTGCCGGAACTGACGCGGATGCGCAAATAGCCGGGTCTGGAGCAAAGTTCCTGCCGGCGGGCCGGCTCCCACAGGGCCGGAGGCGGCTCAGCCGCAGACGATCCGGTTCTTGCCCAGCCTTTTGGCCTTGTACATGGCCGCGTCCGCCCGGGCGAACAGGCTGTCGAGGCTTTCGTCGTCGACGGTCAGGCAGGTCAGGCCCTGGCTGACGGTGATGCCGTAGGCGTGTTCGCCATGCTGGAAACTCAAACGCTGGATCTCCCGCTGCAGGCGTTCGGCCACTTGCAGGGCAAAGTCCTGCGCGCATCCCGGGAATACGGCGGCGAACTCCTCGCCGCCGATGCGCCCGAACAGATCCCCGCTGCGCAGCGAGTCGCGTCCGCACTCGGCGATCCGTTGCAGGACGCTGTCGCCCTCCGGGTGGCCGTAGGTGTCGTTGATCAGTTTGAAGTCATCGATGTCCAGCAGCAGGAACGCCAGCGGCGAGCCTTGCAGGCGGGCCTGCTCGAACTCGCGGTGGGCGCATTCGAAGAAGTGGCGGCGGTTGCTGCTGCAGGTCAGCGCGTCGGTGGTGGCCAGGCGTTGCAGCTCGGTTTCCATCTGCTTCTTTTCGGTGATGTCTTCGGCGATGCCGACGATGATCACCGGCCGGCCCGGTTCCTCCTGGCGGTTGATGAAGCATTTGTCGCTGAGCCAGCGCACCTGGCCGTCGGCGGCGATGATCCGGTATTCGCGGTCCTCCACCGCGCCTTTGCGCAGCACGTCGGCGAGGCTGCGTTCGGCGTAGTCCAGGTCGTCGGGGTAAATGCTGTCGCGCCACTGGTTGTAGTCCGCCAGCAGCAGCCCGGCGGAGCGGCCGAAGATCCGCTCGTAGGCGGGGCTGACGTAGAGCACCTGACGGGTTTCCCAGTCGAAGGCCCACAACACGGCATTGACGCTGACCAGCAGCGAGCTGAACAGTTGCTCCCGTTCGCTCAGGCGGGCGACTTCGCCCTGGGCGTGCATCAGCGCCATCAGCGTTTGCGCGGCTTCGGGCCACTGGGAAGGGGATGAGCCGTTTTCATTGTTATTGACCATCGACGCGAATCTCAAAGGGTGTGCCGCCGGTTCGCAGCGGCCACAGCTGAGCCTGCTGGGGTGGCGAAGTGTCTTTGAGATGGGGGATGCGGGGCTAAGTTCCGCGCCGTTGCGGTGAGGGAGGGAGGCTCCCGCCGGGCGGTCGTGGCGAGGGGGATTCAGGGGACACCGCGTTGCCGGTCTTGCAGCGGCAAGCCCTCCTGTGAGGGAGGGCTTGCCCGGCTACCGGTCAGGCGGCTGAAGGGCGCAGCGAATAGGTTTTCAGCTGGTCGGCGAAGTCGCGCAGGGACTGGATGCCGCTGGCCTCGGCCTCATGCACCCAGTCCTTGATGGCAGCGAGCATGTCGTGGCCGTTTGCGCTGGTCTTGATCCAGATCTGCTGCAGGGCCAGGCGCTTCTCGTAGATTACCGCCAGCGCGTGGCTGTGCTCGAGCATGTTCTGGATGCGCACGTGGTGGCGGTCTTCCAGCAGGCTGGTTTCCCGGGACAGCAGGCGCTTGGCCCGGTGGAACTGGTGGCGCACCGAATGGTCGACCCGGGCCAGTTCCTGCTTGACCAGGGGAGCGATCACCAGCTTGCGGTACTGGGCCATGATCTGGAAGCGGTTGTTGAGGATCGCCATGGCGGTGTCCATGTCCAGGCTGCCCTTGCCCTTGACGCGGTGGGCGATCGGCGCGACCCGCTGCACCTTGGCCAGGCGCAGGAAGCAGAAGACCTTGATCCAGGCCCAGCCCAGGTCGAACTCCCACTTCTTCACCGACAGCTTGGCCGAATTGGGGTAGGTGTGATGGTTATTGTGCAGTTCTTCGCCGCCGATCAGGATGCCCCACGGCACCAGGTTGGTCGCGGCGTCGCGGCATTCGAAGTTGCGGTAGCCCACGGCATGGCCGAGCCCGTTGACCACGCCGGCGGCCCAGACCGGGATCCACATCATCTGGATGGCCCAGATGGTGATGCCGATGGTGCCGAACAGCAGCAGGTCGATGACGGCCATGATCGCCACGCCCAGCAGCTTATGGCGGCTGTACAGGTTGCGTTCGATCCAGTCCTCGGGGCAGTTCTTGCCGTAGATACGCAGGGTCTCGGGGTTGCGGGCCTCTTCGCGGTACAGTTCGGCGCCCTTGCGCAGCACCGTGGACAGGCCCTTGATCACCGGGCTGTGCGGGTCGTCCTCGGTTTCGCATTTGGCGTGGTGCTTGCGGTGGATCGCGGTCCACTCGCGGGTGTTCTGCGCGGTGGTCAGCCACAGCCAGAACCGGAAGAAGTGCTTGAGGCCGGCATTCAGCTCGAGGGAGCGATGGGCCGAGTAGCGGTGCAGATAGACCGTGACGCTGACGATCGTCACGTGGGTCATCAACAGGGTGACGGCCACCAGCGACCAGGCCGACAAGCCGAGAAAACCTTCGTACCACATAGCCTTTGGGGCCCTCTGTAGAGAAAAAACAGCCGCTGCATTATCACCAAGCACACAGATAAAACCAGTCGCCCTTTCAGATAAGAGTTGGCTGGATGTTTCTTGACCTATAATCCCAACTTTTTTGTAGGGACATGGACGGCCGAATGTCTGCCTCTTATCGCGATGCCTTGCGTGCAGCGCTGCTTTACCTGGTTCTGGCGGTGGTCTGGCTGCAAGGGACTGGCTACTTATTGAACAGTTTCTTCGATGATTCAGTGGCCTTGCTGCACTGGCAACTGATCAACGGTTACGTGTTCGTGGCACTCAGCGCCGGGCTGATCTTTCTCGCGCGGGCGCGGTTGTTCGAATGCCTCGGCATCGGCGCCCGGCTGCGCGAGCGTCAGGCCGACCGCGAGCGCCTGCGCCAGGCCGCCGCCGTGTTCGACTGCACTCGCGAGGGGGTGCTGGTGACGGATCGGCAGGGGCTGATCGTGCACGTCAACCGCGCCTTCATGGAAATCACCGGTTACCGGTGCGAGGAAGTGCTGGGCCGGCAGCCGAGCCTGTTCAAGTCCGGCCACCATCCGCCGGGCTTCTACCAGGCGATGTTCGCCACGCTGCAGACGAGCGGCGAGTGGAGCGGCGAGATCTGGAACCGGCGCAAGAGCGGTGAGATCTACCCGCAATGGCAGACGATCCGCGTCATCCGCGACGATCAGGGCCGGCTCAGCCATTACGTGGCGGTGTTTTCCGACATCAGCGCGATCAAGGACTCGGAACACGAACTCAAGCACCTGGCCCACCACGACCCGCTGACCGACCTGCCCAACCGCCTGCTGTTCAGCGACCGCGCCGAGCAGGCGCTGGCGTCGGCCCAGACCCACAAGCGCGGCTGCGCGCTGCTGATGGTCGACCTGGATCATTTCAAGCTGATCAACGACAGCCTCAGCCACAGCGTCGGCGACCGCCTGCTCAAGGCCGTCGCCGCACGGCTGCAGGATCTGTTCGGGGCGGGCATCACCCTGGCCCGGCTCGGCGGCGACGAGTTCGCGGTGCTGGCCGAAAGCTGCCCGCAGCCTGCGCAGGCGGCGGTGCTGGCCCAGCGCATCCTGGACGGCCTCAAGGAGCCGTTCTGCCTGGAGGGCCACGAACTGTTCATCAACGCCAGCATCGGCATCAGCCTGTTCCCCAGCGATGCCCTGAGCGCCGAGCAACTGCTGCGCAACGCCGATGCGGCGCTGTTCAAGGCCAAGAGCAGCGGCCGCAACGGCTATGCGCTGTACACCGAAGAGCTGACCGCCCACGCCCAGCAGCGGGTCGAGATCGCCTTCGAACTGCGCCGCGCGCTCGAGCAGCAGGAGCTGCGGGTCTATTACCAGCCGGTGCACGACCTGCACAGCGGCCGCCTGGTGGGGGTCGAGGCGCTGGTGCGTTGGCAGCACCCGCAGCGGGGGCTGGTGTCGCCGGCGGAGTTCATCCCCATCGCCGAACGCACCGGCCTGATCGCCGACATCGACGCCTGGGTGATGCGCCAGGCCTGCCGGCAGATGTGCCAGTGGCAACAGGCGGGGGTGGCGCTGTCGTTCGTCGCGGTCAACGTGTCGTCCCGGTTGTTCGCCCGCCGCGAGCTGTACCGGCAGGTCGCGCAGGTGCTGCACGAGACCGGGCTGGATCCGGCCTGCCTTGAGCTGGAAGTCACCGAAAGCGCGGTAATGGACGATCCGGAGGTGGCGCTGGAGCAGATGCATCGCCTGCGCGAGCTGGGCATTCGCCTGGCCATCGACGACTTCGGCACCGGCTACTCGTCGCTGCTGCGGCTCAAGCGCCTGCCGGTGCAGAAGCTCAAGATCGACCAGGGGTTCGTCGCCGGCCTGCCGTGGGACGAGGACGACGGGGCGATCGTGCGGGTGATCATCGCACTGGCCCGGAGCATGGGCATGCAGGTGCACGCCGAAGGCATCGAGCAGCCCGAGCAGGCGGCGTTCCTGCTGGAGCAGGCGTGCGACCTGGGGCAGGGCTACTGGTTCGGGCGGCCGGTGCCGGCGCAGGACATCGATTGGTCCAGGGTTCCGGTCATCGGCTGACGGCCAAGCTGCGGATACTCCCGTGGCGAGGGCGCTAGCTCCCGCCCGGGTTCGGGTCTGCGGTGCAGACCAGAGGGAGCAATGGCCCTCTCCACAGGGGGCTTGGCCGCAAGCCCTTGTCCCGTCAGCTAATGTTTTAAAGTTATATAAACATTCTTAAATAGTCTTTTTAAGAATATCCAGCCCTCTCTTATATTGCTCCCACGCCGGACGCAGCGCGAGCCGCTGCCAGGCACATCCCATACAAAGGAGCAGCACCATGAGCGCATCCCTGCGTAGCGTTGACGGTCAGGACGAAAGCACCATCCTTCGCGAAATCCAGAGCGCCTTGCGCGACCTGCGTTTCGGCGCGGTGGAGATCACTGTGCACAACGCCCAAGTGGTTCAGATCGAACGCAAAGAGAAATTCCGTCTGCAGCAGCCGGGCAACAAGACCGGCTGAACCGCGATCCCGGTCTGCGCCAGCGCCTGCGGGGGATTGATGCCGGCGTCGGCGCAGACGGCGGTCTTGAACAGGCAAACCGCTTTTCGCAATCCATAAGAAAAAGCCACCACCCAGAATTCCAGGAGCTTTCCCCATGTCGTCGATTCGCCGTTACGCTTTGGCCGCCCTGGCCAGCGCTGTGTTTGCCGGTTCTGCGGTCGCCAAGGACTACGAGCTGCTCAACGTGTCGTATGACCCGACCCGTGAGCTGTATCAGGATTACAACGCCGAGTTCGTGAAGTTCTGGCAGGAGAAACATGCCGGTGACACGGTGAAGATCCAGCAGTCCCACGGCGGTTCGGGCAAGCAGGGCCGGGCGGTGATCGACGGCCTGCGCGCTGACGTGGTGACCCTGGCGCTGGCCGGCGACATCGACGAAATCGCCAAGCTGGGCAAGACCCTGCCGGCGGACTGGCAGAAGCGCCTGCCGGAGGCCAGCACGCCGTACACCTCGACCATCGTGTTCCTGGTGCGCAAGGGCAACCCCAAGGGCATCAAGGACTGGGGCGACCTGATCAAGAACGACGTGTCGGTCATCACCCCCAACCCGAAGACCTCCGGCGGCGCACGCTGGAACTTCCTCGCCGCCTGGGCCTATGGCCTGAAGGCCAACGGCGGTGACGAAGCCAAGGCCAAGGCCTACGTGCAGACCCTGTTCAAGCATGTGCCGGTGCTGGATACCGGTGCCCGTGGCTCGACCATCACCTTCGTCAACAACGGTCAGGGCGACGTGCTGCTGGCCTGGGAGAACGAAGCGTTCCTGGCGCTCAAGGAAGACGGCGGCGCCGACAAGTTCGACATCGTCGTGCCGTCGCTGTCGATCCTCGCCGAACCGCCGGTGGCGGTGGTCGACAAGAACGCCGAGAAGAAGGGCAACGAGCAGATCGCCGAGGCGTACCTCAAGCACCTGTACAGCCCGGCAGGCCAGGAGATCGCGGCGAAGAACTTCTACCGTCCGCGTGACAAGGACGTGGCGGCCAAGTACGCCCAGCAGTTCCCGAAGCTGGAACTGGTGACCATTGACAAGGACTTCGGCGGGTGGAAAACCGCGCAGCCGAAATTCTTCAACGACGGCGGCGTGTTCGACCAGATCTATCAGGCGCAGTAATCTGATTTGGCAGCCTGAAAAACTGTAGGAGCGAGCCTGCTCGCGAAGAGGGAGTATCAGTCAACATTCATGTCGCCTGATACTCCACTTTCGCGAGCAGGCTCGCTCCCACATTGTTAGATGTGTTTTTGACCAAGGACTTTTATGTCGCGTCGTATCTCCCCCGTCATACCCGGCTTCGGGCTGACGCTGGGCTACACCTTGGTGTACCTCAGTCTGATTGTGCTCATCCCGCTGGCGGCGATGTTCGTCCACGCCGCCCAACTCACCTGGGATCAGTTCTGGACGATCATCTCCGCCCCCCGCGTGCTGGCCGCCCTGAAGCTGAGCTTCGGCACGGCGTTGTGCGCCGCGGTCATCAACGGCGTCATCGGCACGCTGCTGGCCTGGGTGCTGGTGCGCTACAGCTTCCCCGGCCGCAAGGTGATCGACGCGATGATCGACCTGCCGTTCGCCCTGCCGACGGCGGTGGCGGGCATCGCGCTGACGGCGCTGTACACCCCCACCGGCCTGGTCGGGCAGTTCGCCGCGGACCTGGGCTTCAAGATCGCCTACACCCCCCTGGGCATCACCCTGGCGCTGACCTTCGTGACCCTGCCGTTCGTGGTGCGCACGGTGCAGCCGGTGCTGGCGGACATCCCCCGTGAGGTCGAAGAGGCCGCCGCGTGCCTGGGCGCCAAGCCCTTGCAGGTGTTCCGTCACGTGCTGCTGCCGGCGCTGCTGCCGGCCTGGCTGACCGGTTTCGCCCTGGCGTTCGCCCGGGGCGTGGGCGAGTACGGTTCGGTGATCTTCATCGCCGGCAACATGCCGATGAAGACCGAGATCCTGCCGCTGCTGATCATGGTCAAGCTCGACCAGTACGACTACACCGGCGCCACGTCCATCGGCGTGCTGATGCTGGTGGTTTCCTTTGTCCTGTTGCTGCTGATCAACCTGTTGCAGCGGCGCATCGAAACCCCATAAGGAGGCGCGAACCATGTCCCAACCGTCCATTGCGGCCGCGTCCTCGGCCAACGCCGCCCGTCGCGGCAACGCGGCAGCGCGCCGGATCCTGATCGGCCTCGGCTGGCTGATCTTTGCGCTGTTCCTGTTGCTGCCGCTGTTCATCGTGGTGTCCCAGGGCCTGAAGAACGGCATCGGTGAGTTCTTCACCGCGATCCTGGAGCCGGACGCCTTGTCGGCGCTGAAGCTCACGGTGATCGCCGTGCTGATTTCGGTGCCGCTGAACCTGGTGTTCGGCGTCAGTGCCGCCTGGTGCGTGAGCAAGTACTCGTTCCGCGGCAAGAGCATCCTGGTGACCCTGATCGACCTGCCGTTCTCGGTGTCGCCGGTGATCGCCGGCCTGGTCTACGTGCTGATGTTCGGCGCCCAGGGCCTGTTCGGGCCGTGGCTGCAGGACCACGACATCCAGATCGTGTTCGCCCTGCCGGGCATCGTGCTGGCGACGATCTTCGTCACCGTGCCGTTCGTGGCCCGCGAACTGATTCCGCTGATGCAGGAGCAAGGCACCCAGGAGGAAGAGGCCGCGCGCCTGCTCGGCGCCAACGGCTGGCAGATGTTCTGGCACGTCACCGTGCCCAACATCAAATGGGGCCTGATCTACGGCGTGGTGCTGTGCACCGCCCGGGCCATGGGCGAGTTCGGCGCGGTGTCGGTGGTGTCCGGGCACATCCGCGGGGTCACCAACACCCTGCCGCTGCACGTGGAGATCCTCTACAACGAATACAACCACGTGGCCGCGTTCGCCGTGGCGAGCCTGTTGCTGATCCTGGCGCTCTTCATCCTGCTGCTCAAGCAGTGGAGCGAAAACCGTATCAACCGCCTGCGCACCAGCGCCGCGGAGGAATAATTCATGTCGATCGAAGTGCGTAACGTCAGCAAGAACTTCAACGCGTTCAAGGCGCTGGACAACATCAGCCTGGATATCCACAGCGGCGAGCTGGTCGCCTTGCTCGGCCCGTCCGGCTGCGGCAAGACCACGCTGCTGCGCATCATCGCCGGCCTGGAGACCCCGGACCAGGGCAACATCGTGTTCCACGGCGAGGACGTTTCCGGCCACGACGTGCGCGACCGCAACGTCGGTTTCGTGTTCCAGCACTACGCCCTGTTCCGCCACATGACCGTGTTCGACAACGTCGCCTTCGGCCTGCGCATGAAGCCGAAGAACCAGCGCCCGAACGAAAGCCAGATCGCGGCCAAGGTCCATGAACTGCTGAACATGGTGCAGCTGGACTGGCTGTCGGACCGGTATCCGGAGCAGCTCTCCGGCGGCCAGCGCCAGCGGATCGCCCTGGCCCGCGCCCTGGCGGTGGAGCCCAAGGTGCTGCTGCTCGACGAGCCGTTCGGCGCCCTCGACGCCAAGGTGCGCAAGGAGCTGCGCCGCTGGCTGGCGCGCCTGCACGAGGACATCAACCTGACCTCGGTGTTCGTGACCCACGACCAGGAGGAGGCGATGGAAGTCGCCGACCGCATCGTGGTGATGAACAAGGGCGTGATCGAGCAGATCGGCTCGCCGGGCGACGTCTACGAGAACCCGGCCAGCGATTTCGTCTATCACTTCCTCGGCGACTCGAACCGCTTGCACCTGGGCGGCGACGACCACGTGCTGTTCCGTCCCCACGAAGTGTCGCTGTCGCGCCATGAGCTGGAGGATCACCACGCCGCCCAAGTGCGCGACATCCGCCCGCTGGGCGCCACCACCCGGGTGACGCTGAAGGTCGAAGGCCAGAGCGACCTGATCGAGGCCGAAGTGGTGAAGGACCACGACAGCCTGGTCGGCCTGGCCAAGGGCGAGACGCTGTTCTTCAAGCCGAAGGTCTGGCAGAAGGTCGCCAGTCTCTAAAGGCGAAAGCATCGCCAGCAGGCTGGCTCCCACAGTGAACCGGTGTGAACACGCAGTGTGTGAGCGATCGGAATCCCTGCGGGAGCCAGCCTGCTAGATGGCCGCGCGGTTCGGATTGACCCGCACCCCGCCCACCCGCGCCTCGATCTGCTCCTTCAGCCCCTGGCGCAGGCCGAGCATGAACGCCAGCTCCACCGTCACGAACAGCGGCCCGACGATCAACCCGGTCAGGTCATCGACGAACGCCGGTTTGCGCCCTTCGTAATGGTGGCCGACAAACTGGATCGCCCAGCCGATCACGAACATCGCCAGCCCGCTGCCCAGCCACACCAAGGTGCTCTGTTGGGCCAGCGCATGCCCGGCCCAGACCGACAGCGCCATCAGC
Source organism: Pseudomonas sp. B7(2017) (assembly GCF_002112745.1). Lineage (NCBI taxonomy): Bacteria > Pseudomonadati > Pseudomonadota > Gammaproteobacteria > Pseudomonadales > Pseudomonadaceae > Pseudomonas > Pseudomonas sp. B7(2017). The sequence goes on along the minus strand of NZ_NEIP01000009.1, from coordinate 170,560 downwards.
CCGGTCATCAGCAGGCCGAGACGGAGCTCCAGGCGCAGGTAGAACCAGGCCGACGCCAACGCCACCAACACCGCCGGAGAGATCCACAGGGCGCCGACCGGCCATTCGGGCCGCGACAGCAGCACCGCCACCGCCACCACGATCAGCGGGATGCCGACGAAGTGGCTGGCGATGTTGCGCGGGTCGCGGTGGTACGCGGCGTATTGACTCAAATGATCGACGAGGTTTTTCATTGTTGTTCCTCCTGTAGGGTGACCGGATCATGCCTGGGGCACGGCACCCGTTCTGTCAGGCAGGCGACAATCTTTGGGAGCGTTCATGGAAAAGGTCTGGCGCGAGCGTCTGATGACCGGGCAGTGGTTCAGCCATCTGCCGGCGTCCTTTCAGGATAGCCTGCTGGCGGCGGCCCGGGAGCGGCGGCTGGCGGCGGGGCAGCGGTTGTTCAGGCGCGGCGATCCGCCGTGCGGGCTGTACGCGGTGCTCGATGGCGCGGTGCGCATCGGCGCGGTCAGCGAGCACGGCAAGGAAGCGCTGCTGAGCCTGGTGGAGGCGCCGCACTGGTTCGGCGAGATCTGCCTGTTCGACGGCCAGCCGCGCACCCATGACGCCTACGCGGCGGGGCCGTGCACCCTGCTGAACATCCCTCAGGCCACCCTGCTGAAGCTGCTCGACGAGCATCCGCAGCACTGGCGTCATCTGGCGCTGCTGATGAGCCAGAAACTGCGCCTGACCTTCATCAACCTCGAACAGCTGAGCCTGCTCCCGGCCCCGGCGCGCCTGGCCCACCGTCTGCTGATGATCGCCGAAGGCTACGGCGAGCTCGACCCGCCCCGCCGCGTGCTGCAACTGCCGCAGGAGCAACTGGCGTCGATGCTGTCGCTGTCGCGCCAGACCACCAACCAGATCCTCAAGGACCTGCAGGGGCAGGGGATCATCGGCTTGGGCTACGGCGAAATCGAGATTCTCGATGCCGAGCGGCTGAGGGCCCTGGCCACGATCTGACAAGTGCGCGGGATCACCTGTGGGAGCGATGGCGTGAGGTCTGTCACCGGCGATGTCGGATCAACGACCGCCATCGCGAGCCGGCTCGCTCCCGCCGTGTGCAGGCGTCAGCGCAACTGATCGCGGAACTGCCCCGGCGTCATCCCCGTCCAGCGCTTGAACGCGCGGCTGAAGCTGCTGGTGTCGGCGAAGCCCAGCAGGTAGCTGATTTCGCTCAGCGAGCAGTGCGGATCGCGCAGGTGCAGCAGCGCGAGGTTCTCGCGGCTTTCGTTGAGCAGCGTGTCGAACCGGCAGCCTTCGTCCGCCAGGTGCCGCTGCAGGCTGCGCAGGCTCAGGTGCAGGGCCTGGGCGATGCGTTCGGCGCCGGGTTCGCCTTCGGGCAGTTGCTCTTCGATGGCGTCGCGCACCTTGCGCTCCCAGGTCAGCGGCTTGAGCTGGGCGAGGGTGCGGTTGAGCACCGCCTCGTTGTGCTCGGCCAGTTCCGGGTTGGCGTCGTCCAGGTGGCTGTCGAAGTCGGCGAGGGCGAACTCCAGCCGGTCTTCTTCGGCGGCGAAATGCACCGGGGCGCGGAACACCTTGTGCCACGGGTGGGCGTCGGTCGGTTCCGGGCGGCGCAGGTACACCGCCAGCGGCGCGTAATCGCGGCCCAGGCGGTTGCGGCAGGTGCGCACGTAGATCGCGGCGAAGGCGTCGATGGCTTCGAACGCCGGAGCCGGGTTGCCGGCGGGTACGTTCAGGCGGAAGCGGTAGCGGTCCTCGTCGCGGGTGAGCTCCAGCTCCAGGGCATCGCTGACCACCGGGTGATAGCGCACGATCCGCTCGAACACTTCCCGCAAGCTGCCGCTGGCCACCAGCGCATAGCCCAGGGCATGGAACGTCGTGGGGCTGACGAAGCGCGACACCCGCAGGCCGATGGCCGGGTCGCCGCTGACCTGCACGGCGATCTCCCACAGGCGCGTGGTGCCGGACAGCGGGTAGCGGGCGTTCGGATCGTCCATCAACTGCGGGTCGAGCCCCGCCTGCCGGCACAGGTCGGTGCTGTCGAGCCCCAGCGCGTCGAGTTGCTTGCGCAGGGCACGGGTCCAACTGGCGAGGGAGGTCGGTTCCTTCATGTCGATTGGCGCTTCCGGTCAACAGGTTGGCGTTCTCGGCTACCGCGTCCGGCCCCGCCCCAAGGCAGGATGCGGACATCGATAACCAGAGGATGGAAGCATGCACCGTACTTCTGCAAGTCCCCAGCGACACAATGACACCCAGCGCGCGGCGCACATTCGCCAGGTGGTGCTGGCCAGAGGCGCCGAACTGCGCGAGCGCTACCCCGTTCTGAACCGTCAGGACGCCCTCGGCGCCGGGATCCTGGCCTTCGCGCTGGTGGGAATGACCGCGTCGGCGGCGCTGTACATCACCGGCCACCTGGCCTGGTGGGCGTGCCTGCTGCTCAACGGCTTCTTCGCATCGCTGACCCACGAGCTGGAGCACGACCTGATCCACAGCATGTACTTCCGCAAGCGGCGGGTGCCGCACAACCTGATGATGGCGCTGGTCTGGCTGGCGCGGCCGAGCACCATCAACCCGTGGATCCGCCGCCACCTGCACCTCAACCACCACAAGGTGTCCGGCACCGAAACCGACATGGAAGAGCGGGCGATCACCAACGGCGAACCGTGGGGCCCGGCCCGGCTGCTGATGGTGGGCGACAACGTGATGTCGGCGTTCATCCGCATGCTGCGGGCCAAGACCTGGGCGCACAAGGTCAGCATCCTCAAGCGCTCGCTGAAGGTCTACGCGCCGCTGGCGCTGCTGCATTGGGGCGCGTGGTACGTGTTCCTCGGCTTCCACGGAGCCAACGGCGTCGCCTGGCTGCTGGGCTCGACCATCGACTGGTCGGCGACCACGCTGTCGGTGATGCAGGTGATCGACATCGCCGCCGTGGTGATCATTGGCCCGAACGTGCTGCGCACGTTTTGCCTGCATTTCATCAGCTCGAACATGCATTACTACGGCGATGTGGAGCCGGGCAACGTGATCCAGCAGTGCCAGGTGCTGAACCCTTGGTGGCTGTGGCCGCTGCAGGCGTTCTGCTTCAACTTCGGCAGCACCCACGGGATCCATCATTTCGTGGTCAAGGAGCCGTTCTACATCCGTCAGATGACCGCACCGGTGGCGCACAAGGTGATGCGCGAGATGGGGGTGCGGTTCAACGACTTCGGCACGTTCGGGCGGGCGAACCGGTTTGTGCGCAAAGAAGGCGCGGTGGTGCGGGAGGAGGCGGGTACGGCCAGGGTCTGAGGGGAGAACTCACTGGCGCCATCGCCAGCAGGCTGGCTCCCACAGGTACTGCGCAGATACACAGCAACGCAGATCACTCCGGAGCCCTGTGGGCGCTTGGCGGCAAGCGATGGGGCCGGTACGGCCAGCGCTTCCGGCATCTGACCCTCCGCCATCGCCAGCAGTGTGAGAGCGGGCGTGCTCCAGGCGCCCTCAATCCGGCTGGAACGGCGACTCGCTCAGGATCACTCCGGTCTCTTCCACGTAGCGCTGCCAATGGCCGATCAATGCCTCAAGTTTCTCCGGCCGGTCCTGCGCCAGGTCGTGGATCTCCCCCGGATCCGCCGCCAGGTCATAGAGCTGCCAGGTCGCCGGCCCCACCGGGCCCGGGATGTAGACCGCTTTCCAGTGCCCCTGGCGGATCGCCCGGCGCCCGAACAGCTCCCAGCCGGTGACGGTGTGTTCGTCATGCACCTGCGCCGTCTCGCCGGACAGGAAGCCCAGCCACGATTTGCCCCGCAGCGGCGCCACCGGTTTGCCGCGCCACTGCTTGCCGGGATGGCGCACGCCGGCCAGGTCGAGGATGGTCGGGGCGATGTCCATGACCGTGCCGAAGCCGTGGCTGATCTGCCCGCCGACCGGCAGCGGCGGGTAATGCAGCAGCGCCGGCACGCGGATCCCGCCTTCGGTGGTGAAGGCCTTGAACAGCCGCGACGGCGCCGTGGCCACCTGGGCCCAGCTCGGCCCGTACCAGACGTAGGAGTTGGCGCGGCCGATGTTGTCCAGGCTGTTGTCGTAGTGCCGGTCGAGGAAGGTCAGCAGCTGCGGGCCGAATTTCGGGAAGGCCTCCAGCAGCGCGCCTTCGGCGCCGTTGTCGGACATGAACAGGATGAACGTGTTATCGAGCTGCCCCTGCTGGCGCAGGTAGTCGACGACCCGGCCGATGTTCCAGTCCATGCGCTCGACCATTGCCGCGTAGACCTCCATGGCCCGGGCGGAGATCTGCCGTTGCCGGTCGCTCAAGGCTTCCCACTGCGCGTTCAGCTGGATCAGCGGATGCGGCTCGACGTCCGTCTCGATCAACCCCAGCGCCTTGAGTTTCTCTAGCCTTTCGAGGCGCAGGGCCTCGGGGCCGGCGTCGTAGCGGCCGCGGTATTTTTCGACGATCTCAGCCGGCGCCTGCAACGGCCAGTGCGGCGCGGAAAACGGCAGGTAGGCGAAGAACGGTCGGGTCTGGTCACGTTCCTTCAGGTAGTGCAGCAGCTTGTCGCCAAACGCATCGGAGGAATAGAAGTCCTTGGGCAACGCGTCGAGGAAGGTATCGTCCTCGATGTACAGCGCCGGGGTGGACTTGAGCAGGCGCGGCGTGTCGTCCTGGTACGGCGGCTCGAAACCGTAGTGGTTGGCCGCGCCCGGCAGCAGCGAGAACGAACGCTCGAAACCCCGGGCGTGGGGGGCCAGCTCGGCGGTCAGGCCCAGGTGCCACTTGCCGCTCATCAGGGTTTGGTAGCCCGCTTCGCGCAGCAGCTCCGGCAGCGCCACCACGCGGTCGTTGAGGTGGCCCTCGTAGCCGGGCTTGCCGATCAGGTCCGGCGTCAGCGCCTCGGCCATGGTGCCGATCCCGGCGATGTGGTGGTCGGTGCCGGTGAGCAGCATCGAACGGGTCGGCGAGCAGGTCGGCGCGGTGTGGAAATCGGTCAGGCGCAGGCCGTTCTCGGCCAGGGCATCGAGGTTCGGCGTGGCGATCTCGCCGCCGAAGGCGCCGATGTCGGAGAAGCCGAGGTCATCGGCCAGGATCACCAGGAAATTGGGGCGTTGCGGCATCGGCAGACTCCTGTTCAGTAGGCAATGAAAGACAGCGGCAGATCGCGGATCTGCACCGCCGGGGCAGGCAGGTAGTGACCGTCGCCGGTCAGTTCGTGCAGCAGTTCCTCGCGCAGTTGGTGGAAGTCGAAGCCGCTGCGCTGGCGGGGACGGGGCATGGCGATGTCCACCACTTGCTTGATCCGTCCCGGCCGCGGCTCCATCACCACCACCCGGTCGGCCAGGAAGATCGCTTCCTCGACATCGTGGGTGACCAGGATGGTGGTGATCTTCGCCCGGTCGCGGATGGCCAGCAGTTCGTCCTGCATCTGCTGGCGGGTCAGCGCGTCGAGGGCGCCGAAGGGTTCGTCGAGCAGCAGGATCCGCGGGCTCGCCACCAGCCCGCGGGCGATGGCCACGCGCTGCGCCATGCCGCCGGAGAGCTGGTGCGGGTAGGCGCGGGCGAAGTCGCGCAGGCCCACCAGTTCGATGAAACTGTCGATGCGCCGCTGCTTCTCGGCGGCGCCGAGGGGCTCGTTGACCAGGCCCAGGCCGATGTTGTCGGCCACCGTCAGCCACGGGAACAGGCGGTGCTCCTGGAACACGATGCCGCGTTCGCTGCCGACGCCGGTGACGGCCTTGCCGTCCACGGTGATCTGCCCGCGGAACGCGGTGTCCAGGCCCACCAGCAAGCGCAGCAGGGTGGATTTGCCGCAGCCGCTGGAGCCGACGATGGCGACGAACTCGCCCTCGGCGATGTCGAGGTTGAATTCGCGGATCGCCTCCAGTTCGAAGCCGTCGACGTCAAAGGATTTGCCGACGTGGGTGAAGCTGACAATCGGTGCGTTCATGCGTGTCTCCAGCGGGTGGCGCGGATTTCCAGGCGTTGGCCGATGAGGTTGAGGAGGGCGCCGGTGAGGCCGACCAGCAGCATTCCGGCCATGATCAGGTCCATGCGCAGCAGTTGCTGGGCGCCGATCATCTGGCTGCCGATGCCGCCGTTGGACGGCATGAAGTATTCGGCGCCGATGGTGCCGAGCCATGCGTAGATCAGGCTCAGGCGCAGGCCGGCGAAGATGCCCGGGGCCGCGCCCGGCAGCACCAGCCGGCGCAGGCGCTGGCCGAGGTTCAGGCGCAGCGCCTGCGCCGCTTCGTTGAGCTGCGGCGACAGGTTGGCGACGCTGCGCTGGGTGGCGACGAACAGCGGGAAGAACGCGGCGAGGGCCACGAACACCCACTTGGCCAGTTCGCCCAGACCGAACCACGCGGTGAGCAGCGGCACCCAGGCGAAGATCGCGATCTGCCGCAGGGCGGCGAGGGTCGGGCCGACCAAGCGTTCGGCGCTGCGCGACAGACCCAGCAGCAAGCCCAGCGCCAGGCCGAGCCCGCCGCCGATCAGCAGGCCGCCCAGGGTGCGGCCCAGGCTCAGGGCCATGCCGCCGATCAACGTGCCGTCGCGCAGGCCGTTACGGGTGGCCTCCAGCACGGTCAACGGGCTGACCAAGAGGTTGGCGTCGATCCACTGCCCGTCGCTCGCCGCCTGCCACAGCGCCAGCAGGCCCAGGGGCAGCAGCCACGGCTGCACACGCTGCCAGCCCCGGTAGCGGGGGCTCCGGCGGATTTCGGCGGTGGCCGGGTGCGGCCAGTGCACCAGCCGGCTGTCGAGCAGGCCGATGCCGCGGTCCATCGCCACGCCGAACAGGCCGATGACCACGATGCAGACGAACACGATGTCGAGCATGAACAGCTGCCGCGCCCAGACCATCAGGTAGCCGATGCCTTCGCTGGAGGCCAGCAGCTCCACCGCCAGCAGCGACGTCCAACCGGCCGCCAGGGCCAGGCGTACGCCGGCCATGAACGCCGGCAGCGCAGCGGGCAGGATCAGGCGGCGGATCAGCAGGTGCGGCGGCAGGCGCAGCACGGTGGCGGCGTCGCGCAGCTTCGGTTGCGCATCGCGCACGCCGACCAGCGTGTGCAGCGTCACCGGCACCACGATGGCCTTGACCAGCACCACCAGCTTGAGTGTTTCGCCGATGCCGAAGACCACCATGAACAGCGGGATCCACGCCAGCGTCGGCACCTGGGCGAGCCCGGCGAACGTCGGGAATATCAACCGTTCGAGCGGCCGGCTGAAACCCAGTGCCGCGCCCAGCGCCGCGCCGGTCGAAACGCCGGCCAGCAGGCCCCAGAGCAACCGCTGCAGGCTGATCCACAAATGGCTCCACAATTCACCCCGGGACAGTTCGAGCGCACTGCTCCAGACCAGGGATGGTGCCGGCAGGATCTGCTCACTCATCCATTGGTTGCGCGCCCCCAGCCACCAGAGGGCGAACAGGCTGAGCGGCAGCAGCCAGGGCAGCAGGCGTTGGCTCAGCGTCGGCCAGGGCCGCCGGGGTTTGAGCGACGGCGCCGGTAGCGGCAGGCTGAGCAGGGAGTCTCGGGCCATGGTTGACCTCCGTTGTCGGGTTGCATGGCAGACCGCTGCGTGTGCGGAAGCGGTGTATGCAAAATCGATATATAAACAATTGATTCAATGCTATTGGGAGATAAGCCAGACCATTTAAGGCCTGCAGCCCTGACGCATCCAATGCATTCGGAGAATATTTTCGATGCTGTTTTTGCATACGGGCCCAGGAGCCCCGACGCCGCCTGCTTAGCTTAAAAAGCTATAAAAATGTGCATTTATAGTATTTATGTGCAGAAGGCCATTGCGCCTACGTTCGGCTCCTCAATGCCCGCCGCAATCAGGAGCCGCGCCCATGAACCTTCCCTTCAAACGTGTCACCCGTCTGTTTGCCGCCTCTGCGCTGGCGGGGTTGTTCGCCTTCACCGCCCACGCCGATGAACTCAAGGAAATCCGCATCGCCGTGCCCGACCTCAGCGCCGGCACCCAGCACAGCGGCGGCGGCATCGTCGACGTGCTGCGCGATCAGCAGGTCTTCGAGAAGGCTTTCGCCGAGCAGGGGATCAAGATTCAGTGGAGCTTCTTCAAGGGGGCAGGTCCTGTGATCAACGAGGCGTTCGCCAACGGCCAGGTGGATCTGGCCTACCTGGGCGACCTGGCGGCGATCATCGGCAAGTCCAACGGTCTCGACACCCGCCTGCTCAGCGCGACCGCCCGTGGCGTGAAGCAGTACCTGGGCGTGGTGCCGGGGTCGGGGATCAAGACGCTGCAGGACCTTAAAGGCAAGCGCGTGGCGATCTTCCGCGGCACCGCGACGCAGCTGTCGTTCGATGCGGCGCTGGCCAGCCAGGGCCTGAGCGAGAAGGACGTGAAAGTCATCAACCTCGACTTCAACGCGGCGGTGGCCGCCTTGGCGGCCAAACAGATCGATGCGTCGTGGGGCAGCTCCGGGCTGACCGCGCTTCAAGCCAAGGGACTGGCCGAACTGCCGCTCAACACCAAGGACTTGGGCGGCGCCGGCAGCGTGCAGGCGGTGCTGGTGGGCACCGGCAAGTTCGTCGATGCCCATCCCTACGTCGTAGCCAAGCTGCTCAAGGCCCAGCAGCAGGCGGTAGACTGGCTGACCCAGGACAGCAACAAGGACGCCTATGTGCAGTTGGTCTCGGGGTTGGCCAGCTATCCGCCGGTGATCCTGACCCAGGACCTGAAGGATCAGAGACTGAGTGAAGTGTTCCCCTCGACGCTGGATCCAGTGTTCCTCGGCAAGCTGCAGGACGCGGTGGATCTGGCGGCGCAGCAGAAGCTGATCCGCAAGCCGTTCAAGGTCAATGACTGGGTGGCACCGGGGCTGGCGGCTGCCGGGCTCTGAACCGGTGGCGGCAGGGCTGGCCTCATCGCCAGCAGGCTGGCTCCCACAGGGACGTGGATGACAGCCCTAGACCGCGACGCCGAGGGCCTGCCTGTCCAGCGTCACCAGCGTCTCGATCATCGCCCGCGCCGCCGGCGACAGGCGGAAGCCGGTGCGGCTGACGATCCCGCACCGGGCGTTCATGCTTTCCAGGTTCTGCGGCAGGTTGCGCCAGTGCAGCAGTGCCAGCGAGCCCTGGGCGATGTCCTGTTCGAACGCCTCTTCGGTGCCCACGCCGATGGCGTTGGACTGCAGTACCACCTTGACCAGCGCCGGGAAATGCTCGGTCTCGATGGTCGGTGAAAAGTCGACCCGGCCGCTGAGGTTCGCCAGCAGTTTGCGGATGCCCGGCGGGATCATCGTGGTCGCCAGCGGGTAGTCGAACATGTCGTTGGTCGACAGGCTTTCCTTGGCCAGCAGCGGATGCCCCGGCCGGCAGAAGAATACCCCGCGCTTGGGCGTCAGCGCCTGGGTCTGGAAGTTGGGGTCGGCCTCGAAATGGCGGATGTCGGCGATGAAGAATTCGATCTCCTCGCGGCTCAGGGCGCGGCTGAGCTTTTCCCAGTTGTCCACCTGAAAGCAGGTGCGCACCTTGGGGTGCGAATTGACGAACTGCGCCACCGCATCCGGCACCAGTTTCACCGCCGGCGCAGGGCCGCAGCCGAAGCGCAGTTCGCCGGCGTCGAGCTTGGTCATCTGCGTCACTTCGGCGCTGAGCAGCGCCGCGCCCTGCACCAGGGTGAGGGCGTGCTGCAACACCACTTGGCCTTCCGGGGTGGGGCGCAGATCCTTGTTGCCGCGGTCCACCAGCACGCAGCCGAACTCCTGCTCCAGCCCTTGGATGCTGCGGCTGAACGCCGGTTGGGTGATCCCCATCGCGTCCGCCGCGCGGACGAAGCTGCGGTGTTCGTTGAGGGCGATGAAGTAGCGCAATTGGCGAAGATCCATATGCTTTTCCGGCATCCTAAAAATAGCGCGAAGGCATTTGCGACGAGGGTTGATCGAGGTTTTAAATGCAAGCTCTTATTCCGTCAACGAAGCACGTGAATATCTATTAGATGTAAATAGAATATAGATAGAGCGTTGCTTCGCTGCCGGCCAACCGCAAGCAGATGATGAGGGTCGATCCATGAGCAATGCCGCACTCGCTGTAAAACCCGCTGTCCAGGCGCTGGACATCCATCCGGTGGCCGGCCGCATCGGCGCCGAGATCCGTGGCGTGCAACTGTCCGGTGAGCTGGACGCCGCCACCGTCGAAGCCATCCAGCAGGCGCTGGTGCAATACAAGGTGGTGTTCTTCCGCGAGCAGACCCAGCTCGACGACCAGCGCCAGGAGGCGTTCGCCCACTTGCTCGGCGAACCGGTGGCGCATCCCACCGTGCCGTCCCGCGAGGGCACCCGCTACCTGCTGGAGCTGGACGGCGCCGAGGGCCAGCGCGCCAACTCGTGGCACACCGACGTGACCTTCGTCGAGGCCTACCCCAAGGCCTCCATCCTGCGTTCGGTGGTGGCGCCGGCCTTCGGCGGCGACACCCTGTGGGCCAACACCGCCACCGCCTACAGCGAACTGCCGGCGGAGCTGCGGGAGCTGGCGGACAAACTGGTGGCCGTGCACAGCAACGAGTACGACTACGCGGCGGTGAAGCCGCACGTGTCGGCGGAGAAGCTGGAGCGCTACCGCAAGATCTTCACCTCGACCGTGTACGAGACCGAACACCCGGTAGTGCGGGTGCACCCGGTCAGCGGCGAGAAGAGCTTGCTGCTGGGGCATTTCGTCAAACGCATCAAGGGCTATTCCCAGGCCGATTCGGCGCACCTGTTCGGGTTGCTGCAGAGCCATGTGATCCGCCAGGAGAACACCGTGCGCTGGCGCTGGAAGGCCGGCGACGTGGCGATCTGGGACAACCGTTCGACCCAGCATTACGCGATCGACGACTACGGCACCCAGGACCGGGTGGTGCGCCGCGTGACGCTCAAGGGCGAAGTGCCGGTGGGGGCTTCCGGGCAGCGCAGCCGGACCGTCAAAGGGGCTGAAAGCGTCGGTGCCTGATCTGGCCTCATCGCAGGCAAGCCTGCTCCCACAGGGGCTGCGGCGAACGCAGGTCCTGCGACCGACGACCGGTGGGAGCGGCGGTGCGCCGATTCGACTTGCCCGCGAAGGCAATGGGGCGGCCAACGAAGTGGCCGCCTTCACCACACGCCGATCTGCACGGCTTTCTCAGTGCCGGGCTCGCCGTAGCGGAACCGTTGCCCGCGCTCATCGATTTCCCGGTGGCTGATGGTGGTGCGCCGCTTCAGCCCGCGCAGCCACTCGAACAGATACCCCGCATGTTCCTCCCGCACCGCCGCGTACGCCGGCTCCTCCCCTAGGTCGCGCAGTTCCTGCGGGTCGTTCGACAGGTCGAAAAGCTGCGGCCGGAAGCCGTCGTAGGCCAGGTATTTCCAGCGTTCGCTGCGCACCATGGTCATGCGGCAGCGGTCGATGGGCCGGCCCAGCCGCTCCCGCGCGGGGGCCTGGAAGGCGTAGTCGTATTCGCTGATCGCGTAACGGCGCCACGCGGGACGCTCGCCGTGCAGCAGGGGAATCAACGAGCGCCCTTCCAGCCGGTGCTCGGCACCCGGCAGGCCCAATGCTTCCAGGAACGTCGGCAGCGCGTCGATGGTTTCCGTCAGTCGTTCGTCCACCGAGCCCCGGGTGATGTCCGCCGCCGCGCGCGGGTCGCGCACGATCAGCGGCACGCCCACCGCCTGCTCCAGCAGGAACTCCTTCTCCCCCAGATAGTGGTCGCCGAGAAAGTCGCCGTGATCGCTGGTGAACACGATCAGCGTGTCCTCCCAGTGCCCGTTGCTTTGCAGGAAATCGAACAATCGGCCGAGGTGGTCATCGATCTGCTTGACCAGGCCCATGTACGCAGGAATGACGTTCTGCCGTACTTCATCCCGGGAGAAGTTCAGGCTTTCTTCGTGTTGGCGGAAGGCGTTGTAAACCGGGTGGTTGCTGGCGTTTTCGGGGGCGGCGCGCACCGGTTCGAGAATCGATTTCGTACTGTACAAGGCGTGGTACGGCGATGGTACGATATAAGGCCAATGAGGCTTTATGAAGGATAGGTGCAAACACCAGGATTGCCCGTTTTGTTCGTTGATGAAGTCGATGGCGCGATCGGTGGTGAAAGCGGTCTCCGAATGCCGTTCGGGGATGCGGGCCGGCAAGTGCGCATGGCGCATGTGCCAGCCGCTGAGGATTGCGCCGCTCTCGCCTTCGGCGGCGTTGGCCCAGTCGTGCCAGGGGTTGCGGCCGCCGAAGCCGTGGCTGCGCAGGTAATGGGTGTAGGGGGCGGATTCGCGCTTGTCGTCGAACAGCGGGTCGTCGGGGTAGATGCCGTCATGCCGCAGGTAAGGCTCGAAGCCGACTTCGTTGAGCGCCCGGGCATGGTCGCCGTCGGGATCGAGCGCCAGCCGCTGCAGGCCGTCCAGGTTCGGCGTCGCATGGGTCTTGCCCACCAGCGCGGTGCGGATGCCGTGGGGGCGCAGGTAGTCGCCCAGGGTCAGTTCATCCAGCGGCAGCGGCACGGCGTTCCAGGCCACCTGGTGGCTGCTGACGTAGCGCCCGGTGTAGGCCGACATCCGCGACGGGCCGCAGATCGTGCCTTGGGTGTAGGCACGGCTGAAGCGCACGCCGGTGGCGGCGAGGCGGTCGATGTTCGGGGTGTGCAGGTGCGGATGGCCGTAGCAGGACAGGTAATCGCGGCGCAGTTGGTCGCACATGATGTACAGCACGTTGCGCACGGGTTTTGGCGGGTTGGGCATGGGGCTCACCGGTCAGAGGGACAGGCGGCTTTTTTCGCTGCGGTCGGGGCCGTTCGGCAAGTGCATTCGGGGAATGCCGGTCATGCAGGGATTGCATCGGCTCGGCGGTCTTGCCCCGATCCTGCGGTGCCTTTACTGACGCCATCGCCAGCAGGCTGGCTCCCACAGGGTTCTGCGCTGATCACCGATCCGGGTACGGCCGCGCCCTTTGTGGGAGCCTGCCTGCTGGCGATGGCGGCGGATCAGACCGCCAGCCCGTCGAGCGAGCACATCCCTTCGTCCAGCGCATCGATCTCGCGGATCTGCGCCACCATCGCCTTGGCCAGCGGTGACAGGCGATACCCCGCCCGGCTGACGATCCCGTAGCGGGTGTACAGCTCCTCCAGGTCATCGGCCAACCCTTCGATCTTCAGGCACACCAACTCGTCCCGGGCCCGGTGCAGCGCGTCGGAGTATTCGCCGACGATACCCACCGCATCCGAGCGCAGCACCACGCCGAGCAGGCTGGCGCTGTTTTCGCATTCGACGTTCGGCGTGAAGTCCGGGCGGCCGCTGAGGTCGACGATCACTTTGCGCAGGTTAGGCGGGCGGATGCTCACCGCCATCGGATAACTCATCAACTCGGCGGCGCTGAGCCGCTCCCGCGCCGCCAACGGATGCCCGGCGCGGCAGCAGAAATGCCATTTGCGCGGACGCAGGCGGTGGGTCAGGTAGTCCGGATCGGCCTCGAAATGCCGGGTGTCGGCGACGAAGAACTCGAACTCTTCGCTGTGCAGGCGTTTGCTCAGGCTCTGCCAGTCATCGACCTGGTAATGCACACGCGCCTTGGGGTAGCGCCCGATGAAGCGGCCGACGGCCCGGGGGATGAGCCCCGCCGCCGGCGCCGGGCCGCAGCCGAAGCGCAGCTCGCCCGCCTCGAGGCCGTTGAACTGGCTGATCTCGTTGGCCATCTGCTGCGCGCCGCTGACCAGCCGTCGCGCATGCTCCAGCAGCACCAGGCCTTGCTTGGTCGGCGGCAGATCCTTGCGCCCCCGGTCGACCAACTGGCAGCCGACGCTGTGCTCCAGCGCCTGGATGCTGCGGCTGAACGCTGACTGCGACAGGTTCACCGCCTGCGCGCCGGCGACGAAGCTGCGTTGTTCGGCAAGGGCGATGAAGTGACGTAACTGTCGCAAGTCGATATGCATTTTTCACATAAAAAATATCCGGGAAATGCATTGGATATGCATTAGGTCGACTCCTTATAAAGGCAATCTCTTATGCAGTAAAAGTTTGTAAATCAATATACAAATAACTTTGAAGAATATGCAGCGCCGGATCGGCCTGTGCGTTCTTTGACCAGGAGCCGCCTCATGAGTCCGTTGAACCCCGCCACTGCGCTGCCGCCCCGACGGCTCAAACGCTTGCCCTTGGCCTTGTTGCTGGCCGGGAGCGCCAACTGGAGCGCGGGCTACGCCGCCGATCCGCAAACGCCGGCGCCCGTTCCGGCCGGCAAGGGCGCCACTGCCGATTCACAGCTGGAAACCGTGACCGTCACCACCCGCCGCCGGGAGGAAAGCGCCCAGGATGTGCCGACGCCGATGAGCGTGGTCAGCGGCCAGACCCTGGAGACCCAGCGGGTGTACCGGATCCAGGACCTTCAGCAACTGGTGCCCAGCGTCAACGTCGCCTACATGCATGCGCGCCAGTCCAGCGTGTCGATCCGCGGCCTGGGCAACAACCCGGCCAGCGACGGGCTCGAAGGCAGCGTCGGGCTGTACATCGACAACGTGTACCTGGGCCGTCCGGGGATGGCGGTCTTCGACCTGATGGACATCGAGCAGCTCGAAGTGCTGCGCGGGCCCCAGGGCACGCTGTTCGGCAAGAACACCACCGCCGGGGTGATCAACATCGGCACCCGCGCACCGAGCTTCACCCCGGAGCGCAGCATCGAGACCTCGGTCGGCGAGGATGGCTACTTCCAGACCAAGGGCACGATTTCGGGGCCGCTCAACGATCAGTTGGCCGGGCGCTTTTCCGCCTACCGCACCCGCAGCGACGGCGACATCAAGAACGAGTTCAACGGGCACGACCTCAACGGCGGTTCCCGCGACGGCTTCCGCGCGCAGTTGCTGTTCAAGCCCAACGAGTCCTTCAACCTGCGCTGGATCGGCGACTACAACGAAGAGGACTCCAGCGCCGGCACCCGCGTGCTCTACAGCACCGGGCCGACCATCAACGGCGTGAACGTCTATTCGGCACGGGCAGCGGCTGCGGGCGCGACCCTGGTCAACGGTTCGCACCGCAAGGTCAACCTGGACAACGACCAGCACGTCACCGTGCACCAGGGCGGCACGTCGGTGGAGGCCAACTGGACGCTGCCGAGCGATTTCACCCTGACCTCGGTCAGCTCCTACCGGTTCTGGAACTTCACCCCGCGCAACGACGACGGTCTCAATGTCCCGGCCACCTACAACGCCGGGGTGTCGGTGGAGGACAAGCAGTATTCCCAGGAATTGCGCCTGGCGTCGCCCAAGGGCGAGTTCTTCGATTACGTGCTTGGCGCCTACTACTTCGGCTCGGACCTGGACAACAAATCCTTCGCCTACTACGGCCCGCAGGCGGACATCTGGAACGGCACGCCGCGCGGTGCGCTGGCCAACGTCGACACGGTCGGCCACGGCCACATCAAGACCGACAGCTTCGCGCTGTTCGCCCAGGGCACCTGGCACCTGACCGAGCGCCTGGACTTCACCGCCGGGGTGCGCGGCACCTACGAAGAGAAGAACGCCTGGGTCGACCGCGACGCGCCCCGTGGCGGCGCTGCGGTGACCGGTGCAGCGGCCACGGCGCGGCGCGGCCGGGTCGGCGCCTACGATTCCGGCGACCTCAACCAGTACAGCTCCAGCCCCTCCGGACTGCTCAACCTGAGCTACCGGTTCAGCGATGAACTGCTGGGCTACGCCACGCTGTCCCACGGCGAAAAGTCCGGCGGGGTCAACCTGGTGGTCGGATCGGCGCCGACGGCAGGTGCCGATTCGCTGCTGATCGGCACCGAACGCGCCAACAACGCCGAGCTCGGTTTCAAGAGCACGCTGTGGGATCGCCGCCTGCAACTCAACGCCAACGTGTTCTGGACGCAGGTCAACGCCTACCAGACCAACGCCTACGACGACGTCAACCGCGTGCAGTACCTGACCAACGCCGGTTCCGTGCGCTCGCGCGGGGTCGAGTTCGACAGCACGGTGATCCCGCTGCGCGGCCTGACGCTGAACTTCAACGGCTCCTTCAACGACGTCAGCTACCTCTCGTACAAGGATGCGCCGTGCCCGCCGGAAGTCAGCCTCGCGCCCGGAGCCCCGGCCTCTTGCGACCTCAGCGGCCACCAAGTGGTCGGCGCCTCGAAATGGATCGGCAACGCCAACGGCGAATACAAGTGGAACCTGGACAACGGCTTCGAACCCTACGTCACCGCCAGCTACGCGTTCCGCTCCAAGGCGGTGGGCACGGTGGAGGACTCGGACTTCGGCCAGATCCCGAGCTACGCGGTGGTCAACTTCTCCACCGGCCTGCGCGGCGACTTCAACCAGGGCCAGTGGGACGTGTCGCTGTGGCTGAAGAACGCCTTCGACAAGACCTACTACACGACGCTGTGGACGGGCGGCAACGGTGGCTATGAGGGCTTGCTCGGCACCCCGCGGACGTTGGGTGTGACGGGCCGTTATGACTTTTGACGGGGCGTGTCGATATGACAGTTATGACAGCCGTTATACATCGGCGGCAGGGGTGTAGAGGTTTGTCGGAGGAGGCTTAATACTTTGGTGCAAAGTATGCCGGGTGTTCATAGTTGTTATTGCGAATTCGTTGGTAAATAGCCCGTTATATGCGTGGACAATCGGTCATTCTCGAACCATCCTGAGTGCCGTGAGTTTCCAGGAGGAAACTTGCTCTCATCGGAAGATACTTAACCAACGATTAAGGAAATCTCGTTATGTCGAGCATTAATGGCACTTATGTAAACGCTAACGCTGGCGCCAAACTGACGATTACCGATGGCAACGACTCCAACGGCACCTTCAGCGGCCGGTTCAGCCAGAACGGCGTGAACTACGACATCGCATACGGGCACTACCACTTCCAGAACAGCACCGGGCAGCCTACGATCATCACCTTCGCGGCCCTCAATGACGGCACCGGCTATCAGGCCTGGACACTGTTCTCGCCAGACCACAACTACTCGAAAGTGCGCGCGGTGGGTTCGCGCAACAACTTTGACGGCGACGTGGTCGGCCTGGCCGGGGAGTTCGTGAAACAATAATGACGCCGCAGTAATAAAAGCCGATGCATTAACCTGCATCGGCTTTTTTGTTTTCTTTCATGAAACAGCAACTATTCATTTCGCATTAGTTGTCCCCGCTTCTTGGGTCGCCTGTAAAACACATGCCTTGGATGAATACTTTTCATGCCTCAAAGGCATGCGGTTTTCCATCCTCCGCTACAGCCCTTGCGGGACGTGGCCTTGGCGGAAATGACCGTTTCTTATATTCCATATAAGTCTATTCATAACATCAAAGATTACTTTCGGAGATAAGCGACTGGCCTAATGATGGGGTCGTCGATGGGCCGTGGGGGATTCAACAAGCGGTTGTCGGCAGCTTTGGCAGAACGAGAACGCAAAAGAGACCGCAGGGAGTGAATCAATGGGCAATGTCCAGACCGCCGCCGCACAGGAGGTGCTGTGGCGCCAGGCGCCGAGCGGCGAATTGGTCGGTCTCGGCCGGCCTCACCGGGTGCCGCTGGGGCAGTTGCGTCTGCAGCGCTCGCCCAAAGGCATCCTGAGCCGGCGCGAAACGATCCTGCTCGGCGTGCTGGCCCTGGTGGTGCATGGCGCGGTGATCTACTGGGTCGGCCGGCAGCCGACCCCGGCGCTGCCGGTGGTGCCGCCGCAGGTTCCGCCGATGACCATCGAGTTTTCGCGTCCGGCGCCGCCGGCGCCTCCTGTGGTCGAGCCACCGCCGCCGGCGCCCGTGGTCGAACCGCCTCCGCCGGTGGAAGACGAACTGGCGGTCAAGCCGCCGCCGAAAAAACCGGTGCCGAAGCCGATTCCTAAACCGGTCGCCAAGCCTGTGCCCAAACCTGCGCCCAAGGCGGTCGAGCAACCGCCGGCACCGCCGCAGCCGGCTGCTCCGGTCGCGGCACCTACGCCGCCCGCGCCGCCTGCGCCCGCACCGGTCACACCGGCCTCGGCCAATGCCGCTTACCTGAAGAACCCGGCGCCGGAATACCCGTCGCTGGCCCAGCGCCGCGGCTGGGAAGGCACCGTGCTGCTCAGGGTGCACGTGTTGGCCAGCGGCAAGCCGGGCGAGATCCAGATCCAGAAAAGCAGCGGCCGGCAACAGCTCGACGACGCGGCGCTGGAGGCCGTGAAGCGCTGGAGCTTCGTGCCGGCCAAGCAGGGCGATGTCGCCCAGGACGGCTGGGTCAGCGTCCCCATCGATTTCAAGATTCACTGAACCGAAACCAAATTCGCGCGAAACGTTTATACGAGGGAATGCACCATGACGTTACTGGCCTCTCCACTGGAATCCATCGAAAGCGCAGTGATCTGGCTGCTGGTGGCCTTTTCCGTCGCCACTTGGGGACTGGCGCTGCTCAAGGCTGTGCAGTTCGGCCGCCTGAAGGCCCAGGATCGCAGGTTTCACAAACGGTTCTGGGCGGCGTCGAGCCTGGATTCCGCCGCCGAGCTGAGCGAGACCCAGCCCGGCGCCGCCGCTCGGGTGGCCCAGGCCGGCTATGCGGCGATCCAGGTGGGCGAGGCGCCGGCGGCGGATCTGAGCCAGGCGATCAACCACCAGGATCGCCTGGAGCGTGCCTTGCGCCAGCAGATCGTGCGCGAGCGGCGTTCGCTGGAAACCGGTCTGGCGGTGGTCGCGAGCATCGGCAGCACCTCGCCGTTCATCGGCCTGTTCGGCACGGTGTGGGGGATCATGGAGGCGTTGAAGGGCATCAGCGCGGCGGGGTCGGCGAGCCTGGAAACGGTGGCCGGGCCCATCGGTGCGGCACTGGTCGCCACCGGCGTGGGGATCGCCGTCGCGGTGCCGGCGGTGCTGGTTTACAACTACTTTCTGCGGCGCCTGAAGCTGACCGCGGCGGATCTGGACGACTTCGCCCATGACTTCTACAGCCTGGCGCAGAAGAGCGCGTTCCGCGTGCTGATCCACCCGGCGGCCCAGCGCGCCGCGGTGGCCGGCGGTGCGGCGAAAGTGAAGGAGGCGTCCTGAGATGGCCTTCTCCACGCAAGACAGCGACGAGGTGCTGAGCGAGATCAACGTGACGCCGCTGGTGGACGTGATGCTGGTGCTGCTGGTGGTGTTCATCGTCACCGCGCCGCTGCTGACCAACGCGATACCGATCAACCTGCCCAAGACCGAAGCGGTGGCGCCGGTGGAGCAGAAGGATCCGCTGGTGGTGAGCATCGACGGGGCCGGCAAGCTGTTCATCAACAAGGATGAAATCCAGCCGGATCTGCTGGAGTTCAACCTCAAGGCCGCCAAGGCCAAGGATCCGGAAGTCCGCGTGCAGCTGCAGGCGGACGACGGCGTGAACTACGGCGAAGTGGCGCGGGCCATGGCGTCGATCGAGCGGGCCGGCATCACCAAGCTGTCGGTGATCACCGCGCGGTGAACGAATGTCGATTTTTCCGGGGCCGTCTCCTTGGCAGGGTGCGGCCCCTTTTTTATTCCCGTCTTCTTTGCGCCGCCGCTCCCTGCAGGCGCGAGCCTGCTCGCGAAGGGGCGGTGCAGGTCGCCAACGGCGGTATTCGCAAGCAGGGTCGCGCCGGCAAAGTCATCGCTTGATATGTATTTTGGGTATTAATAAATAGCTTCTTATTCCTTAACGAATATAACTCTCGTCCCTATACTCGACCAGGAACAGACACGACGCAGGAGAGCATCCCCATGCGCAACGAACCGATTCGTTACCTGATTGTGCCGGGCTGGCAAGGATCGCCAGAGGATCATTGGCAAACCCATTGGCAGAACAGCCTGCCCAACAGCGCCCGGGTGGAGCAGGCCGACTGGCTGACGCCCCGGCGTGAGGACTGGGTGGCGGCACTGGCCGAGGCGATCGCCGCCGACAGCGCGCCGGTGATCCTGATTGCGCACAGCCTGGGCTGCATCACCGTTGCCCATTGGGCGGCCAACGCGCCGTTGCAGGCCCTGCGTCAGGTGCGCGGCGCGCTGCTGGTCGCACCGGCGGATGTCGAGCGTCCGGCGTGTGTGCCGGCCCTGCGCAATTTCGCACCGATCCCGACCGACCTGCTGCCGTTCCCCAGCCAAGTGGTCAGCTCCGACAACGACGCCGCCGTCAGCGCCACCCGGGCCCTGGAGCTGGCACGCAACTGGGGCGCCGAGGCGGGGATCCTCGCCGGGGCCGGGCACATCAACGTGAAGTCCGGCCATCGGCGCTGGGAACAGGGATTCGCGTACCTGTACCGCCTGCAGAACCGCATGGAACATCACGCCCGGCGGCGCGCTTGAACCCTACTTTCCATTTTTGATCGCCCCCGTCTCCCGGCGGTTCTGGGTGGGAGTCTGCCATGAGTTTCGAGACCTTCGGCCAGCCGTTGCTGACCTTTCCCGATGCGGAAAAAAGCCCCCTGAGCATCCGCGCCAAGGCGCTGGTGTTCGTCGATCCGCGCTCGCGCCGGTTGCGCGAGCACATGAACCAACTGGCTCCGCGGTCGATCTCGGTGCTGATCCGCGGCGAAACCGGCACCGGCAAGGAACTGCTCGCCCGGCACATCCACCGCGCCAGTGACCGCAGCGGCCTGTTCGTGTCGGTCAACTGCGGGGCGATCAGCCCGACCTACGCCGACGCCGAACTGTTCGGTTATGCCGCCGGCAGTTACGCGGGGTCGGCCAGCAGCCGCGCCGGCTGGTTCGGCTCGGCCAACGGCGGCACCCTGTACCTGGACGAAATCGGCGACTTGCCGTTGCCGATTCAGATCAAATTGCTCGCCGCCCTGGAAAACCACGAAGTCACCCGGGTCGGCGCCCATCAGCCGAGCCCGGTGGACGTGCGCCTGGTGGCCGCCACCAGCATCGACCTGGCGCAGGCGGTGGCGGCGGGGAAATTCCATGAGCGGCTGTTCCATTACCTCAGCGAAGGCCATCTGGAACTGCCGGCCTTGCGCGAGCGGACCGGCGACATCCTGTCGTTGGCCGAGTACTTCCTCGGCATCTACAGCCAGCGCCTGGACCTGCCGGTGCCGCTGATCAGCGAGGCGGCGCAGGAGGTGCTGGAGCGCCACAGCTGGCCGGGCAACACCCGGGAGCTGGAGAACGTCATTCACTTCGCGTTGCTGGTGAGCACGGGGGACGAAATCCTGCCGGTACACCTCAACCTGCCCGAGGCGTCCGGGCTGCTGGCTCCGTTTGAACGCCATGTGGCGGGCATCGGCATCGGCGGCACGCCCGACGAACGCAAGGCATTGAAAGACTTGCTTTTGCGCCTGGCGGAAGGGTTGTAACCATTTTGTTCAACATGAACAAAATGGAATATGAAGCTGAATAAACGTTATTGTCCGGGAATAAAAAATCCCGGTATTGTCCGCTTCACGCCAGCGATAGCACATCACTGGCACTTGTATTCAATGCCGTCGTCGATGACGACCATGACTTTCGATAAGGACACTGCATGAAAAAGGTTCTGCTGTTCTCCGCATTGGCGGCTGCCCTGACCGCATCCCTGGCCCAGGCCGGCGAGAAACTGGTGGTGGCGGCCACGCCGGTTCCCCACGCCGAGATCCTCGAACTGATCAAGCCGACCCTCGCCAAAGAAGGCGTGGATCTGGAAGTCAAAGTCTTCACCGACTACGTGCAGCCGAACGTGCAGGTGGGCGAGAAGCGCCTGGACGCCAACTACTTCCAGACCAAGCCTTACCTGGACAGCTTCAACGCCGGCAAATACAAGGACGACAAGGCCAAGTACCTGGTGACCGTGGAAGGCGTCCACGTCGAACCGTTCGGCGGCTACTCGAAGAAGTACAAGTCGCTGGCCGACCTGCCGAACGGCGCGACCATCGCGATCCCCAACGAAGGCAGCAACAGCGGCCGCGCCCTGATCCTGCTGCAGAAAGCCGGCCTGATCGAGCTGAAGGATCCGAAGAACGCGCTGGCCACCCCGAAGGACATCGCCAAGAACCCGCACAACTTCAAGTTCAAGGAACTGGAATCGGCCCTGCTGCCGCGGGTGCTGAACGAAGTCGACCTGGACATGATCAACACCAAC
This sequence comes from Pseudomonas sp. B7(2017), assembly GCF_002112745.1. Taxonomy (NCBI): domain Bacteria; kingdom Pseudomonadati; phylum Pseudomonadota; class Gammaproteobacteria; order Pseudomonadales; family Pseudomonadaceae; genus Pseudomonas; species Pseudomonas sp. B7(2017). The sequence continues at coordinate 148,595 of NZ_NEIP01000009.1, read as the reverse complement.
TACGCGCTGGAAGCCAAGCTGAACCCGACCAAGGACGCCTTGGTGATCGAAGGTGCCGACTCGCCTTACGTGAACTTCCTGGTGGCCCGTGAGGACAACAAGAACAGCGACGCGATCCAGAAGCTGGCCAAGGCCCTGACCAGCCCTGAAGTCAAAGCGTTCATCGAGAAGAAGTACAACGGCGCGGTATTGCCGGCGTTCTGATCCGACGCATCCGACGCAACAGCACCCCCCTTCAGGTGTGAAGACGCCGACGGCCAGCGATGGTCGTCGGCGTTTTCGTTTGCGGCGGTGTCGCAGCCTGCGGTGAGGGAGCCCGCTCCGTCACCGCAAGGGCCTAGGCGAGCCCCGTCTTCAGCGCCCTGCGCAACGCCACCAACAGTTTCACGATGTCCTGCGGATCCAGCCGCTGCGGCACTTTTACGTCAGCCATGTTTTCTTCCTTGTAATGGTTTGGCCCAGGGAGTCTGGTCAAAAGCTGTGCGTCCTTGGAGGGGCAATCTGAAAAAAAGATCCTTCCTACAGCGCCGGGGAAAATAGCTTTCTTCTTCCGTCCCGGCAAACCCGGCGATTAGTTTTTTGTGTGATATCAATATGCTTTATCGGTATTTAAATTCTTTTTTTTATACCTATAAAGTCGGTGCCTGCAGGACGGCCACCCGCTGTCCATGGATTGCACCACCGTCGCTTACCGAGCGGCGTCAGGACGTTTCATGACCTTCGATTACGCGTTCATCCTCAGCACCTTGCCGGCCTTCCTCAGCGCCGTGGGCGTGACCTTGCAGGTCGGGCTGATCGCCATCGGCACTTCGTTGGCCGTGGCGCTGTTCAATGCGGCGCTCCTGGTGTTGCGTGTGCCGTACCTGCCGAAGGTCATCGGCCTGTACGTGGAACTGGCCCGCAACACGCCGCTGCTGATCCAGCTGTTTTTCGTCTACTTCGCGTTGCCGACCGTGGGGGTTCAAGTGTCCGGTTTCGCCGCCGCGATCATCACCCTGACGTTCCTGGGCGGCGCCTACCTGACTGAGGTGCTGCGCGCCGGCGTCGAAGCGGTGCCCAAGGGGCAGATCGAATCCGGCCGTTCCCTCGGGCTGTCCGACCTGCAAGTGCTGCGCTACGTGATCCTGCCGCAGGCGGGGATCCTCAGCATGCCGTCGCTGTTCGCCAATTTCATTTTCCTGCTCAAGGAAACCACGGTGGTGTCGGCCGTGGCGGTGCCGGAACTCCTCTACACCACCAAGAGCTACATCGCCCTGTACTACAAGACCTACGAAATGCTCGCCGTGCTGACGCTGATCTGCGTGCTGCTGTTCCTGCCGCTGTCGCTGCTGCTCGGCCGTCTGGAAAGGAGGCTGCAACATGGCCAGTTCGGGTCTTGAGCTGCTGTGGGTGTCGTTGCCGCAACTGGCGGCCGGCGCCGGGCAGACCTTGTCGATCTCGTTGCTGAGCATCGCGGTCAGCACCGTCGGCGGCGTGCTCTACGGCGTGCTGCGCACCCTCGACGTGAAGTGGCTCAACGCGGTGCTGCGGGTCTACCTGGAGCTGTTCCGGGCGATTCCGGTGCTGGTCTGGCTGTACCTGCTGTTCTTCGGCCTGCCGATTTTCTTCGGCCTCAGCGTGCCGAGCTTCTGGTGCGCCGTGACGGTGCTGTCGCTGTGGGGCGCCAGCGAAGTCGGCGAGGCGGCGCGCGGCGCATTGCGCTCGTTGCCCCGCGGGCAGCGCGAGGCCGGGCTGTCGCTCGGCTTCAACGCCGTGCAGCTCTACGCCTACGTGCTGATGCCGCAGGCGCTCAAGCGCATGACGCCGCCGACCATCAATGTCTACACGCGCATCATCAAGACCAGCTCGCTTGCGGTGCTGATCGGCGTGGTGGACGTGATCAAGGTCGGTCAGCAGATCATCGAACGCACCTACGAATCGGTGCTGATCTACGGTGCGCTGTTCCTGTTCTTCTTTTTCATCTGCTACCCGCTCTCTGCCGCCTCCCGCGTGCTGGAGCGGCGCTGGGCCCACGCATGAGCGCCTCGACCGCTTGGCAGGGCCCGCACCCCGCCCGAGATTTTCTTTGCGAACCCGCAGACCGCACGCGCGCAGCCGTTCCTGGAGAAGTTCTCCCCGCCGAAGCCTGGCCTTCGGCGACGTTGCCCAAAACGACTCAGACCAAGGAACCGTCATGAAAACTGCCAAATCGCTGTTCGTTCTGCCCCTGCTCGGCCTCGCGCTGCTGGCCGGCTGCAACAAATCCGAGGAACCGGCCAAGCCCAAGGTCGCCAGCGAAAGCGCTGCGCCCGCAGGCAGCCTGGACAAGATCAAGGCCCGCGACAAGCCGCCGTTCGGCTTCGTCAACGAAACGGGGCGCTACGTCGGCTTCGACACCGACATCGGCCGCCGGCTGGCCAAGGACCTGCTGGGCGACGAGAACAAGGTCGAGTTCGTCGCCGTGGAGCCGGCCAGCCGGATCCCGTTCCTGCAAAGCGACAAGGTCGACCTGATCCTGGCCAACATGACCGTCACCCCGGAGCGCAAGGAAGCGGTGGACTTCACCAACCCGAACCTGCGGGTGGCGGTGCAGGCGCTGGTGCCCCAGGGCAGCGCGGTGAAGCGGCTCGACGACCTGGCGACCCGCACCACCATCGTCACCACCGGCACCACCGCCGACATCTGGCTGACCAAGCACCACCCGGACTGGAAACTGCTCAAGTTCGAGAAGAACTCCGAATCGCTGCAGGCCCTGGCCGGCGGCCGCGGCGACGCCTACGCCCAGGACAACCTGGTGCTGTTCAGCTGGGCCAAGCAGAACCCGGGCTACCGCGTGCTGGACGAAAAGCTCGGCGACGAGGCCCCGATCGCACCGGCGGTGAAGAAGGGCAATACCGAACTGCGCGACTGGGTGAATACCGAGCTGGCGAAGCTGGGCGAGGAGAAATACCTGCTCAAGCTGTACGACCAGTACGTGCGCAAGGAACTGAGCGACGACACCCAGCCTGAGAGCGTGATTGTCGAAGGCGGCAAGTGGCAGGGCTGAGCGCCTGACCAAAAGCTGTGGCGAGGGAGCCTCGCCACGGGCTCAATCCGGCCAGTGCCAGGCCGGCTCGTCCAGCATTCGCTGGCCGACGACGCCGGTCTGGCCGAGGGTCTTTTCCAGCACGATGCAGTTGCAGTCTGGATCCTCCTGCAACGCCGAGATCAGCCGCCGGGCGTGGGACACCACCCACACCTGGCAGTCCTGCGATACGCGGATGATCAGGCGCGCCAGCGCCGGCAGCAGGTCCGGGTGCAGGCTGGTCTCCGGTTCGTTCAGCACCATCAGCGACGGCGGGCGCGGCGTCAGCAGCGCCGCGACCAGCAGCAGGTAACGCAAGGTGCCGTCCGACAGCTCCGCCGCCGACAGCGGCCGCAGCAACCCTTCCTGATGGAATTCGATGGCGAAACGTCCGCCGGCCAGCGGCGCGATCTCCAGGCGTGCGCCGGGAAACGCGTCGCTGACCGCCGCCCGCAGGGCTTCGGGATCGCCGATCTCGATGATGGTGCGCAGCGCCGCCGCCAGATCCCGGCCGTCGTGGTGCAGCACCGGGGTGCGGGTGCCCAGTTGCGGCTGGCGTGCCGGGGCGTCAACGTCGCTGCGAAAGTGGTCGTAGAAGCGCCAGCGGCGGATGAACTCGCGCATCTGGAACACCTCCGGCGAGGTGCGCAGGCTGCCGACCTGGTCGAACAGGCTGTCGAAGGTCGGCGTGTGCTGCGCCAGCACCTCCCAGCGGCGGCCTTCGCGGGCGCGGATCATCGGGCCGTCGCGGTCCACCAGCAGGCTGGCCGGGCGATGGAACGGCCCGGCCCAGATGCACTCCCGTTTGATTTCCGGATCCAGGGCAAAGTACGAGCGGGACGGCTCGGGCAGGCCCAGCGCGATCGCATAACCGAAGTCCTCCCCGGCGAACCCCAGGCGCAGGCGTTTGACGCCTTGGCGCACCGTGGGCTCGATGGCCACTTCGCCGTTGCGCATCCGTCGGCTGAGGGTTTCCGGCCCGGCCCAGAAGGTCGAGTCCAGCCCGCCCTCGCGGGCCAGCGCGTTGACCACGCCGCCCTGCGCGGTCTCCGCCAGCAGGCGCAGGGCCCGGTAGAGGTTGGACTTGCCGCTGCCGTTGGGGCCGGTGATGAGGTTCAGGCGGCCCAGCGGGATCACCAGTTTGTTGATCGAGCGGTAATTGGCCACCGCCAGGGTCTTGAGCATGGGCGTTTCCTTCTGCCGGAGCCGGCCAGTTTGCCTGAATGCCGTGTCGCCGTGTGCCTGCGCACGCTTCGTGCGGTAAAGCCGTGCAATGGTCAAAGGCTGTTCTAAGCTCTCAGTCGTATCGTCTCTGTCACGTCAGAAAAAGCCAAGGAGTCTGCATGGCGGGTCCCGGATATAAAGTGGCATTGGCCCTGAGCGCCGTCGCTTTGCTGAGCGCCTGCGGCGAAAAGAAAGCCGCCGAGGAGTACCTGCCCAGGGTGCTGGTGCTCGACGTGAAGCCCGCCGACTACGCTGCCGCCGTGACCCTCACCGGCGATGTGCAGGCGCGGGTGCAGACCCAACTCTCGTTCCGCGTCGGCGGCAAGATCATCCAGCGGCTGGTCGAGGTCGGCGACCGGGTGAGCGCCAAGCAGGTGCTGGCCCGGCTCGACCCCAAGGACCTGCAGACCAACGTCGACTCCGCCCAGGCCCAGGTGCTGGCCGAGCAGGCCCGGGTGAAGCAGAGCGCGGCAGCCTTCGTGCGCCAGCAGAAACTGCTGCCCAAGGGCTACACCAGCCAGAGCGAATACGACTCCGCCCAGGCTGCGCTGCGCAGCAGCCAGAGCGCCTTGAGCGCTGCCCAGGCGCAGCTGGCCAACGCCAAGGACCAACTGAGCTACACCGCCCTGGTGGCCGATGCGCCGGGGGTCATCACCGAGCGCCAGGCCGAGGTCGGCCAAGTGGTGCAGGCGACGATGCCGATCTTCAGCCTGGCCCGGGACGGCGACCGCGATGCGGTGTTCAACGTCTACGAGTCGCTGCTGGCCGAGCGGCCGTCGAAACGTCCGATCGTGGTGAGCCTGCTCGACAACCCCGCGGTCAAGACCACCGGCACCGTGCGTGAGGTCACCCCGTCGGTGTCGGCGCAGTCCGGCACGGTGCAGGTCAAGATCGCCCTCGACGGCCTGCCGCCGGGGATGCAGCTCGGTTCGGTGGTGAGCGCCACGGCCAAGGGCTCCGGCAAGCCGGCGGTGGAGCTGCCGTGGTCGGCCCTGACCAAGAAGGTCAGCGAACCCGCCGTGTGGCTGGTGGACGGCAAAGGCGAGGCGCAGCTGCAAGCGGTGACGGTGGGCCGCTACCTGACCGGCAAGGTCGTCGTCAGCGAAGGCCTCAATGGCGGGGAGAAGGTCATCATCGCCGGAGGGCAGTTGCTGCATCCGGGCATGAAGGTCGAGATCGCCGACTACACCTACAAGGATCTGAAAATGGAAGCGCAGCCATGAAGCGCCTGGGACTGCTGTCCGTCGGGGTACTGCTCGCTGCGTGTTCCAAGAGCGAAGCGCCGCCGGAGCCGGTGCGTCCGGTGCTGTCGGTCAAGGTGCAGGCGCTCAGCGAAGAGAGCCTGGGCCGGTTCGCCGGCAACATCCAGGCGCGCTACGAGAGCAACACCGGCTTTCGCGTGGGCGGACGCATCGCCAGCCGCAACGTCGATGTGGGCGCCGAGGTCGGCAAGGGCACGCTGCTGGCCACCCTCGACCCGTCCGATCAGCAGAACCAGCTGCGCTCGGCCCAGGGCGACCTGGCCAAGATCGAGGCGCAACTGATCAACGCCCAGGCCAACGCCCGCCGCCAACAGGCGCTGTTCGACCGCGGGGTCGGCGCCCAGGCGCAGCTGGACATCGCCCAGACCGACCTGAAGACCACCCAGGCTTCGTTGGACCAGGCCCGGGCGGCGGTCAGCCAGAGCAAGGACCAACTCGGCTACACCGAATTGCGTTCGGACCATAAGGCCGTGGTCACCGGCTGGAGCGCCGAGGCCGGCCAGGTGGTGACCGCCGGCCAACAGGTGGTGACCCTGGCGCAGCCGGACATCAAGGAAGCGGTGATCGATCTGCCGGACACCCTGGTCGATCAGTTGCCCAAGGACGTGGTGTTCCAGGTGGCGGCCCAGCTCGACCCCGGCATCAACACCACGGCGGTGATCCGCGAGATCGAACCCCAGGCCCAGAGCGCCACCCGCACCCGCCGCGCGCGCCTGACCCTGGCCGAGACGCCGCCGGGCTTTCGCCTCGGCACGGCGATCAGCGTGACCTTGCGGTCGGCGATCAAGCCGCGCATCGAACTGCCGGCGGCGGCCTTGCAGGAGGTCGACGGCAAGCCGCGCATCTGGGTGATCAACCCCCAGGACAAGACCGTGGCGCCCCGCGACGTCCGCCTGCTCAGCCGCACCGACAGCACCGTGGTGCTGGACGGCGGGGTGCGCAACGGCGAGCGGGTCATCAGCGCCGGGGTCAACAGCCTCAAGCCCGGACAAACCGTGAAATTTGACGAGGACAGTCAATGAAAGGGTCTTTCAACCTCTCCGAATGGGCCCTCAAGCATCAGTCGTTCGTCTGGTACCTGATGTTCGTCGGGTTGCTGATGGGGGTGTTCTCGTACTTCAACCTGGGACGCGAGGAAGACCCGTCCTTCACCATCAAGACCATGGTGATCCAGACCCGGTGGCCCGGAGCGACCCAGGAGGAGACGCTCAAGCAGGTCACCGACCGCATCGAGAAGAAACTCGAAGAGCTCGACTCCCTCGACTACGTGAAGAGCTACACCCGCCCCGGCGAATCGACGGTGTACGTGTACCTGCGCGACACCACCCAGGCCAAGGACATCCCGGAAATCTGGTACCAGGTGCGCAAGAAGATCAGCGACATCCGCGGCCAGTTCCCCCAGGGCATCCAGGGGCCGGGGTTCAACGACGAGTTCGGCGACGTGTACGGCTCGGTGTACGCCTTCACCGCCGACGGCCTGACGATGCGCCAGCTGCGCGACTACGTGGAGCAGGCGCGGGCCGAGATCCGCGGCGTGCCGGGGCTGGGCAAGATCGAGATGATCGGCCAGCAGGACGAGGTGCTGTACCTGAATTTCTCCACCCGCAAACTGGCGGCGCTGGGCATCGACCAGCGTCAGGTCGTGCAGAGCCTGCAGCAGCAGAACGCCGTGACGCCGGCCGGGGTCATCGAGGCCGGGCCCGAGCGGATCTCGGTGCGCACCTCGGGGCAGTTCGCCTCGGAAAAGGACCTCGCCGAGGTCAACCTCAAGCTCAACGACCGCTTCTACCGGCTGGCGGACATCGCCGACATCTCCCGCGGCTACGTCGACCCGGCCACCCCGGAGTTCCGCTTCAACGGCACGCCGGCCATCGGCCTGGCCATCGCGATGCAGACGGGCGGCAACGTCCAGGCCTTCGGCAAGGCCCTGCACGAGCGCATCAACGAAATCATCGCCGACCTGCCAGTGGGCGTCGGCGTACACAACGTGTCCGACCAGGCGGTGGTGGTGGAGGAGGCCGTCGGCGGGTTCACCAGCGCACTGTTCGAAGCGGTTGTGATCGTGCTGGTGGTCAGCTTCGTCAGCCTCGGCATGCGTGCCGGGCTGGTGGTGGCGTGCTCGATTCCCTTGGTGTTGGCGATGGTGTTCGTCTACATGGAGTACAGCGGCATCACCATGCAGCGGATCTCCCTCGGCGCGCTGATCATCGCCCTGGGCCTGTTGGTGGACGACGCGATGATCACGGTGGAGATGATGGTCACGCGTCTGGAGATGGGCGAGACCAAGGAGCAGGCGGCGACGTTCGCCTACACCTCCACGGCGTTCCCGATGCTCACCGGCACATTGGTGACCGTGGCGGGCTTCGTGCCCATCGGCCTCAACGCCAGTTCCGCCGGCGAATACACCTACACCCTGTTTGCGGTGATCGCCGTGGCGATGCTGGTGTCGTGGGTGGTGGCGGTGCTGTTCGCGCCGGTGATCGGCGTGCACATCCTGAGCACCAACGTGAAGCCCCATGAGGGGGAGCCCGGCCGCATCGGGCGGGCGTTCAACCATGGCCTGCTGTGGTGCATGCGCAACCGCTGGTGGGCCATCGCCATCACCGTGCTGTGCTTCGTCCTGTCGGTGGTCGGCATGCGCTTCGTGCAGAACCAGTTCTTCCCGTCCTCGGACCGCCCGGAAATCCTGGTGGACCTGGACCTGCCGCAGAACGCTTCCATCGACGAGACCCGCAAGGCGGTGGACAAGCTTGAGGCCACGCTCAAGGGTGACCCGGACATCGTGCGCTGGAGCACCTACATCGGCCAGGGCGCGATCCGGTTCTACCTGCCGCTGGACCAGCAGCTGCAGAACCCCTACTACGCCCAGCTGGTGATCGTCAGCAAGGACTTCGAGGCCCGCGAGGCGCTGAGCCAGCGGATCCGCGACCGCCTGCGCAAGGATTTCGTCGGCATCGGCGGCTACGTGCAGGCCCTGGAGATGGGCCCGCCGGTGGGCCGGCCGATCCAGTACCGGGTCAGCGGCAAGGACATCGACCAGGTGCGCAAGCACGCCATCGACCTGGCCACCGAGCTGGACAAGAACGAGCACATCGGCGAGATCATCTACGACTGGAACGAGCCGGGCAAAGTCCTGCGCATCGACATCGCCCAGGACAAGGCGCGCCAGCTCGGGCTGTCGTCCGAAGACGTGGCGAGCCTGATGAACAGCATCGTCAGCGGCTCGACGCTGACCCAGGTCGACGACGACATCTACCTGATCAACGTGGTCGGCCGGGCGGTGGACTCCGAGCGCGGCACGCCGGAGACCCTGCAGAACCTGCAGATCGTCACGCCCAACGGCACCTCGATCCCGCTGCTGGCGTTCGCCACCGTGCGCTACGAACTGGAGCAGCCGCTGGTGTGGCGCCGCGACCGCTTGCCGACCATCACCATCAAGGCGGCGTTGCGCGGCGACATCCAGCCCACGGACCTGGTGAAGGTGCTCAAGCCCTCCGTCGACGCGTTCGCCGCCAAGCTGCCGCCGGGCTACAAGGTCGCCACCGGCGGTACGGTGGAGGAGAGCGGCAAGGCCCAGGGGCCGATCGCCAAGGTCATCCCGCTGATGCTGTTTCTGATGGCGACCTTCCTGATGATCCAGCTGCACAGCGTGCAGAAGCTGTTCCTGGTGGCCAGCGTCGCGCCGCTGGGGCTGATCGGCGTGGTGCTGGCGCTGGTGCCCACCGGCATTCCGATGGGCTTCGTGGCGATCCTGGGGATCCTGGCGCTGATTGGCATCATCATCCGCAACTCGGTGATCCTTGTGACCCAGATCGAAGAGTACGAGCAAAAGGGTTATGCGCCGTGGGACGCGGTGGTGGAGGCCACCGAACACCGGCGCCGGCCGATCCTGCTGACGGCGGCGGCCGCGAGCCTGGGCATGATCCCGATCGCCCGCGAAGTGTTCTGGGGGCCGATGGCCTACGCGATGATCGGCGGGATCATCGTGGCGACCTTGCTGACGCTGCTGTTCCTGCCGGCGCTGTATGTGGCGTGGTACAGGATCCGCGAGCCGAAGAAGGACGCGCAGTGACAAGCGGGCGCTGTGCGCCCGTCGCCGGCAGGCTGGCTCCCGCCGGGGGAGTCAGTGCCGTTCAAATGTGGCTGCCGGCGATGGCGTCCTGGCCGATCTTGCGCCAGACGCTGGCCAGCCAAGGCTGCTGCTCCCGCGGCAGGCCCGCCGGCCGGTAGTAGTGCTCCAGCTCCGCGAACCCGGCGGCGGTCAGCAAGCGGCGCCAGGCCTCGAGATCGTGGTACGAGCCGTAGCGCGGGCCGTTCCAGCCCTCGCGGTTGTCCCCGCGGGGGTTGGAGCTGAACAGCACGCCGCCCGGCTTGAGCGTGGCGTGCAGTTGCCCGAGCACACGGGGCAGTTCCTGCAACGGCACATGGAACAGCACCGCGTTGGCGAAGATCCCGTCGAAGCGTCCGGCCGGCAGGTCGAGCTTGAGGAAATCCTGCCGCCAGACTTCGCAGCCGCTGTCCTCCCGGGCCATCCGCACAAACGCTTCCGAGCCGTCGAGGCCGATGGCGACATGGCCCAGGCGGGTGAAGGTCTGCAGGTCGCGGCCCGGTCCGCAGCCGAAGTCCAGGATGCTGAAGGGCGCCGGGCCCTGAATGTGGCGCAGCAGGGCGTCGATGTTCTGGCTGACGTCGTGGTCGCGGGTGCCTTCGCGGAAATCTTCCGCCACCGAGTCGTAGTGGCCCAGGGTGGTGGAGGTGATCTGTTCCAGATCGGAGGGGGTCTGTTTCATGGTCGGCTGCGCGGGCTATGGGATGTGCCGAATATACGCCAACCTGTAGGGCCGCTGCGCAGCCCGTCGCCAGCAGGCTGGCCCCCACCGAAGTCATGAACGCCGCCGTCCACTGTGGGAGCCAGCCTGCTGGCGATGACCGTTTTATTGGCGACGCAAGACTCAGCGCTTGTTCAAGCCCCGCGCCAAGCGGTCGCCGCCCAGCTGGATCACCGCCACCAGCGCCACCAGCAGCACGATCACCGTCAGCATGATCTGGCTGTCGAACCGCTGATAGCCGTAGCGGTAGGCGATGTCGCCCAAGCCCCCGGCGCCGATGGCCCCGGCCATGGCCGAGGAGTTGATCATGGTCACCAGGGTGATGGTGAAGCCGCCGACGATCCCCGGCAGCGCCTCCGGCAACAGCACGTGCCAGACGATGTGCCAGCGCCGACAGCCCATGGCCTGGGCCGCTTCGATCAGGCCGTGGTCGACCTCGCGCAGGCTCACCTCGGCGATCCGCGCGAAGAACGGCGTGGCGGCGATGGTCAGCGGCACGACCGCCGCCCACACGCCGTAGGTGGTGCCGACGATCAGCCGGGTGAACGGGATCAGCGCGACCATCAGGATCAGGAACGGGATCGAGCGGAACAGGTTGACGAACGCCCCCAGCGCCCGGTTCAGCGCCGGGGCCTGGTAGATGCCGCCCTTGTCGCTGGTGACCAGGATCACCGCCATCGGGATTCCCGCCACCAAGGCGATGAGCGACGACACGCCGACCATCAGGAACGTGTCGATGAAGCCTTGCAGCAGACGGTCAATCCACATGGCCCAGCACCTCCACCCGTTGCGCCCATTGCCCGGCGCGCGCCTGCAACCGGGCAGCGTCCAGGGACGAGCCGCTCACCGCCAGCAGCAGTTGCCCCAACGCATGGCCCTGGATCCGCTCCACGCCGCCCTGCAGCAGCTTGACCCGCCCGCCGAGGGCAGCGAACAGCGCGGCCAGGTCCGGCTCGTCGGCATCGCCGCCGGTGAATTGCAGACGCAGCACCACGGCGGCCTCCGGTGATGGCGGCTGGGCGTGCAGACGGCTTTGCAATTCCTGGGGCAAGGCGTGCTGCAAGGGCGCGAGCAGGGTCTGGCTGACTTCGTGCTGCGGGTCGCCGAACACTTCCCACACCGGGCCCTGCTCGACGATGTGCCCGCGTTCCAGCACCACGACGCGGTCGCAGATGTCGCGGATCACCGCCATTTCGTGGGTGATCAGGACGATGGTCAGGCCCAGGCGGGCGTTGATCTCGCGCAGCAGGCCGAGGATCGACTGGGTGGTTTCCGGGTCGAGCGCCGAGGTGGCCTCGTCGCACAGCAGGATGTCCGGGTCGTGCACCAGGGCCCGGGCGATGCCCACGCGCTGTTTCTGCCCGCCGGACAACTGCGCCGGATAAGCCGCGTGCTTGCCTTGCAGGCCCACCAGATCCAGCAGTTCGCGCACCTTCGCTTCGCGCTGCGCCTTCGGCACGCCGGCGACCTTGAGCGGCAGCTCGACGTTCTGCCACACGGTCTTGGCCGACATCAGGTTGAAGTGCTGGAAGATCATGCCGATCCGCCGACGCAGGGCGACGAGGCGGTCCTCGTCGAATTCGCCGATGTCCACCTGATCGATCAGCACCCGTCCTGCGGTCGGTTGCTCCAGACGGTTGATGGTGCGGATCAGCGACGACTTGCCGGCGCCGCTGCGGCCGATGATGCCGAACACTTCGCCGCGCCGGATCGACAGGTCGATGCCTTGCAGCGCCGCGACCGGGCCCTGGCGGCCTTCGTAGGTCTTGCCGACGCCGATGAAGCGCACATGGGCGCGGGTCAGTTCGGGGTGCAATTCTGTGCGTTCGGCACTGTGACGGGGCTCTGGAGTCTCCAGTCGCCGTTGGAGGGCGGCCGTCATGTCAGCTTTCCCAGCCGGCCTGGTACAGCTTGCCGTGGGCCTTGTCGAGCGCGGCGCGCACGGCGGGCGAGTGCTGGTAGATGTCGACGAACTTGATCAGGCGCGGATCGTCCTTGCTCTTGGGCCGGATCACGAACTGGATCACGTATTCCTTGTGGTCGAGGCCGTCGAACAGCAGCGCGGAGCCGGCATCGAAGGTCTTGGCCAGGCGGATATAGGCCGGATAGCCCTGCACCAGGTCGGCGTCGTCATAGGCGCGCACCAGTTGCACGGCCTCGACCTGAAGGATCTTGATCTTCTTCGGGTTGGCGACGATGTCGTCCTCGGTGGCCTTGTAGCCGACGCCGGGCTTGAGGGTGATCAGGCCGGCCTTGGCCAGCAGTTGCAGGCCGCGTCCGCTGTTGATCGGGTCGTTGGCGATGGCGACGCTGGCGCCCTCGGGCAGCTCGGCGAAGCTCTTGTACTTCTTCGAGTAGAGGCCGACGTTGTTGATGATCCCCGGCGCGAACGGCACCAGGTCGAAACCTGAGGCGGCCTTGGCGTTCTCCAGGAACGGGATGTGCTGGAAGTAGTTCACGTCGATGTCGCCGGCGGCGAGGCTGACGTTCGGCGCGATCCAGTCGGTGAACTCCACCAGCTCGACCTTCAGGCCTTGCTTGGAGGCCTCCTCGACGGCGGCCTCCAGGGGAATGGCGAAGGCGGCGGTGGTGCCGATCTTCAGCGGCGCCTCGGCGGCGAACGCCGCCGAGCTGAACAGGCCGAGGGCCAGGGCCAGTGCCTTGACCGGGTTGGGCAGGAGAGTCTTGGTCATGAGGGTTTTCCAGTCAGTGCATGGGTTATGGGGTGTCTGGTCGGGCCTCTTCGCGGGCAAGCCCGCTCCCACAGGTTCTTGTGTACACCGCACACCCCTGTGGGAGCTGGCTTGCCCGCGAAGCTTTTCAGCGGCGAAACGATGATCCGGTGTGCTGTCGCGGTAACTGCGCCCCGGCACGGAACAGCTTTTCCCGCAGGCTGCCGTCGTCATAGGCGGTCTTGTACGATCCGCGCCGCTGCAGTTCCGGAATCACCAGGTCGATGAAGTCCACATAGCTTTCCGGGGTGACGATGCGCGTCAGGTTGAAGCCGTCGAGGCCGGTTTCGGCGATCCACGATTCCAGCTCGTCCGCCACCTGCTGCGGCGAACCGACCACGGTGATGTAGCGCCCGCCGAGGGCGTGCTGCTCCAGCAGCTTGCGCCGGGTCCAGTCGTTGTTCTGCAGGTTCTTGGTCGCGGACTGGATGGCGTTGCTCTTCACGTACTGGATCGGTTCGTCGAGGGCGTACTCGGAGAAGTCGATGCCGGTGGACGCCGAGAAATGCGCCACGCCGGCCTCGGCGCTGGCGTAGCTCAGGTACTCGGCGTGCTTGGCCCAGGCCGCTTCTTCGGTCTCGCCGACGATCACGTTCAGGCCCATGAACACCTTGATGTCCTCGGGGTTGCGCCCGGCCTTCACGGCGCTGGCGCGCACCTTGTCCACCTGGGCCTTGGTCGACGGCTTGTTTTGGCCGCTGATGAACACGCACTCGGCATGGCGCCCGGCGAACAGCAGGCCGCGGTCCGAACTGCCGGCCTGGAACAGCACCGGCGTGCGCTGCGGCGACGGCTCGCACAGGTGATAACCCTCGACCTGGTAGAACTCGCCCCGGTGTTCGACCTTGTGCACTTTGTCCGGGCGGGCGTAGATCCGCTGCTGCGGGTCGTTGACCACGGCGCTGTCTTCCCAACTGCCTTCCCAGAGTTTGTAGAGGACTTCGAGGTACTCGTCGGCCTGGTCGTAGCGGCGGTCGTGTTCGGCCTGTTCGCGCAGGCCCATGGCCTTGGCGGCGCTGTCCAGGTAGCCGGTGACGATGTTCCAGCCCACCCGCCCGCGGCTCAGGTGGTCGAGGGTCGACAGGCGCCGGGCGAACAGGTACGGCGGCTCGTAGGTGAGGTTGGCGGTGAGGCCGAAGCCCAGGTGTTTGGTCACCGCGGCCATGGCCGAGACCAGCAGCAGCGGATCGTTGACCGGCATCTGGATCGACTCCTTGAGCGTGACGTCCACCGACTGCTGGTAGACGTCGTACACGCCGACGATGTCGGCGATGAACAGGCCGTCGAACAACCCGCGCTCAAGCAACTGCGCAAGCTCGGTCCAGTACTCAAGGGTGCTGTAGCGGGTCGAGGTGTCGCGCGGGTGCGTCCACAGGCCGTGGTTGATGTGGCCGATGCAGTTCATGTTGAACGCGTTGAGCAGAATCTTCTTTTTCCCGGCGGCCATCAGATCGTCCCCCGCAGCGGAGGCTTTTCGTCGTTGAGGTAATAGTTGCCCACCGCGTGGTACTTCCAGCGCACCGGGTCGTGCAGGGTGTGCACGCGGGCGTTGCGCCAGTGGCGGTCGAGGCCGTGTTCGCTGAGGGTGGCCTGGCTGCCGGCCAGCTCGAACAGGGTGCTGCCGGCGGCCAGGGAAATGTCGGTGCTGATCGCCCGGGCCTCGGCGACGGCGATCGACGCGGCGGCGACGGTGTCGGCGCTGCTGTCGGCCTGGGCGGCGTCGAGGAATTCACCCGCGCGCTCCAGCAGCGCCTCGGTGGCGTGCAGGCGAATGCTCAGGTGGCCGAAGCTCTTGAGGGTCAGCGGGTCTTCCGTGGCCTTATCGTTGCCCGAATCGATCCACGGACGGGTCTTGCTGCGCACGAAATGCAGCGCGTCCTCGAAGGCGGCGCGGGCGATGCCGGTGTCGATGGCCGCATGGAGGATCTGAGCCAGCGGGCCGACCGTGGTCGGGCGCTCGAAGGCGGCCTGGAACGGCACCACGTCTTCGGCGGCGACGTACACGTCTTCGAACACCACCGAACCGCTGCCGGTGGTGCGCTGGCCGAAGCCGCTCCAGTCGTCGATCACGGTCAGGCCCTGGCTGTCGCGATGGACGAACGCCAGTTGCTGCACGCCGTTTTCGTCCACCACCAGGGTCGGGATGCGCTGGGCATAGATCGCGCCGGTGGCGTAGAACTTGCGGCCGTTGATGCGAAAACCGTCGCCTTCGCGGGTCAGGCGAGTGACGCGGTCATGGGCGGTCTTGGTGCCCAGTTCCGCCAGGGCGTTGCCGAAGCGGCGGCCGGTCAGCGCCTCGGCGTACAGGCGTCGCTTCTGCGCAGGGCTGCCGTTCACCCGCAGCACTTCGAGGGCGTAGAAATGGTTCTGCGGTATCTGCCCCAGGGAGCCGTCGGCCTGGGCGATCAGGGCGATGACCCTGGCCAGGGTGACGTTGGAGACGCCGGCGCCGCCGTATTCCTTCGGCACGCTGATGCCCCACAGGCCGGAGCGGGAAAACACGTCCAGCTCCGCCAGCGGCAGGCGGCGTTCACGGTCGCGCAGGTGGCTGTCGCGCTTGAAGTCTTCGGCCAGGTCGCTGGCGACGATCAGGGCCTGTTCGTCGCTGGCGATGACCGCGACGGGATGGGAAAGGGTCATGTGCTTCTCCAGAGATCTGGTCAAAAGTGTTCTGGTCGTCAGATCCAGGAATGGCGGGCCGGCAGCTTGCCGTTGAGGCGGTAGGCGCCGACCGCGTGGTACTTCCAGCGCACCGGGTCGTGCAGGGTGTGCACCCGTGCGTTGCGCCAGTGGCGGTCGAGGTTGAACTCGGCGAGGGTCGCGCGGCTGCCGGCCAGCTCGAACAGCTTCTCGCTGGCCAGCAGCGATATTTCGGTGGTCAGCACCTTGGCTTCGGCCACGGCGATCGAGGCGCGGGCGGCGGACTCGGCGGTGACCGGCGCGGCATGCACCTGGTCCAGGACTTGCCCGGCCTTGCGCAGCAGCGCTTCGGCGGCGTGCAGTTCGATCTTCAGCCTGCCGATGTCGGCGATGACGTAAAGGTCATCGCTGGCGCGCTCGACCTTGGCCTCGATCCACGGACGGGCGCGGGTCTTGACGAAGTCGATGGCGTCGTCGAGGGCGCCGCGGGCGATGCCGGCGTCGATCGCGGCCTGGATCAGCTGCGACACCGCACCTTGGGTGTTGGGCTTCTCGTTGATCTTCCAGTTGTCCACCACCAGGCCAGCCTCGACCCGCACGTTGTTCAACAGGATCGTGCCGCTGGCGGTGGTGCGCTGGCCGAAGCCCGACCAGTCGTCGACGATGCGCAGGCCCGGCGTGCCGCGCCGAACGAAAGCCAGCACCTGCCGGCCGTCATCGTTGAGCGCCTTGACCGCGACCCAATGGGCGAAGAGGGCACCGGTGGAATAGAACTTCTGGCCGTTGATGACGAAATCGTCGCCGTCGGCGGTGATCCGCGCCTTCAGCTCCAGGGTGTCCTTGGTGCCGCGCTCGGGGCCTGCGTTGCCGATGCGCCAGCCTTCGAGCACGCTCTGGAACAGCTGGCGCTTCTGCGCCTCGGTGGCGCAGCCGAGCACCAGGTTGAGGATGCCGAACTGGTTTTGCGGGATCTGCCCCAGCGCCGGGTCGGCGGCGGAGATGATCGCGAACACTTCGGCCAGGGTGACGAAGGACACCTGCGGCCCACCGTATTCGCGGGGGATGGCGATGCTGCCCAGGCCGCTGCGGGTGAACTGTTCGATCTGCGCCCACGGCAGCTTGCGCTGGCGGTCGCGCCGGGCGGCGTCCACACGGGCGGCCTCGGCCAGTTCATGGGCGGCCTCGATGGCCTGGGCGTCGTTGCGCAGGATCTGCGCGGGCAACAACAACGGGGCGGTGTCCAGATCGGTCTGAACGTTTGCGTCTGCCAGACTGGACATCAGTGCCACTCCTTGGCTGCACGCAATGCCCTGGCGATCCGCACTGGGGTGATTGGGTTCCGGACCATGCTACCTACCTCACATCTCAAAAAATCGCCGCGAAATGCGGCGAACGAAAGAATGTCCGGTGGTCCGGTTCATATACCCTAAACGTGTATAAATATTTTATGAACTAACTTTTAGAAATATGCATAGAAGGGGCCATGGCCTGTCCGGTTAACAGGCTGCCGCCGATCCTCAGCATGCGCGGCGGCGCCCAGCGCGAGTTGTTGCCGACCCGGTCGAGGATGCAGTAGGTCACTTCCAGGCGCAGATCCTCGCCGGCTTCGAGAATCACCGACGGCGGTATCCACACCTGGACCGGCCGTCCGACGCCCTCGGTCGCGACGGGCGGCAGGTCCATCCGCACATCGCCCCAGCGCACCGTGATCGCGTCGCCCTCGGCCATGTTCAGGTAGGGCTGGATGGTCAGCGGCACACCGCGCTTGACCTGCCCCGGGTTCACCCCCTGACGGCAGATGGTGCCGGGCAGCACGGCTTGCGCCAGGTGCTGGTTCTCGTCGTTGCACAACGGCGGCGGCTGCCCGCCGGGACAGTCCAGCTTCACCTGCGCCGACGCGCTGGCCGACAGCGCCGGGCTGCGCCCCACCTGCATGATCCGGTAGTGGGCATGGGCCGGGCCGTTGACCACGAAGCTTTCCGGCACCCGCAGCCTGACCGGTTCGCCGACACAGGCGTCCGTGAGCACATGGGAGGCGACGTAGCAGTCGTTCCAGAACAGTTCGATCAGGTCGCCGGCATCCATCCCGGGATACGGGGCGACTTCGACCAGCAAATGGGCGGCGGCGGCCAAACCGATGCCGCCGTGGCGGGCCGACGTCAGGTTCGGCGCGGCCATTTCGGGGATGTGCGAAGCGAAGGGCATGGGGTTCTCTCCTTGAGACCTTGCAGCGAAGTCCGTTTCTGAAAGTTCGGGCGGTTTGAATGCTCAGGTCATGAAACAGTGTCGGGTTGATCGATGTTTATGTCGCCTTGATGAAGTAACGGGCAACGGTGGCGACTAGATAAAAGTTCGCCGAAAGAGCTGTCAATAGAGGCAATCGGTGATTTTAAAAATTGCGGACTAATCAGAAAGCTCCTACATCAACAGCGCAATTTGCCTGGCCTGCGGAGTGAATTCGGCCACAGGACAGGGCTATTTTGGCGGTTTCAGCGCATGTCTGGCCATGCACCTGTATGGAGGGTGTTTAGCGGATGCCGGGCACGGAATATCTGTTGCAGAACATATATATGTGCCGCATCGGAACAAGTTGATTGCTGTAGGGAGAAAGGAGAGAGAGCGAAACTTCCGTCCATGGAAGTTTGCGGTTGTTGCGGATCGGTGAGATCAGCCGTTGTTTCTGAACTTGCTGAGGAACTGTCGTGTGCGTTCTTCCTTCGGATCGGCGAACAGGGCCTTGGCCTCACCTTGCTCGACGATCACGCCCTTGTCGAAGAACACCACACGGTTGGCCACGTCACGGGCGAACGCCATTTCGTGGGTGACGATGACCATTGTGCGTTTCTCCTCGGCGAGGCCGCGGATGGTCGCCAGCACTTCGCCCACCAGTTCCGGGTCCAGGGCCGAGGTCGGCTCGTCGAACAGGATCACTTCCGGCTCCATCGCCAGCGCCCGGGCGATCGCCACGCGCTGTTGCTGGCCACCGGACAGGCGCCGCGGATAGGCGTCTTCCTTGCCCGCCAGGCCGACCTTGGCCAGCAGCTTGCGGCCCAGGGCGATGGCATCGGCGCGGGGCGTCTTCTTGACCACGGTCGGGCCTTCGATGACGTTCTCCAGGGCGGTGCGGTGAGGGAACAGGTTGAAGTTCTGGAACACGAAGCCCACGTGCTGGCGCAGGTTGCGCACCAGGCCTTGCTGCTGGTTCAGCGGACGGCCGGTATCGATCTCGATGTCGCCGACCTTGATCCGGCCGCTGGTGGGTTGCTCAAGGAAGTTCAGGCAGCGCAGGAACGTGGTCTTGCCCGAGCCGCTGGGACCGATGATCGCCACGACCTCGCCTTCCTTCACCTTAAGGTCGATGCCGTTGAGCACGGTCTGACCCTTGAACTGCTTTGTCAGTTTTTCCACGACAATCATGGGGTCAGGACTCCTGGTCGTGCCGATTGACCCGCTCTTCCAACTTGTTCTGCAGGTGCGACAGCACCGTGGCCAGAACCCAGTAGATCAGCGCGGCGGCAAGATACATGGTGAACACTTCGAAGGTGCGGGCGGTGATCAGCTGCGCCTGGCGGAACAGCTCCGGCACCTGGATGGTGGCGGCCAGCGCGGTGTCCTTGACCAGCGAAATGAAGCTGTTGCCCAGCGGCGGCAATGCCGTGCGCATCGCCTGCGGCAGGATGGCCCGGCGCAGGGTCTGCGCGCGGGTCATGCCGATGCTGGCCGCCGCTTCCCACTGGCCGCGCTCGATCGAGCCGATGGCGGCACGCAGGATCTCGCAGGCGTAGGCGGCCATGTTCAGCGAGAAGCCGATCAGGGCCGCCGGCAGCGGATCCAGTTCCACACCCAGTTGCGGCAAGCCGTAATAGATCACGAACAGCTGCACCAGCAACGGCGTGCCGCGAAAGAACGACACGTAGATGCGGGCCAGCCAGCTGACCGACTTGAAGCGCGACAGGCGCATCAGTGCCAGGCCGAAGCCCAGCAGCAGACCGAAGAACATGCCGCCCAGGCTAAGGATGACCGTGTAGTACGCGCCCTTGAGCAGGAAGGGCGCGGAGTCCAGCGCGAGTTGGAAAGCTGCTTCCATTATTTCGTGACGTCAGCGTTGAAGTACTTTTCCGAGAGCTTCTGCAGCGTGCCGTCGGCGCGCAGTTCGTCGAGGGCCTTGTTCACCGCCGTCAGCAGTTCCGGCTCGCCCTTGCGCAGCGCGATGCCCGATTCCTGACGGGAGAACGCCTGGCCTGCGGCCACGGTCTTCGGTGCCTTCTTGGCGTATTCCAGAGCAGCCAGACGGTCGATCAGGATGGCGTCGGTGCGGCCGTTGTTCAGGTCGGCGAACTTGGTCGGATCATCGTCGTAGGTGCGCACGTCGGCGCCCGGCACGTTGGCCCGCACCCATTGCTCGTAGTTGGTGCCCAGGCCCACGCCGACCTTCTTGCCGGACAGGTCGGCGGCGGTCTTGATGTTCAGCGCCGCTTCCTTGTCCTTCAGCACCAGCGCCTGGATCCCGGACACGGTGTAGGGCTCGGAGAAGTCGTATTTCTTCTTGCGCTCGTCGGAGATGGTGACCTGGTTGACCACGACGTCCAGACGCTTGGATTCCAGGGCCGCGAGGATGCCGTCCCACTTGGTCGGCTGGATCTTGGCCTTCACGCCCAGCTTTTTCGCCAGGGCTTCGGAGAGTTCGACCTCGAAGCCGGCCAGCTTGCCGTCGGGATCGACGAAGGAGAACGGTGGGTAGGTGCCTTCCAGGCCGACGTTGATGACGCCTTTGTCCTTGATCTGCTTCAGTTGCTCACCGGCGGCTGCGTGGCCGATCAGGCCGGCGCTCAGCGCCAGGCCCAGCGAACCCACCAGCAGGTTGCGACGTAGTGCGGAAAAATTCATGACATGCCCCTGTGTTTTCTTATGGAAGACGCTTAAGGAAAGTTGGCGAATCCGGGAATTGGACGACTGCGCTATCGTGCCCTAAAGCAGCTTATGCGTCTCCCGCGAAATTCGCCTGCGGGGAGACTATATGATTGCTCGCTTAGAATTGAAAATAATGGTTTTTATTTTTGTTATTTCAAATTCGAATATGTGCGCAGCCTGCTGCGGCGAGGGATCCGGCTCCCTCGCCGCGGGCCTTACAGGAAGTCCTTGTAGGCGAACAGCGCCGGTGCGCCGCCGGTGTGCAGGAAGATCACCGGGCCGTCGTCGAAGCGCCCGCGGCCGATGCCGTCGAGCAGGCCGGCCATGGCCTTGCCGGTGTAGACCGGGTCGAGCAGCACGCCTTCCTGGCTGGCCAAAAGCTTCACCGCCGCCAGCGTGCCGGCGTTCGGTTCGCCGTAGCGCGGGCCGAAGTACTCGTCCCACAGGCGCACCTTGAAACTGTCCGGCAGCGCCACGCCCAGCAGGTCGGCGGTGCGTTCGGCCAGGCCCTGCACTTTCGGGCGCTGGTCCTCTTCGCTGCGCGAGACGGTCACGCCGATCACCGGCAGCGCCGGCAATGCTTCGTTCAAGGCCAGGGCCAGGCCGCTGTGGGTGCCGGCGCTGCCGGAGGCCAGCACCACGGCGGCGAAGTCGAGGCCGGTGTCCTTGATCTGTTCGGCCAGTTCCAGGCCGGCGCGCACGTAACCCAACGCGCCGAGGGCGTTGGAGCCGCCGATGGGCACCAGGTACGGCTTCTTGCCGTTGCTGCGCAGGCGCACGGCGAGGGCCGCCAGTTGCTCGTCGGCGTTGTCGAGGTTGTCGACCAGCTCGACCTTGGCGTCGAACAGGTCCAGCAACAGGCGGTTGCCGTTGCCGGTGTAGTCGCCGTCGTCGGTGCCCAGCGGGTTCTCCAGCAGCGCCACGCAGCCCAGGCCCAGCTTGGCGGCGATCGCGGCGGTCTGGCGCACGTGGTTCGATTGCAGGGCGCCGGCGGTGATCAAGGTGTCGGCGCCCTGGGCGAGGGCGTCGGCGGCGAGGTATTCGAGCTTGCGCAGCTTGTTGCCGCCCATGGCCAGCGGGGTCAGGTCGTCGCGCTTGAAGTAGATGTCGCGGCCCAGCCAGGCGGAAAGGCGTTCGAGTTTTTCCAGGGGAGTGGGTTGGCCGAGCAGGTCGAGACGATGGAAGCGGTCCAGCTGTTGTTTGATCATGGGCCTGTACTGGCGGAGGAAGATCACAGGACTATAGGCATGGCGTTTTGGCGGGGCAACCGTCAATCGCTTATAGCCAAACGTGCTTAGGCCAGCACTATCGGTTCTTAATTCGCGCTTGGGGCCATGCCGTAAAGTAGTCGCCGTTGAGGCGGCCCGACAGTCCGGCCGCCGGTGAGGAGTCTTTACCGTGAGCGAGCGTTCCAGCCATTGGCAACTGCAGACCATCGTCAGCCAACTGCGTACCGCGCGGGATCTGTGGCGTACCCAGAACGGCCGGGCCACCGGCGAACAGGGCGGGCGCGAACTGCCCTCCCGCGCAGCGATGGCGGAGATCCTCGAGGCCCTGTGCGGGGCGTTGTTCCCGATGCGGCTGGGGCCTGTGGACCTGCGTGAGGAAAGCGAGGACTTCTATGTCGGCCATACCCTCGACGTCGCCCTGAATGCCTTGCTCGTCCAGGCGCGGCTCGAACTGCGCTACGTCGCCCGCCACAGCGCCCAGGCCGACACCGAGGTCGAGTCCCGCGCGATCCGCATCGTCCAGGACTTCGCCCTGGCCCTGCCGGGCCTGCGCAGCCTGCTCGACACCGACGTGCTGGCGGCCTACCACGGCGATCCGGCGGCGCGCAGCGTCGACGAGGTGCTGCTGTGCTACCCGGGCATCCTGGCGGTGATCCACCATCGCCTGGCCCATCACCTGTACCGCGCGGGCCTGCCGCTGCTGGCGCGGATCAGCTCGGAGATCGCTCACTCGGCCACCGGCATCGACATCCACCCCGGCGCGCAGATCGGCCCGAGCTTCTTCATCGACCACGGCACCGGCGTGGTGATCGGCGAAACCGCGATCATCGGCGAGCGGGTGCGGATCTACCAGGCGGTGACCCTGGGCGCCAAGCGCTTTCCGGCGGACGAGGACGGCCAACTGCAGAAGGGCCATCCGCGCCACCCGATCGTCGAGGACGACGTGGTGATCTACGCCGGGGCGACCATCCTGGGGCGCATCACCATCGGCCAGGGCTCGACCATCGGCGGCAACGTGTGGCTGACCCGCAGCGTACCGGCCGGCAGCAACCTGACCCAGGCCAACCTGCAGCACGACGACGGGACGCAGAAGTGACGGCGCACTCCGCTTGAAGGCCCTGCGGCGCCTTGACCGGCGCCGTCGCGGGCCCGTCGAACGGACTCAGGCCGGCCCGGATAGTGGCATCCGGCCAATTCGCCACTGAACGAATCCCTCCGAACCTGCGTCATAACCCTCCTTGAGCCCGCAGGGGCGAGCGACCGCTCGGCCTTGCGATTAGTCCTTAGCGTGCTATCCATGTTTAACTTGAACGTTCATTCAAGTTAAACCGGCAGTCCGCTGCCCGCTCACAACAGGAGGCTTGCCTTTGCTGAGTCCGATCATTTCAGCCATGTTCCACCCCTTCGAGGTGCACCGTCCATGAGTGCATCGTCCACCCCCGCCAGCGCCCAGGTGCGCATGAACCCGCCGGTGTTCTGGTTCGCCGCGACGGTCATCCTGCTGTTCGGCCTCGTCGTGATTTCCCTGCCGGAGGCGGCCGGCGCCTGGCTGCTGAAGGCCCAGGACTGGGCGGCCAACACGGTCGGCTGGTACTACATGCTGGCGATGACCCTGTATCTGGTCTTCGTGGTGGTCACCGCGCTGTCTGGCTACGGCAAGATCAAGCTCGGTGCCGACCACGACGAACCCGAATTCAGTTACCTGTCCTGGGCCGGCATGCTGTTCGCCGCCGGGATCAGCATCACCCTGTTTTTCTTCTGCGTGTCGGAACCCCTGACCCACATGCTCCAGCCGCCCCAGGGCGAGGCCGGCACGGCGGACGCCGCGCGCCAAGCGATGCAGATCCTGTTCCTGCACTGGGGCCTGCACGGCTGGGGCGTGTTCGCCTTCGTCGGCATGGCGCTGGCGTACTGCGCGTACCGCCACAACCTGCCGCTGGCGTTGCGCTCGGCGCTCTATCCGCTGATCGGCAAACGCATCAACGGCCCCATCGGCTACGCGGTGGACGGCTTCGGCATCATCGCCACGGTGTTCGGCCTCGGCGCGGACATGGGCTTCGGCGTGCTGCACCTCAACTCCGGCCTGGACTACCTGTTCGGCATCGCCCACACCCAGTGGATCCAGGTCGGCCTGATCGTCCTGATGATGGGCGCGGCGATCACCGTCGCCGTGTCCGGGGTCGACAAGGGCGTGCGGGTGATGTCCGACATCAACATGCTGCTGGCCTGCGCGCTGCTGCTGTTCGTGCTGTTCGCCGGGCCCACCCAGCACCTGCTCAACACCCTGATCCAGAACCTGGGCGATTACCTCGGCGCGCTGCCGACCAAGAGCTTCGACCTCTACGCCTACGACAAGCCCAGCGACTGGCTCGGCGGCTGGACCGTGTTCTACTGGGCCTGGTGGATCGCTTGGTCGCCGTTCGTGGGCCTGTTCATCGCGCGGATCTCCCGGGGCCGCACCATCCGCGAATTCGTCTTCGGCGTGCTGCTGATTCCGTTGGGCTTCACCCTGGCGTGGATGTCGATCTTCGGCAACAGCGCCATCGACCAGGTGCTCAACCACGGCATGGAGGCCCTCGGCCTGTCGGCCATCGACGACCCGTCGATGACCCTCTACCTGCTGCTGGAGACCTACCCGTGGAGCAAGACCGTCATCGCGGTGACGGTGTTCATCAGCTTCGTGTTCTTCGTCACCTCCGCCGACTCCGGCACCGTGGTGCTCTCGACCCTGTCGGCCAAGGGCGGCGGCCCGGACGAGGACGGGCCGAAATGGCTGCGGGTGTTCTGGGGCGCGATGACGGCGCTGATCACCAGCGCGCTGCTGTTCTCCGGCAGCATCGATGCGCTGAAGTCGGCGGTGGTGCTGACCTCACTGCCGTTCTCGTTGATCCTGCTGCTGATGATGTGGGGGCTGCACAAGGCGTTCTACCTGGAGTCGCAGAAGCAGATCGCGCAATTGCATTCGCTGGCGCCGGTGTCCGGTTCGCGGCGCGGCAAGGGCGGCTGGCGGCAGCGCCTGAGCCAGGCGGTGCATTTCCCGTCGCGGGACGAGGTGTACCGGTTCATGGACAGCACCGTGAAGCCGGCCATCGAAGAGGTGACGGCGGTGTTCGTCGAGAAGGGTCTGCATGTGGTCACGCAGCCGGATCCGGCCCACGACAGCGTCAGCCTGGAGATCGGCCACGGCGAACTGCACCCGTTCATCTACCAGGTGCAGATGCGCGGCTATTTCACGCCGTCGTTCGCCCGGGGCGGCATGGGTTCCAAGCAGCTCAACAACCGCCGCTACTACCGCGCCGAAGTGCACTTGAGCGAGGGCAGCCAGGACTACGACCTGGTGGGCTACACCAAGGAGCAGATCATCAACGACATCCTCGACCAGTACGAACGGCACATGCAGTTCCTGCACCTGGTGCGTTGAGCCCGGCGGGCGCCGGGGCGGTCTCAGGCCTCGGCGCTCAGCACCATGAACAGCACCATCGCCGCCACCGGCACGCCGAACACGGCGCTGCCGACCATCAGTTCGGTGCTCAGCGTCTGCTTGCCGTGCACCATGCCGACCGCGCCGTTGATCACCGTCAGCGCCAGCCACAGGGCGGCGAAGCCGTAGGCCAGGGTCTGGCGGGAAAAGCCGATGCGTTCGCCGATGTACAGCATCAGCGCCAGCAGGATCAGGCCGAAGGTGATGATGATGGTGGTGTGCATGAGAGGCTGCCTGTCGGTGTCGTTTCGCCTGGGCGGATCCCATCGCCAGCCAGCCGGCGACGGGGCCGCTGCGGGCCTGTTCAGAGCATAGTCAAACCAGCCCGCCGTTGGCCCGCAGGATCTGTCCGTTGACCCAGTCCGCCGCCGGGCTCGCCAGGAACGACACCACCCGGGCAATGTCCTCCGGCTGCCCCAGGCGTTCCAGCGGCGGCATCTTCGCGTAGGTCTGGATCTGCTCCTCGCTCTTGCCGTGCAGGAACAGCTCGGTGGCCACCGGACCCGGCGCCACGGCGTTGACCGTGACGTTGCGCCCGCGCATTTCCTTGGCGAACACCTGGGTCAGCGATTCCACCGCCGCCTTGCTGGCGATGTACACCGCGTAGCCCGGCAGGTTGAGGCCGACGGTGCTGCTGGAGAAGTTGATGATCCGTCCGCCGTCGTTCAGCCGAGCCGCCGCTTCGCGCATCGTGTTGAAGGTGCCGCGGGCGTGGATGTTGAAGGTCTGCTCGAACAACTCGTCGCTGTGCTGGGCCAGCGGCAGCACCTTGAGGATGCCGGCGTTGTTCACCAGCACGTCGACCTTGCCCAGGTGCGCTTCGGTCTCGTCGAACAGGCGCCGCACGTCGGCGGCGTCGGCCACGTCGCCCTGGATGGCCATGGCCCGGTGGCCGGCCTGGCGCAGTTCGACGACAAGCCGGGAAGCTTCGTCGGCGCTGTTGGCGTAATTGACGGCGACGGCGAAACCGTCCTCGGCCAATTGCTTGGCGATCACCGCGCCGATGCCGCGGGAGGCGCCGGTCACGAGGGCGACTTTCGAAGTGTGCTGGGTCATGGCTGTGTTCCTGTGTGCGGGGGAAGTGGGAGCCATTTCACCTGTTTGCCTGTGCTGGATAAATGCCGCAAAGTTGCCTTGACTGTTCAACATCCGCCAACAATCGAAGGCCGGGAGCCCGCCGTGGATCAAGTCAAAGCGATGAAGGCGTTCGTGCGGATCTACGAGCGCAGCAGCTTCACCCAGGCCGCCGCCGACCTGAACCTGCCCCGGGCCACCCTGACCCACACCCTCAACCAGTTCGAAGCCTGGCTCGGCACGCGCCTGCTGGAGCGCAGCACGCGCAAGGTGCGTCCGACCCTGGACGGAGAGGCTTATTACCGGCGTTGCGTGCAGTTGCTTGCGGAGCTGGAGGACGCCGAACTGGCGTTCCGCAGCGTGGTGCCGAAGGGGCGGCTGCGGGTCGATATGCAAGGTACGTTGGCCCGGCATTTCGTGATCCCGGCGTTGCCGCAGTTCATGGCGCGCTACCCGGACATCGAACTGTCGATCAGCGAGGCCGACCGCTTCGTCGACCTGATCGCCGAAGGCGTCGATTGCGTGCTGCGCGCCGGCACCCTCGGCGACTCGACGCTGATCGGCAAGCGCGTGGCCAGCCTGCGGCAGATCACCTGCGCCAGCCCCGCCTACCTGCGCAGGTTCGGCGAGCCCCGCAGCCTGGCCGAGCTGAAAGACCATCGCGCGGTGAACTACGTCTCGCGCAGCACCACCCGGGTGTTTCCCTTCGAATTCATGGTCGACGGCGAACGCACGGAGGTCGCCATCGACGGGGCGGTCTCGGTGTCCGGCGCCGAGATCTACGCGGCCTCCGCCATCGCCGGCCTGGGCCTGATCCAGTGCCCGCACTACCGCATGCAGAGCCAGATCGACCAGGGCCTGATACGGGAAGTCCTGCCCGACACGCCGCCGCCACCGATGCCGGTGTCGGTGCTGTACCCGCACAACCGGCACCTGTCGCCGCGGGTACGGGTGTTCGTGGACTGGTTGAGCGAGGTCTTTGCACAGGTTTCCCGTTAGGCCGAAGGTCTTGAGGCGTTTTGGCTGGCGCCATCGTCAGCAGGTCGACAAGGATCTGTGAAGACGGGGTGGCGGCGTCTTTTCCCTTCCTGATGTGAAACGATTCAGCCATAGGTCGAATCCGAGGTGGGCAGGGGCCCGCTTGGGCGTATGCTGAGCAGCTTCGGTCTGTCAAAGCACCGCTGCACCGGCGGTCGCTGCGCAACCGAGCGGGAGCCAGCTCCCTCGCCACAGGAAATGTCCGACCGACGATGGCTGAAACTCAATCTAGAGAGGATTCGATGACTTACACCGCTGCCGAAAACCGCTACGACACCCTCCCTTACCGCCGCGTGGGCCGCAGCGGCCTGGTGTTGCCGGCGCTGTCCCTGGGCCTGTGGCACAACTTCGGCGACAGCACGCCGATCGACACCCAGCGTGCCTTGCTGCGCACGGCGTTCGACCTGGGGATCAACCACTTCGACCTGGCCAACAACTACGGCCCGCCCTACGGCAGCGCCGAGATCAACTTCGGCCGCCTGCTGCGCTACCGCGACGAGCTGATCATCTCCAGCAAGGCCGGTTGGGACATGTGGCCGGGCCCTTACGGCCAGGGCGGCGGTTCGCGCAAGTACGTGCTGGCCAGCCTCGACCAGAGCCTGCAACGGCTGGGCGTGGACTACGTGGACATCTTCTATTCCCACCGCTTCGACCCGGACACCCCGCTGGAGGAGACCGCCGGCGCCCTCGCCACCGCCGTGCAGCAGGGCAAGGCGCTGTACGTCGGCATCTCGTCGTACTCCGGGGTGAAGACCCGCGAAATCGCCGCGCTGCTCAAGGAATGGAAAGTGCCGCTGCTGATCCACCAGCCGGCCTACAACCTGCTCAACCGCTGGGTGGAAAAGGACCTGCTCGACACCACCGACGAGCTCGGCACCGGGGTAATCGCCTTCACCCCGCTGGCGCAGGGCCTGTTGACCGACAAGTACCTCAATGGCGTGCCGGCCGATGCGCGGGTCAACCGTCCGGGCGGCGGTTCGCTGCAGGCGTCGCACCTGTCCGAGGCCAACATCGCCCATGTGCGGGCGCTGAACGAGATCGCCAAGCGTCGTGGCCAGAGCCTGGCGCAACTGGCGCTGGCCTGGACGCTGCGCGATCCGCGGGTGACCTCGGCGCTGATCGGCGCGAGCCGGCCGGAGCAGATCATCGAGAACGTCGGGGCGCTGAAGAACCTGAGCTTCAGCGCTGAAGAGCTGGCTGAAATCGATCGGTTCGCCCAGGAGGGCGGGATCAATCTGTGGGAGAAGCCGTCGACGGCCGAGTAAGCGTCAGGCGCCGGATCCTGCGGCGCCTGTCACACCGTCATCGCCAGCAGGCTGGCTCCCACAGGTATCCCCGGTGTCCGCAGGATCCATATGCGCCGCAAGACCCTGTGGGAGCTGCGGTGCGGCGACTCGACTTGCCAGCGATGAGGCCGGCACTGCCGACATCTGTGGTGACAGACCCGCCGCCATCGCCGGCAAGCCGGCTCCCACAGGTATCCCCGGTGTCCGCAGGATCCATCTGCGCCGCAAGAACCTGTGGGAGCCAGCCTGCTGGCGATGGGGCCGGAACCGGCGACGCAGCCGTCAGCGAAAGAACGGCACATCCCCCAACACCGTCGCCCGCTGCATCACCCGCCGGGCGGGGCGGTAGTCGTCCACTGCGTAATGCTGGGTCACGCGGTTGTCCCAGAACGCGATGTCGTCCTTCTGCCAGCGCCAGCGGATGGTGAATTCCGGCCGGGTGGCGTGGGCGAACAGGAACTTGAGGATCGCCTCGCTTTCGGTCTCCGACAGTTCATTGATCTTCGAGGTGAAGCCTTCGTTGACGAACAGCGAGCGGCGCCCGCTCACCGGGTGGGTGCGGATCACCGGGTGCGACAGCGGCGGGTTCTTGCGCCGTGCCTCTTCCCACTGCGCCAGCGCTTCGGGCGTGTTGCCGTAGCGCTCCAGCGGAAACGAGCGGGTGAAGTCATGGGTGGCGGTCAGCCCTTCGAGCAGGGCCTTCACCGGCGCCGACAGCGCTTCATAGGCCGCGATGCCGCTGGCCCACAGGGTGTCGCCGCCGTACTCCGGCAGGAGCTTGGCGCTGAGCACCGCGCCCATCGCCGGGGTCGGCAGGAAGGTCACGTCGGTGTGCCAGATTGCGTTGTCGCGCACGTCGGTGACGGCGGTGTCGAGGATCAGCACTTCGGGCTGTTCCGGCACGTTGGGGTAGATCGGGTGGATGTGCAGGTCGCCGAAGTACGCGGCGAAGCGCGCCTGCTGCGCAGGCTCGATGGGCTGGTTGCGGAAGAACAGCACCTGGTGCTTGAGCAGCGCCTGGCCGATGGCGTCGCGCTGCTCCTGGCTCAATGGCTGGCTGATGTCGACGCCGCTGATCTGCGCGCCGAGGGCCGGGCTTAAGGGAACGATGTTCAGGTCGCTCATGGTGTTCTCATCAATATTCGGTGGAGGGCTGTTCAAGCGGTGGGAGCGACTGTCTGCGGTGCCCGGGCTGGCGCCATCGCCAGCAGGCCGGCTCCCGCAAGGGAAAAAGTCAGTGGGCCTGGCCGTGCCACGGCACCAGTCTGCGCTGCAGGGCGCGCAGGCCCATTTCCATGGCGAAGGCGATCAGGGCGATGACCAGGATCCCCAGCACCACCACGTCGGTCACCAGGAACTGCGCCGCCGACTGCACCATGAAACCCAGCCCGCTGGTGGCGGCGATCAGTTCGGCGGCGACCAGGGTCGACCAGCCAACGCCAAGGCCGATGCGGATGCCGGTGAGGATGTCCGGCAGGGCGCTGGGCAGGATCACATGGCGGATCAGTTGCCCGCGGGTGGCGCCCAACGACTGGGCGGCCCGCAGCTTGGCCGGGTCGACCGTGCGCACGCCGGTGGCGGTGGCGATCGCGATCGGCGCGAAGATCGCCAGGTAGATCAGCAGCACTTTCGACACCTCGCCGATGCCGCACCAGATCACGATCAGCGGCAGGTAGGCGAGCGGCGGGATCGGCCGGTAGAACTCGATCAGCGGATCGAGCACGCCGCGGGCGATGCGGTTGGCGCCGATGGCGATGCCCACCGGCACGGCGGTCAGGATGGCGAAGCCCAGACCCAGGCCGATGCGGTTCAGGCTGGCGCCCAGGTGCTGCCACAGGGTCGAGTCCATGTAGCCGCTGGTGGCCAGCAACCAGCCCTTTTGCAGTACGGCGGCGGGCGGCGGCAGGAACAGCGGTTCGATCAGGCCGGTGGCGGTCACCGCCCACCAGGCCAGCAGCAGGGCGAACAGGGTCAGCACACTGATCCAGCGGGTGCTCAGGCTGCGCCGCGCCGCAATGGACGTCGAGGGTTTGGAAGGTTTCACCGTGGCGGCGGAAACGTCGTAGCTGCTCATGCGCGCTCCTGTAGCCGGACGGCGTTGCGTTGGGAGAACACTTTGCCGAGCACGTGTTCGCGGGTTTCGATGAAGCGCGGGTCGGACTTGATCGACCGCGCCGGTTCGCCGGCGGCGTAGCGCTGGCCGAAGTCCAGGTGCAGGCGTTCGACGATCTGCCCGGGGTTGGGCGCCAGCAGGATCAGGTCGGTGGCGAGGAACACCGCCTCTTCGATGTCGTGGGTGATCAGGAACACCGGTTTGGCGGTGCGTTGCCAGACTTGCAGCAGCAGTTCCTGCATCTGTTCGCGGGTGAAGGCGTCGAGGGCGCCGAAGGGTTCGTCCATCAGCAGCACGCGCGGATCGGCGGCCAGGGCGCGGGCCAGGCCGACACGCTGCTTCTGGCCGCCGGAGAGTTGCCAGACGCGGCGGCTCTCGAAACCGGCCAGGTCCACCAGCGCGAGCATTTCCCGGGCGCGCCGCTCGCGCTTGTCCCGGGGCACGCCGGCCAGTTCGAGCCCGAAGGCCACATTGGCCAGCACGTCCTGCCAGGGCAGCAGGGCGTCGTCCTGGAACACCACGCCGCGTTCGGCGCCCGGCCCCTTGACCGGCACGCCGTCGAGGGTGATGCGCCCGGCGCTGGGGTCGACGAAACCGGCGATCAGGTTCAACAGCGAAGTCTTGCCGCTGCCGGACGGGCCGAGGGCCACCAGCAGTTGCCGGGGGCCGAGGGTCAGGGAAATATCCGACAGCACCGGTTCCGGGCTGCCGGGGTACTGTGCGCTGATGCGCTCCAGCGAAAGCAAGGCCATCGCGGTCGACTCCCGATCAGTTGGTGATGTACTGGGCGCTGACGTACGGCGCGTAGTCCGGCAGCACGGCCTCGACCTTGCCTTGCTCCTTGAGGAACACGGCGGTGTCGGTGATGGCCTTGGTGGTCGGCGCGCCGAGGTCGTTGACCTGATCCGCCGCCAGCGGGTAGACGTTGCCTTGCAGCAGCAGGGGAATGTCGCTGGCCTTGGCGCCGGACAGCTTCACCAGCTTGTCGACGTTGCTCGTGTCGGCGAGCCAGGCTTTCGGATCCTTGCGGTAGTCGGCGTAGGCGTCGAGGGTGACCTTGGCGAACGCGGTGACGATCTCCGGATGCTTCTGCGCGAAGTCCTTGCGCACGATCCACGCATCGAAGGTCGGCGCGCCGAACTTGGCCAGCTCGCCGGAGGTGATCAGCACCTTGCCGTTTTCCTTGGCCACGCCCAGGGCAGGATCCCAGACGTAGGTGGCGTCGATGTCACCGCGTTTCCACGCGGCGATGATCGCCGGTGGAGCGAGGTTGAGCACGGTGACTTTCGACGGGGCGATGTTCCAATGCTTCAGGGCGGCCAGCAGGCTGTAGTGGCCGGTGGAAACGAACGGCACGGCGATTTTCTTGCCCACCAGGTCCTGCGGTGTCTTGATGCCGGCGCCGTCGCGGGCGACCAGCGCTTCGGCGGCGCCGATCTGGGTGGCGATGAGGAATGTCTCCACCGGCACCTTGCGGGTGACCGCCGCGGTCAGCGGGCTTGAGCCGAGGTAGCCGATCTGCACGTCGCCGGAGGCGATGGCGGCGATGATGTCGGCGCCGTTGTCGAACTTGCGCCAGCTGATGTCGGCCTTGGTGGCCTTCTCGTAGGCGCCGTCGGCCTGGGCGACTTTCGCCGGGTCGACGGTGGTCTGGTAGGCGACGGTGAGGTCGGCGGCCTGGGCCAGGAAGCTTGCGGCGGCCAGGGTGGCCACCGCCAGCAGGCGAAGCGGGACATTCAGTTTCATGGGAGAGCTCCTTGTCAGGCCACCGGTCGTCGGCGTGAAAGGAGACTAAATGATCTAAGAATCTAAAAATAAATAACTTTTTAGAATTAACTTATGAGCGGAAAAATCTAAAGGGCCGCCAGGATTCCGCCACCGCGAGCAGGTGCGGCGGCATCACCGCCGTCACCTGTGGGAGCGAGCCTGCTCGCGACAGAATCCGCAGGATCCTCGCAGGCTAGTTGCTGATCGCCAGGATGCTCGCCTGGTAGGCCCCGACGAACACGTCGAAATCGCCGACCTCGTTCTGTTCCAGCTCCGCCTGCTGCTCCAGCGACGAGTGCGCCAGCGCTTCGAACCGGGCCTGCTCCTCGGCGGCAAGGGGCTCGCTGCGGAAGAAATCGGCATGGGCCTGGCTCTGGCGCAGGGAGAACTGCGCGAAGCTTTCCTTGTGCGCGGCCATCGCCGCCAGCACCTGGGCCGACGGCGTCAGCGACGGGTCGCTGACCTTGGCCCGCTGCGCGTCCAGCGCCTTGCCGTGGGCATCGCTGCCCTGGCTGCGGTCCAGCAGGGCCGCCAGCGGCGCGATGTGCTCCAGCAGTTCGCTCGCCCATTGCTTCATGTCCACCGGCTGTCCGTCACGCTGCAGCTGCAGGCCGGGACGGCGGCCTTCCTTGACCACGCTGAGGAAGTTCGACGTGGCGTTGCCGCAGCTGGTGCTGGTCAGCAGCGGGCTGTCGTTGAGCGCGCAGTACAGCAGGAACGCGTCGAGGAAACGCGCCTCGGTGACGTCGATGCCCATCGGCAGGAACGGGTTGATGTCCAGGCAGCGCACTTCGACGTACTGGATCCCGCGGGCCATCAGCGCCTGGATCGGCCGTTCGCCGGTGTAGGTCACGCGTTTGGGGCGGATGTTGGAGTAGTACTCGTTTTCGATCTGCAGGATGTTGGTGTTCAGCTGCACCCACTCGCCGTCCTGGTGCGTGCCGATCTCGACGTACGGCGCATACGGCGTGGCGACGGCCTTGCGCAGGCTGTCGGTGTAGCTGGACAGATCGTTGTAGCACGGCGTCAGGCCGGCCTGGGCATTGCTCTGGTAACCCAGGTCGCTCATGCGCAGGCTGGTGGCGTAGGGCAGGTACAGGGTGTCCGGATCGAGCTGTTCGAGCTGGTGCGGGCGGCCGCGCAGGAAGCCTGCGTCCAGCGCAGGCGAGGCGCCGAACAGGTACATCAGCAGCCAGCTGTAGCGGCGGAAATTGCGGATCAGGGCGATGTAGGACGCGGACTGGAAGTCGCGGTCGCTGCCTTCGAAGCCCTCGGTCTGCTTGAGCAGCGGCCAGAGCCCTTCCGGCAGGGAGAAGTTGTAGTGGATCCCGGCAATGCACTGCATGGTCTTGCCGTAGCGCAGCGCCAGGCCCTGACGGTAGACGTACTTGAGCCGACCGATGTTGGAGGTGCCGTAGTACGCGATCGGGATGTCTTCTTCGGCCGGCAGCGGGCACGGCATCGACGGGCTCCACAGGTACTCGTTGCCGAGCTTGCTGTAGGCGAAGCGGTGGATGCGCTCCAGGCTGGCCAGGGTGTCGGCCGGGTCGGGCAGGGCAGGCGTGATGAACTCCAGCAGCGACTCGGAATAGTCGGTGGTGATCTGTTCGTTGGTCAGCGCGGAACCCAGGGCCTCGGGATGCGGCGTCTGCGCCAGGCGGCCCTCGCCGGTCACGCGCAGGCATTCACGTTCGATGCCGTGCAGGCACTGCTCGAGCAGGGAGAGGTTGGCGCGCTCGCCGAGCAGGGCCAGGCGGCGGTTGAGAAGTTCGCTCAATTTGGATTCCTTCACGCGTCAGTCGCCCCAATATGGGGGTGGGCAGGACGGTCTACAAGGGTGAAGTTGAAACTGGCGTTTTCGCCTGGTTTTGGAGCGGCAGGCCGTTTGCCGGTCAGTCAAGAACTGCACATTCCCCGTGGGAGCGAGCCTGCTCGCGAAGGCGGTGTGTCAGCCAGCACTTTCGTTGCTGATGCACCCTCTTCGCGAGCAGGCTCGCTCCCACAGGTTTCGTTGCGCCGAAATTAACCCAAATCGGTGACGGCTAGCTACAGGACAGCGAACGTGCCTTGCGCTTTTGCGACCAGCTTGTCGCCCTGCATCACGTCGGCCTCGACCACCAGCGTGCGCCGGCCCGGGTGGATCACCCGGGCCGTGCACAGCACCTCGCCGTCGGACACGGCGCGGATGTAGTTGATCTTGCACTCGATGGTCGCGCTCTGCTGGTCGAAGCCGTGGGTGCTGGAGCAAGCCAGCCCCATGGCGATGTCGACCAGGCTGAACAGCGCGCCGCCGTGCAGCTTGCCGCCACGGTTGCGCAGCGGCGGCTCCAGCGCCAGGGCGACTTGCGCCACCCCGGTCTCCAGGCTGTGCAGACGGCAGCCCAACAGCTTGAAGAACGCGCTCTCGACGAGCCCGGCGGGAATGTCCATCACTTCTTCTTCAACTGCTTGGCGTTGGCGAACAGGGACGCCATGGCGTTGTTGGCCGGTGCGGCGGTGGCGGTTTCCTTGCGCGGCGCGTTGTTCGAACCCTGGCGCGGCGCCGAGCCCGGACGCGAGCCGCGGGCGCCGTCGATCTTCTCGCCCGGCGTGTCGCTCATGCGCATCGACAGGCCGACGCGTTTGCGCGGGATGTCGACTTCCATGACCTTGACCTTCACCACGTCGCCGGCCTTCACCGCCTCGCGCGGATCCTTGATGAACTTCTCCGACAGGGCCGAGATGTGCACCAGGCCGTCCTGGTGCACGCCGATGTCGACGAACGCACCGAACGCCGTGACGTTGGTCACCACGCCTTCGAGGATCATCCCCGGCTGCAGGTCCTTGAGGTCTTCGACGCCTTCCTGGAACTCGGCGGTCTTGAACTCCGGACGCGGGTCGCGGCCCGGCTTGTCCAGTTCCTGGAGGATGTCGGTGACGGTCGGCAGGCCGAAGGTCTCGTCGGTGAATTTCTTCGGGTCCAGGCGCTTGAGGAACCCGGTGTCGCCGATCAGCGAGCGGATGTCGCGGTCGGTCTCGGCGGCGATGCGCTTGACCAGCGGATAGGCTTCCGGGTGCACGGCCGATGCGTCCAGCGGGTTGTCGCCGTTCATCACGCGCAGGAAGCCGGCGGCCTGTTCGAAGGTTTTCTCGCCCAGGCGCGCGACTTTCTTCAGCGCGGCGCGGGTCTTGAACGCGCCGTGCTCGTCACGGTGGGCGACGATGTTCTGCGCCAGGGTGGCGTTGAGGCCGGAGATCCGCGCCAGCAGGGCCACGGACGCGGTGTTCACGTCCACGCCCACGGCGTTCACGCAGTCCTCGACCACGGCGTCCAGGCTGCGCGCCAGCTTCAGCTGCGACACGTCGTGCTGGTACTGGCCGACGCCGATGGATTTCGGATCGATCTTCACCAGCTCCGCCAGCGGATCCTGCAGGCGGCGGGCGATGGACACCGCGCCGCGGATCGACACGTCCAGGTCCGGGAATTCCTTCGCGGCCAGTTCCGAGGCCGAGTACACCGACGCGCCGGCCTCGGACACCATGACCTTGGTCATCTTCATGGCCGGGTATTTCTTGATCAGCTCGATGGCCAGCTTGTCGGTCTCACGGCTGGCGGTGCCGTTGCCGATGGCGATCAGGTCGACCGAGTGCTTGGCACACAGGGCCGCCAGGATGGCCAGGGTCTGGTCCCACTTGTTGTGCGGCACGTGCGGGTAGACCGTGGCGTGATCCAGCAGCTTGCCGGTGGCATCGACCACCGCGACCTTGCAGCCGGTGCGCAGGCCCGGGTCCAGGCCCAGGGTCGCGCGCGGGCCGGCCGGGGCGGCCAGCAGCAGGTCGTGCAGGTTGTGGGCGAACACGTTGATCGCTTCGGTCTCGGCGCCGTCGCGCAGTTCGCCGAGCAGGTCGGTCTCAAGGTGAGTGTAGAGCTTGACCTTCCAGGTCCAGCGCACCACCTCGCCCAGCCATTTGTCCGCGGGGCGGTTCTGGTTCTGGATGCCGACGTGCTGGCCGATCATGCCTTCGCACGGGTGCAGGGTGCCCGGCAGTTCCTCGCCGACCTTCAGGGCCGAGCTGAGGATGCCTTCGTTGCGGCCGCGGAAGATCGCCAGGGCGCGGTGCGACGGCATGCTCTTGAGCGGCTCGTCGTGTTCGAAGTAGTCGCGGAACTTGGCGCCTTCCTCTTCCTTGCCGGCGATCACGCGGGCGCTGATCGTGGCTTCCTGCTTGAGGAAGGAGCGCAGTTTCTCCAGCAGGCCCGCGTCTTCGGCGAAGCGTTCCATGAGGATGTACTTGGCGCCCTCCAGGGCGGCCTTGGCGTCGGCCACGCCTTTGTCGGCGTCGATGAAGCGGGCGGCTTCGACTTCCGGCGCCAGCGACGGGTCGTTGAACAGGCCGTCGGCCAGTTCGCCGAGGCCGGCTTCCAGGGCGATCTGGCCCTTGGTGCGGCGCTTCTGCTTGTACGGCAGGTACAGGTCTTCGAGGCGGGTCTTGGTGTCGGCGAGCTTGATGTCGCGTTCGAGTGCGGGGGTGAGCTTGCCCTGCTCCTGGATGCTGGCGAGGATGCTGACGCGCCGTTCGTCGAGTTCGCGCAGGTAGCGCAGGCGCTCTTCCAGATGACGCAGCTGAGTGTCATCGAGGCTGCCGGTCACTTCTTTCCGGTATCGGGCGATGAAGGGAACGGTAGAGCCTTCATCGAGTAGCGCGACGGCCGCTTCGACCTGTTGCGGGCGTACGCCGAGTTCCTCGGCGATGCGGCTGTTGATGCTGTCCATAAAACCACCTGACAAATTGTGAAAGCAGGTCCGCAGGCGCGAAGGATGAGGGCCCGGAACCTGGTTGTGCGGCCTGGCGCTTGCCGCTGCCTGGGCCAAGGGAGCAGACCATTGACCCGTGAAACCGAACGATTACTGCGGTGGACATGAAAAATAGGGCTTGGCCACCAACGGTAACGATTCAGACGTTGCCTGGCACAAAAGGCCGCGCATTATAACCGGCGTTCTGTCATTCGGGGGCGTCGGGCCGTGTAGGCACAAGCCCCGGTTTTCTGGCAGTGAAGGAAAAATCTGCTAACAATGCACACGGTGCGTATAACGGCAGCTACGCCATAATGCGCGCCGAGCTAAAAGGAGCATCCAATGAGCAGCACTGCACAAACTGCTGAAGGCGAAAAAATTCTCATCGTTGACGACGATCCGGGGCTGAGCAGCCTGCTGGAGCGCTTTTTCGTCAGCAAGGGCTACCGTGCCCGTGCCGTACCGAACACCGAGCAGATGGACCGTCTGCTGTCCCGCGAAGTGTTCAACCTGGTCGTCCTCGACCTGATGCTGCCAGGCGAAGACGGCTTGACCGCATGCCGCCGCCTGCGGGCCGCGAACAATCAGATTCCGATCATCATGCTCACCGCCAAGGGCGACGAGCTGAGCCGCATCAAGGGCCTGGAACTGGGCGCCGACGATTACCTGGCCAAGCCGTTCAACCCCGACGAGCTGATGGCCCGCGTCAAGGCCGTGCTGCGCCGTCAGGCTCCGGCCGTGCCGGGCGCACCGGGCAGCGAAGACGAAAACGTCACCTTCGGCGATTACGTGCTGTCCCTGGCCACCCGCGAACTCAAGCGCGGTGACGAAGTGCACATGCTGACCACCGGCGAATTCGCGGTGCTCAAGGCACTGGTGATGAACGCCCGCCAGCCGCTGACCCGCGACAAGCTGATGAACCTGGCCCGTGGCCGGGAATGGGATGCGCTGGAGCGCTCCATCGACGTGCAGATTTCCCGTCTGCGCCGGATGATCGAACCCGATCCGTCCAAACCGCGCTACATCCAGACCGTCTGGGGCGTGGGCTATGTGTTCGTGCCGGACGGCAACTCCACGAAGTGACCGGTGATCTGCAGTAGCGGGTCTGGCGGATGTTCGCCGGCAGACTCGCCCTCCGCAATGTGCGAGCATGGCTCGCTCCTGCAAGCGTGTAGCGGCTATTCATGAAGACCCCCGTCTGGTTCCCCCAAAGTTTCTTTTCCCGCACCTTGTGGCTGGTGCTCATCGTCGTGCTGTTCTCCAAGGCCCTGACCCTGGTGTACCTGCTGATGAACGAGGACGTGCTGGTGGACCGCCAATACAGCCACGGCGTCGCCCTGACGCTGCGCGCCTATTGGGCGGCCGACGAAGAGAACCGCGCGAAGATCGCCGATGCCGCGACCCTGATCCGGGTGGTGGGCGCCGGGGTGCCGGAAGGCGAGCAGCATTGGCCGTACAGCGAGATCTACCAGCGGCAGATGCAGGCCGAACTCGGCGCCGACACCGAAGTGCGTCTGCGCATGCATTCGCCGCCGGCCTTATGGGTGCGGGCGCCGAGCCTGGGCGACGGCTGGCTGAAGGTGCCGCTGTACCCGCACCCGTTGCGCGGGCAGAAGATCTGGAACGTGCTCGGCTGGTTCCTGGCCATCGGGCTGCTGTCCACCGCGTCGGCGTGGATCTTCGTCAGCCAGCTCAACCAGCCGCTCAAGCGCCTGGTCTATGCCGCCCGGCAACTCGGCCAGGGCCGCAGCGTGCGGCTGCCGATCAGCGACACCCCCAGCGAGATGACCGAGGTGTACCGCGCCTTCAACC
Organism: Pseudomonas sp. B7(2017); assembly: GCF_002112745.1. Taxonomy (NCBI): domain Bacteria; kingdom Pseudomonadati; phylum Pseudomonadota; class Gammaproteobacteria; order Pseudomonadales; family Pseudomonadaceae; genus Pseudomonas; species Pseudomonas sp. B7(2017). Next base: position 109,379 of record NZ_NEIP01000009.1, on the reverse strand, counting down.
AGATGGCCGAAGACGTGGAGCAGGCGGGCCGCGAGCGCGAACTGATGCTGGCCGGGGTTTCCCATGACCTGCGCACGCCGCTCACCCGGTTGCGGCTGTCGCTGGAACTGATGGGCGACCGCACCGACCTCACCAACGACATGGTGCGCGACATCGAAGACATGGACGCGATCCTCGACCAGTTCCTGGCCTTCATCCGTGACGGACGGGACGAGACGGTGGAGGAGGTGGACCTGAGCGACCTGGTGCGCGAGGTGGCGGCGCCCTACAACCAGAACGAAGAAAAGGTGCGCCTGCGCCTGGAGCCGATCCAGCCGTTCCCGCTGCGCCGGGTGTCGATGAAGCGCCTGCTCAATAACCTGATCGGCAACGCGCTGAACCATGCCGGCAGCGGCGTGGAGGTGGCGGCCTACGTGTCCGGCGACACCAGCGCTCCGTATGTGGTGCTGAGCGTGATGGACCGCGGGGCGGGGATCGACCCGGCGGAGCTGGAGGCGATCTTCAACCCGTTCACCCGCGGCGACCGCGCACGGGGCGGCAAGGGCACCGGGCTGGGCCTGGCGATCGTCAAGCGGATCGCTTCGATGCACGGCGGCAACGTGGAACTGCGCAACCGCTCCGGCGGCGGGCTGGAGGCGCGGGTGCGGTTGCCGTTGGGGTTGATGCTGCCGCGGGATGCGGTCTAGCGGGCCGGATCTTCCGTGGGGCTGAGGGCCTCATCGCAAGCAGGCTCGCTCCCACATTGATCTGGGGCGTTCACAGCCGTCGTGAACGGCGCGGAATCTGTGGGAGCGAGCCTGCCCGCGATGGCGGCCTTGCGGCCGCCCCTTCTGTGAAGGTCAGCCTTTGCCCTTGGTGCGGGTCATGTTCGGCCCGCCGTTCTTCTCGAGGTGTTCGATGATGATCCCGGCCACGTTCTTGCCGGTGGTGGTCTCGATCCCTTCCAGACCGGGCGAGGAGTTCACCTCCATCACCAGCGGCCCGTGATTGGAGCGCAGGATGTCCACGCCGGCCACGGTCAGCCCCATCACCTTGGCGGCCCGCAGGGCGGTCATGCGTTCCTCGGGGGTGATCTTGATCAGGCTGGCGCTGCCGCCGCGGTGCAGGTTGGAGCGGAACTCCCCCGGCTTGGCCTGGCGCTTCATCGCCGCGATCACCTTGTCGCCGACCACGAAGCAGCGGATGTCCGCGCCGCCGGCTTCCTTGATGTATTCCTGCACCATGATGTTCTGCTTCAGGCCCATGAACGCCTCGATCACGGACTCGGCGGCGGTCGCGGTTTCGCACAGCACCACGCCGATGCCCTGGGTGCCTTCCAGCACCTTGATCACCAGGGGGGCGCCGTTGACCATGTCGATCAGGTCGGGAATGTCGTCCGGCGAGTGGGCGAAGCCGGTCACCGGCAGGCCGATGCCGCGGCGCGACAGCAGCTGCAGCGAACGCAGCTTGTCCCGCGAACGGGCGATGGCCACCGATTCGTTGAGCGGAAACACCCCCATCATCTCGAACTGACGCAACACCGCGCAGCCGTAGAACGTCACCGACGCGCCGATCCGCGGGATCACCGCGTCGAAGCCTTCCAGCGGCTTGCCGCGGTAGTGGATCTGCGGCTTGTGGCTGGCGATGTTCATGTAGGCGCGCAAGGTGTCGATCACCACCATTTCATGCCCGCGTTCGGTTCCGGCTTCGACCAGACGGCGGGTGGAATACAGACGCGGGTTCCGCGACAGCACAGCGATCTTCATGCAACACCTGTGGAGGAGGTAGATACCGGGAACACCGGCTTGTCTTGTACATACTTGACGCCTGGACTGACCACCAGCTGGCCGTCGATCAGGGCTTTGGAACCGAGCAGCAGGCGATAGCGCATGGACTTGCGGCAGGCGAGGGTGAATTCGACCGGCCAGACCCGGTCGCCCAGGGCCAGGGTGGTACTGATCACGTAGCGCACCTGGGCCTGGCCGTTGGAGCTCTTGATGGTCTTTCGGGTGACCAGCGGTGCTTCGCAGCGCCGGTGGCGCAGTTGCACCACCGTGCCCAGGTGCGCGGTGAAGCGCACCCACTTCTCGCCGTCGCGCTCGAACGGCTCGATGTCGGTGGCGTGGAGGCTGGAGGTGCTGGCGCCGGTGTCGATCTTCGCCCGCAGGCCCGCCACTCCCAGATCCGGGAGCGCCACCCACTCGCGCAGACCGACGACGGTCAAATGGTCAAATGTCTTCAAAAAAATGCTCAGCCGGTGAGACCGTCCGGCCCGGGGGCCGCAATGGCGGTATTCACGCAGAATAAGGGTTAAAAGGCGACAGATATCTGCGGGCCGGATTGTAATCCGGGACGGCGCCGTTCATGGCACGACAGAAACGGTAGTACAGTTCACCAATATTTCAGAATGAGGAAAATCCATGGCACAAAAAAGCGAAGAGGACGACAAGGTCCGTCTCGACAAATGGCTGTGGGCGGCGCGGTTCTACAAAACCCGTGCGTTGGCCAAGGCGGCCATCGAGAGCGGCAAGGTGCATTGTCGGGGGGAGCGTTGCAAGCCTGGCAAAGAGCCACGCATCGGCGATGAATTCGAGATCCGCACCGGCTTCGATGAGCGCACGGTGGTGGTTCAGGCCTTGTCGATCGTGCGCCGCGGCGCGCCCGAGGCGCAGACGCTGTATGCCGAGACCGACGCCAGCGTCGCCAAGCGCGAAGCGGCAGCGGCGATGCGCAAGGCCGGCGCGCTGGGGGTGAGCACCGACGGCAAGCCGAGCAAGAAACAGCGGCGGGATCTGTTCAAGTTTCGTGGGAGCAGCAGCGGCGAATAGCGCCGCTGTTTCGTTGGATTCAGGGCAGGCCCGGTCGAACGCTGTTCGACCAGTGCGGGAGCGAGCCTGCCCGCTCCCGAGGCAGTATCAGATGCCGCGCACCACACTCATCCGCGACACCACCGGCAACTTGCCCAGCAGGGCGAAGACCGGCGCCGTCACCTTCAGCCAGAAGTTCGCGGCATGGTGCGCGAACGGCGTGTAGTAGCCCCAGCCCAGCGCCCACACGGCCAGCAGCAGGCCGCCGATGTAGTCGTCCTGGCCCCAATGCGCGCCGGCCACCAGCCGCGGCAGCATGAACAGCAGCGCCAGGCCCCAGACCGTCAGGCGCTGGCCGGCGGTGCGGCTGAACACGCCCATGAACAGCGCCCAGATCAGCAGCACCGAAGCGTGGTCACCGGGGAAGCTCTGGCTTGAACGGTCCTTCAGCTCCCAGGTCTTTTCCAGGTGCGGGAAGAAATCGCTGATGTGCACCGCCCCCTCCAGCACCATCGACGGGCTGCTGTGCTGCCAGCCCATGTGGTCGGCGAACTTGGAGAACAGAGCGCGGATGACCACCATCAGCAGCAGGATCGAGAAGAAACCGAAGAAGGCGCGGCGCACGTCGGTGGCCTTGAAGACCCAGTCGCCCTTGATCAGCAGTGTCAGGAGGATCAGGCCGACCACGATGTCGAAAGGGCGCAGACTTGCAATTGCCCAGATGTGGAGCCATATGGGGTTGCTGGCCAATGGCGCGTTGAGTGAGCGGAACAGCCACTCGTCGAAAACCGAACACAGCATCTGGCCCGTAGGCCATAACCAGAAAGCCAGCAGTGCCAACGGCACCGCGTTGCACAGAACCAGCCGGCCGAGGTTCCACCTTGATTGGAACAAACCCGGATTGTTCATAAAATGCCTCCCGTGGCAGAACAGGCGCACCAAAAAGGGTGCCAAGAAGCGCAAATTTTCATCTTTTGTAACCATTTTGTCATCTTATTCAGATACCGAGCCCATGACCGATTTCCCGGATACCGACTACACCCAACGCTTCATCTTCGATGACAGCGACACCCGCGGCGAACTGGTGGCGCTGGAGCGCAGCTACGCCGAAGTCCTCGCCAAGCACCCCTATCCGGAGCCGGTGGCGCAGCTGCTGGGCGAGCTCATGGCGGCCGCCTCGCTGCTGGTGGGCACCCTCAAATTCGACGGTCTGCTGATCCTTCAGGCCCGCTCCGAAGGCCCGGTGCCGCTGCTGATGATCGAGTGCTCCAGCGAGCGCGAGATCCGTGGCCTGGCCCGCTACCACGCCGATCAGATCGCGCCGAACGCGTCCCTGGCCGACCTGATGCCCAACGGCGTGCTGGCCCTGACCGTCGACCCGACCGCCGGCCAGCGCTACCAGGGCATCGTCGACCTCGACGGCGAGACCCTGTCCGACTGCTTCACCAACTACTTCGTCATGTCCCAGCAGGTGGGCACCCGCTTCAAGCTGTACGCCGACGGCCGTCGCGCCCGTGGCCTGCTGCTGCAGCAACTGCCGGCCGACCGCCTGAAGGACGAAGAGGAGCGCGCCGCGAGCTGGCAGCACATCACTGCGCTGGCCAGCACCCTGACCGCCGACGAACTGCTGAGCCTGGACAACGAAACCGTGCTCCATCGCCTCTACCATGAAGAGCAGGTGCGCCTGTTCGACGTGCAGAAACTGCGTTTCCGCTGCAGCTGCTCCCGGGAGCGTTCGGGCAATGCGCTGGTCAGTCTGGGTCTTGAGGATGCGCAGCAGTTGGTGGCCGAACACGGCGGCCAGGTCGAGATCGATTGCCAGTTCTGCAACGAGCGCTACCTGTTCGACGCGGCGGACATCGCTCAATTGTTCGCCGGCGCGGGTGTCGAGACACCGTCAGATACCCGGCACTAAAACGGTTCAGCGCAGGTAAATTCACTGCCCGGCGACGGATTAACGCCGTTACGACGGGAGGGCCCTACTCTTTTTGGGCTTTTCTGGCATAATCCGGCGCACTTTTTTCGCGGTAGTAGTGCACGACTTTCTACTACAAAACGTTTGGAGCACACTCGGCCACTGGCCGACGGGGAAACTCATGACGCAAGCCAATAACGCCGTGTACACCGATCTGAGTGTTGATGATCTGGTAAAAGAAGCCCTGAAACGCGGTGAGGGCGAGCTTGCCGATACCGGCGCCCTGGTTGTCCGCACCGGTCACCGCACCGGCCGTTCGCCAGTCGACCGTTTCATCGTTGAAGAGCCTTCCACCCAGGCCGCCATCGCCTGGGGCCCGATCAACCGCAAGTTCCCGGCCGACAAGTTCGACGCGCTGTGGGCCCGGGTCGAAGCCTTCAACAATGCGCAAGAGCACTTCGTTTCCCACGTGCATGTAGGCGCGGCGGCCGAGCACTACCTGGCCGTGAAGATGACCACCCAGACCGCCTGGCAGAACCTGTTCGGCCGTTGCCTGTTCATCAACCCTGCGCAATACAACCCGGCCGGCCGCGACGAGTGGCAAGTGCTCAACGTCGCCAACTTCGAGTGCGTGCCGGAGCGTGACGGCACCAACTCCGACGGTTGCGTGATCATCAACTTCGCCCAGAAGAAAGTGCTGATCGCCGGCATGCGTTACGCCGGTGAAATGAAGAAAGCCATGTTCTCCGTGCAGAACTTCCTGCTGCCGGCCGCCGACGTGCTGCCGATGCACTGCGCCGCCAACATCGGCGAAGAAGGCGACGTGACCCTGTTCTTCGGTCTGTCCGGCACCGGCAAGACCACCCTGTCCGCCGACGAAAGCCGTTACCTGATCGGTGACGACGAACACGGCTGGGGCGAAGGCGTGGTGTTCAACATCGAAGGCGGTTGCTATGCCAAGTGCATCGACCTGTCCGAGAAGAACGAGCCGGTGATCTGGAAAGCCATCAAGCACGGCGCGGTGCTGGAGAACGTCGTCATCGACGACGCCAAGCACGCCGACTACGCCGATGTCAGCCTGACCCAGAACAGCCGCGCAGCCTACCCGCTGGAGCACGTCGCCAAGCGTTCCGAGAAGAACCTGGGCGGCGAGCCGAACGCCGTGATCTTCCTGACCTGCGACCTGACCGGCGTTCTGCCGCCGGTGTCGATCCTGAACAACGAGCAGGCGGCCTACCACTTCCTGTCCGGCTACACCGCTCTGGTGGGCTCGACTGAAATGGGTTCGGGCAGCGGCATCAAGTCGACCTTCTCCACCTGCTTCGGCGCACCGTTCTTCCCGCGTCCGGCAGGCGAGTACGCCGAGCTGCTGATCAAGCGCATCAAGGGCTTCAACTCAAAGGTCTACCTGGTCAACACCGGCTGGACCGGCGGTGGCTACGGCGTCGGCAAACGCTTCAACATCCCGACCACCCGTGCGGTGATCGCAGCGATCCAGAGCGGCGCGCTGATCGGTGCCGAAACCGAGCACCTGGACACCATCAACCTGGACGTGCCGCTGGCCGTGCCGGGCGTCGAAACCAACCTGCTCAACCCGCGCAACACCTGGGCTGACAAGGCTGCCTACGACGAAGCCGCCAAAGCGTTGGCCGGTCTGTTCATCGAGAACTTCAAGAAGTTCGAAGTGAGCGACGCGATCAAGGCTGCCGGGCCGAAGCTGTAAGGTCTGGTTCTGCGCATGAAGAAGCCGCCCCTTGGGGCGGCTTTTTTGTGGGCGTCTTCCTTGCCGGATCTTGCCCGCGGCTCGGCGGGCACCGCTGCCCCGCGGGCGGGAAACGACTGTCCGGTGCTATGCACATCAACGGATGTGCCGGTAAGCCTCCACATCCAGCACGCTGGTCGTCAGCCCGCTGCCCGGCGCGTAGATCCCGCCCTTTACCGCCGAGAACCTGACGCCGTTGCTGCCCAGCGAGACATAGCGCTCGCCTTCGTCCAGCTCGGTGAACCAGGTGTAGGAGCATTTCTCCATGAGCTTGTACTTGGCCGCGTCGCGCACCATCGCGTCGCCGTGGCCCTTGAGGGTGGCATCGCTCAGCTTGAGGGGCTTGCTCAACGGGGTGCCCCAGCGTTGCAGGCACACTTCGGCGAAGTGGCGAACCATCAGGCCTGGTTCGGGCAAGGCCTTGGGGCCGCTGACGCCGTCGGCGGACGCGTTGCCGACCAGGGTGGCGTGGCGGCCGGGCATCGGGTAGACATGGGTGCGGGTGCCGACGGCGGTTTGCGGGATCACGCAACTGAAGCCTTTGGAGCGTTCGTCCCGGGCGTAGAACCCGACATACTCTTTCACGTTGCGGTTGAGCTTGATGCGGTGTTCCTGAAAGTTGCTGATGCCCGGCACCGGATCAATGGCGAAGATGTTCACCGGAATGTGGGCAAGTTGCGCATCGTTGTACATCGCATTGGCCAGCATATGGCAACTGATGCCTCCCCGGCTCCAGCCCACGAGATTGACCTGGGTGGGAATGACGCCGTCCTTGCGGAAGGTCTTGATGATCTGTTCCTGAAGGGCTTGTTGGGTAATGCTGCGTTCGCCGTAGTTGTACTTTCGCCAGAACCAGGATCCTTCGGTCTTCACGTCTTCGATGGGAATGCCGGCCGCCTTGAGGCGGTTGTACTCGGCCTCCGTCAGCCGCTGGCGCTGCCAGGTGCATTTGCCCTTGATGACATTGATCGCATGCTGGACGTTCTCCTCCCAGCCTTTGCCGAACAGCGTGCCGCTGAGCCCGTAGTCCTTGTTCTGCACAAACAGTTCGTCGGCCTGCAGGTTGCCGGTGCCGGGGCCGTCGATCACGATCCACTCGGCGAACTCGCGGCCGGTGTGACGGGAGGCGAGGGAGGACACCAACTCGCCGTCCCAGTAGTTGGCATGGGTCGTGTCGAGCCGGGTCGAGCCTGTGCCGCAGAAGAAAATGGTCAAAGTTGTCATGACGTTGCTCTTGTTTGATGTAAGAGCAAGCAGGCTAGTGGTCACCGTTCTGCGGTTGAAGCGATGGATTATTGCCGGGTTTGTGCCGCCTATTGAGTTAGCCGGTATGCCTTAGTTGCTGTTTTGCGACTTCAAGTAGTTCACAACCGTCTTGCGTCAACAAATAAAGGGCATTGACGATGTTGGGGATGTCTTTGACATCCGCTTGCTTGAAACACATGCAGTAAAGGGTTTCCAGCAGATCGCTGGCGGCGCGGATGCGCTGTTGCGCCGCGTCGAGCAGATCGCCGTGGCGGGCCTCGGTGTCGATGACCAGTGTCGGGCTGTCGTTGTAACTGGTCTTGAGGGGACGATAGCGGTCGGGCATCGGGTTGAACGTGTTCATGGCTCGGAGGTGTCCTGTACGAAGTCACGCTTCAGTTGCGCCGGCCACTATAGGAGTGCGGGTGAAGGTGGGACAAGACAGCCGCAATGGACAGACTTTGTAAGGGTTTTACCGGGGATTGAGGATTTGCCCTACGCGTTTTCGCGGCTTTTCAGGGCTAAACCCTTAGCGGTCAAATTTCCTACCCGATTCTCAGGCGATTCTTGTGAAACCTCTGTATGGTGCGCGCCAGAATCCGTAGGGCGTTTCCGTGCGTCCGATACACGCTTAAAGGGAATTGGGTATGCAGTGGCTAAGAATGGCCTCGATCTTGTTGTTGTGGGTGGGCGCTTGCCGCCCGGGCATCGCTTCCGATGCGGGCAATGCGCTGGTGCTGACGAATCTGGAGCGCAGCGGCTGGCCGGACGCGCTGACCAGCCAGGCGAACGTCGATACGGCCTCCCGTGCCGAAGTGCTGATGTTCGCCAAGGCCTTGCTGGCCAGCGAGGCGCTGGACGAGCAGGGGCTGAAGCGGCGCCTGGAGGTGCCGCAGGTGCGCCTGGAGTCGATCCGCCGGGTGCGCGACGGCCTGTGGGAAGGCTTGCTGGGCACCTACCGCAACGCCAGCCTGAACTGCGACGGACAAGCGTTTTGCCCGCGGGTGCGCAATGTCGCCGACCTGCGCCAGTTGGCGGCGGCGTTCACCGGCGACATCAGCCCTGCGCATGCGCTGTGGGCCAGCCGCAGCCAAGGACTGCATGAGCAGACGGTGAACGAGCAACTGCGGGTGGCCTCGCTGCAGCCCTGACGTGCGGCGGGGTCTACGCCGTGCCGGCGGATGCGGGGCCCGCGAGCCCGGCCTGGGGCTGGAAGTCCTCGGGGATCGGTACGCAGCCGTTCAGCAGCGGCGGTGCGATGAGCAAGGCGAGGGTCAAGGTCAGTCTGTGCAGCATGAACGATTCCTTTGCGGATGACGTGCGCACATCCGCCGTCATGGCGCGATGCAGGTAAACGCAGGTCAATGGGCGGCCACCCTAGCCTCCGTCCGGCGCGTCGGCGAGCGGCAAAGTGTGTCTTTTGATGCAGGCGCCGATGCCTTCGGCGGGGCTGTATCATTCCGTATCGATTTGCTTTGCGGGCTCCCTCGACTCGCTGCGGTCGTCCGCTAGGCTGTGGTCACGTCAGCAGTCAAGGAGCGACAGCCCATGCACGACACCCTGAAGCGGGTCTTCGGTTATCCACAGTTCCGTCCCGGCCAGGAGGCCACGGTCAGCGCGGTGCTGGCCGGGCGTCCGGCGGCGGCTATCTTCCCCACAGGCTCGGGCAAGTCGCTGTGCTACCAGTTGCCGGCATTGCTGCTGCCGCACCTCACCCTGGTGATTTCTCCGTTGCTGGCGCTGATGCAGGACCAGTTGGCGTTCCTCGCGCGCCACGGCATTGCGGCCGGCAGCATCGACTCGGCGCAAAGCCGTGACGAGGCCAATGCCGTGATGGCCCGTGCCCGCTCCGGCGAGCTGAAGATCCTGATGGTTTCGGTGGAGCGCCTGAAGAACGAGCGCTTTCGCCATTTCCTCCAGCAGGTGCCGATTTCGCTGCTGGTGGTGGACGAGGCCCATTGCATCTCGGAGTGGGGCCACAACTTCCGGCCCGACTACCTCAAGCTGCCGGACTACCAGCGCCAGTTCGGCATTCCACAGGCCCTGTTGCTGACCGCCACGGCGACGCCGCAGGTGATCGCCGACATGCAGGCCAGGTTCGCCATCGCCGCCGGGGATGTGGTGACCACGGGCTTCTACCGGCCCAACCTCGACCTGCGGGTGGAACCGGTTCAGGGGCAGGACAAGCGCCGCCGGCTGGTGGAATGGATGGGCGAACGTGCGGGCCGGCCGGGTATCGTCTACGTCACCCTGCAAAAGACCGCCGAGCAGATCGCCGAGCATCTGGGCCGTCACGGGATTCCCGCCGAGGCCTATCACGCCGGCTTGCCGGGGGATCGGCGGGAGGCGGTGCAGAAGCGCTTCATGGCCGGGCAGACCCACTGCATCGTCGCCACCATCGCGTTCGGCATGGGCATCGACAAGCGGGACATCCGCCACGTGGTGCATTTCGACCTGCCCAAATCCATCGAGAACTACAGCCAGGAAATCGGCCGCGCCGGGCGTGACGGGCAACGTTCGGAGTGTCTGGTGCTTGCCAACCGCGACAGCCTGAACGTGCTGGAGAACTTCGTGTACGGCGACACGCCGGAACAGGACGGCATCCGTTGCGTGCTGGACGAAGTGCTGGCGGCCGGTCACGGTCAGTGGGAGTTCCTGCAGGGCCCGCTGGCGGATCGGAGCAATATCCGTGCGCTGCCGCTCAAGACACTGTTGGTGCAACTGGAACTTAAGGGGCTGATTGCGCCGCGCTACGCCTATTACGCCGAGTACCGCTTCAAGTACCTGCTGGAGCCGGAGGCGTTGCTGGAGCGTTTCGACGGCGAGCGCCGGGCCTTCGTCGCAGCGCTCATCCAGGCCTCGCCCCGCGCGCGCACCTGGGCCACGGTGGACTTCGACGCCTTGTCCCGACACTACGGCGCCGAGCGGGGCCGGGTGGTGAAGGCGCTGGATCACTTTCAGGAAAAGGGCTGGATCGAGCTGGAAAGCAAGCAGATGACCGAGGTCTACGGCGTGCTGGACAGCGGCTTCGACAGCCAGGCCTTGAGCCGCGAGTTGCATGGACATTTCTCCCGCCACGAGCGAACCGAAGTGGCGCGGATACACGCCATGCTCGAGCTGTTCGCCTCTGAACGCTGCCTGGGGCGCCGACTGGCCGAACACTTCGGCGACCATGACGCGCCGGTGCAGTGCGGGCACTGTTCGGTATGCAACGGCCAGGTCGCAACGCTCCCCTTGCCGCCGAAGCTGCCGGCGCTTGTGGATAAGTCGTTCGCGGCATTGTGCGGGGCTTTTATCCACAGGCACGGACAGCACACGGGCAACCCACCTTCGGCGCAGCGGCTGACCCGGTTTCTCTGCGGCATCGGCGCGCCGTTGTTCACCAAGCTCAAGGCGCGGACGATCGCCGGCCATGGGGCACTGGAAGCCTATCCCTATGCCGAGGTGCGCGCCTGGGTGGAGCGGCACCTGTCCGGTGGCTCCGACGCTGCGGTGATCGCAGGCTCCGCATTCACCCATGATCCCTGTGAGAGCCATCCGGCCGGCGAAGGCTTCAGCCCAGGCGCCGCACGGCTGAGTCAAGACGGTGGCGTGGCCGCATCCATCCGCTGAATGTCGATCATCACGGGAACGGGCTTCTAAAACGGCCGTCGGTTGACTAGGGTGAAACCTGTCTTCGGGTCGCCAACAAGAGAACCGCAATGAGCCAGACATCCTTCGAAATCCGCCAGGCTGCCGTGATCGGCGCCGGCACCATGGGCCGCGGCATCGTCATGTGCCTGGCCAATGCCGGCGTGGCGGTGCAGTGGGTCGACAACAATCCGCAGATGCTGGAGCAGGCGCTGGCCGCAGTGGCCGACACCTATGCCCACAACGTGCGCCAGGGGCGCATCGGGCAGGACGAGGCCGACGCCCGTGTCGCCCGCATCACCTCGGCGGCGGACTACATCGCGATCCGCAATGTCGATCTGGTGATCGAAGCGGTGTACGAAAACCTGGAGCTCAAGCAGAAGATCTTCCGCGAGCTCGACGGCCTGCTCAAGCCCGGGGCGCTGCTGGCCAGCAACACCTCGGCGCTGGACATCGATGCGATCGCCGCCGCGACGCGGCGGCCGGCCCAGGTGCTGGGCCTGCATTTCTTCAGCCCGGCGCACATCATGAAACTGCTGGAGATCGTGCGCGGCGCGCAGACCTCGCCGGCGGTGCTGGAGGCAGCGCTGGCGCTGGGGGCGCGCATGGGCAAGGTCAGTGTGGTCTCGGGCAATTGCCACGGTTTCATCGGCAACCGCATGCTGCACCCGTATGTGCTTGAAGCCCGCAAGATGCTGCTGGAGGGCGCTTATCCACAACAGGTCGACGCCGCCTTGCAGGGCTTCGGCTTCGCCATGGGCCCGTTTCGCATGTATGACGTGGTCGGCATCGACCTGGAGTGGCGGGCCCGGGAGTTGGCCGGCAAGGGACAGGACGCCCCGGAGATCCAGGTGGACAACCGCTTGTGCGAACTCGGGCGGTTCGGCCAGAAATCCGGCAGCGGCTACTACCGCTATGAGCCGGGCAGCCGGCAGGCCGAGCATGATCCGGAGGTGGACGCGCTGGTGCTGGAGGTCAGCGAACGGCTGGGCTTCCATCGTCGCGTGATCGGGCCTGAGGAGGTTCTGGAGCGGTGCTTGCTGGCGCTGGTCAACGAGGGGGCGAAGATCCTTCAGGAAGGCATTGCCCGCTGCGCCCATGACATCGATCTGGTGTACCTGAACGGCTACGGTTTCCCGGCGGACAAGGGCGGGCCGATGGCCTGGGCGGATTCCCAGGGGCTGGCGGACATCCACCAGCGCTTGCTGGCGTTGGAGACACGGCAGGGGGATCAGTGGAAGCCGGCGCGGTTGATCGGTGAGCTGGCGGCGCAGGGCAAGGGATTCGCCGATGACTGAGTCCCCGTCGCGAGCTTGCCGGCGATTGGGAACGGCACGGATTTGACCTTAGACTCACCACCCGACTTCAGGAACTGACACCGATGTCCAACCCGATGCCGCAACGCAGCGACTACCCGCACTTCCAGCCGATCACCACCCGCTGGCACGATAACGACGCTTACGGTCACGTCAACAACGTCACCTATTACAGCTTCTTCGATACGGCGGTGAACACGTACCTGATCCAGGTGGGCGGGTTGGATATCCATGACGGGGAGGTCGTGGGGTTCGTGGTCAGCTCGTCGTGCGACTACTTCGCCTCGATCGCGTTTCCGGACCTGATCGAAGTCGGCCTGCGGGTCGGCAAGCTGGGCAACAGTTCGGTGCAGTACGAACTGGCGGTGTTCAAGGCCGGCGAAAGCGAAGCCTGCGCCGCCGGACAGTTCGTCCATGTGTTCGTCGACCGGGCCAGCAACCGGCCTGCGCCGATTCCGCCGCAACTGCGGCAGGCACTGGAAGGCCTGGTGGTGTGACAGGCAAAAAAAACGCAGCCTTCAGGCTGCGTTTCTCGGTTCACCGGGCAACGGGGCGCTGAGGCCTCAGTCGCGGTAGTAGCGGTGATGCTTGCGGTGGCCGTAGGCGTGGCCACGGCCAGGGTGATGGTCGCGGTAGTAGCGACGGTCATCGTGACGGCGGTCGTAACGACGGTCGTCGTCATCGCTCTTGTTGCCCATGTAGTTACCCAGCGCGCCGCCGGCGCCGCCGCCTGCCGCTGCGCCGATCAGGCTGCCGGTGGTGCCGCCCATGCTGCGGCCGACCACGTTGCCGCCGGCTGCGCCCAGCGCACCGCCGATGGCGGCTTCGCCGCGGCTGCGTTTGTCTGCGCCGACCGCACTGCCGCCTGCGCCGCCCAGGGCCGCGCCGATGGTGGAGCCGGTGCTGCCGCCCAAGGACTGGCCGACGACCGAACCAAGCACCCCGCCCAATGCGCCGCCCACGCCTGCTTCAGCGGTGCCTCCGGCAGAGGCGACGCCACTGACCAGGCCAAGGGACAACAAGAGAATCGAGGAGAACTTCATAGCGGAGCCTCAAAGGGATGACGGCGCGATCCTGAGGCTGTGGAATAGGCGTGACAATCAAAATCCGACGAGTAGCACGACTTGTGCACAATTCGCTAAGTTATTGTTTTTTGGTTGGAACTTAACCGATTTTCACCGGTCTTTAGCTACTTCGAAGAGGCCGCTTTCATGCAGAAGCGGCCTTTTTTGTGGGCGTTCGAAAATGCGCCGGGGCGCGGGAGCGAGCGCCCTCATCACCATTACGCAGACTTGGACATGATCAGCCCGGTTTCGCTCGCAGCCTCCAGGCGGATCGCGATGAACTTCGAAGTCGGCGTATGGCTGCCGTCGCCGACGCTTTCCAGCGGCACCAGCGGGTTCACTTCCGGGTAGTAGGCCGCCGCCTGGCCGGCGGGAATGTCGAACGCCAAGAGGGTGAAGCCCTTCACCCGACGCTCGCGGCCGTCTTCCCACAGCGACACGATGTCGGCCTTCTGGCCCGGCTTGAAGCCCAGGCGGATGATGTCGGCTTCGTTGGCGAACAGCACGTCGCGCTGGCCCTTCACGCCGCGGTAGCGGTCGTCGAGGCCATAGATGGTGGTGTTGTACTGATCGTGGGAACGCATCGACTGCAGGATCAGGTCCGGCAGTTGCCCCGTGGCGCGGGTGCGTTCGTGGATCAGATCCTTGGGCAGGGCGTTGGCCTTGAAGTTGGCGCGGCCCGAGGCGGTGTTCCACTTGCGGGCGCCGGCGGTGTTGCCGAGGTAGAAGCCGCCCGGGTGCTTGACCTTCTCGTTGAAGTCCTTGAAGGCCGGAATGGTGTCGGCGATCAGGTCGCGGATGCGCCGGTAGTCGGCCACCAGCCAGTTCCAGTCCACGGGCTTGCTGCCCAGTGTCGCGGCGGCGATGCCGGCGATGATCGACGGTTCCGAACGCATCTGGTTCGACAGCGGCTGCAACTGGCCGGTGGAGGCGTGCACCATGCTGAAGGAGTCTTCCACGGTGACCGCTTGCGGGCCTTCGCCCTGCAGGTCGATGTCGGTGCGGCCCAGGCACGGCAGGATCAGCGCGTCCTTGCCGTGGGCCAGGTGGCTGCGGTTGAGCTTGGTGCTGATCTGCACGGTCAGGTCGCAGTTGCGCAGGGCCTGGAAGGTGCGCGGGCTGTCCGGGGTGGCCTGGGCGAAGTTGCCGCCCAGACCGATGAACACCTTGGCGCGGCCTTCGGCCATGGCGTGGATCGCCTCGACCACGTTGTGGCCGTTGTGGCGTGGCACCTTGAACTGGAAGCGCCGCTCCAGGGCGTCGAGGAACGCCGCCGGCGGACGTTCGTTGATGCCCATGGTGCGGTCGCCCTGCACGTTGCTGTGGCCGCGCACCGGGCACAGGCCGGCGCCGGGCCTGCCGATGTTGCCGCGCAGCAGCATCAGGTTGGCGATTTCCTGGATGGTCGGCACCGAGTGGCGGTGCTGAGTGATGCCCATCGCCCAGCACATGATCACGTTCTTGCCCTTGGCGTACATCCGCGCGGCCCGTTCGATCTCCACCAGGGTCAGGCCCGATTGCGCAACGATCTGTTCCCACGGCGTGTCGTCGACGACGGCCAGGTAATCCAGCACGTTGACGCTGTGTTCATTGAGGAAGCCGTGGTCGAACACGGCGGGGGCACCGGCCTTCTGCGCATCGCGCTCCCATTGCAGCAGGAACTTGGCCATGCCGCGCAGCACCGCCATGTCGCCGCCCAGGGCCGGACGGAAATACGCGGTGTTGGTCGGCTTGTCGCCGTTGGTCAGCATCTCCAGCGGATGCTGCGGGTGCTGGAAGCGTTCCAGGCCACGTTCCTTCAACGGGTTGATGCACACCACCTGGGCGCCGCGCTTGACCGCCTCGCGCAGCGGTTCGAGCATCCGCGGGTGGTTGGTGCCGGGGTTCTGGCCCCAGACGAAAATCGCATCGGCATGCTCGAAGTCGTCGAAGGTCACGGTGCCCTTGCCGACGCCGACACTCTGCGCCAGCGCCACGCCGCTGGCCTCATGGCACATGTTCGAGCAGTCGGGGAAGTTGTTGGTGCCGTAGGCGCGCACGAACAGCTGATAGAGGTACGCCGCTTCGTTGCTGGCCCGGCCCGAGGTGTAGAACTCGGCCTGATCCGGGCTCGACAGGGCTTGCAGGTGCCTGCCGATCAACGCGAAGGCGTCGTCCCAGGCGATGGCCTTGTAGCGGTCGGTCTCGGCGTCGTACACCATCGGCTCGGTCAGGCGGCCCTGGTACTCCAGCCAGTAGTCGCTCTGCTCCAGCAGCGAGGTGACGCTGTGCTTGGCGAAGAACTTCGCGTCCACCCGGCGCTTGGTCGCTTCCCAGTTCACGGCCTTGGCGCCGTTCTCGCAGAACTTCACCATCCCGCTTTCCGGCGAATCGCCCCAGGCGCAGCCGGGGCAGTCGAAGCCGCCGTTCTGGTTGGTCTTGAGCATCATGCGCAGGTTCTTCAGCGCGTTGTCGCTGGTCAGCCAGGCCTGGGCCACGCTGATCAGGGCGCCCCAGCCGCCGGCCGGGCCTTTGTACGGCTTGTAGCGCGGGACGGGTTTCTGGTCGGCTTGATGATGTTGGCTCACAGGTGTTTCTCCCTTTCTGGGCTGTACACCCGCGGCGCGTTCTTCTGCGGCAGGTGGATGAGATTGAGGTTGTGCCGGCGGGCCCACTGCACCGCGAGGCCGGTGGGCGCCGACAGGCTGACGAGGGTCTGGATGCCGGCCCGCAGGACTTTCTGGATCAGTTCTAGGCTGCAGCGGCTGGTGACGATCGCCGCACCGCCGGCTGTGGAAATCTTTTGCCGCACCAGGCCGCCGATCAGCTTGTCGAGGGCGTTGTGCCGGCCGATGTCTTCGCGGCCCAGCAGCAGCTCGCCATTGGCGTTCATGAACACCGCCGCATGCACGGCGCCGCAGTGCTGGCCCAGCGGCTGGAACTCGCTGATGCGCTGGCGCAGGCCGTCGAGCCACTGCGGCGGCGGCAAGGGCGCGCCGGGCAGTTCGGCGAGTTCGGGCAGCGCCTGTTCCACCGCTTCCACGCCGCACAACCCGCAGCCGCTGGTGCCGGCCAGTTGCCGACGCTGTTGCTTGAGGTTCCAGAAGGCGCGGTTGGCGATGGTCACCTGCGCGTACTGCGCCTGGCCCGAGCCGGTCAGTTGCAGGTCATAGATGTCGGTGGCGTCTTCGATGATGCCGCTGCCCAGGCTGAAGCCGACGATGAAGTCTTCCAGGTCGGTCGGGCTCACCAGCATGACGGCCTGGCTGATGCCGTTGTAGGCGATCGCCAAGGCGACTTCCTCGGCCAGGGCGGTGGCGGCCGATTCGTTTTGGAGAAGGTCGCTGTAGCTGTAGGTGCGGCTCGCGGCGGGCGCGCCTGTTTCGACAGCAGGCGCCGCGCAGGCAGGGCGCTTGGCGTTCATGGCATCACCGACGGATTGATCAACGTTAAGCCTAGGCGCGTCAAGTTGTCGCGTCTAATCGCTAGTGTCGATCTTCCGATAGATGCCGTCGATCAAGCGGCTGCCGGCGATTTCCGGTACAGCGCGAAACAGGCCTCGGCCAACGCCGAGCGGGGTGCCCCGCGCCGCATGATCAGACCCAGCGGTGCGAGGGTGCGGGCGCTTTCGATCGGTTGCAGGCGCAGGTGATCGGTGAGGTTTTCCAGGCCGCCGTCCAGCGGCATCACGGCGCAGCACAGGCCGCCGTGCACGGCTTGCAGCAATTGATGGACGGCGTCGGTCTGCAGCAAAGGCTGCGGGGTCAGGCCGCGGCTGTGGAAGTTGTGGTCGATGGACTGGCGAAAGTGCATGCCGCTGGTGAGCATGCCCAGCGGCAGTTCGATCAGCGACTCCCAGCTCAACGGCGCCTCGCCGAAGGTGAAGCAGCGCTGATCGTAGAGCAGGCCCATGCGGGTCTCGCTCAGTTCGAGGGACTCGAAGCGCTCGCTGTCCAGACGGTCCAGGTAGGACACGCCCAGGTCGATGCGGTTGTTGGCCAGGTGTTCGAGGACCTGCTCGGAGCTGAGCGACGACAGCTCGAAGCGCAGGTTCGGGTGCTGCCCGTGCAGCTGGCGCATCAGCGGCACGGCGTCGAAACTCGACAACGGCACGACCCCCAGCCGCAATGTGCCGATCAGGTTGCCGCGGCAGGCCGCCGCTTCGGCCTGCAAGCCGTCGTAGGCCGCCAGCACCGTGCGCGCCCAGGCCAGCACCCGCTCCCCCGGCGCCGTGAAGCCTTCGAAGCGCTGGCCGCGGTTGACCAGCGGCAGGTCCAGCTCTTCTTCGAGGCTGCGCAGGCGCATCGACAGCGTCGGCTGAGTGACGTGGCAACGGGCCGCGGCCTGGCCGAAGTGGCGGGTCTCGTCGAGGGCGATGAGGAATTTCAGCTGCTTGATGTCCATCTTCGCTCCGGGGCGTGGGTTGGGGGTGGGCGATTCTAACGCCTGTGCGGGGGCAGGGTCATTGGTCGGGCCGGAACCGGCTCCGCGCGGGGTGGTCTAGGCTTTGTCGACTGACCCTTGATTCCATGGAGAGAACACGATGAGCATTTTCAGTTTTGTGAAAGAGGCGGGCGAGAAACTGATCGATCTGCTGACGCCGGGCAACGCCAACGCCGGCGATCAGCTGAAGGATCACATCAGCAAGGTCGGCCTGGGCAACCCGAACGTCCAGGCGACCGTGGACGGGGACAAGGTCACGGTCACAGGCGAAGTGGCGAGCCAGGAGGAGAAGGAAAAGATCCTGTTGGCCCTGGGCAACATCGCCGGGGTCGGCAGTGTGGACGACCAGATCACCGTGACCGGGCCGGTCGCGACGGCAGCACGTTTCGTCACGGTGAAGAAGGGCGATACCCTCAGCGCGATCTCCAAGGCCGAATACGGCGACGCCAACAAGTACAACAAGATCTTCGAGGCCAACAAGCCGATGCTGTCGCATCCGGACAAGATCTATCCGGGCCAGGTGCTGCGCATCCCCGAATGACCTTGTGGCGAGGGAGCGTGCTCCCTCGCTGGTTGGGGCCCTAGAGGCCCTCAATCAGATCCCGGTAATCCCCCACCGCCGCAAATTCTGCCGTGTCCTTCGGCCCTTTGCGGCTGTCCGGCTCCTTCACCGCCAGCAGATGCGCCACGCCGAAACCCCGGGCGCTGCGCAGGATCGGCAAGGTGTCGTCGATGAACAGGCTGCGCGCCGGATCGAAGCGCAGATCCGCCTGCAAGGCGTCCCAGAACTGCGGGGTTTCCTTGGGGAAACCGTAGTCATGTGAACTGATGAGCCGCTCGAAGTACGGCGCCAGTTCGATCCGCTCCAGTTTCAGCGACAGCGAATCACGGTGTGCGTTGGTGATCATCACCACCCGCTTGCCGGCCTGCCTGATCGCCGCCAGAAAGGTGTCGGCGTCCGGACGAAGGGCGATGAGGTGGGCGGTCTCCAGCTTCAGTTCGCGCACCGGCAGCTTCAGTTCGGCGCTCCAGAAATCCAGGCAGTACCACTGCAGCCGCCCCGCGTTGCGTTCGAACAGCGGCTGCAGTTCCATCTGCGCCATGGCCAGGCTCATGCCGTGCAGTTCGGCGTAGCGCCGGGGTAGGTGCTCCAGCCAGAAATGGTTGTCGAAGTGCAGGTCCAGCAGCGTGCCGTCCATGTCCAGCAGAACGGTATCGATGTCGGACCACGGTAATGAAGGCATGGCAACGTCTCGGGGGGTAGAAAGATATCCGACGCAAACAATCGGAAAAGCCGCGTTATAGTAGCGCGTTCACCCAAGGAGCTTCGCATGCGCCAGAAACCCACCGTCCTCGCCCGCGAGATTGTCGCCACCAGCCGGCTGTTCTGCGTCGAAGAACTGAAGCTGCGTTTTGCCAACGGCGCGGAGCGCACCTATGAGCGCCTGGTCGGCAAGGGCGCCGGGTACGGTGCCGTGATGATCGTGGCGATGCTGGATGCCGAGCACGCGGTGCTGGTCGAGGAATACTGCGGTGGCACCGACGAATACGAGCTGTCGCTGCCCAAGGGCCTGATCGAGCCTGGCGAGGATGTTCTGGCGGCGGCCGAGCGTGAGCTCAAGGAAGAGGCCGGCTACGGCGCGCGGCAGCTGGAACACCTGACCGAACTGTCGCTGTCTCCGGGCTACATGAGCCAGAAGATTCAGGTGGTGCTGGCCACCGATCTGTACGAAGAGCGCCTGGAAGGCGACGAACCTGAGCCGATGCGCGTGGACAAGGTCAACCTGCGCGAGCTGTCGGCCTTGGCGCAGACTCCGAACTTTTCCGAAGGCCGCGCGCTGGCGGCCCTGTACCTGACCCGTGATCTGCTGACCCAGCGCGGGTTCTTCAAGCCATGAGTGAGAGCCCGATGAATTTTCCCCATCCGATGATGGCGCCGGTGGTTGAACTGGCCTTGCGCGCAGGCCAGGCGATCCTGCCGTTCTGGCGCGCCGGGGTGGCGGTCACCGCCAAGTCCGACGATTCGCCGGTGACCGCTGCCGATCTGGCGGCGCACCACGTGATCGCAGCCGGTCTGGCGGCGTTGGCGCCGGACATTCCGGTGCTGTCCGAAGAGGACGCCGACATCCCGCAGGCCGTGCGCGCCGGGTGGCAGCGCTGGTGGCTGGTGGATCCGCTGGACGGCACCAAGGAGTTCATCAGCGGCAGCGAGGAGTTCACCGTCAACATTGCCCTGGTCGAGAACGGTCGGGTGGTGTTCGGTGTGGTGTCGATGCCGACCAGCGGGCGCTATTACGTCGGCGGCGCCGGGCTCGGCGCCTGGCGCGGCGACACGGGCGGCACGCCGCAGGCGATCCGGGTGCGCGATGTGCCGGGGCCGGGCGAGGCGTTCACCGTGGTCGCCAGCCGTCGGCATTCCAGCCCGGAGCAGGAGCGGCTGCTGAACGGCTTGAGCGCCAGCCTCGGCGAGCTGCAGTTGGCGAACATCGGCAGTTCGTTGAAGTTCTGCCTGCTGGCCGAAGGGGCGGCGGACTGCTACCCGCGCCTGGCGCCGACCTCGCAGTGGGACACGGCGGCGGCGCAAGGCGTGCTGGAAGGCGCCGGCGGCGAGGTGCTGGACCTGAACGGCGTGGCGTTCAGCTACCCGGCCCGGGAGTCGTTGCTCAACGGGTTCTTCCTGGCGTTGCCGGCGAAGGCGGCGTGGCGCTCGAAACTGCTGGAACTGGCCCGCTCCTGACGCTTTCAGCGGTGCAGGACGTATTGGCCGGTGAAGGTCACCGCGTCCTCATCGCTCCCGGCGTTGACGACCCGCGTCTGCAGCGTCAGCCGCGCGCGCCCGTAACGCCGGTACATCGCCAGGAATTTCTTCCATACCGCCGCCTCCGGTTCCGGGCAAACGGCGACGGCATCGCCGGTCACCGGCAGGGGATAAAGGATCTGCCCTTCCTGAATGACGATGTGGCCGTCGGTGATGCCTTCCTCTTTCAGGCGCAGGTGCAGCCAGCCCCAGCCGGCCAGCACCGCGCCGCAGTACAGGCTGCCGCCGAACATGGTGCTCTTGTGGTTGACGTTGGCCTCCAGCGGCAGGTGCAGGCGCAGTTGCCGTTCGTGCCAGTCGAGCACCTTGAGGCCCATGTCCCGGGTCAGCGGGATGTCGTGGTGGAGGACGGATTCCAGGTAAAGGCTGTCGCGGCTCATGTCCGATCCTCTTGCGGCAACGGGGGGGCGTAGGGGCGAATCATTCGGATTCCTCGGACTGGCCGGCGCCGTCGGCGAAGTTCAGGCCGTGCTTGCGCAGTTTGTCGTGGAGGGTCTTGCGCGGAATGCCCAGGGCTTCGGCGAGGCTGCGCACCGAGCTGTGGGAGCGCGCCAGTTCGGCGGCGATCAGCGATTTCTCGAAGTTTTCCACTTGCTCGCTGAGGCCGGCGCCGACCGTTCCCGCGGTCGCACTGCCCTGGCCGCCGCTTTCGGTGTTGTCCAGCGCCAGTTCCAACCCGAGGGCGAAGCGCTCCGCCGCGTTCTGCAGCTCGCGCACATTGCCCGGCCACGGGTGGCGCAGCAGCAGGGCGCGCTGGGCCGGTTGCAGTTCGTGGGTGGGCAGGCCATGGCGGGCGCTGGCTTCGTCGGCGTAGTGCTGGAACAGCACCAGCACGTCTTCGCCCCGTTCGCGCAGCGGCGGGATGCGCAGCGGGGCGACGTTGAGGCGGTAGTAGAGGTCGGCGCGGAAACGCCCTTGATCGGCAGCCTGGCGCAGATCTTCCTTGGTCGCCGCGATGACGCGGATGTCCAGCGGGATCAATTGATTGCCGCCCAGCCGTTCGACCACCCGCTCCTGCAGCATGCGCAGCAGCTTGACCTGCACGTCCAGGCTCATGCTTTCGATTTCATCGAGAAACAGCGTGCCGCCGTTGGCGAACTCGAACTTGCCGATCCGGCGCTTCTGCGCGCCGGTGAAGGCGCCGGGCTCATGGCCGAACAGTTCGCTTTCCACCACCGATTCGGCCAGGGCGCCGGCGTTGATCGCCACGAACGGCCCGTTGCGCCGGCTCGACAGGTCATGCAGGGCGCGGGCGACGACTTCCTTGCCGGCGCCGGTCTCGCCGAGGATCAGCACGTCGGCCTTGGTCGCGGCCAGGGCGCCGATCTGTTCGCGCAGGCGCAGCATGGGCGCCGAATGCCCCACCAGCCGCGCGCTCAGTTCGTTGCGGTCGCTGAGCGCCAGGCGCAGGCTGCGGTTGTCCAGCACCAGCCGCCGCAAGGCCAGGGCGCGGCGCACGCTGTCGAGCAGGGCGTCGCTGGCGAAGGGTTTCTCCAGAAAGTCATAGGCGCCGGCGCGCATGGCCTGCACCGCCAGCGGCACGTCGCCGTGGCCGGTGATCAGCAGCACCGGCAGTTCCGGATCCAGGGCGTGCAGTTCGGTCAGCAGTTCCAGGCCGTCCATGCCGGGCATGCGGATGTCGCTGACCACCACGCCCGGCCAGTCTCGCTCCAGTTGCCCGGCCAGGCCGGTGGCCTCTGACAGCGACAGGACTTTCAGGCCGGCCAGGTCCAGGGTCTGGCCGAGGGCCTGGCGCAGGTGCGGATCGTCGTCGATCAGCAGCACCTGGATGCGGTTGTCGATGGTCATGCGCTTCGGTCCTCGGACGGTTGCAGACTGACGCCGGGCGCTCCGGCGCGCAGCCTCAGGGTGATCAGGGCGCCGCCTTGCTTGTGGTTGGCGAACGACAGTTCGCCGCCGAAGGCGCGCATCAGGGTCTCGCAGATCGCCAGCCCCAAGCCAAGGCCCTGGGTGCGGGTCTTGGTGGTGTAGAAGGGCTCGCTGGCGCGGCCGAGGGCCTCCATGCAGAAGCCGGGGCCGTTGTCGCGGATGTACAGGTTGACGCCGTCGCCGGTGGATTCGGCACTCAGCCACAGTTTGCGCGGCGGGCCTTTCTCGGTCAGGGCGTCGAGGGCATTGGCCAGCAGGTTGCCGAGCACCTGGCGCAGGCGGGTTTCCCCGGCCTCCACCCACAAGGTGGCGGCGGGCAGGTCGCGGATCAGCTCGACGTCCATGCTCCGCCGGCGCTTGGCCAACAGCGCCAGGGCGTCGTCCAGCGCCGGTTGCAGGGCGACGCTCTCGGGAGCGTGGCGGTCGCGGCGGGCGAAGGCGCGCAGGTGGGCGATGATCGAGGCCATGCGCCCGGTCAGTTCGCTGATCAGTTTGAGGTTGCCGCGGGCGTCGTCGGTGCGCTGATGGTCGAGCAGCACCTCGGCGTTTTCGGCGTAGCTGCGGATCGCCGCCAGCGGCTGGTTGAGCTCGTGGCTGATGCTCGCCGACATGGTGCCCAGCGCCGACAGCTTGCCCGCCTGCACCAGGTCGTCCTGGGCCCGCACCAGTTCCTGCTGGGCGTGTTCGCGCTCCAGCACTTCCTGCTTCAGCCGGCGGTTGAGCCCTTCGAGGTCGCTGGTGCGCTCGGCGACCCGACCCTCCAGCTCACGCCGGGCCTTGCCTTCGAAAGCGATCCGTTCCAGGTAGTGCCGGCGCCGCTGCATCATCAGCCCGAGCAGCAGCATCACCACCAGCAGCGTGGCGCCGCCGATCGCCACCACGGTGCGCACCGGACGGTCGATCAGGGTGCGCGGGGCGAGGATGCTCACGCTCCAGCCGGTTTCGGTGATTTCCCGGGTCTGGGTCAGCCACGCCGTGGGGCTGAGGTTCAGCGGGCGCGGATCGCGGGTCGGATAGGGCTGGATTGCGGTGATCGCCGTGCGCTCGCTGTCGCTCAAGGGCCGGGTCGAGCGGAAGCGCCATTCCGGGCGCGACGTGAGGATGACCACGCCGTTGTGGTCGGTCACCAGCAGTTGTTCGGGCGTCTTGCCCCACAGGCTTTCGGTGTGGTCCAGGTCGACCTTGATCACCAGCACGCCGATGGTCTTGTCGCCCGCGCGCACGGCGGCGGCGAAGAAGTAGCCGCGCTTGGCCGAGGTGGTGCCCAGGCCGAAGAAGCGCCCGAGGTGCCCGGCCATGGCTTCGCTGAAGTAGGGCCGGAAGGAGAAATTGCGCCCGACGAAACTGTCGTGCTTGTCCCAGTTCGACGCGGCCAGGGTCTTGCCGGAGGTGTCCATCAGGTACATGACCTCGGCGCCGGTCTGGGCGGCGATGTTCTTGAGCAGGCGGTTGGCGTTGGCCTGGGTGTCGCCGTCGTCGGGGGCCGCGAGCATGGCGCGCAGGGCCGGCAGGTCGCCGAGGATCTGCGGCAGCACTTCGTAGCGGTGCAGGGTGCCCAGCAGGTTGGCGACGTACAGGTCCAGGGTCTGGCGGTTCTGGCCGGCCAGTTCGCTGCGGTAGTAGCGCTCGGCCAGATGCTCCAGCGGCCACAGCAACGGGGCCAGGCACAGGGCCAGCAGGGCGAGGCTGCGCCAGCGGGGCCGGCGGGGTAGGGTCGGGGTCATGAGCATCGTGCGCCTGTGGGGACAGACGCATTATGCCTAGCCTTGCGGCAGCAGTCTGCGCGCCGCTCGGCGGGGCACAGCGCCGCTGAAGATTCGCACGGCGAATCAGGAAAAGACGTCGGCGTCCTTGAAGGCGGTGCCCGCCTGGTCCTTGGCGGACAACTGAGGCGCCTCGTCCAGCTGCCAGTCGATGGCAAGGTCCGGGTCGTCCCAGCGAATGGTGCGTTCCGCCGAAGGCGTGTAGTAGTCGGTGGTCTTGTAGAGGAATTCGGCGAATTCGCTCAGCACCACGAAACCGTGGGCGAAACCTTCCGGGATCCAGAGCTGGCGGTGGTTGTCGGCGGACAGGCGCACCGCGACCCATTGGCCGAAGTGCGGCGAGCTGCGGCGGATGTCCACGGCGATGTCCAGCACCTCGCCGGCCGTGACGCGCACCAGCTTGCCCTGGGTGTTCTGCAGTTGGTAATGCAGGCCGCGCAGCACGCCTTTCTGCGAGCGGGAATGGTTGTCCTGGACGAACTGCACATCGAGGCCGGTCGCCTCCAGGAACGCCTTGCCGTTGAAGCTCTCGTAAAAGAAGCCGCGCTCGTCGCCAAACACCTTGGGTTCGATGATCAGGACACCGGGCAGGTCGGTGGGGATTACATTCATGGGGATTTTCGGTGGCCAATGTGAATGGTCGGTATTCTTGCGCAAAGTGCCGGCCTGCGCGAGTGTCGAAGCGGATGCAACGGTCAATCGACCTTGCCGACATTCCATCGTTCCGCTCGATGGGGTTGGCCGTCGCCGCTCTCGCTCCGTCCTGCAACCGGTTCAGGGGGTTGCAGATCGCCCGAAGCAGTGGCGATATAGGCGCCTGACA
Source organism: Pseudomonas sp. B7(2017) (assembly GCF_002112745.1). Classification (NCBI taxonomy): domain Bacteria; kingdom Pseudomonadati; phylum Pseudomonadota; class Gammaproteobacteria; order Pseudomonadales; family Pseudomonadaceae; genus Pseudomonas; species Pseudomonas sp. B7(2017). Next base: position 83,945 of record NZ_NEIP01000009.1, on the reverse strand, counting down.
AAACAATAGGGGTCGCTCCATGTCGTTCGCCACGTTGATTCATCGTGTCAGCCTACCCACCCCGCAGGTCTCTGCGGAGCAGGCCCTGCACCTTCTGAAGGAGCATTACGGGCTGAGCGGCGCGCTGCACCCCTTGGGCAGTCAGCAGGATCTCAACTTCCGGGTCGACAGCGAGCGCGGCCGCTTCGTGCTCAAGGTCTGCCGCGGCGACTATTCGCTGGTGGAACTGCAGGCCCAGCACGCCGGCCTCAAATACCTGGCCGAACATTGCGCCGTGCCGGTGCCCCGGGTGATTGCGGCCCGCAACGGTGAAGACCTGCTGACGCTGACCGTCGGCGGCGAGTCCGTGCATGTGCGGCTGCTGGATTACATCGAAGGCCAGTCCCTGACGGCGCTCGACCATCTGGGCCACGAAGTGGTGGCTGGGTTCGGCCGGCTCTGCGGCGAGATGGATCTGGCCTTGGCCGGGTTCGACCATCCGGGCCTTGAACGCACGTTGCAGTGGGACGCCCGGCACGCCGAGGCCCTGACCGAACATTTATTGCCGGTGATCGCGGACGACCGCCAGCGCGCGCTGATCGCCGACGCGGCGGCCCAGGCCCAACACCGGTTGCGGCCGTTGCTGGCGCGGTTGCCGGTGCAGGCGATCCACATGGACATCACTGACGACAACGTCGTCTGGCAGCGGGACGCCGGGCGCCACTGGCAGTTGCAGGGCGTCATCGATTTCGGCGACCTGGTGCGCACCTGGCGCATCACCGACCTGTCGGTGACCTGTGCGGCGCTGCTGCACCATGCCGAGGGTGATCCGTTCGTGATCCTGCCGGCGGTGCAGGCCTACCACGCGGTCAATCCGCTGCTGCCCGAAGAACTGCAGGCCCTGTGGCCGCTGATCGTGGCCCGGGCGGCGGTGCTGGTGCTCAGCGGCGAACAGCAGGTCAGCATCGACCCCGGCAACGCCTACAGCCGCAACAACCTGGCCCATGAGTGGGAGATTTTCCGGGTCGCCACTTCGGTGCCGTTCGCCCTGATGGAGGCGGCGATCCTGACGGCGGTCGGGCAGACGTTGCCGGCCCTGGGCAGCGAAGGCTTTGCGCCGCTGCTGCCGGGCCTGGTCGGGCGCGAGTTCGCGCTGATCGACCTCGGCGTGCTGAGCCCGCATTTCGAGGCCGGCAATTGGGAGCAGGCCGGCATCGACCAGCGCCTGCTGGATGAAGCCGCTGCTGTGCACGGCTTGGCGGCCAGCCGCTACGGGCAATACCGCTTGTCGCGCACCCGGCCGGACTCTGCCGATGAGCCGGACACCTTCCCGCTGCACGTCGAACTGCGGGTGCCGGAAGGCTCGGCGCTGGAGGCACCGTTTGCCGGTGTGCTCCACCTGGCGGCGGACGGTTCGCTGCGCTTGGACGGTGTGCAGTCGAGCGTGCGCCTGTGGGGGGTGACGACCTCGCTGCACAGCGGCGCGGCGCTGGTCAAAGGCCAGGTGCTGGGAACGGCGGGCGGCGCCCTGACCGTGCAGTTGCTGCGGGACGCGCAACTGGAGGCGCCGCTGTTCTGCACGCCTTCGCGGGCGCCGGCCTGGCAGGCCTTGTGCCCGTCGCCGGCTTCGCTGCTGGGGCTGGCCTGCGACGCCGAGCCGGAGCTGGACGGGAAAACCCTGCTCCAACGCCGCGACGCCAGTTTCGCCCGCACCCAGAAGCATTATTACGTCGACCCGCCGCGCATCGAGCGCGGCTGGCGCAACCACCTGATCGACATGCAGGGCCGTTCCTATCTCGACATGCTCAACAACGTCGCCGTGCTCGGCCACGGCCATCCGCGCATGGCGGAGGCCGCCCGCCGGCAATGGTCGTTGCTCAACACCAACTCGCGGTTCAACTATGCGGCGGTCGCCGAGTTTTCCGAGCGGCTGCTGAAACTGGCGCCGGAGGGCATGGACCGGGTGTTCCTGGTGAACAGCGGCAGCGAGGCCAACGACCTGGCGATCCGTCTGGCGTGGGCCTACAGCGGCGGTCGCGACCTGATCAGCGTGCTGGAGGCCTATCACGGCTGGACGGTGGGTGCGGATTCGGTCTCGACCTCCGTCGCCGACAACCCGCGCGCCCTCGAAAGCCGCCCGGACTGGGTGCATCCGGTGACGGCGCCGAACACCTACCGCGGCGAGTTCCGCGGGCCGGATTCGGCGCCGGACTACGTGCGCAGCGTCGAGCATCAATTGGCCCGCCTCGACGAACAGAAACGGCAACTGGCCGGCTTCATCTGCGAACCGGTCTACGGCAACGCCGGGGGCATCTCGCTGCCGCCGGGGTATCTGAAGACCGTCTACGGACTGGTGCGCGCCCGGGGCGGCGTGTGCATCGCCGACGAAGTGCAGGTCGGTTACGGGCGCATGGGCCATTTCTTCTGGGGCTTCGAAGAGCAGGGCGTGGTGCCGGACATCATCACCATGGCCAAGGGCATGGGCAACGGCCAGCCGTTGGGCGCGGTGATCACCCGGCGCGAGATTGCCGAGGCGCTGGAGAATGAAGGCTATTTCTTCTCGTCCGCCGGGGGCAGCCCGGTGAGCTGTCAGATCGGCATGGCGGTGCTGGACGTCCTTGAAGAAGAGGGACTGTGGGAAAACGCCCAGGTGGTCGGCGGGCATTTCAAGGCCCGTCTGCAAGCGTTGGTCGAGAAGTACCCGCTGGCAGGCGCGGTGCACGGTTCCGGCTTCTACCTGGGGCTGGAACTGGTGCGCGACCGCGAGACCCTGGAGCCGGCCACCGAGGAAACCATGCGCCTGTGCGACCGGCTGCGGGAACTGGGGATCTTCATGCAGCCCACCGGCGACGACCTGAACATCCTCAAGATCAAGCCGCCGATGGTCACCTCGCGCCGGAGCGTGGACTTCTTCGTCGACATGCTGGCGAAGGTGTTCGACGAGGGGCTGTGAAGCCCCGCCTCCTGTAGGAGCGAGCCTGCTCGCGATAGCGGACGATCATTCAAGCGCGATGTTGATCGATCCGCCGCCATCGCGAGCAGGCTCGCTCCTACAGGGTTTTCAATCCGATTAATATCGATGAAATTTCATAGCCTTAAGCTTCACAGCATTCATTTGGCTTTTAATGCCGATTTTTATCGGTTATAAAGTCGCCAATGCTCCGGCGTAGGTCCGGTGCCCGTGTTTTCTCCCGAAGGTTTCCCGGAGTCCAGACCACCATGACCACACTGAAAAGCACACCCCGCGCCGACGGTTTCCACATGCCGGCCGAATGGGCGCCGCAAACCCAGACCTGGATGATCTGGCCGGAGCGTCCGGACAACTGGCGCCTGGGCGGCAAGCCCGCGCAGGCCGCGCACGCTGCGGTGGCCAAGGCCATCGCCCGTTTCGAGCCGGTGACCGTGGCGGTGTCCGCCGGCCAGTACGAGAACGCCCGCGCCCGCCTCGACGTGCCGAACATCCGCCTGGTCGAGATGTCCAGCGATGACGCCTGGGTGCGCGACAGCGGCCCGACCTTCGTCATCAACGGCAGCGGCGAAGTGCGCGGCGTGAACTGGGACTTCAACGCCTGGGGCGGCTTCGACGGCGGCCTGTACTCGCCGTGGAACCGTGATTCCCAGGTCGGCGGCAAGATCCTCGAGATCGAGCGCAGCCCGCGCTACCGCACCGAAGGCTTCGTCCTGGAGGGCGGTTCGATCCACGTCGACGGCGAAGGCACCGTGATCACCACCGAAGAGTGCCTGCTCAACCGCAACCGCAACCCCCACCTGGGCCGCGAAGAGATCGAAGCGGTGCTCAGCGCCCACCTGTCGGTGGACAAAGTCATCTGGTTGCCGGACGGCCTGTACAACGACGAGACCGACGGCCATGTGGACAACTTCTGCTGCTACGTGCGCCCGGGCGAAGTGCTGCTGGCCTGGACCGACGATCCGCAGGACCCTAACTACCCGCGCTGCCAGGCGGCGATGAAAGTGCTGCAGAGCAGCACCGACGCCAAGGGCCGCCCGTTCACGGTGCACAAGATGCCGATTCCGGGGCCGCTGTACGCGACCGAAGAGGAATGCGCCGGCGTCGATCCGGTGGACGGCACCCAGGAGCGCAACCCGAGCGTACGCCTGGCCGGTTCCTACGTGAACTTCCTGATCGTCAACGGCGGCATCATCGCGCCGAGCTTCGACGACCCGATGGACGGGCCGGCCAAAGAGATCCTGCAGAACCTGTTCCCGCAGCACGAAGTGGTGATGGTGCCGGGCCGCGAACTGTTACTGGGAGGCGGTAACATTCACTGCCTTACCCAGCAGCAGCCTGCCCCGCACAAAGAGTGAGTGCGGATGTAACAGCTTGAGTTGATTGGAGAATCGCTCAAGCCCGAATCCGGCCTCGTCGCCCAAAGAGAAACCCGCAGCCCGTCAGGACCGCGGGTTTCTTTATGGCCGCCGGTCGGCGATTCTCCGAATTTGGCATAGCTCTTGTATCGCTCATGGCGCACTAGGGAGGGGGGAGAACTTCAACGGTTCTGTCATAAACCTTGGATAACTTAGCCGCTCACGAACGGGGAGAGAGCGCTGAAATGAACGCCGAAGTGAACGTAATCAGCGAGCGGACGTTGCATCCCATGGCTGTAAACACTGAGTCGCTCCAGATTGTCGCGCACTGGTTGAAGTCCAATGGAACGCGTCAGATCAGGGAACCTGATCCGCGCCGGATGATGATCGAGCGTTACCCCGCTGGCCTGTTCAGCGAGGCGGAACTGGAAGCGTTGTGGGATGTGATGGAAGGATAAAGAAGAACGACTAAGGACAGGTGAAAGCGCTGCCGGGAGGGCGGCGCTTTTTTTTGCCTGCGGGAAGGGCGGGGTTCCCCGGGGTGTCTGTGCCGCCGCCATCGCCAGCAGGCTGGCTCCCACATTGTTCAGCGGTGACCATGGATTTTGCGGTCACCCCGCAACCCTGTGGGAGCCAGCCTGCTGGCGATGGCGGCGGGTCAGCCGGAAATGCCCCGAAGGGCACACCGGCGACCCGATGCTCAGAAACTGTACGTGCCGGTGACCACCAGGCTGCGCGGCGCGCCCGGCTGGATCTGGAACGCACTGGTGGCCGACGAGTAGTACTCGCGGTCGGTGATGTTGTTCAGCGCGGCGCGCACGTCCCAGTCCTTGTGGCGGTAGCCGGCCAGGGCGTCCCAGCGGCCGTAGCCCGGCAGCACCGTGGTGTTGGCGTTGTCGGCGTAGCGCTGGCCGACCAGGGTCAGGCCGGTTTCGGCGTACCAGCCCAGCTCCGGTTTCCAGGTCAGGAACAGGCTGCCGTTGCGCTTGGCGACGTTGTTCACGCGGTTGCCTTCCAGGCCGTTGTTGTCCTTCTCGATGGTCGCGTCCTGCACGCCGACGCCGCCGCGCACGTACCAGTTGCCGGTGATCTTGCCGGTGCCGGTCAGCTCGATCCCGCGCGAGCGCTGCAGGCCGCTGAGCACGGTCAGGGTCGGGTCGTTCGGGTCGGTGGTGCGGCGGTTGTAGAGCTCAAGCTCGTAGACCGCCAGGGTGGTGCTCAGGCGGTCGTCGAGCCAGTCGCTCTTGACCCCGATTTCCTTCTGCTTGGTCAGCTCCGGGCTCAGGTCGTTGCCGTTGCCCGACGCGCCCGGTGTGATGCCGATCAGGCCGCCGCCGACCGGCGAGAAGGTCTTGGTCCACGAGGCGTAGAACGAGTGGTTCTGCAAAGGCGTCCAGACCACGCCGAAACGCGGGCTGGTGCTGTGGCTGTCGCGGTCTTCGGAAATGTTGCGCAGCTTGTTGGTGGACTCGATGTCGAAGGTGTCGTAGCGCAGGCCGGCCAGCAGTTGCCATTGATCGTTCAGGCGCAGCTGGTCCTGCACGTACACGGCGCGGCTTTCGACTTCGGTGTGGCTGCTGCTCGAGACCTGCATGCGCCCGGTGTGGCGCAGGTCGCGGTCAGGGTTGTACAGGTCCAGGCCCGGCACCGGCGAACTGCCGCGTCCGGAAGTGGCGGCGTTGTACAGCGTCGGGTCGCGGCGCTGGCTGCCGGTCTCGAGCCCGGTGAGCAGGCGGTGCTCGAGGCCGAAGGTTTCGAAGCCGCCTTCCAGCTCAAGGTTGTTGTAGATGTTGCGGGTGGTCAGGTCCTGCTGCCAGTGCTGGCGAGTGACCTTGTTGGTCTTCTTGTCGAAGCCGGTGAGGTAGGTGTTGTCGAAGTCGCTGTCGAGCTTGAACACGCCGAGGGTGTGGCGCAGTTGCCAGTCGTCGCTCAGTTCGTAGCTCAGGCGTGAGCGCAAGGATTGCGTCTTGTCGTCGATGAAGTCGTGGTCGTTGCCGTAGGTGGTGTCCCGGCCGACGTCCGCCGGGCGCCCGTTGATGCCCGGGATGCCGCGGTCGGGGGTGCGGTTGTAGCGGCTGTATTCGTACTGCACCAGCCAGTTCAGATCCGGCGTGAGTTGCCAGCTCATCGACGGGGCGAACAGCTGGCGGTTGCCGCTGACGCCGTCGCGGAAGCTGTTTTCGTCCATGTTGCTCATGTTCAGGCGCAGGCTGATGTTCTCGCTCGGGTCGGTGCTGAGGTCGGCGTACAGGCTGCGCAGATCCTCGCTGCCGCCCTGGGCCTCGATGGTCGAGCGGCGGCCGGCTTCCGGCGCCTTGCTCACCCGGTTGACGATCCCGCCCTGGCTGCCGCGGCCGTAGAGCACGGCGGCCGGGCCCTTGAGCACTTCGACGCGTTCGATGTTGTGCAGGTCGCGCTTGTACTGGCTGTCGTCGCGGATGCCGTCCAGGTAGAAGTCGTTGCTGGCGTCGAAGCCGCGGATGCGCAGGCTGTCGAACCGGGTGTCGCCGCCGTTGCTGACGTTGGGGATGCCGCTCAGGGCGTCGCCCAGGTCGTTGGTGCCGTAGTCGGCGACGTTGGCGGTCTTGACCGAGTCGATCGCCTGGGGCACGTAGCGCACGGGCGTGGCGGTGCGGGTGGCGGTGCTGCTGACTTTCACGCGCGGGTCGTCGACTTGCGATTCGGCGCTGATCGACGTGGCGGGCAATTCGGTCGCGCAGTAGGCGAAACCGGAGGACAGGACGGCGGAAAGCCCGAGGGTGACGGGCGTGAGACGGAACGGGGCAGGCATTGAAAAGCGCATCCGAAAGGGTGGAGGAATCTGAGCGCGTGAATGGTAATGCTTTGCATTTGCCTCCGTTAATGATTCGTTAATAAGTTCCTTTGATTGATTGTTTCAATTTATTTCGGGATTGATACAAACCCGTTCCGCCCGCCATTCGACCGATTCAGGCAACAGACTGAACGCGATTCCGGCGTTTTTCGACAACCGCTGGAGTACTAATCTGCCGCCATCGATTTTTCCCACCTTTGATGCCGGAGTTTCCGATGATCCTTCACTACATTTACGACCCGCTCTGTGGCTGGTGCTACGGCGCCGAACCCCTGGTTCAGGCCGCGCAGCAGGTGCTGCCGGTGGTGCCCCACGGCGGCGGCATGATGACCGGCGCCAATCGCCAGAATGTTTCGCCGCAGCTGCGCAATTACGTCATGCCTCACGACCGGCGCATCGCCGAGTACACCGGCCAGCCGTTCGGCGAGGCGTATTTCGAGGGGCTGCTGCGCGATCACACGGCGGTCTTCGACTCCGCCCCGCCGATCGCCGCGGTGATGGCCGCCGAACAATTGGACGGGCGCGGGCTGACGCTGCTCGGCCGCCTGCAGACCGCCCATTACGTGGAAGGCCGGCGGATCGCCGATGAGGCCGTGCTGATGGAACTGGCGGCTGAGCTGGGTTACGACCCGGCCGCTTTCCGGGCGGCTTTCGCGTCCGCCGATACCGCGCGCCATATAAAGGAAAGCCGCGCACTGCTGGCGACGCTGCACGGCAACGGCTTCCCGACCTTCGCGCTGGAGCAGGACGGGCAGTTCACCCTGTTCGATATCGGCCCGTGGGTGGGCAAGCCGCAGGCCTTCGCCCAATGGCTGGGCGAGTGCCTGCCGAGTGCTGCACCTGCGCAGGCCTTGCCGGTCTGCGGGCTCGACGGCTGCGCTTGAGCGCATCAGGGAATCCCTGATCGCTGTCATTTCCGTGCACGCCGCTATCACAAAAATTACGTTTTTTAGACGATTTTTGCCTATTTACAGACGATTCTTGAAATTGACACATTGTTCAGGGCGCGGCTACGATTCGGCCCAACGCCTGTGGCCAACCGCCATGACTCAAGAACAATAAGAAGGCCCGCTACGGCTTTGCCGTGGGCGGGCCTTTTTGTTCCGGGATGAAAAAAGAGTGCGATAGCGCCGTTTCAGCCGTTCGACACAGCGCGTTTCAACCCGTAATAAGGAAAACAAAATGTTGAACAAGCGGATCAGTCTGATCGCATTGGGGATGTTGAGCGCCACTTCGGCCATGGCTAACGACCAGGCCGAGTCCAAGGGTTTTGTTGAAGACAGCAGCCTCAAAGTGCTGCTGCGCAATGCCTACATCAACCGTGACTACAAAGACGGCAACAAAGACAAGGCCGAGTGGGGCCAAGCGGCCATCGGCACGTTCTCGTCCGGCTTCACCCAAGGCACCATCGGTGTGGGTGTGGACGCCTTCGGTCTGTACGCGCTGCGTCTGGACGGCGGCAAGGGCCGCAGCGGCGCCGGCGGCATCGACTTCTTCAAGCAAGGCGACAGCGGCAACGCGGCCGACGACCTGTCCAAGGGCGGCGCGGCGGTGAAATTCCGTCTGTCCAACACCGTGCTGACCTACGGTGACCAGATGCCGGCCCTGCCGGTGCTGAACTACGACAACTCGCGCCTGCTGCCGGAAAGCTACACCGGCACCCTGATCACCTCCAAGGAGATCAAAGGCCTGGAACTGAACGCCGGCCGTTTCACCGCCGAATCGCGCAAGAGCGCCGAAGGCCGTGACAGCGGCGGCCTGAAGTCGATCAACGTGTTGGGCGGCAGCTACCAGTTCACCGAGCGCTTCAAGGGTGCGCTGTACGCTTCCGACGTCGAAGACGTGCTGAAGAAGCAGTACATCAACGCCAACTACGTGCTGCCGATCGACAAGGATCAGTCCCTGACCTTCGACTTCAACGGCTACCGCACCAAGCTGGACGACTCCTACGTCCGCGAAAGCGGCGCGACCGGCGACGACAACAAGATCTGGAGCCTGGCGGCGACCTTCGCCACCGGCCCGCACTCGTTCACCGTGGCGCACCAGCGCTCCACCGGCGACAGCAACCTGGGCTACGCCTACGGCGGCTACCAGAAAGGCCAAGGCCGCGTCGGCGACGGCGGCAACACCATCTACCTGGCCAACTCCTACTGGTCGGACTTCAACGCTGAAGACGAACGCAGCTGGCAGCTGGGCTACGGCCTGGACTTCGGCGCCTTCGGCGTGCCGGGCCTGAGCTACAACTTCGCGTACGTGCGTGGCGACAACATCACCACCTCCACCAGCGAAGGCGGCACCGAGCGCGAAATCTTCAACCAGTTCAAGTACGTGGTGCAGAGCGGTCCGGCCAAGGACCTCAGCGTGAAACTGCGCAGCTCGATCCTGCGCGTGTCGCAGAAGTCCAGCGAGTACAACGTCAGCGGCAACGAAGTGCGTGTGTTCGTGGATTACCCGATCAACATCTTCTGATGATCGCTTAAGCTGCAGACATGGAAAAAACCCCGATCGGTTCGGGGTTTTTTTTCGGCCCGTTTTTGATGAAAAAGGCGAAAAAGACGCTTTTCGACCCCTTCAAACTGCATTTGAAGGTGCTTCAAAAGCCGTTTCAAACAGGGCTTCAAATGCCTGAAATTCTTTCTCATGGACGCAAATTCTCCACCCTCTAGATTAGGGCGTTCAATGCAACGGAGAATTTGGTAATGATCGTTTTGAACAGAGAAGTGGGCGAATCGCTACGGCGCGACAAGTATGTCAACGTCCAGGGTGGTGACTTCAATCTCTACGGTCATTTCGCCGACTTCGTCAGACTGACCAAAAGTTGGGAAAACATGGAACCTGACAGTTATTACGGTCAGGCCGACGCGGGCATGCGCTACCGTCGCTACAGCGACTTCGAATACAACCCCAAGACCCGTGAACTGCGTCAGCTGGAACACCGCGCGTATGTGCAGTCCAAGGCCAACAACAGTTACGTGGGCGGCGTGGTGCGGCACTTCCAGGACTTCTCCGATGAAGTCATCACTTCGCCTGTGATGCGCAGCCTGATCGACACCGATTTCGAGGTGTACAAGAACGTGCTGCCGGAAGAGCTGCACGAGGAAATCTGGCAGTGCCAGATCCACCAGATCCGCATCGAGATCAAGCCTGGCAAGCAACTGGAGATCACGCCGGAAGGCATCCACTGCGACGGCTACCCGTTCAGTGGCGTGCACTTCTGGGGCCGCAACAACGTCGATGGCGCCGAAAGCCGTCTGTACGACATCCATGAGCATCAACTGGCGTCGACCACCTACCAGGAAATTCTCGACACCACGTACTTCCTCGACCGTGACATGCGCCACTACGTGACACCGGCGCGCAACACCCATTCGAGCGCCATGGCTTACCGGCAGATTCTGGCGATTTCCTTCTCGCGGCCCGGGACCGCTTTCGACATTGTTCGCTAATCAGATCACCCCAATCGACGGCGTCGAATGCTCGACGCCGGTGGTGCTGCGACGCGCCACCGCCAAGGATGCGCAGCGCATGGAGCGCTTCTTCCGCCAGTTCGACGAAGTGTCCTTCTGCGAGTGGCAGGACGCCAAGTGCCTGCGCGGCGTGCTGATCCAGAAGACCACCACGGCTTATCTCGCCTTCGACGTCGAAGGCGAGATCGTCGGCGCGGTGCTCGGCGGCATGCTCGGCAGCCGCGGCACCATCAACCACTTGGCGGTCAGCCTGCGCTACCGCAGCCAAGGCGTCGGCCAGCGGCTGGTGGAGGCGGCGTCGTCCGACATGAAGCGGGTCGGCGTGCTGCGGATGTTTCTGTTCGTCGACGATGCTAACCTCGCGGGCAAGCGTTTTTGGACGGCCCAGGGTTTTTGCGAACCTCACGGCGAACGGACTTACGAGAGGGATCTATGAATGAAACGTCCGGCAGTGCGCCGCTGATGGCCGACCGTCAGCCGTCGCGCACGTTCGCCGAAGCCAGCCCGGTGGTGGCCGGCTACTTCACGGTGTCGTTCGTGTTCGGGCTGATGGCGGTCAACGCCGGGCTGCCGCTGTGGCTGCCGGTAGCGATGTGCCTGTTCGTGTATGCCGGTGCTTCGCAATTCGCGGCGCTGGCGCTGATCAGCAGCGGGGCGTCGCTGACCACCATCGTGCTGACCACTTTCCTGATCAACGCGCGGCATATGCTGATGTCGGTGTACATGGCCAAGGCCTTGCGCGCGCTGGGCCTGAGCCGCATGGAGCGCTGGTGCTACGCCGGCGGGCTGACCGACGAATCGTTCGCCTTCCACAGCGTGAAACTGGGCAACGGCGCACCGGTGAACGTGCGTTACCTGATCGGCTTCAACCTGTTCTGCCACACCTCTTGGGTGCTCGGCGGGTTGCTCGGGGCGGTCTGCGCGCAATACGCGGCGCACCTGATCAAGTACCAGCTCGACTACGCCCTGACCGCGATGATGCTCTACGTGCTGGTCTCGCTGTGCAACACCCGGAAAAAACTCGTCGCCGCCCTGGGCGCCGTGCTGTGCATGGGTGCACTGAGCCTGGTGGGCACTTCGCCGTTCAACGTTTTCATCGCCACGTTTGTGGGTTGCGGGGTGGGTGTATGCCTGACCAAACGTTCCTGATGCTGGTGGTGGCGCTGATGATGGCCGTGACCTTCCTGCCGCGGGCGCTGCCGTTGCAGGTCAACACCGAGCACTGGCCGCCCTTCGTGGCGCGAGCGCTGGAGTACCTGCCGGTGGCGATCGTCGCTGCGATCAGCCTGACTCCCTTGTTGATCAAGGATCAGCGCATACAGCTCGACCGCCCGGAATTCTATGCCGCGATTCCGACGTTGTTATGTGCGTATTTCAGCAAAAACCTCTTTCTCAGTGTGGCGGTTGGGACGGCTGCGTACATTGCGCTCGGCTCGTTCATGTAGCGGCAGATCGACCACCTCGTTCAGCGCCTGGCCGGACAGGTCCGGGTTGTTCACCGCCAGGCGTACTTCGAGGAAATCCTCGAACCCGGGGAAAATCGTCAGGCCGTTCTTCTGCGCGGCCTCGCGCGAGACCATGCCGACGCCGTCCATCTGGGTGATCAGCGACAGGGTCAGGGTTTCGCTGCATGAATAGACCATGCGCTGGCCGTTCTCCTGATTGCCCAGCCCCGCGTCGAGAAAACGCAAGAAGCTGTGGGAATACGGACAATCTTCTGCAGGACGCACCTGAAACTTGTTGCCCAACAACGTCAGTGGATCATTCTCCTGCCCGCAATGGGCGCCGACCACCTGCACCTGCACGTCCGGCAAGACAAGGCTCGGCAGGCCCGGCCGCTGCGGGCCGATCAGCACCGCCAGGTCGAAGTCCTCGTTCTTCAGCTTGCTGAGGTTTTCCATCGACTCGGCGTAGCTGAATTCCATCTGGTAATCGGGAAACACCTCGATCAGGCGTCCGATCATCCGCCGGTTGAAGTCCGGCGCCAGCGTGTTGTTCAACGCCACCTTCAGGGTGCGCTGGCCCGGCGCCTTCAGCGTTTCGACTTTCTCTTCCATCTGGCGCGTGGCGATCAGCACCCGGTCCATGTAAGGCGTGAGCTCGGTGCCTTGCGGCGTCAGCGTCAGCCCTTTGTTGGATCGGCGAAACAAGCGGAAACCGAACTGTTCTTCGACCTTGTTCAACTGCGCGGCCAACGCCTGCACGGTCAGGCACGAATGCTCGGCTGCGGCCGACAACGAGCCGGTCTGCACGATGCGCATGAGGTTGCGTAAGGTTCTGCTATCCATGGGTAATGCCCTCTGATGTGGGCTGGGTATTGTTGTGTACGTTTCCGCCGGTCCGGCGCCATCTGCCGGCTATATTCCTGTACCTGAGCATAGTTGTCGCGCAATTAGTAGCGAATTGATGCCCCCGCCGATGGCTGGAGGCTGACAGAGGATCGGGGTTTTTGATGACGTGGGGGTGATTGGGGTCAAAAAAGTACCCGAATCAGTCATGGGAGAGTGGTTATTCTGAGAGAAGGGGATGAGAGGAGAGATTCTCCTTTACTTGCGATCATTACGGAAAATTCCTATGGAAAGCTGCAATTGCGCTGATGGCGTCGGTCTCTGTCAGCACCTCTAATAGGTTCCGTTCGTATCAGTAAATAGCAGATACAGGTGATTGCCTTGGATGTTCAGTTGAGATTCGCCGATTTGGAGGCAGAAGCCAGCAAGGTTTTGGACGCTCACGGGCTTACCCTCGCAGATGCAGTTCGTTTGTTTCTCATTAAAGTCGTTACGACTCAGAACCTACCGTTCGAAACGCGAAAACCTTCCCCGAAGGCCGCCCGGGCCATACGGGAAGCTAGAGAGATAGGTCGACGTTTCGACTCCATGGATGAAGGGCAAAGAAAGCAGGGCCGACGAAAACGCACTAAGTAGCGGCATGAAGAAGGCTTGGCGGTTTGCGCCGAATTGATTACACCACCTCACAAATGAAGTACCCCATCCCTACTTTTTCCCCTCCCGCCGCACGCCTAAATTGAGCTCCAACACCTGACCCCATCCCGAGGCCAGGTCACTGGGAGAGTCGTCATGCCATTCGTCAGCGTCCGCATCACCCGCGACGGCGTCACCGCCGAACAGAAGGCCCAGGTGATCGCCGAAATCACGGAAACCCTGGAACGCGTCCTCAATAAACGCCCGGATCTGACCCACATCGTGATCGAGGAAGTCGACACCGATAACTGGGGCTACGCCGGCATCACCACCACCGAGTACCGCCGACAGCTGGCGGAACGGGGCCAGTCATGACCCCGACCGTGACCATCGATTTCGTCTCCGACGTGGTGTGCCCCTGGTGCGCCCTCGGGGCGACGGCGCTGGAGCAGGCCATCGCCAACCTGGCCGGCGAAGTCTCGGTGGAGCTGACCTACAAGCCCTTCGAACTGAACCCGGACATGCCCGCCGAAGGCGAACCGGCGGAGCAGCACCTGATGCGCAAGTACGGGCGCAGCGCCGCCGACATCGTCGCCGGCAAACGGATGCAGATCGAACGCGGCCAGGCCATCGGCTTCGAGTTCGACCTGGAGAAGCGCACGCACTTCTACAACACCTTCGACGCCCACCGCCTGCTGATGTGGGCGGCGCAGGAAGGGCGGCAGATCGCGCTGAAGAAGATCCTGCTGCGCGCCTACTTCCGCGACGGTGCCGACCCGAGCGACCGGCCGACCCTGGTGCAACTGGCCGCCGAAGCGGGACTGGATGCGGCCCGGGCCCGCAAGGTGCTGGCCAACGACGAGTTCGCCAGCGAAGTGCGCCAGCTCGAAACGTTTTACCGGCAACACGGCATCAACTCGGTGCCGGCGCTGATTCTGAACGGCACGCACCTGGTGTCCGGTTCGCAATCGGTCGAGTACTACGAACAGATGCTTAAACAACTGGCCAAGGCCTGATTGAACACCGTCTTTATCATTGAGGAATCCATCATGAGCAGCTCGAAAAAAACCGTCGTCATCACCGGTGCATCCCAAGGTCTGGGCGAAGGCATGGTCAAGGCCTTCCGCGAACTGGGCTACAACATCGTCGCCACCTCGCGCTCGATCAAACCGTCGAACGACCCGCAGATCCTGACCATCGCCGGCGACATCGGCGACCCCGCCACCGCCCAGCGCGTGATCAGCGAAGGCGTGGCCCGCTTCGGCCGCATCGACACCTTGGTCAATAACGCCGGCATCTTCGTCGCCAAACCGTTCACCGCCTACACCCCGCAAGACTACGCGGCGGTGCTGTCGGTCAACCTCAACGGCTTCTTCTACATCACCCAACTGGCCATCGCCGAAATGGAAAAACAGGGCAAGGGCCACGTGGTCAACATCACCACCAGCCTCGTCGACCACGCCATCGACGGCGTCCCTTCGGTTCTCGCCTCACTGACCAAGGGCGGCCTCAACGCCGCGACCAAATCCCTGGCCATCGAATACGCCAAACGCGGCATCCGCGTGAACGCCGTATCGCCAGGCATCATCAAGACCCCGATGCACGGCGAAGAAACCCACGCGGCGCTGGGCAGCCTGCACCCGGTCGGGCACATGGGCGAAATCGAGGACATCGCGCAGGCGGTGGTCTACCTCGACAACGCGGGCTTCGTGACCGGCGAGATTCTGCATGTGGATGGCGGGCAGAGCGCCGGGCACTGAGTGCGGTTGAAACACAAAGCCCTCGCAGAGATGCGAGGGCTTTTTTATGGACGCGGTTCAGGGTTTGGGCTTCGGCGAATCCAGGACTTTCACTGCGTCGTCGATCAAGGCCTTGCTCAACTCCTGCAAATACTGCGAGGCACAGGAACGTAGGTCGGGATCACGCGCGGCGGAGGTGTCGGCGATCAGCAATCGGGATATGTGGAGGAGCTGCGAGGCATGGGAGAGGGCGGTAGTGACCGGGACGCCGGCGTTGGTGCGGAACAGCGCGTGGTTCGAGTGGAAGGAGAAGTGGGTGAGGCCGAGGGTTTTCAGGTCTTGAGGGTAGGTCATTGGGCTTCACCTACCGTTCGCTGGGCGGTGGAGAGCGATGACCGGTGTGTGGAGCTTGGACGGATTGATGGCATTCATTTGTGAAACTCCCTGTATCAAATGAGGGCTGCCAATTCGTTATCAGGCGAATGGGTGGCAGCTATGCGTAGGCTGATAAACCGGAGATACAGGAACCCGGCAGACCCGAAGGTCTCCCACGCACAGCCGCCATTACACGGAGTTGCGGGCATGAAAAAGCGCCGGCAAACGTGGGTTGGGGCGCTGGGGGCGCCTGCATCTTACTCGGGTTATCAGGCCCGGTCGCTGGATTGGTGGCGACGGGGTTGACGGTAGCTTGGGGGCGGGGGGAGCGCAATCGTGGCGAAGTGCTGGTGTTAGCGAGGTGATATCTGTGGCCTTTGATCGCCGAGCTTTTGAAGGGGAGGTTCAGAGGGAAGTTAAGGAACAGCAAGTCAGACCTTGGAGTTTCTGTCCAAAAAAGCAACAAAAGCTATCTGAGGGTGGATGTGGAAGTTATGGCCTAACAAGGTTTTTACGGGTTTAGAAATAAAATATATAGTAAATTATGAGGGGCAATTTCATGCTGGTAAAATGTTCTGCGTCAGTTTTTGAGGAGAGGATGTAACGTTTTGTTTGGTTTAATCACGCCAAATTGGATTGAGAGTATATTTTATTCAGTGTTGTGAGTTGTATGGTGGTCTACAAATTTTGGCTCAATGGATGTCGTAACGTGGGAGGTGCGACTTTTTATTATAGAGCCAGGAGGGTTGGGGCCAAGTGAGTGCCAAACTAACTTGGCCCCTGCAAAAATATTATGTGTTGGATGTATTAATGTAATTGTGTCTGGTTGGTGGTGTTGTGGTTTTTTAAAGTGCTAAAGCGTTCAGTTCGTCTTTATAAGGCATTTTGGATGAGTATAGGTTGTGAAATGCTTTTCCAATCGCGCCTGAAAAAAGAATTAATTCTGGATTGTTGGTTCCTCCCATGAGTATATGGCTCATTGCAATTCCTGGGTATGGGTCGATGTAATATATTTCCTTTACGCCGAGTTGATATGCTTTTTTTGCGCAAAGTTCACAAGGGCTTGCAGTGGTAAAAAGTTTTCCATGTTCTATACCTCTGCCGCCATATTTCGATAATTGTAAAAATGCATTCTCTTCTGCGTGTAACGAGCGCGTGTGTACTTGGTTTTTTTCGCCGATTAAATCATTGTACTCGCTTTTAAAACAGTACGAGATATTTCTTCCGGTGTTTTCTATTTTTTGGTATTTCTTGCTCTCTTCAGTGAATCTAGTGATGTATTTGATGTCGGTTTTTTCATATTCGGAGTACGCTTCTTGGTCGTTGCCGTTGACTAAGTCGAATCTGCTTCTCAAACTACAAGGTACCTGTCCAAAGGGAGTGTCATTCCATCCTACGGATTGAACTGAAAAGTTTTTATCCGTCACCACGGCTCCGACTTGTCTAGAAATACAGCCTGAGTTAAGTTTCGCGGTGTAAGCTATTTGCATGCATCTTTCTAATGGCGTGGGTGTTACTAGCCCCGGGCGAACCATCAAGCAAACGAAAGTTAAAATTTGATTTGCTAGTGAACTAAAGTGTGAGACGGTGTTGCTTGAGTTAGGGTTGCTCACATAAAGATCGGAACGTTGTAAGCAGGCCTGGATGTCCTGTTTTATGTAAGTGGATTTTTCGGTGAGCTTTCTGTCGCCATACTCTTCGTCGTCCATTGCTTTGATTTGGCTATCTGTATACCCCAGCCCTCTGAGTCTTGCTTTACGTTGATCGTCCTCACAGGAAACAGCCATCAAATAAAACGAAGAGTATCTATCTTGGAAGTAGATTGCCTCGAATGGATTTCGGATGGCGTCTATGACGATGAACGTCCTTTCACCTTTATTTCTAGCTTTTCGTATGGCCTTGATTATTTTGTTGATGCGATCGGCTAGAGAAAAGAAGTTTCCCCCAATTACCTCGTCTGAGGTTGGATCTCCAGAGTTTCTGACGTTGTTGCCGATAGTTTGGAAAAGAGATACATACCCAGCTCCACCGATTTTGTTTTTTAACTCGTTGTTTTGAGTTGGTAGGAACTCGGTATAGAAGGATCTCAGTGCATCAATATCTTGGTGGTTTAAGTTGTTGTGTGAGTCTTTTATTGTTTTGATTGTTTCTACGATTGTCTTTTGTAGCTCATCAGTAAGTCCGGCTACTCCTCCTGCGAAGCGAGCAACATCTTCAATTCTCTTTTCGCTGAGAAGTAATGTTAAAATTGAGCTGGCTTGTATTGAGATGAAAGGAGTCCAGGTTTTTTCAAAGCATTTGTATATTATTTTTTGTTTTCTTTGGTGGTTGTTCTCTGGAGCATTTCCTTTGTATAACGAGTGCTTTATGTGCTCTTGCTTTTTTGAAAGAATACTTGCTACGGTTGAACATCCGCTGCCGGTTTGCCCAGTCAGACCTATTATTATGAAGTCGTCTTTGTCTCCATAGATTTTTGAAATGGTATCTTCAAAATAAGTCGCCATTTTTTCATCCTTGTGTTGAGGCGGTTAGGGGGTATCGGCATGCATGAGTGGCAATATGCCATTTTTTTGGATGATATCAAGGAATTTTTGTTTCAGTTCTGAGGGGGGCAGATTATTCCGTTTCGATTCTATCTGGTTAGATGTTCTAGATAGCTATCACCCTTAAGCCTGTCGCGAAAGCCGAGCTACACGATAATCTCTAGTGGCAGCGTAGTTCAGTTTTTGACCTTAACCAGTTTTGGCCTACTATTCCTATCTAATGATCTACAGCCATAGCTTTAATGGCATAACTTATTGAAAATTAAAGAGAAAGTGGTCGATCTGTTTTTCGGTGCTGTAGTTCGAAAGTGGACAGTAGAGTTGGGGTCAAAACTGTCAGTGCATTGGCTTTCCACGATAGGAGAGTGTTCGAAACTCTAGAAGCAACAAAGCCTCTGCATCTCTGCAGGGGCTTCACTGTGTATGGTGCGGCATCACAAGTCGAAAAGTTTTATAAGTTGTTATTTTTATTGAATTTTATTTTTGATTTGTTTGACTATTTTCCTATGACTATCCGTAGGCATTCGCGTGAGCATATAGGCGGATGGAGCCAAACTCAGGCGGTGTGCGTTGAGGGATGGCCGGGAAAGGGTGACAGATCTGTTGTCCAGTGCTGTAGCTCAAGATTGGAAAGGAGAGCAAGGGCATAGACAGTCAGCACAACAACCATCCACAACAGAAAAATTTCCCAACCCCCAGAAACAACAAAGCCCCTGCATCTCTGCAGGGGCTTCACTGTGTATGGTGCGGCACCAGACGAACGGTCCTGGTCGGCGACGCCAGTTTTTTCGCAGATCTGGAATTCGGTGGAAAATTTGATGTACCTCAAAAGGTGACTATAAATCATTCAGCTATTTATGGCTCTCAGTGGAATCGAACTCGGACGTTTTAGTGGGGTTATGTTAAATCTCACTCAGCCATTATTCTGTCGTATCTATTCTGGCAATAGCCACAAGTGCCCTCCAAGTATTGATCTTCCAAACCTAAACTCTCGCCACACCATTCGCACTCGGTATATTCCAGTTCATAAAAACAAGAGGCGCACTCGTTATGGTCTAGAAGAAATGTATCTTCTCCACATTCTGGGCAATCGCCAGTGACAGCTTGGTCTCCATCCTTAACTCGCCAATGATTTCTACCAGCCATCGCTTCACTAATTGCCGGGCCTACTATCTGTGGATACGTAAACTCTTCCTGACAGCTACTGCACAGGAAATTAATATCCTCACGGATTGCCTGAGTATTTGTAACTCTTAGTAGCTCAGAGTCACATTCTGGGCATCTCATCTTAGGAATTGATTCACCAACTTCGGGGAATGGCCAGTTAACACTTTCTAAATTACCTCGGCATGATTGTAGCTCGGCGTCATATATTGTCGCTTCATTTAGCATTAATTCCCAGCACTCTTGACCTAAAATATCAACCGGTTGCTGACCCAAGTACGGCTCGCAAAATTGAATGATTAAATGAAGCGAGTTTGCTACCGCTTCCTTCATGCGCTCAGCGGGTAAAGTGCTAAAGTAATGCTCGATATTGTTGCGGATGCTTTGTAAAGTGCTAAGGCGATTCCACTCGATGTTCGTAATGCCTAGTGCTGTGAGTCGTTCAGTGATGTCGTGAACTTCTACTGTTTTCTTCCCCTTGCCAACCCATGCCACAATACCAGTGGTGGGATTGATTGTAGGGATTATTTTGGTTTTTAACAGGACTTCGTCAGAGCCTTCAGGACTAAGCTGCTGAAGCTTGTATTTGAATAGCAGAAGGATTCCTGCGTACAAGTTTCGTATGGCAGACTGCACCCGGCGGGGATCATCGCTATGGAAATCCTCCATTCCAACTTGAATTGACTCAATTGCATTGTTTAGTATGGACACAGTGATTCTCCATTTAACGATGTTAGTAGTATAGCTCTAGCTCGCTTAGCTCTCTAAATTCGTCGCTTTCTTTGTCCATGAGTTCAAGCAATTTTTTCTTTTCGAAAGGTGCTTTATTGCTGTCGTCAAAGTTCATTGAGCTTTCGTGGTTTTCAATCAAATACAGTGCGAGATGGCGAGGTATTCCGTAGTTTTGTAGTTCGATTACTCTGTAGTCAGTAGTGCCGTATTCAAGATACTCAGCCCAGTTGGGGACTTCAGCAGTATCGCCAAGGCTTGAGTTTATAAGCAGGTTGTAGTTTTCAAAGTAGCTTCTGATTTTGAAGCGTATGAAGTTGTCGATGTCTGATATTAGGTTGTTGATAACGACATTTAAGTGTTTTTTGTTGTTTTTATCGAAAGGGATGGTTTCGTTTGTGATCCAGATTTCGCCCTTGGTTTCATAATGGTCTAGGGCAGTTTGAATCATCAAATGAAGAGGTTTGGTATTTGCCCAGCCTGAAATTAACACGGCATAATATTTTAGAACGTCGGCAGAGGTATACAAAGGTGATTTTCCCGAAGATTCCTCGTCTGGCCAACGATAAAAATTGCTTAGCGATCTTAATGCGGCCAGAGCTGTCTCGTATGTGATTTCTTCAGGCAATATAGATGTACTGGCTCTAGCGTTCTTGTATATTTCATTTTGGTACTCAGGTTTTATTCCTGAGCATGACTCTAGAATTTTCTGCGGCACGACAATAGATGCAGTTTTTGCTTTTAATGTGGCTTGTCCCGTATTGCTACTGTTTATTAAACTTGATCTGAGGACTGAGTCATCACCGCGCACCTCATGGATTAGCGCAATGTTCGCATAGTGCTTCCAGATGCTTACTTGATTTGCAGAGGGTTTTTTCTTGGTAAATTCTTTTCCGTTCAAGGCGGATTCAAGATTTTTGTAAAAATTCCCTTTCCCAGAAATTATCTGCGGTTCAAGCTTCTTTATTTTCTTTTGTTTGACCACATTCAGGTCTGTTTCAGGCTTATCCCATCGGTTTTTTTTGTTGAATGCGCGGGTGCATATTATGTTGCCAGACAACTCTTTTGTGAGCCGGCCTGCGCGACCACAAAGATTCCAAAAGTCAATATCCGTAAATTTCGTTAGTCCAATAGCATTGCTCAATATGAAAATGTTTTTGGCAGGGAGGTTCACCCCTTCTAGAAGCGTGGAGGTGCAAAAAAGGTAGTCAATCTTTTTAGACTCAAAAAGCCACTCTATCCGCTCTCTAATACGCTGCGGTAAATTACCAAAGTGGAACGCTACGCCTTTCTTCAAACAATCGACTAAATAGTATTTTTTATGCAGATGCTGCTCGATGAGCGTAATTACTTCATTCACTTCCTTGATGTTTTTTGCTGGCAACGTTTCTGCAAATTGGAGGGCTAGTTCGATAGTATCAGATTTTGAGTTGCAATATATAATGCTCTTTTCTCCGCTGGATAGTTTTTTAATCCAGTGGTTTAAGTCGTTAGAATCAAATTCCAAGGAAAGATTTATCTCACTTTCAGAGTCGGATAAAAGTACTCCTCGCTTTTCAACTAAATCTAAAAAGTATCTATTCTGAGAAACAGGAGAGCTTTTTACGCAGAGTGATTCTTCTGCGCTTTTCTCAAATAGACGCAAAAAGATATCAGGATTTGGAATGTTTGGGGACGCAAAGTAAAGCTTGACGCTTTTTCTCTCGGCTTGAAGAATGGCGTGGTAATAAAGAGGGCTTCGCGTATCGCTCTCAGATACTATTTTGTGCGCTTCGTCAATAAACAGGTAGTCGATTTTGGGGTTGTCGGTGGTTGATAAGTAGGATATCAAGCGTTCGGGTGTGAAAATGAATATAAATTTATTGGATTCTCTCTTCAAGGCTTTTGGGATTATCGGATGAGCAAGTACTTTGTATTGAGTGTATTGCGAAAACTCCGACTTTATTTGGCTTTCTGCTTGATTTATAAGCGCCCTGGTGGGAACCAGTAAGGCAATGTTGTCATTGCCGTTGCTTTCACGTATTAAATGGTGGATAAAGGCCTTGATGATAAAAGACTTGCCGATAGATGTAGGGCCGGAAAAGCTGAAATGGTTGTTTTTTTTGAGGCTCTCGTAGATTTCATACTGTGAGTCTGTAAACGTGTGACTGCTATTCGGGATAGCGTGAAATGTTTCTTTGATGATCTTTTCAAAAACCACTTCTCGTGGTGATTTGACATCTACCCCCAAGCTATCTTCTAAATAGCTTAAGGCGGGGAAATTGCCTAGCCTGATAAGTATTGGCTTTGCGAATGTTAAAAAAGTTTCGTCTTTTTGATGCGATTCAGATAGTAAGCTGACTATTTTGTAAGATTTGTTTTTTGCGTCAGGGTTTTCTGAGCGTGAAAGTATGTCTGCGAAACGAAGGGAGTCGGTTAGCTCTTTTGATGTGATGTTGGCGACAGGGATCTTGAAAAAATTTTGTGCCGAAATAGTTTCGAGTTTAACTAACAATTCCCGAAAGTACTCGTCATTGAGTGCTTCGTTTGATAGCTCTTCAAAGAACCTCATTTTGTAATCTCCTCCTGGATTTTTGTTCTGGTCTTAGAGAGCTCTGTGAATGGTAAGATATAGATATAAAATCTGTGACCAAATAGCTTGTATTCGGTGATTTTTTTCTCGATATGGCTAAGGCGCTCTTGAATTTCTTTCTTAATTTTATCCTGAGTCTTCTTCCTGAATTCTGAATTAGGGAGCCAGCGATCGGCATCCTCAATAGTAATTTCATATCCAATGAATATCCCAAAGGCGTCGTCTACTTCGAACTTGTTGTCTCGTTTAGGATATATTATGCTTTTTATGAAACTCTTTTCGGCATCGCTGAATGTTTCTTTTTCTAGATGATCACTGATTAACCCCTTTTCATAGGGTAGTCCGCTTTTACTTACGCCTGAAGAATTGATTTCGTTCTTAAATTCGAATATTGACTTGAATGCATGGCTTAGTGCTGTGGTTAGGCTTTCTTCTGTTTTTGATTCGCCAAATATTATTTGAAAGTTTCCGTCGTCTAGTTTTGCGAAATGTACGCCGTCGGCGCCATTTACATAGTGACTTGTGGAGGTTTTAAGTTCGAGTTTCGAAAGTATTTTAGGTGCTTTCAGATGTGACTCTAAGAAACAATAAAGCAATAGCTCGCCAAGCTCTCCTCTGTTTCTCAAATAGTCCAGAAATTTTTCTCGTGCTTTTCTAGATAGAGTTGCAGGCTTTCCTTGATATTCTGTTCTTACCTTCCGAGATAGCGAGTAATTAACAAGCGGGTCTATCAGATTTTCTTGTAGAGATGTGTAGTTGAATTCGTTGGCATTGATTTTTAGTGAAAACAAATCTATTGTGTTGGACTTAACTGTATGGCAGTCCAGATGATCAAAACCATTGAGAAATTCATCGCTCTCGAGTGTTAAGTCCATTTCTTTTTGACATCCATATTCTTTGGCGTGTGTGTTTTGAGGAGGAATCTATTTGTATGGCAGCATGCCATTATGCGTCTGGCCAATTCAAGCCCGCGCCCTCATCCTGCTTAATGCAGAAATTTCTCAAGCCTTGTTATCGTCCTCTGACGGTTACCACCGCATTTCCCCCCACGTCATCCCGCCAAGAATGTTGAGTGTTATCAGGGATCAAGGCCCCTGCGACCTGTGGGGATGTCCTCTAACGCGGGACTGGCGGCTCCTTACGTCCGGGAGCAAGGGCATCTCATGATCTGGCCTCCTGAACACCGTTACCGGTGGGCGGGTGGAGGCAGCACTGGCTGACGAGACCAGCGCCTGAAGATCCTGAGCCATGTGCAAGCAGCAATGCGATGACCGGGGCATGCCTGACTGTCAGTCAGGTGCAGTCCATTCCTTGGTCTGCGGCACCATCATCTACAGCGCCGTTGCTGGTGACATCAGCGTTTGTCACGCCGATTGTCACGAGGGGGAGTGCCGCAAAGCCATGTGCGATCAGGGCTGCAGCAGTGGTAGAAGTGCCCGTCTCTTTTCAGGAAAAGAGACGGGCACAGGTTGGCGCAGGATTCGGCCAAGCGGATAGGTTGCTGCAGGGCAGCGAGGTACGGTGTATCTGGCGCACGAGCGCTATATGTGTAAGAGCATCCATCACATGGGTAGTGACCGGGCGAGCTGCCGGATGCGAATCGCCTTTGGGGAGAACCACCTCGAGAGCGGCGTGACCTTGAAGGTTCGGGTCACCTGGGGTGCTGCCTAAGGCAGCGGTTGCAAGATCAGTTCTACGCCTGTGGGTAACTTTGGTCAACGCCCTGATTTTCGTGGCTTCTGGGCTTGTGCATGAAATTATCCACCGGTGGAAATCAGTGGTATCCAAAGGATTTGTGTCGGCTTTTAGCTTTGCAAAGCGAGGTCCATCCAAACAGGGCGGCTTTGCAGCCCTGTTTGGATGGACCCGAATTAAAGAGCGGCCAGCGGTGATCTGGAGGGTTCATCGACGATTGAATGCGCCACGCCCACTTGGCAAGGGAGTGATGTTGTCTCCAGCTGGATGGGCGAACTCATGTGGAGTGACATGCCCCGATCTGTTCGCATCGATGTAATTGCTCCACCACGCCATGATCAGCCGACGCTGCTCCAAAAATTCGGCCTTGTGGATATAGGCGGCGCGCACGCGATTGCGTTCCTTGTGGCTCATCTGCCGCTCAATAGCCGCGTCTGTCCACAGCCCTGACTCCAGCAAGGCGCTACAGGCCATGGTCCTGAATCCATGCCCGCATACTTCCTTGGATGTGTCATAGCCAACGTTGCGCAGCACCTGGTTAACCGTGTTCTCAGACATTGGCTTCCAGTATTTGTGGTCACCGGGCAGCACCAGTTCGGAGAAGCGACTCAAGCCGCGCAGCCGCTCAAGGATCGCAATGACTTGGGGAGAGAGCGGCACCATCTGTATGTCTCCGCTCATCTTGGTGCCGCGGGTGGAATTGCGCACGCCATCGATTGGCTTGCGAGTATCCGGGATTTCCCACATCGCCCTTTGCAGGTCGAACTCATCCCAGCGCGCAAAGCGCAGTTCGCTGGAACGCACGAACACGTGCAGCGTCAGCATTACAGCCAGCTTGGTTAGCTCACGACCGTTGTAGTTGTCGATCCGCTCTAGTAGTTCGGGGAGGCGGTTGAGTGAGAGGGCAGGGCGGTGCACGGTGCGCGGGGCATGAATCGAGCCTGCCAGATCGAGCGCCGGATTCTGGCTGATCTGCCGCGCCCGCTTCGCGCCCCGCATGATCGTGGAGAGATAATTCTGCACGCGCAGGGCAACGTCCATGGTGCCGCGCTCTTTGATACGCAGAGTGACCTCAAGCAGATCATGGGTATCAAGCTCAGCGATGGGGCGTTGGCCGATCAGAGGAAAGACGTGGGTGCGCAACCGACTCATGACGGTCTTGGCGTGTCCCTCCGTCCAGCGCCGCGACATTTCGGCGTGCCACTCCAGGGCGACGGTTTCAAAAAGCAGGGAAGCTCGTTGAGCCGCTAGCTTCGCTTTCTTCTTCTCTTCCATCGGGTCGATGTTGTCGATCAACAGGGCCTTGGCTTCATCGCGCTTGGTCCTCGCGACGGCCAGCGAGATGATGGGGTAGTTGCCGATGATCAGCGTGCCTTCCTTGCCGCTGGGTTTGAAGTAGCGCAATCGCCACGTTTTCACGCCGTTGGGTTTCACGAAGAGGTACATGCCGCCACCGTCGAATAGCTTGTAGGCGCGTTCGCGAGGTTTCGCCGTACGGCATTTGAGGTCGCTGAGAGGAACGGCTAGGCGTGGCATAAGGGTACGTTCTCCATGCAGGCAAGACGCTGTACCCTAAAAATACCCCCGGGGATGGGGTATTTTGCTGGATCCCGACGGAGGGTCCTGGAACGAAAAAACCCGCCAAAGGGCGGGTTTTAGGGGCTTCCAAGGCATTCGGTGGAACGCTATGGAGCTGGATATGGTGCCGGCACCAGGAATCGAACCCGGGACCTACTGATTAC
This sequence comes from Pseudomonas sp. B7(2017), assembly GCF_002112745.1. NCBI lineage: Bacteria > Pseudomonadati > Pseudomonadota > Gammaproteobacteria > Pseudomonadales > Pseudomonadaceae > Pseudomonas > Pseudomonas sp. B7(2017). The sequence goes on along the minus strand of NZ_NEIP01000009.1, from coordinate 57,860 downwards.
AAGTCAGTTGCTCTACCAACTGAGCTATACCGGCATGTGGGCGACGATTATAGCGGTTGGGCGGGTTCTGTAAACCCCTGAATTCTGACTATTTTTGCGCGGGCGGCGGATCAGGCTCGGCGCAGGAGGTTGCGCAGTTTTTGTACAGTGCGCCAGGTGCGGCTGCTCTGCAGGGCGTGCAGTTGGGCTTCGGCGTGTTCGGCGCGTTGCAGGGCGGTTTCCAGGTCGGTGTTGAGCGGGTGGGCCAGTTTGTGGCCCTTGCAGAGGCGGAAGCCGTCGAGGTTGCAGGGCGGGAGGTCGAAGGCGGGTTTGAGGTTCAGGTGTTCGTTGGCCAGGAAGTAGCTGTTGAGGCCGTCGAACAGCACGTTTTGGTAGCCCGCGCCGGTCACCAGGTGTTCCCAGGTGTGGTCGCGTTCCCATGGGGTTTCGATGAGGATGACCATGGGGCGGAAGCGGGTGAAGTCCATGCCGCGCAGGACGGTTTCTTCGTGGCCTTCGACGTCGATTTTCAGGAAGTGGATCGGCCGGTCGGCGGCGTGTTCTTCGCAGATCGACGTCAGGGTGCGGGCGTTGACGGTGAGGGTTCGCACGTCCATGCCGAGGTCTTTGCGCGCCCGGGCGACGGCGGGGTCGGCGGTGGAGAGGCCGGTGTCGGGGATGCTGTAGAAGGTCAGTTCGCCCGGCTGGTCGGTGGCCACGCATTGCAGGTTGATGTCTCGCGGGCGGTGTTGGCGCAGGGCGTCGTAGAAGTCCTGCACCGGCTCGATGTTGATGCCTTGCCAGCCGTGGTCGTAGAAGGATTTGGTGACGGAATCCTGGATCGGGTCATTGGCGCCGACGTCGATGTAGAAGCCGGTTTCGCAATGCTTGAGGGCCCGCCACAGGCGAACGTCTTCGAAATTCTCGGCGTAGGAAATGAACGTCAAAGTCGATTCCTTTCTGTCAGGTTTTTCTTATTGGTCTGTGCGCCACCGGAACGGAGTGACCTTGTATAGCAAGGGTGCCCGGCCGGTGCAATTGCCTGTTCCGGGCGTCCGGGATTCGGCGTTTATGTCCTTTTGATTGGAGGCTTATGCACAACGCGGCAGAGAGGGCGTGCGTTCTGGCGGGGTTTTGTGGACGGGTTCTCATTTGGGTCGCAAATCCCTGTTTTACAGGTTTTTTGTTCATGTGAACAAAAAATGACCAGTGCTGTTTCGCCCCTGAAACAGGCGTGGATATTGGATCCACGGTCAATTCATCAACAGAGTTATCCACAGGCTGTGTGGCGTCAGGTGCGTTCGGCCAGCAGCAGGAAGTTGCGGGGCGTGAGCGGGGTGTCGCAGAAGGTGCCGAGGCGCACGGCGTAACCCTGCTCGCTGAGGAAAAGTGCCCGGTCCAGGTTCAGCCAAAGCTCCAGCGGCCGTCGGAACAATCCGCGCAGTAGTTCCAGGTTGCGAACTTCGGCCAACCGCTGCCATCCCGCCGCTTCCAGGGCCGGCCAGTCCGCCTCGCCGCTTGTGGATAACTCTTTGAGCGCTGCGAGGTCGCGGCAGTAGTCGGCGAAGGGTTTGTCCAGCCAGGCGCTGGGCAGGGACGGGGTGGGCAGGTATTCATCGACGCCACGCAGCTGCCGTTGCCACAGGTCGAACCCCAGGCGACGGGCCATGGAGGTGTCGCGCTGACGGCGGACGCGTGCGCCGGCGGTGACGGTTTCGCTCATGGGCAGCGCCAGGTCTTCCAGCGACAGCTGCAGGATGGATCGCAGACCCGGCGAGGACAACGCCTGATACTCGGTCAGACGGATCCGGTTGTAGCAGCACGGCGCGATGGCCATGTGTTTGCAGCCGGCGGCGCTGGCCAGTTGCATCAGCCGCACATGCAGATCGCCGCAGGCGTGCAGGGCCACCGGGGTGTGGCGGGCGTCGAGGACGGTTGCGGCGTCGGCGGCCAGCACGTCCTGTTCGATGTGCAAGGCGTGCAGATGATGACGCTGGCTCAGTGCCTGGCCGCTGGCGACCAACAGCGGATCAAATTCCACGCAGGTGAGTTGCTGCTCGGCCCCCAGCAGGCGCCGCCCCAAATGCCCTTTGCCGGAACACCAGTCCAGCCAATGCACGGGCCTGGAGGTAAACGACAGGCGACTGGCGAAAGCTTCGATCTGCTGCCACTTGCGCCCCGGCACATCGACGTTGAGCCGATGGCCCGCCGCCTCCAGCGCATGCCCCGGCAACTCGCCCACCGCGCTCAACTCAAGCGACAGCGCGGCCAGGGAGGCGAACGGCTCCGGCGCATTCAGCAGATCGGCAGGGTGGTTGTGGGCGTTTTCCGCATCGTCCAGCGACCGGCCGCGTAGCCAGGTGGCCAGTTCCGGGTGGGAGGTTTCCCAAGGAAGGTGCAGATGGGTGAACGGGCGGGGTTTCCACAGCGCCTGATGGGCGGTGAGAAAGGCATCCAGTGCCGTGAACCGGGCGAGGAGGGCCTCGCCCGTCAGCACGTGGGCAGCGTCAGCGCCCTTGGCAGGCATCGACGCGCAGCCAGCGTTCCAGCAGCTTGAAGCCGCGGACCAGCACGTAGGCCATGACCAGGTAGAACACGCCGGCGGCGAAGAAGATCTCCACCGGCAGGTAGGTGCGGGCGATGATCGTGCGGGCCATGCCGGTCAGTTCCAGCAGGGTCACGGTGCTGGCCAGGGCGCTGGCCTTGAGCATCAGGATCACTTCGTTGCTGTAGGCCGGCAGGCCGATGCGCGCGGCGCGCGGCAGGATGATGTAGAACAGCGCCTTGGGCTTGGACATGCCCAGGGCCCGCGCCGCCTCGATCTCGCCCGGCGGAATCGCCTGGATCGCGCCGCGCAGGATCTCGGCGATGTACGCGGCGGTGTGCAGGGTCATGGTGGCGGTGGCGCACCAGAACGGATCGCGCAGGTACGGCCACATCGAGCTGTTGCGGATCACGTCGAACTGCGCCAGGCCGTAGTAGACCAGGAACAGCTGAACCAGAAGCGGCGTGCCGCGGAAAAAGAAGATGTAGGCGTAGGGCAAAGCGCGCACGTACCACAGCTTCGACGAGCGGGCGATGCCCAGCGGAATCGCCAGCAGCAGCCCGGCGATCACGGCGATGGCCACCAGCTCCAGGGTCAGGGTCGCGCCCTGGGCCAGTTTCGGCAGCCACTTGATGATGACGTCCCAGTTCATTGAGCGCTCCTCGCGAAGCCGCGTGCGGCGCGTTTTTCCAGGAAATGCATGCCGATCATCGCCAGCACCGTCAGGCCCAGGTACATGAACGCGGCCACCATGTAGAAGGTGAACGGCTGTTTGGAGACGGTCACGCCGATCTGCGCGTGACGCATGATTTCTTCCAGGCCGATCACCGACACCAGCGCGGTGTCCTTCATCAGGATCATGAACAGGTTGCCCAGGCCCGGCAGGGCGATGCGCCACATCTGCGGCATGATCAGCTTGGTGAAGATCCGCCATTTCGACAGGCCCAGTGCCACGCCGGCCTCACGGTGGCCCTTGGGGATGGCGAGGATCGCGCCGCGGAACACTTCCGTGGCGTAGGCGCCGAAGCACAGGCCCAGGGCGATGACGCCGGCGGCGAAGGCGCTGAGCTCAAGCTCCGGGTTGCCGAAGTATTCGCCCAGGGCACGCATGGCGTTGACGGTGCCGAAGTAGATCAGCAGCACCCAGAGCAGTTCCGGGACGCCGCGCACCAGGGTCGAGTAGGTGCTGCCCAGCCATTGCAGGGGCTTGTACGGGGACGTCTTGGCCAAGGCGCCGAGCAGGCCGAGCACCAGCCCCAGGCACAGGGCCGAGAGCGCCAGTTTGACGGTCATCAGCGCGCCGGCGGCAAGCGCCGGGCCGAATCCGTAGAGGTCGATAATCATGGAATTCTTTTCAAATCGCGGCAGGCAAGGCCGGGGACCGGCGCCGCTCGCAGGCGGCGCCGATCCGGCCGGTCAGGATCAGTAGATGCTGAACGGGAAGTACTTGTCGTTGATCTTCTTGTAGGTGCCGTCAGCGACGATTTCCTTCAGCGCGGCGTTCAGCTTCTCGCGGATCGGATCGTTCTTGCGCACGGCGATGCCGATCTTGTCGCTTTCTTCCACCGGGTCGCCCTTGAATTCATAGGCCTTGCCGGCGTCGCTCTTGAGCCACTCGTAGTTGACGTACTTGTCGGCGAGGATGCCGTCCAGGCGACCGGAGGCCAGGTCCAGGTAGGCGTTTTCCTGGGTGTCGTACAGCTTGACCTCGACGCCCGGCATGTTGTCTTCCATATAGGTGCCGGCCAGGGTCGCGCGCTGGGCGCCGATCACTTTGCCTTTGAGGGAGTCCTTGTCGGTCTTGAACTCTTTGTCCTTCGGCGCGATGAACTGCAGCTTGTTGGAGTAGTACGGATCGGTGAAGTCCACCGCCTGCTTGCGTTCGTCGGTGATCGACATCGACGAGATCAGGAAGTCGAACTTCTTGGCGTTCAGGGCCGGGATGATGCCGTCCCAGTCGGAGGTGACCACGCTGCACTCGACCTTCATCTTGGCGCAGAGGGCTTCGCCGATGTCCTTGTCGAAGCCGACCACGTTACCGCTGGCGTCCTTGTTGTTGAACGGCGGGTAAGCCGCCTCGATGCCCATCTTCAGGGTCTCGGCCATGGCACCGGCGCTGAAGGCCAGGGTGACGGCGGCGGCCAGGAAGACCTTTTTGTAGTTCTGCATGCGGGTAGCTCCGTTAGCGGTTGCTGGACATGAATTGTTTGCAGCGCGCCGAAAGCGGGTTCTCGAACACCTGCTGCGGCGATCCTTGCTCCTCTACCAGGCCCTGGTGGAGGAACACCACTTCGCTGGAGACTTGACGGGCGAAGCCCATCTCATGGGTGACGAGCAGCATGGTGCGGCCTTCCTCGGCGAGTGCGCGGATGACATTAAGTACTTCCTGGACCATTTCCGGGTCAAGGGCGGAGGTGGGCTCGTCGAACAGGATCACCTTGGGCTGCATCGCCAGCGTGCGGGCGATGGCCGCGCGCTGTTGCTGGCCGCCGGACAGCTGCGCAGGGTAAGCGTGGCGCTTGTCGGCGATGCCGACCTTGGCCAGCAGGGCTTCGGCCACTTCGATGGCTTCGGCCTTGCTCTGGCCGAGCACGCGGCGCGGGGCTTCGATGATGTTGTCGAGCACGCTCATGTGCGGCCACAGATTAAAGTTTTGAAACACAAAACCAATCTCGGAGCGCAGGCGGTTGATCTGCTTGCCGTCTGCGGCAACCAGTTCGCCGTTCTTGGCGGGCTTGAGCTTGAGTTCTTCCCCGGCGACCAGGATCTGGCCCTGGTGCGGGTTTTCCAACAGGTTGATGCAGCGCAGGAACGTGGACTTGCCGGAACCGGAAGAACCCAGGATCGAGATCACGTCGCCGTCACGGGCGGTCAGCGAGATGCCTTTGAGCACCTCAAGCTGTCCGTAGCGTTTGTGCAAGTTGCGGATTTCAAGCGCGGGCGTGGCCTCAGCCATGTGCGTTCCTCATATGTGTTGCGCTCCAGCTGTCTGTGGCCTTCCTGGCGAGGCGGCCAAGCTAGCATAGCGTTTCAATGGCAGCCAACAGCGCTTCGGGCGGTAAACGGATGGCGTGTGGCAGGTTGTCGCATCGGCACAGCAGACTGTCGCCCCATCAACAACCGAACGGGTGTTTGAACGCGGATTCCCGTGGGTGTCGCGTAAAAAAAGGCGCGATGTTGCCACCTTTGGCGGGGTGTTGGAAGCGCTAACCGGCCGAACGTTGCGGATTCGCCCTTTTATTGTGCAACACACACTTTTTCAGTGTGTTTATGGTGCGCCCGATCGTTTGAAAAGTGAGTCGCAGGGTAACGCTCTGGCGAAAGGCCAGTCATCTCAAGGGGTTGCGATGACTGTCCGGTCAGCCTGGAAACCGCAGGCCAGAAGCTTTTGAAACATTTTGGCGCAATATTTGCGTGCAGAATCTGGAACGGCCCGTTGGATTCTTTTTACGAGAAGGAACGCCAGACGGGACGGACTGAATCGCTTTCCTCGCAAAGGTAGTTTCAATGAGCAGTACCCATAGCTCCAATGGCCTCGAACAGGGGCTCAAACCGCGTCATGTGACCATGCTGTCGATCGCCGGTGTGATCGGTGCAGGTCTGTTTGTCGGCTCCGGCCACGCCATCGCCGCCGCCGGTCCCGCCGTGCTGCTGGCCTACGCCGCCGCCGGCCTGCTGGTTGTGCTGGTGATGCGCATGCTCGGCGAAATGGCTGTGGCCTCGCCGGACACCGGTTCGTTCTCGACCTACGCCGACCGCGCCATCGGCCATTGGGCCGGTTTCACCATCGGCTGGCTGTACTGGTGGTTCTGGGTACTGGTGATCCCGCTGGAAGCCAACGCCGCCGCCACCATCTTGCACGCGTGGTTCCCGGGCGTTGAGATCTGGGCGTTCGCGCTGATCATCACCTTCCTGCTGACCGTGACCAACCTGTTCAGCGTGAAGAACTACGGTGAGTTCGAATTCTGGTTCGCCCTGCTCAAAGTGGTGGCGATCATCGGTTTCATCATTGTCGGCATCATGGCCATCTTCGGCTTGCTGCCGAACAGCCAGGTCAGCGGCGTGTCGCACATCTTCGACACCCAGGGCTTCCTGCCCAACGGCATGGGCGCGGTGCTGGGCGCCATCCTGACCACCATGTTCTCCTTCATGGGCACCGAGATCGTGACCATCGCGGCCGCGGAATCGAAGAACCCGGGCAAGCAGATCTCCAAGGCCACCAACTCGGTGATCTGGCGGATCGGCCTGTTCTACCTCGTGTCGATCTTCATCGTCGTGGCCCTGGTGCCGTGGAACGACCCGTCGCTGGCCAACCTGGGCTCCTACCAGACCGTGCTTGAGCGCATGGGCATCCCGAACGCGAAGATGATCGTCGACATCGTGGTGCTGGTCGCCGTGACCAGCTGCCTGAACTCGGCGCTGTACACCTCTTCGCGCATGCTGTTCTCCCTGGGCAAGCGCGGCGACGCCCCGGCCATGGCCACCCGCACCAACAACAGCGGCACGCCTTACTGGGCGGTGATGCTGTCCACCGGCGCGGCGTTCCTGTGCACCTTCGCCAACTACGTGGCCCCGGCTGCGGTGTTCGAGTTCCTGCTGGCCAGCTCCGGCGCCATCGCGCTGCTGGTGTACCTGGTGATCGCGTTCTCGCAACTGCGCATGCGCAAGCAGCGCATGGCGCGCGGCGAGAAGATCTCCTTCAGCATGTGGCTGTTCCCGGGCCTGACCTACGCGGTGATCGCCTTCATCATCGCGGCCCTGACCATCATGCTGTTCCAGGACGCCCACCGCGTGGAAATCCTCGCGACCGGCTTGCTGAGCCTGCTGGTGGTCGCCGCCGGCCTGCTGGTGGCCCGCCGCCGCAAGCTGGAGAAGGGCGGTGCGGCCGTCCTGAGCTGATCCGCAGCGCCTGATGCAAAAACGGCCGCCCGTCAGTGATGACGGGCGGCCGTTTTCGTTGGCGGGCGTTGAGTCAGCGAGGATTGACCCAGTCTTCTACGCGCAGCCCTGGAACACGTTCAAACTCCCGGACGTTGTTGGTGATCACGATGAAACCCCGTGAGCGCGCATGCCCTGCAATCATGTGGTCGTAGGGGCCGATCGGCGTGCCTGCCTTGGCCAATTCGGATCGGATCATGCCGGTGTGGGCGGCGGCTTCGTCATCAAAGGGCAAGACCTCAAGGCGGGCGGCAAAGCCTTCGATGACCGCGAGATTCCTTTCTGGCGCTGCGGATTTTTCTGCGCCGTAAATCAGCTCCATCAAGGTGACCGTGCTGATGCACAGTTGGCCGTGGTGACGGGTGAAGGCCTCGCGCACGATCTGTGGTTTGTTTTTGATCGTGAAGATGCAGATGTTTGTATCGAGCATGAACTTGATCATCAGAACGATTCACGCTCCTGGTCGGCGGGTTGTCCGCGGTCGGTCATGAAGTCCGCGGTCACGTCGTCCCCGTCAAACCAACTGTCCCAGCTTTCGCCGGCAGGCGTGATGATGCGTGTCCTGCCGATGGCGACAACGTCCACCCGTTTGACGTCCACAGGCATCGCGACAGCCTTGGGAAGGCGAACGGCCTGGCTTCTGTTGTTCATGAAGATCGTTGTCTGCTCCATGATGTTCTCCTGTTCTTTGTGCATCTGTGGCTTCAAAGGATAGAGGCGGGAAGGGATATGTCAACGGGATATGCTTGAGCTCCGACCAAGGGATGCGCCAACGAAAACGGCCACCCGTCAGTGATGACGGGCGGCCGTTTTCGTTGGCGGGCGAGGGATTACTCGCTCTTCTCATCCTGCGCTTGCTGCGACTGCCCGTAGGCGTCCAGCGCAATGCCGAAGTCGGTGATGAACTGCGGCTGGCTCAGCCAGGCCTGGGCGGCCTCGATGTCCATGCCGTCGGCCCACATGCGGTAGTCGATCAGCATGTCGGCGGCCAGGTGGGTGGCGGCCATGCCTTCGTCGTCGGCGTTTTCCATGTCCAGCAGTTCAGGGTGGTCGACGATGATGAACGCCAGCTCCCTGAGCAGCGTCAGCAGCATGTCGTTGCGGCTGACGGCTTCGGCTTCGCGCATTTTGCTGAACATCGCCAGGGTGTATTCCGGGATCGGCTCGGCCAGGTGGCCGAGGTCGTCGTCCTGGGCCAGTGGTTTGCGGCCGACCATGCGGATCTGCTTGGCTTTGGCCTTGGCGCGTTTGGCGCGTTTCTGTTGCTTGTTCAGGGATGCCATGGGAACTCAGTCTTTCTGTTGGGATTGCGCGGCGATCGCGTCGGACGCCGCCACATAGTCGGCCTGGAAGGCCGGGGATTCGATCCACGCCAGGGCGCCGGCCTCGTCGGTCTCGGTGGCCCACTGGCGGTACTCGAGCAGGGCCGCGAGGATGAAGTCCATCGCGCCTTCCTCGCCTTCCTGCTCGTACACGATCTCCAGCAGCGGGTCTTCGAGGAACGCCGTGCACATGGCCTGCTGGCTGATCTTTTCGGCGTCGATCATTTTCTTGAACAGTTCGGTCAGGTCCACCGACTCGAAGTCGATGCGGTCGTCGTTCGGATCCAGCTCAACCGGCGCCTCGGCGCGCTTGGTGCGGTTCTGCTTGGCCTTGGCTTTGGCCCGGGAGGCGCGTTTCTGCTGCTTGTTGGCGGAGGCCATGGGTGTGTTCCGTGATGCGTTAAAGGGGTTGGCTGCGCGGTATCTGCCGCCCCGGCGTGCCGGGGGCCAGTTCGCCGCTCTGCAGCCAGGTCAGGGCGATGGGCCATAGTGTGGCTTGGTATGCGCTGCGAAAAAAGGCGAAATGTCCGACTTCCTGTTCACCGATGTCCTGCGGCTCGATGCGCAGGTGGGTCTTTTCGGCCTGGCTGAAGTAGCCGAGCAGGCGTTCCGTGGCCGCCACCGTGCCGTAGGGATCGTCGCCGATGCTGATCGCCAGCGCCTTCGCGCGTACGTCGGCGAAGGGCAGCCGGCCGTTTTCCGCCAGCAGCCTGCGGCCGCTCGGGCGCCCTTCGTAGCGGGGCGTGGGCGTGCTCCAGTCGCGCACCACGCCAGCGGGGGTGTCTTCCAGCCAGCCGAGGCGCTTGCCGGGGAAATAGCCGCAGAACAGCGTCAGCAGCGGCATCAGCACGTGCCATTTGCCGAGCATCCTCAAGCGGTGCGCCGGCGCGTAATCGCGCCAGTAGGCGAACTGCGCGCCGACGGTGACCAATCGTCGGATCGCCTGCCCGGAGGCGCCCAAGCCTGCCGCGCAGCCGCCGAAGCTGTGGCCGACCACGTCGATGGGCTGGCCGGGAAACTCCCGTTGCGCCCGCTTGAGCATCGCTTCGAAATCCAGCGCGCCCCAATCCGTCCAGGAGGCTTCCAGGCCCTTCATGACGGACGGCCGCGATTCGCCGATGCCCCGGTAGTCGTAGGTCATCACATCGAAGCCGTTGGCGAACAGGTAGGCGGCGAAGCGCGAGTAGTGACGGCAGCGCACCGAAGTGGCGGCGTTGATGATTACCACCGGGCGCCGCGCATCGGGCAGCGCGTGGCGCCAGGTGAAGCCGCCCAAGGGATAGCCGTCGGCGGCGGGCTCATGGAACGGCACGCTTTCCTTGTCGGGCGTTTGGGCACGTGTCGGCGATGCGCTGGGTAGGGTCATGGCGGTCGTGACTGGCGTTGGATAGGCGAGCATGAACGTTCCCCGGAAGGTTTTGCAATGCGCTCGAACCGGTGGCCGGCAACGTCGTAGTCCGTTTAGTACCCGACCCAACTCCCAAACAATCTAAAACCCGACCCGCCCCGCAAAATCTAAAGAGATGTAACGAAGGGGTTCTGAACGAACCCGGGAGTCGCATCATGAAACGCGTGATTGCATGCATGCTGCCCGTCGCCGCCGTGGTTGCGCTGTTGTTTCCGGTGATGGTGCAGGCCACCAGCCTGGAGCCGATCGACAGCGCCGGCGTGCAAGTCCAGCAACAGCAGCAGAACGGCATCAACTACCTGTCCGGCGGGATCGGCCTGGACGAATCGCGGGCCATTCAGCAGTCCGCCGGCTACAACCTGCACATGACCTTCGCCGTCGGCGTGCAGAACCTGTACACCTCGGATGTCGATGTGGTCATCCAGAAAGCGACCGGGCAACCGGTGCTCAGCCTCAACCAGATCGGGCCGCTGCTCTACGCGCAGTTGCCTCCGGGCAAATACACCGTGGTCGCCACCCGCAATGGCGAAGTGCGGCGCGACATGGCTGACATCGGCAACGGGCCTGCACGCAATCTGGTGTTCCACTGGAACTGGGAGCCGACCCAATAGCGGCGTTCTGCGGGGCGGGAGTTTGCGCACCGATGCGGATAAAATCCCGCCCCTCCTGTTTTTGTGGATGCAAGGATGTCGGTTTTGAAAGGGATGTTGCGTGTGGGTTTGATGGCGGGTCTGGTGGTGTTGCAGACCGCGTGCGGCACCATGATCGGGCGGGTCAGTACAGGCATGTCCGACGTGGATTACTACAAGGGCGTCGACGGGGATCTTCAACTGCTCGGCGTGACCGGCAATGACGGCAAGCCGGCGGCGATCATTTGCTACTTCATGATCGTCTGTCCGCTGGTCACCGTCGTATCGATGCCGGTGGATGCTGCGCTGGACACCGTCCTGCTTCCCGTGGATTACGTGAACACCCTGTAGGGTCATCGCCTGGTGCGCTTGTTCCGCGCACCGCGCGGGCGCGTCTTGCGCCGGATCCACCATCCGAACGACACGATGCCCAGCAGCATCAGCGTGAAGAAACCTTGCCACACGATCTCGAACCAGTACCTGCCGGGCTGCGACGCCAAGGTGTAGGTCTGGCGCGGGCCGGTGCGGTTCATCGTGGTGACCGAGCCGCTGATGAGGCTATCGGCGATCAGGTAGAGGGGCGCGCCGATGGCGAAGGCCAGCATCACGCCGACGAGTACGGTCAGCCAGAACGAGACCCGGCTTTCGCGGTAGGGCGGCGGATGGGGCAGGGGGATGCGGGTGCGTTTCTGGTTCATCGGGCAGGCAACCCTCTTCCGTAAGGGGCGGCCAAAGTACCGCGATTGATGCGGCTTAAACCAGCCTTCAGCAAATCACGGGCATAAAAAAACCCTGAATCTTTCGATTCAGGGTTTTCGGTATGTGGTGCCCAGAGACGGAATCGAACCGCCGACACGGGGATTTTCAATCCCCTGCTCTACCGACTGAGCTATCTGGGCAACGGGGCGCATTAAACGGGTTTTTCAGGGGGGCGTCAAGCAAGTTTTCAAAAAAATTTTAAATTATTCCGTCGCTTACGTTCCGGCCCCGTTGCGGCGGGTTATTCGGCAGGCGGAACGTAACCTTCGGCCTTGGCGTATTCCTCGCCGGAGAAGTACTTGTCCATTTCGCCCTGGATGAATTTGCGGTCTTCGGCGTTCATCATGTTCAGGCGCTTTTCGTTGATCAGCAGGGTCTGGTGCTTCTGCCAGTCGGCCCAGGCCTTGGCCGAGACGTGCTCGAAGATGTCCTGGCCCTTGGGCCCCGGGTACGGAGGACGCTCCAGGCCTTCGAGCTGTTCTTTGTATTTGCGGCACATTACGGTACGGGTCATGGCGACACTCCTGCATTCAATACGGCGGCCGCGCGTTCGAGCAAGGTCTTGACCGGGGCGGCGAGGCCCAGGCGCGGCGGGGTGGCGAGGTTATACCAGAGCCAGTCGGCCTCGGCCACGTGATGGCCGGTCTCTTGGACGTGCACCAGCCAGGGTTCGATGGACAGCTGAAAGTGGCTGAAGGTGTGGACGAGGCCGGGCAGCGCCTGCTGTTCGCCGAGCGCCAGCGAATGCTGGTCGGCCAGGTGCTGCAGGTCGTCGAGGCCGTCGAGCTCCGGCAGGCTCCACAGGCCGCCCCACAGCCCGGTGGACGGACGGCGGTAAAGCAGAATCGCGCCCTCGCCGTTGCTCAGCATCGGCATCAGCGTGCGCTTCTGCGGGATCGCCTTGCGCGGCTTGGGGATCGGGTAGCGGGTCTCAAGGCCCAGCATGTGCGCTTCGCAGCCTTTCTCCAGCGGACACAGCAGGCAGCTCGGCTTGCTGCGGGTGCACAGGGTGGCGCCCAGGTCCATCATCGCCTGGGTGTAGGCGTTGACCCGATCCTGGGGCGTGAAGCGCTCGGCGGCGGCCCACAGCTGTTTGGCCACCTTCGGTTCGCCCGGGTAGCCTTCCTGGGCGGTGAAGCGCGCCAGCACCCGTTTGACGTTGCCGTCGAGGATCGGCGCGCGCAGGCCCATGCTGATGCTGGCGATCGCCCCGGCGGTGGACAGGCCGATGCCCGGCAGCTCCGTGAGCTTCTCCACATCCCGCGGGAATTCGCCGCCGTATTGGCTGACGACGATCTTCGCGGTCTTCTGCAGGTTGCGGGCGCGGGTGTAGTAGCCCAGGCCCGTCCACAGGTGCAGCACTTCGTCCTCCGGCGCCTCGGCCAGCGCCTGCACCGTGGGCAGCGCGGCCATGAAGCGGTCGAAGTAGTTGAGCACGGTGCTGACCTGGGTCTGCTGCAGCATGATTTCCGACACCCATACCCGGTACGGGTTGATGCCCTGCTGCCAAGGCAGGTCGTGGCGGCCGTGGCGGTCGTACCAGTCCAGCACCGCCGTTGAAAACTGCTCCGCTCTCATCGCTTGAACAGCCCCTTCAATGCGTTCTTCAGTTCAGGGCTGACCTTGTCGCCCAGTTTTTCGTCGATCTTCTCGCTGATCCGGTCGCCGGCCAGTTTGCTGGCGACCTGGCCCAGCCGTTCGTTGTCCACCCGGCAAGCCTTGGCGCCCAGCTCCAGCGGCCCGCGGCAACGCAGCGGCCATTCGACGCCGACGAACTTCTCGCCGACCTGGCAGGCCGGATCCGGCATGGCGCTGGTGTCGCCCTCGACGATGATGCCCACGCGGTAGTCCATGCCCAGCACCCGCAGATCCACGTCGCCGTCACCGTTGACGGTCATGCCGGGGATACGCACCTTCAGGTCCGGGTTGCTGGCCAAGCCGTTACGGAAGGTCAGGTTGCCCTTGAGCTCCTGGAACGGGGTGTCCTTGCCCCGCGGCTCGCCGCTGAGGGTCTTGCGGTTGAGGGTGGCGATGCCCTTGCACAGTTGCTGTTCCAGGTTGGCGTTGAGCAGCACGCCGTTGTTGATCACGAACCCGGCGTTGCCGTTGAGGGTCTCGACCAGCGCCTGCTGACTGTTGCCGCTGGCGGTGAAATTGCCGGTGAGGTTGACCAGCCCTTTGACCGGCGGGTTCTTGCCCTGGCTTTCGAGGATCTTCTCCACCGGGACGCGGTTGATCCGGGTCTGCAGGTTCAGCACCGGCGCGCTCGGGCGCACGTCGAGGGTGCCCTTGGCTTCGAAGTCGCCGTTGAACAGCTCGCCGCGCAGGTTCTCCAGGGTGAGCAGGCCGCCCTGGCCGGTGGCCTTGAGCGCGGCGTTCTGGATCGGCAGCTTGTCCAGGGTCAGTTGGCCGAAGGTCAGGTCGGCGTCCATGTCAAGTTTGCCCAGGCGCTCAACCGGGAACAGGCGCTCGGTGCTCCAGGCGCTCTTGCTCGGTTTTTCCGGCAGCGGCGTGGAGCCGGCGCCGGCCATGGCGTCGGCCTCGGTGCTGGCGACTTCGGCCTGGCGCACTTGGGCGGCGCTGCTGGCCTGGGCGGACTTGGGCGGCAGGTAGCGGTCGACGTTGAATGTGTCGGCCTTGAGGATCGCCCGCAGCGATTGCTTGGCGAAATCCTCGACGGCGATGCGGCCGCTGAAGCTGCTGTCGTCGAGCTTCAGGTTGATGTTGTCGAACGCCGCGCTGGTCGGCGTGGCCGAGACGCGGCTGACCAGCTCGACCTTGCTCAGGCTGCCTTCGGCCATGGCCGGCAGGGTCTGGCCGATGCTGTCGACGAACTTCGCCAGGTCGAACTGGGCGATGGAGATGCCGCCGCTGATCTGCGGCGTCTTGTCGAGGTCGTTGGCTTTGAGCTCGCCCAAGGCGCGCAACTGGTTCACGGAGATCTTGATGCCGGTCCATTCGGCGACGTTCGCGGCCTTGTCCAGCAGCATCTGGCCTTGGGCGGCGAAGGTGACGGTCTTGCCCTGCAGCGGGTCGCCGGCCAGCTCACCGCTCAGCTTCAGGTCTTCGAACTTGTAGCGTTGCAGCGCGCGCTCGAAGCGCAGTTCGCCGTTGAGTTCGGTTCGCACGCGCAGCACCGGCTGGTTGGTGCCGAGGAACGCGGTGGCCTTCACCGGAATGTTGGTCGAATCGTGCACTGCGCCGGTGCTCAACTGGATGCTTTCGGCGCTGAACTGCTTGCCGGTCTGCTCGTCGTTGTATTCGACGCGGGCGTTGTTGACGGTGAGGCTGTCGATGTCGAGGCGGATCGGCTGCGCCGGCTTTTCCGGCTGGGCCGGCGCTTCGGCGGCGGTCGTGCCTGGCGCAGGCGGCGGGGTGCTGCCGGCGGGCGCCGGCACCTTACCGATGTCTTCCCAGTTGCCGTGGCCGGTCTTGTCGCGGCTCAGGCGCAGGTTCAGGCCTTCGACGCGCACGTCGCTCATCTGCACCTCGCGGCGCAGCAGCGGCAGCACGCGCACGGACAGGCCGAGCATCTGCAGGTCGGCGAACGGTTCGGCAGGCTTGGCCAGGGTCGCGACGCTGGCCTCGTGCAGTTCCAGGCCGAGCCACGGGAACAGGCTCCAGCCGATGTCGCCGTTGAGCGTCAGCTCGATGTGGGCCTTGTCGCGGGCAATCTGGCGGATTTCGTCCTTGTAGTCGTTGGGATCGAAGAAGTGGGTCAGGGCAAAGCCTGCCGCCACGATGATCAGCAACAGACCCAGAAGCACCAGACCCAGGATTTTGCCGAACGCTTTCATGGGCGAGTCCTTGTGTTAGTCGAATTCGTAATTTAGCCGGGGAGTATAGCGCCGCATGCCCTCCGGCTGGTGTGGCTTCACGCGGGCAGCACGTCCAGCGGCAGGTGCAGCTTGGCCGCCAGCGCCTGGGCCTCGAGATGGCCGGCCGGGGCCTGCAGGCGCAATTGGGCCCCCGCTTGCGACGCCATTTTCCGCGCTTCGTTCACCAACCGCTCGGCAACGCCACGACGGCGGGTGACTTTTCTGACGCACAAATGGGACAAGTACCAGACGCTGCCCTGGGGTCGCAGACGTGCCGCGCCCAGCAGGCGGTCATTGAAGCGCCCGGCGATGAGCGTGCCGTCGGCCAGGGCCTCTTCGGTCAATTGCAAAGCCCCGGAAAACGGCGCGAACAGCCACGGCGGCGCATCGCGGTAGATCTTCTCTAAATCCTCCCGATCGCGGGAATCGGCGGCGTTCAGCGCTTGGACAATGATCGGCATGGGGTTTTCCTGAGTGATACGAGATCAGATGACGTGAAAAAGGTGATGTCAGTTTGGTTTTTCTGTCACCTGCAAATGGTAACCTTCGCCCGTTCGTCCGTCCTTCTGCGACTTAACGTCGCGCCATCAAGGAGCTTCACCCCAAAACAACGGTCATGCCTGCGTGCATCAAGGCCGAGGGTGAGCAGTGGCTGGCGAACCATTCTAATAATTGGGGGATACACAATGAGCACGAGCATCACGGCGGACGGCCTTCGCGCCGCCGAGCCCGCGTTCCTGTCCAAGGAACGCATCATCGCCAAGCCCGGCTTCAACCGCTGGCTGGTTCCACCGGCCGCGCTGGCCATCCACCTGTGCATCGGCATGGCCTACGGTTTCTCGGTGTTCTGGCTGCCGCTGTCCAAGGCGCTGGGCATCACCGCGCCGGTGGCCTGCGCACCGGACATGAGCTTCATCGCACAGGTCTTCTCTTCGCAGTGCGACTGGCCGATCTCCATGCTCGGCTGGATCTACACCCTGTTCTTCATCTTCCTCGGCTGCTCGGCGGCGATCTGGGGCGGCTGGCTCGAACACGCAGGCCCCCGCAAGGCCGGCGTGGTGTCGGCGCTGTGCTGGTGCGGCGGTCTGCTGATCTCTGCGCTGGGCATCTACACCCACCAGATCTGGCTGATGTGGATCGGTTCGGGCGTGATCGGCGGCATCGGTCTGGGCCTGGGCTATATCTCGCCCGTCTCGACCCTGATCAAGTGGTTCCCGGACAAGCGCGGCATGGCCACCGGCATGGCGATCATGGGCTTCGGCGGCGGCGCGATGGTCGGCGCTCCGCTGGCGACCGCGCTGATGAGCCACTTCGCTTCGCCGCAAGGCGTGGGCGTCTGGCAGAGCTTCGTGGCGATGGCCGCGATCTACTTCGTGTTCATGATCGGCGGTGCCCTGGCCTACCGCGTTCCGCCGACCGGCTGGAAGCCTGAAGGCTGGACCGCGCCGGCGAAGAAAGCGTCGAACGCGATGATCACCCACCGTCACGTGCACGTGAACGTGGCCTGGAAAACCCCGCAGTTCCGCCTGGTGTGGCTGGTGCTGTGCCTGAACGTCTCCGCCGGCATCGGCATCCTCGGCATGGCTTCGCCGCTGCTGCAGGAAGTGTTCGGCGGCAAGCTTTTGGGCAACGACCTGCCGTTCGGCCAGCTCGACGCTTCGCAACTGGCTTCGATCGCCGCGATCGCCGCCGGCTTCACCGGGCTGCTGAGCCTGTTCAACATCGGCGGCCGGTTCTTCTGGGCCTCGTTCTCGGACTACCTGGGCCGCAAGAACACCTATTTCGTGTTCTTCGCCCTGGGCTTTGCCCTGTACGCGCTGATCCCGAACCTCGGCCACCTGGGCAACGTCGCGCTGTTCGTGGCGGCGTTCTGCATCATCCTGTCGATGTACGGCGGCGGCTTCGCCACCGTTCCGGCCTACCTGGCCGACCTGTTCGGCACGCAGATGGTCGGCGCGATCCACGGTCGCCTGTTGACCGCCTGGGCCGCTGCCGGCGTGCTCGGCCCGGTGCTGGTGAACTACCTGCGCGAGTACCAGTTGAGCATCGGCGTCGAGCGCGCCGCCGCCTACGACATCACCCTGTACATCCTCGCAGGCCTGCTGGTGCTGGGGTTCCTGTGCAACCTGCTGGTGCGTCCGGTGGCCGACAAGTACTTCATGACCGACGCCGAACTGGCCGCCGAACAGGCGCTGGGCCACGACAAGGGCGCCGACGCCACCACCGTGCTTGAGTGGAAAGCCGCGCCGGGCAGCAAGCCGCTGGCGATCGCCGCGTGGCTGGCGGTGGGCATTCCGCTGGCGTGGGGCGTGTGGGTGACCCTGCAGAAGACGGCGGTGCTGTTCCACTAAGCGCCGTATCCACCGGGCGGGCGCGGGCTCTTGTGGCGAAGAGTCCGCGCCCGCTTCGGCCGCAGACCGTTTGGGGCCGCTGCGCACCCCGGCGGGAGCAAGCTCCCTCGCTACGCCGACCTGTCCCGCATCCGCAATGGCTTGTATGGACATGTCTACCCGCGACAGCCGGGCGTCCTGTCCGTCAGTCATCTCACCTCCTGTGTTTCTGTTTCCCGCCCGCGCCCCTATAATGGCTGCCTTTTTCGCCCAATGATTTTGCGGAGCTGGTGATGGCCGAACGTAAGGCGTCTGTCGAGCGCGACACTCTGGAAACCCAGATCAAAGCCTCGATCAACCTTGATGGCACCGGAAAGGCCCGATTCGATATCGGCGTGCCTTTTCTTGAGCACATGCTGGATCAGATCGCCCGTCACGGGTTGATCGACCTCGACATCGAGTGCAAGGGCGACCTGCATATCGACGACCACCACACCGTCGAAGACGTCGGCATCACCCTCGGCCAGGCGTTCACCCAGGCCATCGGCGACAAGAAAGGCATCCGCCGCTACGGCCACGCCTACGTGCCGCTCGACGAAGCGCTGTCGCGCGTGGTGATCGACTTCTCCGGCCGTCCGGGCCTGCAGATGCACGTGCCGTACACCCGCGCCACCGTCGGCGGCTTCGACGTCGACCTGTTCCAGGAATTCTTCCAGGGCTTCGTCAACCACGCCAACGTCACCCTGCACATCGACAACCTGCGCGGGCACAACACCCACCACCAGATCGAGACCGTGTTCAAGGCCTTCGGCCGCGCGCTGCGCATGGCCGTGGAACTGGACGACCGCATGGCCGGGCAGATGCCATCGACCAAGGGCGTGCTGTAATGCAGACAGTGGCGGTTATCGATTACGGCATGGGCAACCTGCACTCGGTGGCCAAGGCCCTCGAGCACGTCGGCGCCGGCAAGGTGCTGATCACCAGCGACGCGGACGTGATCCGCGAAGCCGACCGGGTGGTGTTTCCCGGCGTCGGCGCGATCCGCGACTGCATGGCGGAGATCCGTCGCCTGGGGTTCGATTCGCTGGTGCGCGAGGTCAGCCAGGACCGTCCGTTCCTCGGCATCTGCGTCGGCATGCAGGCCTTGCTCGACACCAGCGAAGAGAACGACGGCGTCGACTGCATCGGCCTGTTCCCGGGCGCGGTGAAGTTCTTCGGCAAGGACCTGCATGAGGACGGCGAGCACCTGAAGGTGCCGCACATGGGCTGGAACGAAGTGAAGCAGTCGGTGGATCACCCGCTGTGGCACAACATTCCGGACCTGGCGCGGTTCTACTTCGTGCACAGCTACTACATCGCTGCCGGCAACGCGCGGCAGGTGGTGGGCAGCGGCCATTACGGCGTCGATTTCGCGGCGGCGCTGGCCGAAGGCTCGCGCTTCGCCGTGCAGTTCCACCCCGAGAAGAGCCATACCCACGGCCTGCAATTGCTGCAGAACTTCGCGGCGTGGGACGGTCGCTGGTAAATGGCCGTCAAGAAGAAACCGCCGATCCTCACCCTCACGCCCGAACAGGAGAGTGAGGCCAGCCGCAAGATCCAGCGGTTCATGGAGGACCGTTTCGAACTGGACCTGGGTTCGTTCGAGGCGGCGGAGATTCTTGACCTGTTTACCCGTGAAATCGCACCGCACTATTACAACAGGGCGATCTTCGATGTGCAGACCCACCTCAAGGAGCGGTTTGAAAGCATCGAAAGCGACCTGTGGGCGCTCGAGAAAAACTGATTCCCGAGCCAAGCTGAACATTCAAATCTGAAGGTTTGCCAGATGCTGATTATTCCCGCTATCGATCTTAAAGACGGTGCCTGCGTACGTCTGCGCCAGGGCCGCATGGAAGATTCCACGGTGTTCTCCGATGACCCGGTGAGCATGGCTGCCAAGTGGGTGGAGGGCGGCTGCCGCCGTCTGCATCTGGTCGACCTGAACGGCGCCTTCGAAGGCCAGCCGGTCAACGGCGAAGTGGTCACCGCCATCGCCAAGCGCTACCCGAACCTGCCGATCCAGATCGGCGGCGGCATCCGCTCCCTGGAAACCATCGAGCACTACGTCAAGGCCGGCGTGAGCTACGTGATCATCGGCACCAAGGCCGTGAAGGAGCCTGAGTTCGTCGCCGAGGCCTGCCGTGCGTTTCCGGGCAAGGTGATCGTCGGCCTCGACGCCAAGGACGGCTTCGTCGCCACCGACGGCTGGGCCGAAGTCAGCAGCGTGCAGGTGATCGACCTGGCCAAGCGTTTCGAAGCCGACGGCGTGTCCGCCATCGTCTACACCGACATCGCCAAAGACGGCATGATGCAGGGCTGCAACGTGCCGTTCACCGCCGCCTTGGCAGCAGCCACGAAGATCCCGGTGATCGCCTCCGGCGGCATCCACAACCTGGGTGACATCAAGTCGCTGCTCGACGCGAAAGCGCCGGGCATCATCGGCGCCATCACCGGCCGGGCGATCTACGAAGGCACCCTCGACGTCGCAGAGGCCCAGGCCTTCTGCGATTCGTACAAAGGCTGAGGACTGACCATGGCGCTGGCCAAACGCATCATCCCTTGCCTGGACGTGGACAACGGCCGGGTGGTCAAGGGCGTGAAGTTCGAAAACATCCGTGACGCCGGCGACCCGGTGGAGATCGCCCGCCGCTACGACGAGCAGGGCGCGGACGAGATCACCTTCCTCGACATCACCGCCAGCGTCGACGGCCGTGACACCACGCTGCACACCGTCGAGCGCATGGCCAGCCAGGTGTTCATCCCGCTGACCGTGGGCGGCGGCGTGCGCACCGTGCAGGACATCCGCAACCTGCTCAACGCCGGCGCCGACAAGGTGTCGATCAACACCGCGGCGGTGTTCAACCCGGAATTCGTCGGCGAAGCGGCCGAGCACTTCGGCTCGCAGTGCATCGTCGTCGCCATCGACGCCAAGAAGGTGTCCGGCCCGGGCGAGGCCCCGCGCTGGGAGATCTTCACCCACGGCGGCCGCAAGCCGACCGGCCTCGACGCGGTCGAGTGGGCGAAGAAGATGGAAGGCCTGGGGGCCGGCGAGATCCTGCTGACCAGCATGGACCAGGACGGCATGAAGAACGGCTTCGACCTGGGCGTGACCCGTGCCATCAGCGATGCCCTGAACATCCCGGTGATCGCCTCCGGCGGCGTCGGCAACCTGCAGCACCTGGCCGACGGCATCCTCGAAGGCCACGCCAGCGCGGTGCTGGCGGCGAGCATCTTCCACTTCGGCGAATACACCGTGCAGGAAGCCAAGGCCTACATGGCCCATCGCGGCATCGTGATGCGCTAAGCCGTACAGGCCAGTGGACAGCATGGCGTGCTCAGGGCACTCTTGAACACGCCATGGATTCCGGTAGCCCGACATGATCAAACGCCTGCTTCTCGTCCTCGCCAGCGCTTCGGTGTTGCTGTTCAACACGGCCCGGGCCGAGGACAGTCCCGACACCGGTCTGGTGCTCCTCACCGAAAACTTCCCGCCGTACAACATGGCGAAGAACGGCAAGAACTTCGCCCAGGACGAGAACATCGACGGCATCGCCACGGACATCGTGCGCGAGATGTTCAAGCGGGCCGGCCTCACCTACAGCCTGACCCTGCGCTTCCCCTGGGAGCGGGTCTACAAGCTGGCGCTGGAGAATCCCGGTTACGGTGCGTTCGTGATGGCGCGGCTGCCTGACCGCGAACGGCTGTTCAAATGGGTCGGCCCCATCGGCCCGGACGACTGGATCATGCTGGCCCGGGCTGACAGCAAGATCACCCTCGAAACCCTGAACGACGCGCGCAAGTACAAGATCGGCGCCTACAAAGGCGATGCGATCGCGGAGACCCTGACCAAGCAAGGCCTGAAGCCGACCGTGGTGCTGCGCGATCAGGACAACGCGAAGAAACTGGTGAACGGCCAGATCGACCTGTGGGCCACCGGCGACCCTGCCGGGCGCTACCTGGCCCGCCAGGACGGCGTGACCGGCCTCAAGACCGTGCTGCGCTTCAACAGCGCCCAGCTGTACCTGGCGCTGAACAAGGAAGTGCCGGACGAAACGGTCGCCCGGCTCCAGGCCGCCCTGGATCAGATGCGCAAGGACGGCGTGGTCGACGAGATCATGGGACGGTATCTGTAACGTCCGTCACGTCCGTAACATCTGCCGGCGAGGGCTGTTCGGTGGCCGGCTTGTCCGCCGGAGCAGGAGCCGGCGCAGGAACCGGCGACGGGATCGGAGGGCAGACGAACACCGTCTCTTGCGGCGAGTGTTCGCAGAGGTGCAAGCGGTTGCCATCGGTGTAGCTGACGGTGTCGGTCACCGGCGTGCCGTCTTCGCGCAGCAGCGTGAAGTTGCTCTGCACCAGGTAGACCGCGATGGATTTCTGCCCGGCGGCGAGCGTGATGACATCAAGGGGACGGTCATTGGGCCACTCGTTCGCTTGCGCGCCGCACTGGACGAAGTCTTCGTCCAGCCTCGCCGAAAACCGCAAAGGTGCCGGCTCCGCCGTCGGCCATTGGCGGCCGAACTCAACCGTCGTCAGTTCCGCGAATGCTCGCAGGTGCTCGGCCCTTTGCGCGCGGGGCGCGGTCCATCTGAACGTCCTGCCTTGGCTTTCCGTGTTGTGGCCATAGCCGATGAGCATGTACTGATCCGTCCTTTCCAGTCGGTAGCTGGGCGAGCGGCGCAGCTGTTCGAGGGGCGACAGCAAGGGATCCTTGACCGTGAACCAGGGCAGCCTGGCCGTGTGGGTGAGCTTGGCCGGCTCCACCGGCGGGGCCGGCGGCTCTCCGGTCAGTTGGGGCGCTGTCGGCTGGGGGCTGACCTGAAGCGGAACCGGCAGGCGCAACGAATAGGCCACGCTGCCCAGCTCCGGCCGGTCGTAGCTGCCGTCGGCGGCAAAGGTGCCGGGCGCCAGGTGGATCTCCCCGGACGGGGCATGGGGCGGCGTGATGCGCCAGGCGCTGAATTTGTGCCTGGAGCCGCTGCCCTTGTCGTTCCAGATCAGCTCGTCGACCCGCGATGCGATCACCAGGTCGGCCCGCACGCAGCGGACGGCGTTGAGCGAAGGCTTTTCGTGATCGTTGGTGCACACCGATCCCAGCGCGACGTAGCCTTGCGCAGGAATCGGGCGCCACAGCGCGCCGTCTATCTTCGATTTCGTGCCCTTGTCGTTCCAGATCAGCTCGTAGTCCACAGGCTGGCTCAGTGCGTTGGCTTGAGCCGGATCCTTGGTGTGCGCATCCGCTTCGCAGACCACGGCCACTACGCGTTTGCCGTTGATGTTGTCGAAGTCAGTGGCGACCACATCGCCCAGCGGAAAATAGCCGGGCAGCAGGTCCGGGGCCGGCGCAGGGCGCCAGAAGGCGGCGGGTTTGGCCCGTGAGCCCCGGGTGTCCCAGACCCGGTAGAACTCGGTCGCGAAGTTGATCAGCAGGTTGTCGAATCGCAGGGGTTGCATTGGCCGGGTCGGCAATGCGGTGTCTTCGTGTGTGTTCATGAAAGGTCCTGATGGTGAAAGGCGACCCAAGGGGGCCGCGGCCTGTTGCAGGCTTCACTATCGGGAATCGCGGGGGACGTCTGGCGGTAGCCGGGTATCGCGCGGGCAAGACGGTTCAGCGGTAGACGCCGTCCTTGCCGTGGGCCGCCGTGGCGCGGTTGCCGCGCATGCTGATCATCTGGCGGATGTCGATCCACTCGATGCCCTGGGCTTTGAGCTTGGGCAGTTCGCGCTCCAGCACGGCCAGGGTCTGGGGATACGGATGGCCGATCATCACCGCCGAGCCCTGTTTGCGCGCCAGGCTGATCGCCGTCTGCAACTGGGTGAAGATGGCGGCCTCGGTGCGTTCGTCATCGAGGAACACATCCCGCGAGACGCTGGCCAGGCCGATCTTCTGCGCCTGCTGCGCCGCCACGGTCTGGGCGCTGGTGCGGCTGTCGACGAAGAACTTGTGGCGGCGCTGCAATTCCTCCATCAGCCACGCCATGGCCGCCGGCTGCGCGGTCATGCGGCTGCCCATGTGGTTGTTGATGCCGGCGGTGTAGGGCACCTGCCGGAAGGCGGCGTCGAGGCGCCGGGCCAGTTCTTCGACAGGCAGTTCGGGGTGCCAGGCGAACGGCCCGGTGGCCGGATCCATGGGCATGTGCAGGATCACGGTCTTGCCGGCGCGGTGGGCTTCGCGGGCGAATTCGGTGGCGTGCGGGGTGTCCGGCATGATCGCCGCCGTCACGGGGCCGGGCAGGGCGAGGACGCGGCGATCCCGGGGCAGGCTCTGCCCCAGGTCGTCGATGATCAGGCTCAGGTAGGCCTTGTGGGGCACCGGCCCGGCAGACTCCGCGTGAGCGGCGCCCGCCAGGCAGCACAACAGGACGAGGATGAAGCGCAGACCCATCCTCAACGGCCGGAGGTGATGCTCAGCCCTTTGAGCAGGCTCAGGGCCTGGGCCAACTGGTAATCGTCATCCTGCGGCATCGCCTTGGCCTTGCCGCCGGAACCGCTCGGACGGTCGGCGCCGCCGTTGCCGTTGCCCAGGTGGCCCTGCAGGTCGGCTTCCTTGAAGTAGTCGCCGTCGGCCTCGTTGGTGATCTTGGCCTTGCGCACTTCGATGTCCGGCACGATGCCCTGGGCCTGGATCGAGCGGCCGTTGGGGGTGAAGTACAGCGCGGTGGTGATCTTCAGCGCCCGGTCGTTGTTCAGCGGCAGCACGGTCTGCACCGAGCCCTTGCCGAAACTGGTGGTGCCCATGACCACGGCGCGCTTCTGGTCCTGCAGGGCGCCGGCGACGATCTCCGAGGCCGAGGCGCTGCCGCCGTTGATCAGCACCACCATCGGCACCGCTTCGCTTTCGTCCTTGCCGGTGGCGGAGAAGCGCAGCTCGGAGTTGGCGATCCGGCCCTTGGTGTAGACGATCAGGCCCTTGGTGATGAAGTGGTCGACCACTTCCACCGCCGCCTGCAGCACGCCGCCCGGGTTGTTGCGCAGGTCGAGGACGATGCCGTTGAGCTTCTTGCCGTTGTCCTTGCGCAGCTTGGCCAGGGCCTTGGAGACTTCCTCGCCGGTCTTGACCTGGAACTGGGTGATGCGGATGAGGCCGTAGCCGGATTCGAGCAGCTGCGCCTTGACGCTCTTGACCTGGATGACCGCGCGGGCCAGGGTCACGTCGAACGGCGTGCCGCCGTCGCGCACCAGGGTCAGGGTGATCTTCTGGCCGATCTTGCCGCGCATCTTGTCCACGGCTTCGGTCATGCTCTGGCCGCGGGTCGGCTGGCCGTTGATCTTGACGATGAAGTCGCCGGCCTGGATGCCGGCCTTGGACGCCGGGGTGTCGTCGATCGGCGACACGACCTTGATGAAGCCGTCTTCGGCGCCGACCTCGATGCCCAGGCCGCCGAATTCGCCGCTGGTGCTTTCCTGCAGTTCGGCGAAGTCTTCAGGCCCCAGATAGGCGGAATGCGGGTCGAGGTTGCTGAGCATGCCCTTGATCGCGTTCTCCAGCAGGGTCTTGTCGTCCACCGGCTCGACATAGGCGGCCTTGATCCGGTCCATGACCTCGGCGAAGGTGCGCAGCTCCTCCAGCGGCAGCGGTGCCTTGGCGGTGGCGGCGGTGCCTGCCGGAGCGACGGCCGGGGCCGGCTGGGCGGCGAACGCCAGGGGCGCGCCGATCACCAGGGCGATCGTCAGGGCCAGCGAGGTAAGGCGGGACAGATGCAGCATGTCGAACGGACTCCTGAATTAGGCGGCGCGCTTATCCTTGCGCGCGGCACCATTGCGCCGGATCACTGGGGTGACCCTGCTGACGAATTGCGAAATACAGCGCCGGCGTGTCCTGGCCGCCACTGTTGCCCACAGTGGAGATGGACTCGCCGGCCTTGACCACATCGCCCGCCGACTTGAGCAGCGTCTGGTTGTGGCCGTAAAGGCTCAGAAAACCGTTGCCGTGATCGAGGATCACCAGCAGGCCCGCACCCCGCAGCCAGTCGGCGAACACCACGCGTCCGCCGTGCACGGCATGCACCTGGCTGCCGGCGGAGGCGCTGATCATCACGCCGTCCCACTTGGTGCGGGCGTCGTCGCCGCGGGTTTCGCCGAAGCGCGCCAACAGTCGACCATCGACCGGCCACGGAAGTTTTCCCCGGGTGGCGGCAAACGGGCCGCCGAAGGTTTCGCCGCTGCTGGAGACCAGCGCGCCGGGCGTCGGCCGGGCCGGCTTGCGCGGGGCATCGCTGTCGTCCGCCGCTGCCTGGGCCTCACGCAACCGCTTTTTTTCGGCTTCCTGCTGGGCGATCAGCGCTTTCTGCCGCGCTTCTTCTGCCTCTCGGGCCTGGCGGGCCAGGGTTTCCTCAATGGTTTTAAGGACTTTAGACAGGTCTGCCTGATCCTGCTCGCGGGCCGCGAGCTTCTGGTCCCGGGCCTTCACGTCGTCGTTGAGCTTGGCCAGGATCTGCTGGCGTTCCTTGCGCACCTTGTCGAGCTCGTCGCGCCGGGTGTCCAGGTCGCTCTTCTGCACCAGCAGCTGCGCTTGCTGCAGGCCGATGTCCTTTTCGACGTTGGCCAGCTGGCGCAGGGTTTCGTTGAAATTCTTCAGCTGCTCCAGGCGGGCCTGGCTCAGGTAGTCGTAATAGGTGAGGGTGCGGGCGAACTTCTCGGGGTTCTGCTGGTTGAGCAGCAGCTTGAGGTACTCCTGACGGCCGTTCTGGTAGGCCGCCCGGGCCTGGATGGCGATCAGTCGCTGCTGTTCAGTGCGCGCGCTCTGGAGTTTTTTTTTCTCCGCATCGAGCCGTTGCAGCTCGGATTCGCTTTTCTTCAGCTCTTTCTGCAGGGCGTCGACTTCTTTTTCGAGCTTGCCCATCTCGGTCTCGGTGCCCTTGAGCTCTTTCTGCACGCCGGACTTCTCTTCCTGGAGCTTGCCCAGCATTTTCTTCAGCTCGGCGATGTCCTGACGCGTGGCGTCCAACTGCTGTTGGGTTTGCGCGCGCTCGTCAGCGAAGGCCGGTTGGAGCAGGCAGGTCAGAGCGAGGGCGATCAGGAGGCGAAGCATAGGGGCGGGCGGCACCAGGGTAAGGGACGGCCTAGTATGCCCGCCCGACGCTGCAAAAAAAACGCCCAAATGGGGTTGTGTGATAACTGGAGCGGGCGTCCGGGCCGAATCCATTTCGAAAACTCCATGAACGGCTGTGGGAGCGGGCCGGCCCGCGATGGCGTCCGATCATTCAACATAGCTGTTGGCTGTCAGGTCGCCATTGCGGGCCAGCGCGCTCCCACAGGGTCTTGCGGTGTTCCGTGGCCGGGGTCAGACCAGGATCGAGGTGCCGGTCATTTCCGCCGGCTTCTCCAGGTTCAGCAGCTTGAGCATGGTCGGCGCCACGTCCGCCAGCACGCCGCCTTCGCGCACCTTGAGGTCACGCTTGCCGACATAGATGAACGGCACCGGCTCGGTGGTGTGGGCGGTGTGGGCCTGGCCGGTGGATTCGTCGGCCATCTGCTCGACGTTGCCGTGGTCGGCGGTGATCAGCGCCTCGCCGCCGACCTTCTCCAGGGCGTCGACGATGCGGCCGACGCAGGTGTCCAGGCATTCCACGGCCTTGACCGCCGCCTCGAACACGCCGCTGTGGCCGACCATGTCGCCGTTGGCGTAGTTGACCACGATCACGTCGTAGCGCTGCTGCTCGATGGCCTCGACGATGCGGTCGGTGACCTCCGGCGCGCTCATCTCAGGCTGCAGGTCGTAGGTGGCGACCTTCGGCGACGGGATCAGGATGCGTTCTTCGCCGGGGAACGGCTCTTCGCGGCCGCCGGAGAAGAAGAACGTCACGTGGGCGTACTTCTCGGTTTCGGCGATGCGCAGTTGGGTCTTGCCGTTTTTCGCCAGGTAGTCGCCCAGCACGTTGTCCAGGCTGCCGGGGGCGAAGGCCGACGGCGCAGGGATGCTGGCGGCGTATTGGGTCAGCATCACGTAGCCGGCCAGTTTCGGCTGGCGGGCGCGGTCGAATTCCTTGAAGCCGTCTTCGACGAACACCCGGGACAGCTCGCGGGCGCGGTCGGCGCGGAAGTTCATGAACACCACAGCGTCGCCGTCCTCGACCTTCACCGGCTCGCCGATGGTGGTGGCCTTGACGAACTCGTCGCTCTCGCCGCGCTCGTAGGCGGCCTGCAGGCCTTCCTGGGCGGTGGCGGCGTGGAATTCGGCCTGGCCGTCGACGATCAGGTTGTAGGCGGCGGCCACGCGATCCCAGCGGTTGTCGCGGTCCATCGCGTAGTAGCGGCCGACGAGGCTGGCGATGCGGCCCTTGCCGAGGGCCTGGAAGGTCGCGTCGAGCAGTTCGATGGACGACTGGGCGCTCTTGGGCGGGGTGTCGCGGCCGTCGAGGAAGGCGTGCAGGTAGATCTTTTCGGCGCCGCGCTTGAAGGCAAGCTCAGCCATCGCCACCAGGTGGTCCTGATGGCTGTGCACGCCGCCGTCGGACAGCAGGCCCATGAAGTGCACGGCCTTGCCGGCGGCCACGGCCTTGTCCACGGCGGCGCAGATGACCGGGTTCTCGAAGAACTCGCCGTCGCGGATCGCCTTGGTCACACGGGTGAAGTCCTGGTACACCACGCGGCCGGCGCCCAGGTTCATGTGGCCGACTTCGGAGTTGCCCATCTGGCCGTCCGGCAGGCCGACGTCCATGCCGCTGCCCGAGATCAAGCCGTTCGGCACCGTGGCCCACAGGCGATCCAGCACAGGCTTCCTGGCCGCGTAGACGGCGTTGGACTCGGGGCTGTCGCTGTGACCGAAGCCGTCGAGAATCATCAGGACCAAAGGTTTGGGCGTGGTAGTCATGGAATCCACTCTGGCGAAAGTTAGAGGAAGCGATGAAAAAGGGAGTAGGAGTTTAAAGCCAAGTTCCGCCGGCGTCACCGCCGGACGGGGTTTGGCCCACCATACCGGCTGTGTATACTGGCCGACATTTTAATGCCCTGGAACCTCCTTCGATGGTTGCTCACCTGATTGAATTTGCCACTAACCACTACATTCTTGTCGGTATCTTCGTCGTACTGCTGGCATTGCTGATCGCCCACACGATGCAGGGCGGCGGCAAGAGCCTGAGCACCGGCGAGCTGACCGCGCTGGTCAACAAGGAAGCGGGCGTGGTGGTGGATATCCGTCCGAGCAAGGAATACGCCGCCGGCCACATCGTCGGTGCCGTGAACATCCCCCAGGACAAGCTGGCCGCCCGCGTCGGCGAGCTGGAGAAGCACAAGGCCAAGACCATCATCCTGGTCGATGCCCTGGGCCAGACCGCCGGCACCCACGCCCGCGAACTGATGAAGGCCGGCTTCACCGCCGCCAAGCTGTCCGGCGGCATCTCCAGCTGGAAAGGCGACAACCTGCCGCTGGTGAAGTGACATGAGTGACGTCGTCGTCTATTCCAGCGATTACTGCCCCTACTGCTCGCGGGCCAAGCATTTGCTGGCGAGCAAAGGCGTGGCCTTCGATGAGATCAAGGTCGATGGCAAACCGCAGGTGCGCGCCGAGATGGCCCAGAAGGCGGGGCGCACGTCCGTGCCGCAGATCTGGATCGGCGGCAAGCACGTCGGCGGTTGCGACGATTTGTACGCCCTGGAGCGCGCCGGCAAGCTCGACGCGCTGCTCAAGGCCTGAACTGCTGCACGCTTCGCCGAAACAAGAACCCTAAAAGACCCGAGATCAGAAAGGATCTGAGATGACTGACCAACAGAACACTGCAGCCAGCGAAGAAGAAACCGCACCGCAATTCTCCCTGCAGCGCATCTATGTGCGCGACCTGTCCTTCGAGGCCCCGAAAAGCCCGGCGATCTTCCGCCAGCAGTGGGACCCGAGCGTCGCGCTGGATCTGAACACCCGCCAGAAGGCCCTGGAAGGCGACTTCTACGAAGTCGTGCTGACCCTGTCGGTGACCGTGAAGAACGGTGAGGAAGTGGCGTTCATCGCCGAAGTGCAGCAGGCCGGCATCTTCCTGATCAAGAACCTGGATGCGGGTTCGATGAGCCACACCCTGGGCGCGTTCTGCCCGAACATCCTGTTCCCGTACGCCCGCGAAGCCCTGGACAGCCTGGTGACCCGCGGTTCGTTCCCGGCCCTGATGCTGGCTCCGGTGAACTTCGACGCCCTGTACGCGCAGGAAGTGCAGCGCATGCAGGAAGCCGGCGAGGCTCCGACCGTTCAGTAAGCGGTCACGCAACACCCCTGTGGGAGCGGGCTTGCCTGCGAACGCGGTCTGTCAGAGGACATCGATGTCGCCTGACACGGCGCATTCGCGGGCAAGCCCGCTCCCACAATCGTTTTGAGGTGGACACAGAGGCTGTGTTCAGCCGAGCCCCTGTGGGAGCCAGCCTGCTGGCGATGGCGTCAGTGTCAGTTGAAGCCGTTCTGCCGCCACGCTTCGTAGACGGCCACCGCCACGGTGTTGGACAGGTTCAGGCTGCGGCAGCCTTCGCGCATCGGCAGGCGCAGGCGATGGCCGGCGGGCAGCGCGTCCAGCACTTCCGGCGGCAGGCCCCGGCTTTCCGGGCCGAACAGGAACGCGTCGCCCGGGGCGAACGCCACGTCGTGAAACGGCTGCGATCCCTTGGTGGTGAATGCGAACAGGCGGGGCTGGCCCAGGCTTTCCAGGCAACTGGCCAGGTCGGCATGGCGCTGCAGGGTGGCATACTCGTGGTAGTCGAGACCGGCGCGGCGCAGGCGCTTGTCGTCCATCTCGAAGCCCAGCGGTTCGATCAGATGCAGGTGGCAGCCGCTGTTGGCGCACAGCCTGATAACGTTGCCGGTGTTCGGCGGAATTTCCGGTTGGAAAAGGATGACGTGAAACATGCACGGCTCCGAAGGTAAAGATGACGCGCATTCTACGCCGCAAGCGGATCCGCGTTCGAAACTATTCCCGCGGGTGATGGGGTCGCTGGCGATCTTCGGCGTGATGGTCGGCCTGATGATCGGTCGCCTGACCACGCCGGACCCCAGCGTGCTGCAGCAGGTGGACGTGATCGACGGCGGCCTGGTGGTGTGGTTCAACAACGAGCCGAAACTGCACGGCGAAGTCGTCGATGGTTCGCTGGCGCTGCTGTTCGGCGCCGAGGGCAAACCGCAGAAGGGGCAACTCAAGCTCAACGGCAAGGACGTGAACTGGCGAACGCGCCTGAGCGACGGCGGCCTGCTGCTGACCTTGGTGGCGGCCCGGCCGCTGCAGGGCGACTGGGCCGCCAGCGAGGTCGATGACCGCTGGCGGCTGGAGATCCACTTGCGAGAGCAATAAAAGAGGGAATCCCCGGCCTGCCTGTACCAAGGTTCCCGAAAGGGGCGGGCCGGTCGCAAGGGCGACGGGCCCGGCGTAAAGAAGGAACCCCTGACCTGCCTGTATCAAGGGCCCCAAAGCGGCAGGATCCGACGCATGGGCGGTGCGGATCCGGATTAAAGAGGGGAATCCCCGGCCTGCCTGTACCAAGGTCCCCGAAACCGGGTGGGTGAATCGAATCACCTGAGAGGGTTATTGCAGGGCGCGTGCCAGGTTTTCTTCTCTTGAAACAAAATTATTGCGACAGAAGCTGAAAGCCCCGGAATCCGGGGCTTTTGCGTGTTCGGGGATGGAATTCCGGAGGTTGCCCGGTGCAAAGGCAAGCGGCTGGCCCTGCGCGGTTGCGGGTCGGGGTGCATCGTTGCGGTGCACGCCGGGCTGAAAAGCATCGCGGGCAGTCTCGCTCCACAGGCGCATGCATTTCACCTGTGGGAGCGAGCCTGCCCGCGATTGGATTGATCGTGCAGCGAAGATCGTGAGGCTCGATCAGCCCTCATCCCCCTCGTCTTCATCCCCGCCGTCGACCTTCATCCCCAGCTCCTTGATCTTGCGCGTCAGGGTGTTGCGCCCCCAGCCCAGCAGGACGGCGGCATCGCGGCGGCGGCCGGCGGTGTGCTTGAGCGCGGTCTCGATCATGATCCGCTCGAACGCCGGCACGGCGCTGTCGAGCAGGCTCGACTGGCCCCGGGCCAGGGCCTGGTCCGCCCACTGGCGCAGGGCCTGCTCCCAGTTGGTCACCGGCGCCGAGTCCTGCGGCAGGCTCAGCAGTTCCGGCGGCAAGTCGCTGATGTGCACCTCGCGTCCGGAGGCCATCACGGTGATCCAGCGGCAGGTGTTCTCCAGTTGGCGCACGTTACCCGGCCACGGCAGGTTCTTGAGGTATTCCTCGGTTTCGTTCTTGAGCAGCTTCGGCTCCACCGCCAGTTCCTGCGCGGCGCGGCTGAGGAAGTGCCGGGCCAGGGTCGGGATGTCTTCGCGACGGTCCGACAGGCGCGGAATGTGGATGCGGATCACGTTGAGGCGGTGGAACAGGTCTTCGCGGAACTTGCCGGCGTGCACCAGGGTTTCCAGGTTCTGGTGGGTCGCGGCGATGATCCGCACGTCGACCTTGACCGGCACGTGGCCGCCGACGCGGTAGAACTCGCCGTCGGCCAGCACCCGCAGCAGGCGCGTCTGGGTGTCGGCCGGCATGTCACCGATCTCGTCGAGGAACAGCGTGCCGCCGTCGGCCTGCTCGAATCGCCCGCGGCGCAGGTTGGCCGCGCCGGTGAACGCGCCTTTCTCGTGGCCGAACAGTTCGGACTCCATCAGGTCCTTGGGGATCGCCGCCATGTTCAGGGCGATGAACGGCGCGGTCGCGCGCGGGCTGTGGCGGTGCAGCGCGTGGGCCACCAGCTCCTTGCCGGTGCCGGATTCGCCGTTGATCAGCACGGTGATGTTGGAGTGGCTCAGGCGGCCGATGGCGCGGAACACCTCCTGCATCGCCGGCGCTTCGCCGATGATCTCCGGGGTGCGGGCCAGCGACGGCGCCGCTTCCAGGCCTTGCTGCTCCTGGGCGTGCTGGTTGGCGCGCTTGACCAGCGACACCGCTTCATCGACGTCGAACGGCTTGGGCAGGTATTCGAACGCGCCGCCCTGATAGGAGGCGACGGCGCTGTCCAGGTCCGAGTGGGCGGTCATGATGATGACCGGCAGGCGCGGGTGCTGCTCGCGGATCCGCGCCAGCAGGTCCAGGCCGCTGGCGCCGGGCATGCGGATGTCGGAAATGATCACGTCCGGCTGCTGGCGGGCCAGGCGGCTCATCACGCCGTCGGCGCTGTCGAAGCTCTGGGTGGTCATGCCTTCCTGTTGCAGGGCTTTTTCGAGGACCCAGCGGATAGAACGGTCGTCATCGACGATCCACACGGTTTCACTACGGCTCATGTCGATGTGGCTCCTTGTTCCAGTGGCAGAAAGATCGAGAACGTGGTGTGGCCGGGGTGGCTGTCGCACTCGATCAGGCCCTGGTGCTGGCTGATGATGTTCTGGGTGATGGCCAGGCCCAGCCCGGTGCCGTCCGGGCGGCCGCTGACCATGGGAAAGAAAAGGGTTTCCTGGAGTTCCGCCGGGATGCCGGGGCCGTTGTCGATGATCTCGATCTTGGTCACCAGGCGGTGGCGCACGTGGCCGATGGTGAACTGGCGCATGGTGCGGGTGCGCAGGGTGATGCGGCCCAGGCGCAGTTCGTTCTGGCTGCCGATGGCCTGCATGGCGTTGCGCACGATGTTCAGCACGGCCTGGATCATCTGTTCGCGGTCGATCAGGACGTCGGGAATGCTCGGGTCGTAGTCGCGCACCAGCGTGATGCAGCCCTGGCTTTCGGCCTCGACCAGCTGGCTGACCCGCTCCAGCACTTCGTGGACGTTGCACAGCGCCAGCGACGGCAGCTTGTTGGAGCCGAGCATGCGGTCCACCAGATTGCGCAGGCGGTCGGCCTCTTCGATGATCACGTTGGTGTAGTCGCGCAGGCTGTCTTCCGGCAGTTCGCGGGCCAGCAGCTGGGCGGCGCCGCGGATGCCGCCGAGGGGGTTCTTGATCTCGTGGGCCAGGCCGCGCACCAGCATCTTGCTGGTTTCCTGCTTGGACAGCTGGGCCTCTTCCTTGGTGATCCGCAGCAGGCGGTCGCGGGGATGGACCTCCAGCAACAGCAGGGTCGTGCCGTTGCTCAGGATCGGCGTCACCGCGTAATCCACCGTCAGGGTCTGGCCGGTGAGGGCTGTGAGCATCGCTTCGCGCTTGGTGAACGGATGCGCCTGCTCCACCGCCTGGCGCAGCGAGTTGAGCGCCTCGGTGGACTCGGTGAACAGCTCGCTGATGAACTGGCCATGGCTGCGCTGGCCGCTGGTGGCCAGCAGCATCTCCGCCGCCGGGTTCATGTACTCGAGGCGCAGTTCGTCGTCGAGCAGCAGCGTGGCGGTGGTCAGGTTGTCGAGCAACAAGCGATGCAGTGCGTCACTGATGGTCATGAGGACCTCTTTTGGAGCATGGCGTGCGCAGGGATAAAGCGCTGATGCGGGGAAAATGCAAAAACCAAACCAAGGCTCCGAAAAGAAGCGTCCGACGCCTGAAACGGGCGTTTGACGCTCGCTTGCGTGGCATTCCCTGCGCGTTGACGGGAAGAATCGAACCAAAATGGGTTGGAATGTGAGTAAGGTGCAGACTGTTGCACCAATATAGTGCGCAATGCGCGAGGGCGTTAGAAGAACCGCAGGAAAGGGTTTTTCGGTTCGGGGGGCTTGTCCTTGAGCGGGCACTCGGGGCGCACGCCGTAGTCGTCCTTCGCGCAGGGTTTGACCTGGCGCTTCTGCGCCAGGGATATCCGCTGCATGTGGAACGGCTGGTTGGCGGTGCGCTCGACGGTGCGTCCCTGGCCGTCGAGGATTTCCACCGACAGGTTGTGGCTGCCGCGGTCGATGTCGCTCAGCGGGAACACCGGGCTGGGGCCGGGTTCGCCGGTGGCCTGGCCGTCCAGCAGCAGACGGTAGCGGTGGCCCGGTTGCAGGCCGGGCTCGCTGGTGACGCTGACGATCAGCTCGCCGGCGCTGCTGCGGATGGTCGCGTCCGGCTCGGGGATCAGCACCCGCAGCATGTCGTAGCGGAACGCCGGCGGCTCCGGCACCGGGTTTTTCGGACCGCTGGATGGGGTGCCGACGGATGTGGCCGGCATGCGGTTGCTGGTGGTCAATTGAACCCGCTTGGCGTTGCCCCGCGGCTGATCGGTGTAGACCCGGTTGCCCTGGGCATCGGTGTAGGTGAACACCTCGGCCGATGCGCCGAACGCGATCAGCGTCAGGCAGAGGGCGAGCAGCGGGCGGATCATGGCTTGTGCACCCGCTGCACGGTGAAGGTCACCGGCGGGCTCTGCTGGATCACCGACTGGCCGTCGATCACCTGCACCGCGAGGCGGTGCTCGCCCCTATCCACATTCACCAACTGCAGGGTCGGCAGGTTGCTGGGCTGGCCATAGGGTTCGTCATCGAGCAGCAGCCGCAACTGGTGCGGCGGCCTCAGGCGCGGCTTGATCAGCACGCCGACGGTGAAGGTGCCGTTGTTGGCGCGCAGGGCCTCTTCGTTGGGCAGGCCGGTCAGCTCCAGGGTTTCATACGCGCTGCGGGCGGGTTCGCGCGTGGCCGCATCCGCGGGCGGTGCGGCGGGCGGTTGGGCTCCGACCTGGTTGAGCGGCGGCAGCTCCACCGGCTGCGACGGCACGCCCTGCGGGGAATGGTCGCTGTAGACCGTGTGGCCGTTGGCGTCGGTGTACTTGTAGATCTGCGCGGCGGCGGGCAGGGCGATCAGCAGCAGGAGACAAAGGAAGGTGCGACCCATGGCATCGACCGGATTCGAAAGCGATGGGGTGCAGCATAGGCCAGTCGCGGCGGTTGGCCCAATCCGGGACATGTCCTGGCGCAATTCCCTGTGGGAGCGAGCCTGCTGGAGGGTGTCGTCGGGGCAACAAAAAAGGCCTCCCGAAGGAGGCCTCTCTTGTGTCGCGCCGCGCGGGGCGGCGCCACCGGATCAGCAGCTGTAGTACAGCTCATATTCCAGTGGGTGCACGAAGGTGCGAACCTTGATTTCCTCTTCGGACTTCAGCGCGATGTAGGCGTCGATGAAGTCGTCGGAGAACACGCCGCCCTTGGTCAGGAACGCGCGGCCCTTGTCCAGCTCTTCCAGGGCTTCCTTCAGGCTGCCGCACACCTGCGGGATCTCTTTCGCCTCTTCAGGCGGCAGGTCGTACAGGTTCTTGTCGGCGGCGTCGCCTGGGTGGATCTTGTTCTGGATACCGTCGAGGCCAGCCATCAGCAGCGCTGCGAAGGCCAGGTACGGGTTGGCGGCCGGATCCGGGAAACGGGCTTCGATACGACGGCCGCGAGGGCTGTTGACGTAAGGAATGCGGATCGAGGCGGAACGGTTGCGGGCCGAGTAGGCCAGCATCACCGGGGCTTCGAAGCCTGGCACCAGACGCTTGTAGGAGTTGGTGGCCGGGTTGGTGAAGCCGTTCAGGGCCTTACCGTGCTTGATGATGCCGCCGATGAAGTACAGGGCGGTGTCGGACAGGCCGGCATAGCCTTCGCCGGCGAAGGTGTTCTTGCCGTCTTTGGCGATGGACATGTGCACGTGCATGCCCGAGCCGTTGTCGCCGTACAGCGGCTTCGGCATGAAGGTCGCGGTGCGGCCGTAGGCGTCGGCAACGTTGTGCACGACGTATTTCAGGGTCTGAACTTCGTCAGCTTTTTTCACCAGGGTGTTGAACTTGACACCGATTTCGTTCTGGCCGGCGGTCGCCACTTCGTGGTGGTGGACTTCGACGGTCTGGCCCATTTCTTCCAGGGCGTTGCACATTGCGGTGCGGATTTCGTGGTCGTGGTCGAACGGCGGAACCGGGAAGTAGCCGCCCTTGATGCCTGGACGGTGGCCTTTGTTGCCGCCTTCCACGTCCTGGTCGGACATCCACGAGCCTTGCTCGGAGTAGATCTTGAACATCGAGCCGGAGATGTCGGACTTGAACTTCACTTCGTCGAAGATGAAGAACTCGGGCTCTGGACCTGCGAACACGGTGTCGCCGATGCCGGTGGACTTCAGGTATTCCTCGGCGCGGCGGGCGATGGCGCGCGGGTCGCGGTCGTAGCCCTGCATGGTCGAAGGTTCGATGATGTCGCACACCAGGATCAGGGTCGGCTCTTCGGTGAACGGATCCAGGACGGCGGTTTCGTCGTCCGGCATCAGGATCATGTCGGAGGCTTCGATGCCTTTCCAGCCAGCGATGGAGGAACCGTCGAACATCTTGCCGACTTCGAAGAAGTCATCTTCCAGCGCATCGCGAGCCGGCATGGTCACGTGGTGCTGAGTGCCTTTGGTGTCCGTGAAGCGCAGATCAATCCACTTGACGTCATGATCTTTGATGAGTTGAACCGACTTCGACATAGTGTCCTCCGGGTGGCTTAGGGCGGTAATGGATGCCCTTCTGTATTGGTGATGCCGGCGCGAATACTCTGCCAAGGCAACCTGCCTCACAAGGGAGCAAATTGCATGCCAGTGCCCCAGCATGGGTTTTTTGCCCCAAATTCACGCTTATAAAGGTGCAGGGCGCCGAAACGGCGAAAATCCCGCCCTCTAATGTAGCGTTGGAATCCGAAAACGACCCGTTTTGGTGCACGCAAAACCTTCTGCACATTAACTGGTTAAACCTTGAGCAATTTCCGCTATAATCCGCGCCCCACTTTTTCAGGCTGGCGTTGCGCGCGCAGTTTTCATGAAACTAATCGTAAAAGTCTTCCCCGAGATCACCATCAAGAGCCGCCCTGTCCGGATGCGTTTCATCCGCCAGCTGGCCAAGAACATCCGCGCCGTGCTCCGCGATCTGGATCCGGCCGTGGTGGTGAACGGCGTGTGGGACAACCTCGAGCTGGAAACCCGCGTCACCGATCCCAAGGCCCTGAAGGAGATGGGCGAGCGCCTGAGCTGCATGCCGGGCATCGCGCATTTCCTGCAGATTGACGAGTACCCGCTGGGCGACTTCGACGACATCGTCGAGAAGTGCAAGCAGCACTACGGCGACGCGCTGGCCGGCAAGATCTTTTCGGTGCGCTGCAAGCGCGCGGGCAAGCACCCGTTCAGCTCGATCGACGTCGAGAAGTACGTCGGCAGCCAGCTGCGCCGTCAGTGCGGCGCCGCCGGGATCGACCTGAAGAAGCCTGAAGTCGAAGTGCGCATCGAAGTGCGCGACCAACGGTTGTTTGTCATCCACGGCCAGCACAACGGCATCGGCGGCTACCCGCTCGGCGCCCTGGAGCAGACGCTGGTGCTGATGTCCGGCGGCTTCGACTCCACCGTGGCGGCCTACCAGATCATGCGCCGCGGCCTGATGGGGCACTTCTGCTTCTTCAACCTGGGCGGCCGTGCCCACGAATTGGGCGTGATGGAAGTCGCGCATTTCATCTGGAAGAAGTACGGCAGCTCGCAACGCGTGTTATTTGTCAGTGTGCCGTTCGAGGAAGTGCTGGGCGAGATCCTCGGCAAGGTCGACGACAGCCACATGGGCGTGGTGCTCAAGCGCATGATGGTGCGGGCCGCGTCGAGCATCGCCGACCGCCTGCACATCGACGCGCTGGTCACCGGCGAGGCGATCTCCCAGGTGTCGAGCCAGACCCTGCCGAACCTGTCGGTGATCGACTGCGTCACCGAGAAACTGATCCTGCGTCCGCTGATCGCCAGCCACAAGCAGGACATCATCGACACGGCCGACGCCATCGGCACCGGCGACTTCGCCCGGCACATGCCGGAGTACTGCGGGGTCATTTCGGTCAACCCGAAGACCGCCGCCAAGCGTTACCGGGTCGAGCACGAAGAGAAAGAATTCGACATGGCGGTGCTCGAGCGTGCGCTCGAGAACGCCAGGCTGGTGCCGATCGATCGGGTGATCGACGAATTGGGCCAGGACTTGCAGATCGAAGAAGTCGGCGAAGCGCTGGCCGGCCAGATCGTCCTCGACATCCGTCACCCGGATGCCGCCGAGGACGAGCCGCTGGAGCTTCCCGGCGTAGAGGTACAGACGATGCCGTTCTATGCAGTGAACGCTCGTTTCAAGGAACTGGACCCAACCCGCCAGTACCTGCTGTATTGCGACAAAGGCGTGATGAGTCGCCTGCATGCCCACCATCTGCTCAGTGAGGGGCATGCCAATGTGCGCGTTTATCGACCGAGCTAAGTGCCCGGGGCTGTTTGCCTGTGGCCTGCGTCACCGGCCCCCCGACACCGCCGTCAAGCTGTAACGGCCATGCCGGACACTACTGTCAATCGCTGCCATGACTTGTCAGCACACCGAATCCTCTGATCGAGATACACACGTGATCGAAAATCTACGCAACATCGCCATCATCGCCCACGTTGACCACGGTAAAACCACCCTGGTCGACAAACTGCTGCGCCAATCCGGCACCCTGGAGCGCAACGAGCTCAACGACGAGCGCGTGATGGACTCCAACGACCAGGAAAAAGAGCGCGGCATCACCATTCTGGCGAAGAACACCGCCATCAACTGGAACGGCTACCACATCAACATCGTGGACACCCCGGGCCACGCCGACTTCGGCGGCGAAGTAGAGCGCGTGATGTCCATGGTCGACTCCGTGCTGCTGCTGGTCGACGCCCAGGACGGCCCTATGCCGCAAACCCGCTTCGTGACCAAGAAGGCCTTCGAAGCCGGTCTGAAGCCGATCGTCGTGATCAACAAGGTCGACCGTCCGGGCGCGCGTCCTGACTGGGTCCTGGACCAGATCTTCGACCTGTTCGACAACCTCGGCGCCACCGACGAACAGCTGGACTTCAAAGTCGTCTACGCCTCGGCCCTGAACGGCATCGCCGGTCTGGACCACACCGAGATGGCCGAAGACATGACCCCGCTGTACCAGTCGATCGTCGACAACGTTCCGGCTCCGGCCGTTGACCGTGACGGTCCGTTCCAGATGCAGATCTCCGCTCTGGACTACAACAGCTTCCTGGGCGTGATCGGCGTGGGCCGCATCGCCCGTGGCCGCGTCAAGCCGAACACCCCGGTCGTCGCCATCGACACCGAAGGCAAGAAGCGCAACGGCCGCATCCTGAAGCTGATGGGTCACCACGGCCTGCACCGCGTTGACGTCGAAGAAGCCGCTGCCGGCGACATCGTCTGCATCAGCGGTTTCGACGAGCTGTTCATCTCCGACACCCTGTGCGACATGAACAACGTCGAAGCGATGAAGCCGCTGACGGTCGACGAGCCGACCGTTTCCATGACCTTCCAGGTGAACGACTCGCCGTTCTGCGGTAAAGAAGGCAAGTTCGTGACCTCCCGCAACATCAAGGAGCGTCTGGACAAAGAGCTGCTGTACAACGTTGCCCTGCGCGTTGAAGAAGGCGACTCGGCCGACAAGTTCAAGGTCTCCGGCCGTGGTGAGCTGCACCTGTCGGTTCTGATCGAAACCATGCGCCGCGAAGGCTTCGAGATGGCCGTGGGCCGTCCTGAAGTGATCATCCGCGAAGTCAACGGCACCAAGCAGGAGCCGTTCGAGAACGTGACCATCGACATCCCTGAGGAATCCCAGGGCAAGGTGATGGAAGAGATGGGCCTGCGTAAGGGCGACCTGACCAACATGGCGCCGGACGGCAAGGGCCGTGTGCGCCTGGAGTACAACATCCCGGCTCGCGGTCTGATCGGTTTCCGTAACCAGTTCCTGACCCTGACCAACGGTGCAGGCATCCTGACCTCGATCTTCGACCGCTACGACACCATGAAGTCCGGCCACATGTCCGGCCGCCTGAACGGCGTTCTGGTGTCGGTCGAGACCGGCAAGGCGCTGACCTACTCCCTGGAAACCCTGCAGGCGCGCGGCAAGCTGTTCGTCGAGCACGGCCAGGAGATCTACAACGGTCAGATCGTCGGCCTGAACAGCCGCGACAACGACCTGGGCGTCAACCCTACCAAGGGCAAGAAGCTCGACAACATGCGTGCTTCGGGCAAGGACGAAACCATCGCCCTGGTTCCGCCGGTCCGCTTCACCCTGGAACAGGCCCTGGAGTTCATCCAGGATGACGAGCTGTGCGAAGTCACGCCGAAGTCCATCCGTCTTCGCAAGAAGATCCTGGACGAAGGCGAGCGTACCCGCGCTGCCAAGAAAGCCAAGGCTTGATCATCTAGCCTGAGCTGAAACGAAAACGCCCCCGGTCGAAAGGCCGGGGGCGTTTTTGTTTGTTCGCAATTTGTGCGGTGTCTGTGTCGGCCCCATCGCTGGCAAGCCAGCTCCCACAGGGTTCGGCGGTGTTCGCGGAAATGGCAGGCCACCGCAAATCCTGTGGGAGCCAGCCTGCTGGCGATAGCGGCCGATCAGTCGCTACAGAAATCAGAACCGCTCGATGTTGCGCGACTGCCGCTCGCGCTCCACTTCCTTGGGCTTGTACGCGCAGTAGCCCGGGCGCGGGCCGATCTTGGGGTGGTTGCGGCAGGTGTCCGGGCGCTTGTCATAAATGGTGCACAGCCGGCTCTTACGATCCAGGTAATAGCAGTCGTTGTTGCTCATGCGCTGGAGAGTGAAGATCCCCGACTTCTGGTTGAAGCGCTCGACCAGCCCTTCCTTCTGCAGACGCTTGGCGATGTTCTTCGGCGGTTCGCCCAGCTCGAACTCGTCGACCACGCCGATGCGCACCAGATCCTTGATCTTGACCTCGACCGGCAGCGTGCAGCAACTCGACACGCAGGAGCCGCACATCGGCGCCGAATATTTGGCCCAGGTCTCGAGACGGTCGATCTCGGCGGCGGCGATCAGGTTGGGCTTCATCATCGGTGTTTACCAGGCGTAGGCATCAGGGCGCGCGATCATACCGGGAGCGGTGGATTTTTGAACAACCTTTCGCCGGTTTTTTATCGGGCAGCGCCGTTGCCGCAGCGGTTCGGCACGGCCCCTGCATCGGATGCGTCGCGCGTTCGACGATTGCCAGCACCGGAAAAACAGCCGAACCAGAGCCGCCGCCGTCGGTCAGACCGACTAGGCTCTGACCATTCCCCGCTCGCCCGAGGTCCTATCGATGACTCAAGAACCGCTAGTTCGCGAAGCTGAAGTGGCCGCATTCCGCGACGCCGTCCTGACCAAGCTCACCTATGCGGTGGGCAAAGACCCGGATCACGCCTTCGACCACGACTGGTTCGAAGCCATCGCCCTGGCGGCGCGCGATCACATGGTCGAGCACTGGATGGACCACACCCGGCAGATCTACCGCAAGGGCCAGAAGCGGGTGTACTACCTCTCGCTGGAATTCCTCATCGGCCGCCTGCTGTACGACAGCCTGAGCAACCTCGGCCTGCTCGACGTGGCCCGCGAGGCGCTGACGGAACTGGGCGTGGACCTGGAGCGCATCCGTATCCTGGAGCCCGACGCGGCGCTGGGCAACGGCGGCCTCGGGCGGCTGGCGGCGTGCTTCATGGAGAGCATGTCGACCCTGGGCATCGCCGGCCACGGCTACGGCATCCGCTACGAGCACGGCCTGTTCCGCCAAGCCATCGTCGACGGCTGGCAGCAGGAGCAGACCGAGCATTGGCTGGACTTCGGCAACCCGTGGGAGTTCGAACGGCCGGAAGTCGTCTACTCCATCGGTTTCGGCGGCAGCGTGGCCACGGTCACCGACGCGAGCGGCAAGGCCAAGCAGGTCTGGTCGCCGTCGGAGACCGTGCGGGCCATCGCCTACGACACCCCGGTGGTCGGCTGGCGCGGGGCCAGCGTCAACACCCTGCGCCTGTGGCGGGCGCGAGCCATGGAAGACCTGCACCTGGAGCGCTTCAACGCCGGCGACCACCTGGGCGCGGTGGCCGAAGTGGCCCGGGCCGAAAGCATCTCCCGGGTGCTTTACCCGGCCGACAGCACCGAAGCGGGGCAGGAACTGCGCCTGCGCCAGGAATACTTTTTCGTCACCGCCTCGCTGCAGGACCTGCTGCGGCGTCACCGCAACATGCACACCTCGGTGCTGACGCTCGGCGATCACGCCTCGATCCAGCTCAACGACACCCACCCCTCGATCGCCGTCGCCGAACTGATGCGCCTGCTGGTGGACGTCTATGACGTGGCGTGGGACGCGGCGTGGCAAGTC
Organism: Pseudomonas sp. B7(2017); assembly: GCF_002112745.1. NCBI lineage: Bacteria > Pseudomonadati > Pseudomonadota > Gammaproteobacteria > Pseudomonadales > Pseudomonadaceae > Pseudomonas > Pseudomonas sp. B7(2017). The sequence continues at coordinate 15,140 of NZ_NEIP01000009.1, read as the reverse complement.
ACGGTCGAGACCCTGTCGTACACCAACCACACGCTGCTGCCCGAAGCGCTGGAGACCTGGCCGGTGGGCCTGATGGAGCGCATGCTGCCCCGGCATATGCAGATCATCTACCTGATCAACGCCCAGCACATCGATTCGATCCGGGCCAAGGGCATCCACGACTTCGACGTGCTGCGGGCGGTGTCGCTGATCGAGGAGGACAACGGCCGGCGGGTGCGCATGGGCAACCTGGCGTTCCTCGGCTCCCACAGCGTCAACGGCGTGTCCGGGCTGCACACCCAACTGATGCGCAAGACGGTGTTCGCCGAGCTGCACAAGCTGTATCCGCAACGGATCAACAACAAGACCAACGGCATCACCTTCCGCCGCTGGCTGTACCAGGCCAACCCGGAGCTGACCTCGATGCTGGTCGACGCCCTCGGCCCGCAGGTGCTGGACAACCCCGAGGAGCGCCTGCTCGACCTTGAGCCGTTCGCCGAGAAGGCTGCGTTCCGCAAGGCCTTCGCCGAGCAGCGGCTGCACAGCAAGAAAGCCCTGGCCTACCTGATTCACGAACGGCTGGGGGTCGCGGTGAACCCGGCGGCGATGTTCGACGTGCAGGTCAAGCGGATCCACGAGTACAAGCGCCAGTTGCTCAACCTGATGCACACCGTCGCGCTGTACCAGGCGATCCGCGCCGAACCTGAGGTCGACTGGGTGCCGCGGGTGAAGATCTTCGCCGGCAAGGCCGCGGCGAGCTACCACCAGGCCAAGCTGATCATCAAGCTGACCAACGACATCGCCCGGGTGGTGAACAACGACCCGACTGTGCGTGGCCTGCTGAAAGTGGTGTTCCTGCCCAACTACAACGTCAGCCTGGCGGAAAGCATCATCCCGGCGGCGGACCTGTCGGAGCAGATCTCCACCGCCGGCTTCGAGGCCTCGGGCACCAGCAACATGAAGTTCGGCCTCAACGGCGCGCTGACCATCGGCACCCTGGACGGCGCCAACGTGGAGATGTGCGAACGCATCGGCGCCGAGCACATGTTCATCTTCGGCCTGAGCGCCCAGCAGGTCGAGGCGCGCAAGCAGAACCACGAGTTCAGCGCCGTGCCGGACATCGCCGCGTCCCACCGCCTGAACGACGTGCTGCAGGCGATCCGCGGGGGGGTGTTCTCGCCGGACGACACCTCGCGCTACACCGGGCTGATCGACTCGCTGGTGGACTACGACCGCTTCCTGGTCTGCGCCGACTTCGATGCGTACTGGGAAGCCCAGCGGCGGGTCGAGGCGCTCTGGCACGACGCCGACAACTGGTGGCGCTCGGCGGTGCTGAACACGGCGCGGATGGGCTGGTTCTCGTCCGACCGCACCATCCGCGAATACGCCACGGACATCTGGAAAGCGCTGGAATAGCTTTTCGCGGGAATTGTGCGCAAGGCCCGGCGTTCGCCGGGCCGGGTCGATATACTGGGCGCCGTTTCAAAGGCAGTCCCGGGTCTTGCGGTTTCCCCTGCGGGGGTGAATTGCTGCCTAGACTGACTGGACTGCCGCATTCGCCCCGTGCCGGGGCCGCTTAGGGATATCGACCATGCAATGGATGTTCATGTTGATCGGGCTGGTGCTCGGCTGGCTGGCCGACGAGTCGTTCAGCGACGCGCTGCTGGGCGCGCTGCTGGGGCTGGGGATCGGCCAGGCGATCCGCATCGCCCGGCTCGGCGCGCAGGCGGCGCAGCAGCAACGGCAACTTGAACAGGCCAACGCGGCGCTGCAGGCCGTGGAGCAGCGGCTGTTCCGGCTGGAGGGGGCTCCGGCCCAGGCCGTGCCCCCATTCAGCGAAGCCCCGGCCGATGAGGCCGCTGCGCAACCGGTCGCCGGGGCGCAGGCCGCGTCAGAACTTCAACCTGAGCCCCGACCTGAGCCTCGATTCGCGCCTCAGTCCGAACCCCGGCCGGTGCCCGAACTGGTCTGGGAACTGCCGCCTGAGCTTGAGCCCGTTCCTGTCGTCAGCCCAACGCTGGCGCAGGACGCCTGGCGCGCTGAAGCCGCCCCGTCCGAACCGCCAGCCCCTGCCGAGCCCCGTGGGCCGAACCTGATCGAGCGCGCCATCGGCGCTGCCCGCAACTGGCTGTTCGGCGGCAACACCGTGCTGCGGGTCGGCGTGGTGCTGCTGTTCTTCGGCCTGGCGTTCCTGTTGCGCTACGCCACCGAAGGCGTGGTGGTGCCGGTGGAGTTGCGTTACGCCGGGGTCGCGGCGTCGGCCTTGGGCCTGCTGGCGCTGGGCTGGTGGCTGCGGCGGCGCAACAGCGGCTATGCGCTGATGCTGCAAGGCACCGGGATCGCGGTGCTGTACCTGACGGTGTTCGCGGCGATGCGCCTGCATCCGTTGCTCGATCCGTCCGCGGCGCTGGGCCTGCTGGTGGCGGTCACGGTGTTTTCCGCGATCCTGGCGATCACCCAGGATGCGCTGGCCCTGGCCGCCGTGGCGGCGCTCGGCGGTTTCGCCGCGCCGATCCTCACTTCCACCGGCGCCGGCAACCACGTCGCGCTGTTCAGCTATTTCGCCCTGCTCAACGCCGGCATCCTCGCCATCGCCTGGTTCAAGGCCTGGCGCCTGCTCAACCTGATCGGCTTCGTCGGCACCTTCGGCATTGGTTTCGCCTGGGGCGCCCGTTCATACACGCCGGAACTGCTGTGGAGCACCGAGCCGTTCCTGGTGCTGTTCTTCCTGATGTACCTGGCCATCGGCCTGCTGTTCGCCCGGCGCAAATTGCTGGACCTGCCGGACGCTCCGGCGGACGGCGACCGTGCGGCGCTGCTGCACTGGTCGGCGCGCAAGGGCGACTACGTCGACGGCACGATGCTGTTCGGCCCGCCCCTGGTGGGCTTCGGGCTGCAGCTGGCGCTGGTGCAGCACCTGGAGTTCGCCGCCGCGTTCAGCGCCCTGGCGCTGGGGCTGATCTACCTGCTGCTGGCCCGTGCACTGATGGGCGGCCGGGCGCTGCTGCTCGGGGAAACCTGCCTGGCGCTGGGCGTGATCTTCGCCAGCCTGGCGATTCCGCTGGGGCTGGATGCGCGCTGGACGTCCGCCGCCTGGGCGGTGGAAGGCGCGGGGATCTTCTGGCTGGGCCTGCGCCAGCAGCGGTTGCTGGCGCGGGGCTTTGCGCTGTTGCTGCAATTGGGTTCGGCGCTGGCGTTCCTCAGCGGGCTGCGCGCCGGTGAAGCCAGCCTGATCGACGGCGCGCCGCTGGGGGCGTTGATGCTCGGCCTGGCGCTGCTGTTCAGTTTCCATCAATTGCGCCAAGCCCCGGCGCCACAGACGCAGCCGTGGGAACGCTACGGCTTGCCGGTGCTGGCGTGCCTGGGCCTGACGTTCCTTTATCTGTTGGCGCCGCTGTTCTTCTTCGCCCACGGCACCGCGATCAGCTGGGCGCTGGCCGGGCTGGCGACGCTGTTCGTCGGCCTGCGCCTGCAATCGCGCACCTTCCTGTTCACCGCGTTCGCCGTGCAGCTGCTGGGCGGCGCACTGTTCCTGCTGCGCCTGCAAGGGGCCGGGGAAGACTCGGCGGCGGTGTTCAGCGCCGGCTGGAGCGGGCTGCTCGGCGCCTCGCTGATCGGGCTGGCGCTGATCGCCGGCATGCTGCTGGCGGCCCGGGACGACATGGTGCGCAGTGACGTGCGTCTGCTCCAGGGGCTGTCGGTGGTGCTGCTGGCGGGGCTGGTGCTGATCAACCTGGCGGTGCTGTTCGTCCTGCCGTGGCAGACGGCGAGCGCGGTGTGGGCGGCCAGCGGCCTGCTGATCATCTGGCTGAGCCTGTACCTGCGCCAGCCGGTGAGTTTCGTGTTCGGCCTGCTGTTGCAGGTGATCGGCGGGGCGGCGTTCCTGCTGGCCGGTCCCCAGTGGCTCGGGCCGCTGTCCGGCGAGGGCCTCAAGCCGCTGGCCCATGGCGGGTTCTGGACGCCGCTGGTGCTGGGCGTGGCCGCGCTGGTCGGCGCCTGGCGCCTGCAACTGGGCAATCACGCCTCGGCGTTCGACCGCTTGAGCCTGCATCGTCTGTCCGAGGTGTTGCTGGTGTGGGGCGCCGCCTGGTGGGCATTGGCTTGGGTCAGCGAAGTGCTGCGCTTTGCGCCGTTGCCTCTGCAGGCGACGCTGTTGCTGGCGGTGGCGGCGTTGAGCGTCGGTGTGTGGACGCTGCTGGCCGTGCGGTTGAAATGGCCGGCGCTGGGGTTGGTCTGCACCTTGCTGACGCCGGCGGCGGGTCTGGTGCTGCTCGCGGCCTGGCATTCGCGCTACCACCCGGCGGCGGAGTTCGGCTGGCTGGCCTGGGCGTTGGTGTTCGCCGTGCACTTCTTCAGCCTGCGGCGCCTGGCGCCGAGCCTGCCGGCCCGGGCCCTGAGCACGGCCCACGTGCTCGGCTGCTGGCTGTTGATCGGCGTGCTGGCGCTGGAGCTGCGCTACGGCCTGCTGCTGTTGTCCGAGCAGTACAACGCCTGGCGCTGGCTGGGCTGGGCGATCCTGCCGAGCCTGTACTTGCTGCTGATGGCGGCTCCGCGCGACTGGCCGTGGCCGGTGGCGGCGTTCCCCCGCGAGTACCGCGTGTACGCGGCGGCGCCGCTGGCGGCGCTGATGCTCGGCTGGTTCTGGCTGGCCAACGGGGTGAGCGACGGCAACGCCGAACCGCTGCCTTACGTGCCGCTGCTCAACCCGCTGGAGCTGGGCCTGCTGTTTGCGCTGTTCGGCGTCTACGTCTGGTCGCGCAGCGCCGTCGAGCGTCTGGCGATCCGCAAGGACTACGCCAGCCTCGCCGCGCAGGCGGTCGCCGGGGTGTCGCTGTTCGCCTTCGGCACGGCGCTGGTGACCCGCGCCGCCCACCATTGGGCCGGGATCCCTTTCGAGCTGGATCTGCTGCTCGAATCGATGCTGGTGCAGGCAGGCCTGTCCATCGTCTGGACGCTGATGGCGCTGGCTCTGATGATCGGCGGGCACCTGCGCCATCGCCGCGAGGTGTGGCTGATCGGCGCGGCGCTGATCGCGCTGGTGGTGGCCAAACTGATTTTCGTCGAATTGAGCAACCGTGGCGGACTGGCCCGGATCGTCTCGTTCATTGGCGTCGGCGTGTTGCTGCTGGTGGTGGGCTATTTCGCCCCGTTGCCGCCCAAGCGCGCCGAGGCCGCACCGGCGGCGGACAAGCCTGCGCCGGAAACCGAAGGAGTGTCGTCTTGAGTCGCAAGCTAAATCTGGGGTGGCTGGTGCTGGGCGTGGCCATGACGGTCGGCGCCCAGGAAAAACCGGCGGACTTCGCCGTGCAGATCCCGTTGGCGGTCACCGGCGACGGCCCGTGGTATCGCCTCGAGTTGCCGTTGAGCGCGCAATTGCAGGCGCGCCAGACCGACCTCAGCGATCTGCGGGTGTTCAACGCCGCCGGCGAGCCGCAGGCCTACGCCCTGGCCCGTGAATCGGCGCAGACCCGTGACGACGGCCAGTTGCACGACGTGAAGTGGTTCCCGCTGTACGACGCCGCCGACGCCCAGGAACGCGCGCCGAATGTGCGCATCCAGTCCACCACCAGCGGCACGCTGGTCGAGGTGCAGCCGTCCAGCCATCTGGAGGCGGGCGAGGAAACCCTGCGCGGCTGGTTGCTCGACGCCAGCGCGGTCAAGGCGCCGCTGCAGCAGCTGATCCTCGACTGGAGCAGCGAGCGGGACGGCTTCCAGCGCTTTTCCATCGAGGCCAGCGACGATCTGCAGCACTGGCGCCCATGGGGCGAAGGGCAGGTGGCGCGGCTGACCTTTGCCGACGAGCAGGTCGAACAGCACGAAGTGGCCCTGCCGGGCCAGAACGCCCGTTACCTGCGCCTGCTGTGGAACTCGCCGGCCTCGGCGCCGGCCCTCACGGCGGCCCAGCTCAAGAGCAGCGACCCGCGCCAGGTGCCGCTGCCGTTGGTCTGGTCGCAGGCGTTGGCCGGCACCCGCGGCAAGGCCGGCGAGTACACCTGGCAGTTGCCGATGGGGCTGAACGTCGAGCGGGTGCAGGTCGAACTCAAACAGGCCAACAGCCTGGCGCCGGTGACGCTGGCCGGGCGCCGCGAAACCAGCCTGCCGTGGCAGACGCTGACCGGCGGTTTGCTCTACCGCCTGACCCAGAACGGCCAGGACGTGGTGCAGAACGAATTGCAGCTGTACGGGCAGACCGTCCAGCAACTCAGGCTGACGGTCGACGAGCGCGGCGGCGGTCTGGGTGAGCAGGCGCCGAGCCTCAAGTACGCGGTGCGCGCCACCCAAGTGATCTTCCTGGCCCGGGGCGAAGGCCCCTACAGCCTGGCGCTGGGCAATGCCGGCGTGAAGACCGCGAACCTGCCGCTGTCCACGCTGATCCCTGATTTCACTCCTGCGAAACTGGCGGCGCTGGGCAAGGCCACGGTGCAGGGCGAGGCGCTCGCGACCCGGACATCGACCGCCACCACCGCGGCGACGGCGGACACCAACTGGAAAAAGTTCGGGCTGTGGGCGGTGCTGCTGCTCAGCGTGCTGTTCCTGGGGGCGATGGCGTTCAGCCTGTTGCGCAAGCCGCCGGCCAAGTCCTGAGGTTGGCCGGTGCTGGGCGCCGGATCGCGGGCAAGCCCGCTTCCGCAGGAGGAGAGGGTGTTCACTGGATTTGTGTCCACCGAAGATCCCTTGTGGGAGCGAGCCTGCTCGCGATGACGGCGGTATGGCCGACAGGAATCTCGGCCCGGTCGCGAAAACCGAGCCGCCGCCCGTCCCGTTTTCAATCTACGCTCAACCTCGTGCCTGAACTCTGTCCCGCCAATCCCGTCAGATGGCAGGAATTGCCCCGACGCACGTTTACGGGCGTCACCGCTCGCTAGGTTTCCAGACTCCCTGTAAACTGCGCGGGTTTTTCAGCCCCCCATTCCACCGGAGCCGTCCATGTCCCGCGTTACCCTGAGTCGCTATTTGATTGAGCAGACCCGCAGCAACAATACCCCTGCCGATCTGCGCTTCCTGATCGAAGTGGTGGCGCGTGCCTGCAAGGAAATCAGCCACGCCGTGTCCAAAGGCGCCCTCGGCGGCGTGCTGGGCAGCATGGGCACCGAGAACGTCCAGGGCGAAGTGCAGAAGAAGCTGGACGTGCTGTCCAACGAAATCCTGCTCGAAGCCAACGAGTGGGGCGGCCACCTGGCCGGCATGGCGTCCGAAGAGATGGACAATGCCTACCAGATCCCGGGCAAGTATCCTAAAGGCGCCTACCTCCTGGTGTTCGACCCGCTGGACGGTTCGTCGAACATCGACATCAACGCCCCGGTCGGCACCATCTTCTCGGTGCTGCGCTGCCCGAACGAATACCTGAGCCAGAACGAAAGCCTGAACGAGAAGGCCTTCCTGCAGCCGGGCACCCAACAGGTGGCTGCCGGCTACGCGATCTACGGCCCGCAGACCATGCTGGTGCTGACCCTGGGCGACGGCGTCAAGGGCTTTACCCTGGACCGTGAGATGGGCAGCTTCGTGCTGACCCACGAAAACATCACTATCCCTGAAAGCACTCAGGAATTCGCCATCAACATGTCCAACCAGCGTCACTGGGAAGCTCCGGTGCAGCGCTACGTTGAGGAACTGCTGGCCGGCGAAGAAGGCCCGCTGAAGAAGAACTACAACATGCGCTGGGTGGCAGCGATGGTCGCCGACGTGCACCGCATCCTGACCCGCGGCGGCCTGTTCATGTACCCGCGCGACAGCCGCGAGCCGTCCAAGCCGGGCAAGCTGCGCCTGATGTACGAAGCCAACCCGATGTCGTTCCTGGTGGAACAGGCGGGCGGCGCGTCCACCGACGGCCATCAGCGCATCCTCGACATTCAGCCTGAAGGCCTGCACCAGCGCGTGGCGGTGTTCCTCGGCTCGAAGGAAGAAGTCGAACGCGCCACGGCCTACCACAAGGCCTGACCCCATGGACGCGCCCTGGCAGCCGTTGCTCGATTGGTGGTTCGGCCATGCCGGATCGGCGAGCGCAACATCGGCGCAAAAGGGCGCGTTGTGGTTCGGCAAACGCGACAGCCAAGACCTCGAAGCGCGAGAGCGTTTCGGGGTCTTTGTCGATCAGGCCCTGGCCGGCGGCTTGACCGGGTGGACGCAATGTCCCGAAGGTTGGCTGGCCGTGGTGCTGCTGCTCGATCAGTTGCCGCGCATGATCTATCGCGACACGCCCCAAGCGTTCTCCGGCGATGCCCGCGCCCAGAAGCTGGTCGCCCAGGGCATTGCGGCGGATTTCGACCGGCGACTCAAGCCGATCCAGCGGGTATTCATCTACCTGGTGTTCGAGCACTGCGAGAACCTTGCGGTGCAGAACGAGGCCGTCTCAAGGTTCATGGCGCTGACGGACGAACAGCCGCAGGCCGAGCGTGCGGTGTTTGCCGACAATCTGGACTATGCCGAACGGCACCGGAAGGTGATCGCCCGGTTCGGGCGGTTCCCGCACCGCAATGCGGTGTTGGGGCGGGAGTCGACGGCTGAGGAGTTGGCGTTTCTTTCGACGCCGGGTTCAAGCTTCTGAATCCGCTTCAAGGCCTCTGACGCCATCGTCGGATCGCCGCCCGGAGCCCGCCCACAGGTTTCCGGGATGAACACTGATTGTGCGTACACCCGATAAACCTGTGGGAGCTGGCTTGCCAGCGATGACGGCCGTCGCCGCGCTCAGATCCTGAAGCTGCCCACCAGATGCTTGAGCCGCGCCGCCTGCTGCTCGAGGTCCGAGCACGCACGCAACGTCGCTTGCAGGTTCTCCACCCCTTCCTGGTTCAGCATGTTGATCTCGCTGATGTCGACGTTGATCGACTCCACCACGGCGGTCTGCTCTTCGGTGGCGGTGGCCACCGACTGGTTCATGCCGTCGATCTCGCCGATGCGCTGTGTCACGCTGCCCAGGCGCTCGCCGGCCTGGTTGGCGATGCCGACGCTGCTTTCGCTCTGGCGCTGGCTGTCGGTCATGATGGTGACCGCCTGACGGGCGCCGACCTGCAGCTCTTCGATCATCTTCTGCACTTGCTGCGCCGAGTCCTGGGTGCGGTGCGCCAGGTTGCGCACTTCGTCGGCCACCACGGCGAAACCGCGGCCCGCTTCGCCGGCCCGGGCGGCTTCGATGGCGGCGTTGAGGGCCAGCAGGTTGGTCTGCTGGGAGATGCTGGTGATCACTTCCAGGATCTGGCCGATGTTCACCGTGTGGCTGTTCAGGGTCTCGATGTTGCCGCAGGAATCGCTGATCTGCGCCGACAGCTGCTGCATCGCGTGGATGGTCTTGTCCACCACTTGCTGGCCGTCTTCGGCCTGGCTGCGCGCTTCGCTGGAGTGCTGCGAGGCGAGGGCGGCGTTCTGGGCGATCTCCTGGGCGGCGGCGCCCAGTTGGTTGATCGCCGCGGCCACGCTGTTGGTGCGCGAGGCCTGCTGGTCGGAGTTGTGCATCGACGAGTTGGAGGCCGCGACCACCCGCAGGGCGACTTCGTTGACTTGGCCGGTGGCCGACGACACTTCACGGATCGAGGTGTGGATGCGCTCCACGAAACGGTTGAACGACAGGCCCAGGGCGCCGAACTCGTCGTGGCCGTGGATGGTCAGGCGCTTGGTCAGGTCGCCTTCGCCTTCGGCGATGTCGTGCATGGCGCGGCCCATGGTCAGCAGCGGCTGCATCAGGACGCGGATCAGCATGCCGAGCAGGGCGATGATGATCACCACCGCGATCACCATGGCGATCAGCGCCGAGGTGCGGAATTCGCTGAGCATCGAGAACGCGGTGTCCTTGTCCAGCACCAGCGCCACGTACCAGTCGGCCGACGGCACGCCGTTGACGTGGGTGAACGAGATCAGCTGGGTCTTGCCGTCCGCCTCGACTTCCTTCAGGCCGGGGCTGACGCTCGGCGCGCCGTCGGGATAGGCGTCGGACAGGCTCTTGAGCACCAGTTTGCTGTCCGGGTGGATCAGGATCTTGCCTTCGCGGCTGACGATGAACGCGTGGCCGTGGCCGCCGAAGTTCAGCGAGTTGATGATCGCGCTGATGCTGGACAGGTCGATGTCGGCGCCGGCTACACCGATCATCTGGCCCTGGCGCTGCACCGGGGTGGCGACGGTGATCACCAGCTTGCCCGACGAGGCGGCGATGTAGGGCTCGGTGACGATGGTCTGCTGTGCGGCGTTGGCCGCCTTGTACCAGCCGCGGGCGCGGGGGTCGTAGTCCGGTGCGCGGTTGCCGGCGGGCACCGAGAACATCACGCCGTCGGCGCCGCCGAAGTAGCTGAGCTGGAAATTGCCGGTGTAGGCGGGCAGGTCGATGATGCGCTTGAGGCTGGCCGGGGCGTTGCCGTCGGCGACGATCTGCTGGGACAGCGATTGCAGCAGCTGGATGCGGCTCTCCAGCCAGGTCTGGATGTTGCTGGTGGTCAGGCTGCCCAGTTCCTGCATCGACGCTTCGGTGCTGCTGCGCAGGGTTTCGCGCTGGCGATAGTCGTTGAACAAAATGAAACAGGCGAACGCAACGGCCACCACGAGGGCGGCAGCCAACAAGATCTTGTGGCTGAATTTCATGTTTCTGGTCATTAAATGAGCTACCGCGGAGGGCTGGTCAAGAAGGGGCGGCAATTTGCCACAGTCTCGGGCTTTGCGCTGCTCTTATTTCGACTGCTGCGCGCCAAAGATTAGGCCGTTTTGGCGAAAGGCGACGAAAGGCCCAATGGCCTTACAAAGTGTCTGATTTATCGGCAAAAGGCAGACGGGCGGGGCAACAAATAGCCTGTCCGGGAGGGAACCCGACAGGGGTTTTCTCTTCTAAGCTTCTGGTTGGCGCCAGGCCATCCCCCTTCCGCTCCAGGAGTTACACATGTCGCTGCGTTCTATCGCCTTGCTGTCGTTTTGCGTGCTGTTGGCCGCCTGCAGCAAGATCAATCAGGAAAACTACTCGAAGCTTTCGACCGGGATGGCCAAGGCCGAGGTGGAGACCCTGCTCGGCAAACCCACCGATTGCGCGGGTGCGCTCGGCATGTCCAGTTGCACCTGGGGCGACGAAAAGAGCTTTATCAGCGTGCAGTACGCCGGTGACAAAGTGTTGATGTTTTCCGGCCAAGGCCTGAAGTGAACCGGGGCCGCGCGCCCACGGGAGAAAAACAATGAAGCGGTTATTGCTTGTCCTTTTCGCCGGCCTGGTATTGGCCGGCTGCGCCACCACCGGTGAAGATCCGCTGGCGCCCAAGACAGTCCACAGCGTCAACCTCAAGCGCTACCAGGGCACCTGGTACGAGCTGGCGCGTCTGCCGATGTACTTCCAGCGCAACTGCGCACAGTCCGAAGCCCATTACACCCTCCAGCCCGACGGCAACCTCGCGGTGCTCAACCGCTGCCTGACGGAAGACTGGCAGTGGGAAGAGGCCAAGGGCACGGCCTATCCCCAGGTGCCGGGCAAGACCGACAAGCTGTGGGTCGAGTTCGATACGTGGTTCTCGCGGCTGATCCCGGGCACCGCCAAGGGCCAGTACTGGGTGCTGTACGTCAGCGATGACTACAAGACTGCCATCGTCGGCGACCCGAGCCGGCGTTACCTGTGGCTGCTGTCCCGCACGCCGACGGTCAACGGCGTGGTGCGCGAAGAGTTGCTGAGCAAGGCGCGCCAGCAGGGTTACGACACTACAAGGCTGATCTGGCGCACCTCGGACCGGCAGATGGCCAAGACTTCCAACTGACCGTCACCGCAAAACCGTTGTGGGAGCCAGCTTGCTGGCTCCCACAATTTTGATCGGCGTCAGCCCAGGAGCTCGCGCAGCACCTGGGTGAACGCCCGGGCGCTGTCCTCTTCTGCGGCATGCCGCCCGCCGCGTACCACCCACTGGCCGTTCACCATGACGTCGCGCACCTGACGGTCGCCGCCGGCGAACAGCCAACGGTTGAGGATGCCGTCGCCCTGGGCGGTCGCCAGGTACGGATCGTTGCCGTCGAGGGTGATCCAGTCGGCGCGCTTGCCGACCTCCAGCGCGCCGATCGGCTGGCCCAGCGCCTGGGCGCCGCCGTCCAGCGCCGCGTCGTACAGGGTGCGGCCGACCATCGGCTGATCCGCGCCGTACAGGCGGTTGCGCCGCTGGTCGCGCAGGCGCTGGCCGTATTCCAGCCAACGCAGCTCTTCCACCACGCTCAACGACACATGGCTGTCGGAACCGATGCCCATGCGCCCGCCCTGGGCGAGGAAATCCACTGCCGGGAAGATCCCGTCGCCGAGGTTGGCTTCGGTGGTCAGGCACAGGCCGGCGATGGCGCGGCTCTTGGCCATCAGCGTGACTTCGTCCGGATCGGCGTGGGTCGCATGCACCAGGCACCAGCGCGAGTCGACCTCGACGTTCTCGTACAGCCACTGCAACGGGCGGCGGCCGCTCCAGCTCAGGCAGTCGTCGACTTCCTTCTGCTGTTCGGCGATGTGGATGTGCACCGGACACTGTTTGTCGCTGGCCGCCAGCACGTCGCTGATCTGCTGCGGGGTGACCGCGCGCAACGAGTGGAAACACAGGCCCAGCGACTGCGCCTTCTGCTGGGCCAGCACCGGTTGCAGGCGCGCCTGCAGGTCGAGGTAGGCGTCGGTGCCGTTGATGAAGCGGCGCTGGCCGTCGTTCGGGGCCTGGCCGCCGAAGCCGGAATGGCTGTAGAGCACCGGCAGCAGGGTCAGGCCGATGCCGGCGGCGCCGGCGGCCTGGCTGATGCGCAAGGCCAGTTCGGCCGGGTCGGCGTAAGGTCGGCCGCTGGTGTCGTGGTGCACGTAATGGAATTCGGCCACCGAGGTGTAGCCGGCCTTGAGCATTTCGATGTACAGCTGGCGGGCGATGACGCCGAGTTGCTCCGGCGTGATTTTTCCGACGAGCCGGTACATCAGGTCGCGCCAGGTCCAGAAACTGTCGTTCGGATTGCCGGCCACTTCCGCCAGGCCGGCCATCGCCCGCTGGAAGGCGTGGGAGTGCAGGTTCGGCATGCCCGGCAGCAGCGGACCGCCCAGCCTTTCGGCGCCGTCTGCGGTGGAATCGGCCTGGACACTGGTCAGCACGCCATCGGCGTTGACCTCAAGACGTACATTGTTGGCCCATCCACTAGGCAGCAGCGCGCGTTCGGCAAAGAAGGCGGACATGGTTCAGCACCCCATCGTGTGTTATTTGTATATACATATACAGACGTTTGCCTGCCCGGTAAACTCCGGCAAGCTAGCAACTTTCACCAGACGAACAGGGATCCACCGTGCCGACTCCGCCACCCGTCTCTCCGTTGGCCGCGAACATGGGCGACAGTCCGGCGCCCTTGTACGCCCGCGTCAAACAGATGATCACCCAGCAGATCGACAGCGGTAACTGGCCGCCGCACTACCGCGTGCCGTCGGAAAGCGAGCTGGTCAGCCAGCTGGGCTTCAGCCGCATGACCATCAACCGCGCCCTGCGCGAGATGACCGCCGACGGCCTGCTGGTGCGCATGCAAGGCGTCGGCACGTTCGTCGCCGAGCCCAAGAGTCAGTCCGCGCTGTTCGAAGTGCACAACATCGCCGACGAGATCGCGTCCCGCGGCCACCGCCACACGTGCCAGGTCATCGTCCTCGAAGAGGAGGCCGCCGGCTCCGAGCGGGCGCTGGCCCTGGACATGCGCGAAGGGCAGAAGGTGTTCCACTCGCTGATCGTGCATTACGAAAACGACATCCCGGTGCAGATCGAGGACCGTTTCGTCAACGCGCTGGTGGCGCCGGAGTACCTCAAGCAGGACTTCACCCAGCAGACGCCTTACGCCTACCTGAACCAGGTCGCGCCGCTGACCGAAGGCGAGCACGTGGTCGAGGCGATCCTGGCCGAGCCGTCCGAATGCAAGCTGCTGCAGATCGAGAAGGGCGAACCCTGCCTGCTGATCCGCCGCCGCACCTGGTCGGGCCGTCAGCCGGTGACGGCGGCGCGCCTGATCCATCCCGGTTCCCGTCACAGTCTGGAAGGTCGGTTCCACAAATGAGTCAGATCAAGGTTTTACGTGCCGAAGGCTACCCGCGCATGCCCTGGAAGAACGGCGGCGGCAGCACCGAGGAAATCACCCGCGACGCCGGCGCCGGCCTCGACGGCTTCGGCTGGCGCCTGTCGATCGCCGACATCGCCGAGTCGGGCGGTTTCTCCACCTTCGCCGGCTACCAGCGGGTGATCACCGTGCTGCAGGGCGACGGCATGACCCTGTGCGTCGACGGTGACGACACCCGCCCGCTGCGACCCCTCGATCCGTTCGCCTTCAGCGGCGAGAGCCAGGTGTCCTGCACCCTGCTCGGCGGGGCGATCCGCGACTTCAACCTGATCTATGCGCCGCAGCGCTACAGCGCACGCCTGCAATGGCTGGACGGCGAGCAACGCTTCTTCAGCTCGGCGGGCACGGTGCTGGTGTTCAACGTCAGCGAGCTTTTGCAGGTGCAGGTCGATGGCCGCACCGAGCAACTGGGTCGGCACGATTGCCTGCAGCTGGACGGTAACGCCGGGCTGGCGGAAGTCAGCGTCAATGCCGCGTGCTGCGTGATTGAACTGACCGCACGTTGATCCTTTAACAACGGTGGCGAGGGAGCTTGCTCCCGCTGGTCCGCGAAGCGTTTCCCGAATCGGTCGGGAACCCTTCGGCCTCCAGCGGGAGCCGGCTCCCTCGCCATTTTTGTTTCGGTGTTCCTGTTTCCTGCGGCGCACCCATTTGTTACCGAACGCCCCAGCGTGGCGCAATGTCCCGCTCACGTAACAGCCTCCGACCTGCACGCAAACCCCACTCCCGAAAAATTTCATTCACGCCGCAGCCCTTGATCCAGGCGCTCTCCAGCTCTGCGCGAAGGTTTTCTTGAACGTCCCTTCAACAAGTTGGCCGCTTGATTGCATATGCTTGTATGTACAAGTAAAGACGTATGCGTATGAGTTGAAGGAAACTCTCCGCAGCGTCCACTGATTCGCTTGTCGTGCAGTGAAGCGCACAGGCCCGCTTGCCCACCGCCAGGGTTGGTTTGAATTGAATGCTGAGGAGTGTTTTTCGTGACTGACAAAAAGCCTACCAAGTTCCGCGACGTCGAAATCCGCGCCCCCCGCGGCAACCAGCTGACCGCCAAGAGCTGGCTGACCGAAGCGCCGCTGCGCATGCTGATGAACAACCTCGACCCG
>NZ_NEIP01000008.1:0-296076 GCF_002112745.1 Pseudomonas sp. B7(2017) | reverse complement strand
GGTTGGGGGGTGGGGGGTTTGAGGTTGGGGGATGAAGAGGCTACTTTTCGGATCAGTTCGTTGACTTCTGAAATGTTTTTTTCGACTAAAAGCAGTCACTCAACGAGTCGAAAAGTTTGCGAAGCGTTAGTTTGGCGCCAGCAGAACCAAGTACGTTTGGCCTATCTTTTCATTTGAATCAGGCCTCTGGCTGCGAGGAGTGATGAGTATGTTTTTTACTGACCGAAGTGAATCTGATGTATTTGCTGACCTTGCCACACTCACGTCCCAACCTGGATATATCCATGCAATGGCTAAGATCTGCCATCGCGATAATCTAATCGCCTATCAGGGCGACTACTCCGCTTCCAACTTAGAGAGAATGTTCGATCCCGACCGGCTGATCAGGACGGAAATTACAACGTTACTGGGTCTAATGATGCGTCAACCGTTAGATCTGAATCTGCCAACTCCTGACAGAGTCCAAGAACTTGTATCGCGCAGTGACAAACTGATGGAGGAATTGCATCAGGCGATGAGCCGTCCTATGTTCGAATCAATAGGGCGCCAAGCTGCGGATGCGGAAGATAAGCAGGATTTCTGGGATGGCCTAAAGATGAGGGAACCAATCTTCTACGCCGCTGAGTCTGCATATACCTTCCAGTACCGTGACCTCTTCGTAGAAAAATATATCCGCGATGATGATTGGCTCCGAAAAAACAAGGGATTTACTACCCAGCAGGCGCAATTGGTCGCGCGGACGATGTGCTCGCTCATGGATTCTCGCGCAACCAACGTGATCCACAGAGGTAAAGAGACAGAGACGTCTTCTGAATCACTGTTGGCTCATTTTGAATTTACGCCTAGTGAAATTAGCCAACGAGCCGGTTTGGATATTGTCATCGTCCAGGCGGTGTTCGACGCACTGACGTTCACAGGCCAAAACTCCCAATTCAGAGAGCTGGGAGATTTCAACGGTGTAGCTGCTACACCGTTATTACCCACTGGCCGAGGGTCAGTGCTACTTTTCCTTCACTACGCCATCTATGAGGCACTCTACGAGTCACCTTTTTTCTGGATGAACAGTGACGAGACTTACAAACAAGCAGCTTCGGATAACCGAGGAGCATTCGTCGAAAATTTTTCCCATAAAAGGTTAGCGGCTGTATTCGGAGCGGCCAATGTTCACTCGAATGTCAATCTCATTGATGGCAAAAACACTGTTGGGGAGGCCGATGTTCTTGTGATCTTTGGCGATCGGATGATCATCGTCCAGGCCAAAGCAAAAAAACTGACCCTAGCTGCACGTAAAGGTAACGATGGTCAGTTGAAGCTGGATTTCGCTGCAGCGATTCAGAAGGCATCTGACCAAGGTTGGGAGTGTGCCAATGCCATACTTTCGGGCAAGTGCCGGATGGTAGATCACCAAGGGCGCGAAATCGCGCTACCAAGTTCTATCAAGGAAATCTACCCATTCTGTGTCGTTTCCGATCACTACCCCGCGCTTGCATTCCAAGCGAACCAATACCTGAAATATCAAACGACCGGGGTCATCCAGGCGCCTCTTGTGATGGACGTTTTTCTTCTCGACGTCCTCGCTGAAATGCTTGATACGCCGCTTCGTCTGCTGAGCTATGCGCGTTTGCGCGCTACAGCCACAGGCAAACTCATGATGAGTCATGAGCTGACCGCTCTGGCATACCATCTACGCCAAAATATGTGGCTCAATCCTGATTTCAACATGGTCGCCCTCGATGACTCGATAGCAAGCGATCTAGATGCTGCGATGACTGTCAGGAGAGAAGGCGTACGAGGAAAAAGAGTACCGCCCGGCATCTTGACAGTTATGCAAGGAACGCTTTACGAGCACCTAATAATACAAATCGAGCATCGTGCTGATCCGGCAATCCTAGAACTAGGATTTACTCTCTTATCCATGAGTGAGGACTCATGTCGCAACATCCATGATGGTCTGAGCGGGATCACTGCGCTAGCAAAAAAAGATGGGATGCGTCATGACTTCACAATTGAAATTAATACTGGCGAGACTGGAATAACCTTTCACTGCAATCCGAACTCGGATAGTGCGGCGATACGAGCCTTGCAACTGCATTGTGAGAAACGTAAATACAAGCAAGGGTCACCCATGTGGTTTGGCGTATCGCTGAGTCCTGAGGGAAGTCTCCAGTTCGGTGTAACACTAAATACGCCCTGGTCTAAATCACCCGAAATGGATGAACTGACGAAGGACATGAAAGCTCCAGCTCGAATTAGCACATTGGTAAAGTCATTGAAAAAGAGTCTACGACCTCAAAAATGTGGCAGAAATGATCCATGCCCGTGTGGTAGCGGAAAGAAATATAAAAAATGTTGTATACCCTGAATGCGAATATTTGTGGTAACTGCGGTATTCATTGACCTGTCTGCTCGACAGATTGACGTTCCAGTTGTCCAGAAACATGCTTGGACAAAGACCTCTGCGAGTGAAGGGAAAGCAGCCATTGCGATTGACTCCCTCCCAGCAAAAACCGAGGAGACATGCAAACAAGCAACTTGATCGCACGTCCCACCGTATTACCAGTCCTCGCAAAACGCGCCAGCCCTACCCCTTCGGCTCCACGTTATCCAACGCCTGCCCCACCGCCACCTCCCCCAACATCACCAACTGCGCAATCCCAATCGCGGTTCGGCGATGACCAGCGTCCAGCACGGCGGCAAAGTTGTTGAGCATTTCGGAGGCGGCGCCGAGGTTTTCGCAGGCGTTGGCCCCGCATTGAGCACGAGCGCTACTCAAACTGGAAAATCCCGGTAATCAATACCCTCGTTGAGGGCCCGCAAGCACGTATCGAAGTGCGGGCCTTCTGTGTTCAGCAATTGCTCGAAGCAGCGGCGCACCTTTCCCGCGCTGCGGATCGCAGTCAGGGCTACTACCGCATCGCTTGCCTACTGACATGGCCCTGGTTGCACCAGAGTGAGGTCACTGTGTTCTATGACCGTGAGTATTACTTGAGCTTTCTGGGGCAACATAACTCGCTTGCCCCGGAACACTTGAGCGATAGGCTTGACTTGGATGTGCCCGAACAATTCATTGAGCATGGGCATGATGTGACCTAGGACGATGATGAAGTCGAGGTAAAGTGGTGGTGTATCGGGTAGCGTGCCTGATCAATGGATTGGGCACGGGGCGGTCTTTTTAATTGGGCGGACTATCGCGGTTTACAGCAGTGGATTTTGCGCCGCTCCCTGACCACCTAGGCTACAACAACGTTAACTCCAAGCTCCTAACCCATTCCTCTGACGCTGAATACCTCGCATAGTAGTCAACCCTTTCAGACGCGCTTAAATTAGAAAAGAACCCAAAAAAGTAGCTATCGTCATAGTAGCCTTGTGCACCCTGCATATCACCGCCCCACCAAGACGCATTGTAATTCTCAAACACAATCCACGGCGGAGGAACTGCAAACCTCTTCTCGCAAAGACTTTCCAAGAAACCAATATCATTGGTAATTAACCGAACCGTCGCGACTTTAAACTCCCTTCTTGATACAGAAACAACTAATCGAATATTTTGAATTTCATCCAGACAGCACCGCATCACCAAGCCATTTAAATCAATTTCATCGCAAGCACTAAAACGTTCATCTACCAGAGCTTGAAACTCACCGACATCCGCCACATCCATAACAAAATCCGAATAGAACGCCTGCACCCCCAAACCAACTAACGAGACAAAAACAGGATAGCAGCACTCCCCACGAGGAAACTCTTGCAGTTCGGCCCTAAAAATCGCCTTAAGCTCTGAAATCGAATACCCAAGAACGCTCTCTTCGGAGGCCGGCTGAAAAAACCGTTTTATAAATCCAAACAACACTCACTCCTTCCCAGGGCACTTAAACGCCCAAGCGTAAACCTTCATTCCCTTAACCTCCTCCCCAACAGCCCCCACACCAAGACAAACCCCATCCTTGATGTAATTGAAGCTGCAATACCTAACCCCTTCCGTACAAGACTCAATCTCCGAGTAGCCCTTCCTCACAAGGATGCTCTCCACCCCAAACTCACCCGCGTAGGTAGGGTTCGGCTTCCACCCGCTGTTGATCAACGCCTTTCTGGCACTGACAAACGGCATCCCCTCTTTGATAGGAACATCGACTGCCTGAGCAGAGAAACTGACCACACAAAAGAGGCCGACAAGCAGTTTTCTCAGTTCCATTTTGCCGTCCACCAAATCCCTTATGTGTTTTTTCCAGTTCATCGTACTCAGTGCAGGGCTGACCCGACGGTTTCCAGCGAGCCGTTCCAAATCCCCCCCTGAACAGGCATGCTACCCCCACGCCACCGTTCAAATTCAGGGATATTCAGCTTCATGTGGAAAAGTTGGTTGCAACGATTCATCGGCAAAACGCCCGCCACGGCAGACACCCTAAGCCACACAGCCGCAGCCATCGCAACCCCAAGCACCACAGCCACGCCACCAGATCCCTCCCCCCTCCGTGACTGGACGTTGCTTATCACCTCGTGGAGCGGATTCGACCGGGAAGCCGGCCTGCAGGCGGTCAGGTCTTCTCTGTCGGCGGAACGGTTGGCGGCGATCATCGTGCGGCTCAATGATTGGGTGCCTCAGGTTCGCGCAGTCGCGCGTGAGGCTTTCGAAGACTACCTGACGCCGCAGCATGCCGGTTGGCTGGTCGCTCAAATGCCCGCCATTCTGGCGCTTGAGCATCGCCATCGCGACGACCACCGTTCGACGATCAACAAGCTTGAAGCATTGCTGGCAACGCCTGAATGCGTCGAGCGCTGCGCGGCGGGTTTCGACGCCAGCCGAGGCTCGTGCGCGCGGTTGCTGTTTCGGGTGCTCGTTCAGACGAAGGTTGAGGATGAGCGGGAGGCGTTTCTGGTGGCGTGCCTTCACCACGTCGACTTCAGCGTGCGCCGCTTGGCGCTCGGCAAGGCGATGGAGCTTGAGCCGGCGTCGGCCCAGCGGGCCATCGCGTTCGGGCTCGCCAGCAAGAGCAGCATCCTCAGGAGGCAGTCGTTCCTGGAAGCGATCCGCTTGCAGACCGGCCGCACACAATTGATCGAAGCGTTTTTGCTGGATCCGTCGCCAGCGGCACGGTCCACTGCGCTATGGGCCGCCGGAAAGTACGGCGTCGACCCGTTGCAGATGCTGCAGGCCCAGTTGGCGGGCGAGCTGCCTGCCACAAAGGCCCGCTGGCTCGGCCTGCTCGGGTTGGCGCAGGACCTGAAGCTGCGTATTCCTGAACACTGGATGACCGCAGCCTTGAGCCAAAGCAGCGGCGCGGTGCGTTCGCTCGTGTTGATGCTCGAAGGGGAAGGCAACCCTGAGAGGCTGATCGCCGCGGTCGCAGAGCCGGCCCGGGCCGTTTTTGAGGCCGGCGTCCTGGGTTTACGCACTCAGCCTTGGAGCGTCATCGGCTCGCCGTTCACCCATCAGCTCGACACGATCTGGGCAACGCTGTCACCCACCCGACGCCTGGCGCTCCTTGGACTGATGCCCAAGTGGAGCCAGGCAGGGTATCTGCTCCAGCAACTCAACCACAGCCCTAGCGAGCCGTCGGCGCTTGAGCAGCTCAGCGTTTGGGTCGACAGCCAGCCCTACGCCATCAACGACCGAGAGACGCCAAAGGACGAGCGTGACCGGATCGTTGAACAGCTGAAGGCAATGGAGGCCGCTCGGACATTGCCTGCGGGCTCCGTGGCCAGGCTGATTTGAAAGGGCGTTAGCCCAGAACGGGAAGAAGGAACACTCATGCAGATCATCACCCTCGATCGAGACAGCGTGCATGCTGGGGATGACCTGCACAGCCACAGGACTTCGATCAGGATCGATCCCACCGCCACGCTGGACGGCTTGTTCGAAGCGATACAAGGCACCGGCTACCTTCCCGGCATCAGTGGCGGACTGGCGACCTGGATCATCTGTTCATCCGGCAAGCCCATCGGTGTTTTTGCTCAGCAATGGCCCACGCCTAAGTGGCTTGTCCCGGCCGAGCGCACTGTCGGTCAATTTTTTGCGGGGGCCGAACCTTCGCTGCTGTTCCGGTATTGGTGCCAGGCGAATCCAGACGCTGTCTTTTCCCACATCAACGCCGGAGATGAGCCGCCGTCCCGGTTCTAGGATTTGTCCGAGACCTGCTAGCACCCCACTAAGCCCGGAAAAACCGATCCGGCCGACAAGGATCAAGCTCTCCTGCCACCCTTCCGTCGATGATCTCCTCACTGACAAGCCGCCCCACCACCGCCGCCAACACAACCCCAGGGTGCATGGCGCACACATAGACACCGCCCACATTGGGCAGATAACCAATGACGGGAACGCCATCGGCCGGCATGGGCCTGAGGCCGACGCAGGCCCACTCCGGTTCAAGGGACTCAGCCCCCTGGAGTGCATTCTGGATGGCTTGGGCCGTTCGGCGTGCGATCGCTGCCGGTTGGTTTTCTGCGGTGTCGTCCAGGTAATCCTCTGCCGCCAGCAACGCGCCGTCCGCGCTTTGCCGCACTTCCATGTCGGGGCTGGAGATGAGGGTGTGGACGAGGTTGGGCGGTGCGCTGTAGCGGATGAAAATAGCGGGCGAGGCGTTGATGGGCAGAGGCGCGCCGAGCTGCTCTGTGAGCTTCGCGGTGGCTGTGCCGGCGGCCAAGAGGACAACATCGGCATGGAGGGTGCCTCGGGTGGTTTCGACGGCGGTCACCCTTTCGGCCTGGGTCACGAAACCGAGCACTCGCGTCTGGGTGAGGATCTTCGCTCCGTGTGCCTTGGCGCCTGCGATCAGTGCATGCGAGGCGGCCACGGCGTCCAGCGCGCCTTCTTGCGCCGCGTACCCGGCGGATTGAGGCGGGTTCTTGAGGTTGGGTTCGAGGTCGAGGATCTGCGAACGGGTCACCCGGTTGGCCGGCGGTACGTCACCCGCCGTCACGCCGTAGGTCAAGGCGCCTGTCCAGCGAATCTTCAGGTCGGGCACCTGGGTTTCGAGCCGGTGGTATTCCTCGATGGCAACCCCGCGCAGTGGCGCAATCGGGTCGGGTTCGGGGTGCGAGGTGTTGAGCCAGGCGAATGAGCGGCCGGTCACGCCCGATGCGATCTCTTCGGCCTCGACCACGGTGACCTGCGCACCGTGCCGGGCCAAGTGATACGCCAGCGATGCGCCGACGATGCCTGCGCCCACGATGATGATTCGTTTGTCCTGACCACCTTCCATATCAACCTCCGTTCTGTCGATGTGCCGATGGTAGGACAGAGGGGCCTGCAACCCAAGCCATCAGATGCAGGCCCCGCCGTCGTCGCAAAACGCGTCAGCCCTACTCCTTCGGCTCAACGTTATCCAACGCCTGCCCCACCGCCACTTCCCCCAGCATCACCAACTGCGCGATGCCGATCGCGGTGCGGCGGTGGCCGGCGTCGAGGACGGCGGCGAAGTTGTTGAGCATTTCGGAGGCGGCGCCGAGGTTTTCGCAGGCGTTGGCCAGCAGGGATTCGGTGTCGTAGGCCGGGTTGGGCAGGTACATGGGTTCGGCCGCGTTGGCGCTGGCCATGATGGAGGGGGCCGGGTTGAGGTAGTGGTCGAGGGCGCGTTCGGCGGCTTCGTTGAGTTTTCTGGAATCGATGGATTCGTAGGGGGATGCCGGATCGAGGATGGGCGGGTTGGGTGTGGGTTTGATCATGGTGAATCTCCTAATTGGTGAAAGGAGCCTTCACCCTCGCTACCAAACGAAGGTGGCGGCCAATACGCGGGTTGGTAGACCGGTAACTAGGAACCCGGCGCACCCGAGGGTGCCCTGCGCATGGCCACCATAAACCGCAGACTTTTAGCGAGTCTGGAGGGGTGACGCTATGCGACTAGTTAATCCGGGCTACCAAACCCGATCACTGTTTCCCAGTGACCCGAAAACGATAAAACCCGCACCCCAGCCGCACAAGCCGGCGGATTCTGGCCCACGCGTAGGCCATGGCGCAAGGCATCGTGGGCATTGACCCATGACCGGATGCGTCACTTAAACAGCAACGCCGACAGCTGTTGAAACGGCCCGCCACCGAACCGCTTCAGAAAAAGGGGACTGATGTATTTGAGCAATACATCAGTCCCCCTTTGCCCCATTTACAAGCTCGTTACTGACCCGCGTCACCGCCATTGGGTTCGGCAGGCGCCTGGGGGCATTCATCGGCCCATCGCGTCACCGTCATGTCTTTGAGTTGCTCACCGATGGTGTCGATGCGCAAGCAGGCGCCTTTCTTTGAATAGAACAGGATGCAGCGCGAGCTATCAAAGGAGCAGGTATCAAGTTCCAGGAATTTGCGTGCAGCCAGCTCGCGCTCGACACCGCTGTACTCATAGCCATCGCGGGTGTGCATCGGGGTTGGCTCCCATCCTTGTTTGATCAACTTGGACCTGGCCGCCACCAAAGATTCACCGACGGCGATGCCTGCTGGCCCCTGTTTGTCGTTTATCGCCTGTGAACCACCGGCAAATGCCAAGCTGGTTCCCGCGCCATACATTGCGAGGAGCAAGAGGATCGGGGCCTTCATTTCGCAGTGCCTCCAGCTGACTTGTAGCTCGCCAAGAACTTTGGATACTCGGCGTAGGGTTGGGGTGGATAGTGGTTCTTCTTGCCAGGCCCTTCCGGGACCCAGTGACCCGAAAACGATAAAACCCGCCCCCCAAGGCGCACAAGGCGTACAAGGCGTACAAAGCGGCGGATTCTGGCCCACGCGTAGGCCATGGCGCAAGGAATCGTGGGCATCGACCCATGACCGGATGCGTCACTTAAACAGCAGCGCCGACAGCTGTTGAAACAACCCGCCACCGAACCGCTTCAACATGAAACCTGGCCCCCTCCGGGCGAAGGGGGTCAGGCAAACAGGAAGGTGTCGCAGAACTTAGACAGGGTCACCGGCAGGCCCCACCGGCACGACAGCGGCAACCGCTGCCACCGGTGCGATCACTGGCGCCTCCTGGGCCTTCTTCACCGCGACCTTCTTCAGTTCCTTGGCCTGGGTGGCGTACGTCAGGGCGGTGTTCCAGAAGCCGGAGCCGCCGCTGGCCAACAGGCCCAGGCAGACGACGCCGAAGTCGCTTCTCAAGAACGGGATGTCCGCCGGAATCGCTTCCCGGGACAACAGCACCGTCACCACGCCGCCGACCACGGCCAGTATCTGCAGGTAGGATCGGCGCCGCGCCTCGACCTTCGCATCGTCGCTGGTCTGATTCAGCATCGGAATGAAGCCTTTGACGATCTCGACCAGCCGTTCGGTGGCGATGCTCATGCCCAGTACAAAACCAATCAATGAAATCAGAGTGTTGTCCATAACGGTCTCTTCGCGCGCAGGGTTCATGGGGGGTGGCCCCGCAGGACCACTCCTTCACTATAGGCCGCGGCACGGGGCACGCTTGGGCGGGTGCTCATGGGGTCACCACGATCTTGCCGATCATCTGCGGGTGCAGCACGCAGAAGTAGTCGAACTCGCCGGGCGTATCGAACACCCAGGAGAACGTGTCATCGGTGTCCAGCGCCCCCGAGCGGAACGCCTTGTGGGTTTCCGCCACGGTGTGGGGGATCTGGTCGTCGTTCACCCACGTCACTTTGGTGCCCACGGCCACGGTCAGGTCCTTGGGGCCGAACATGAATTCCTTGATGTCGATCTTCACGTCCTGCGCCCACGCCGGCGTCGACAGCATCAGGCCGACCACGGCCAACAGTCGCGTTTTCATTTGCCTGCCCTCCCCTAGACCAGTGTCGAGTCGATCAGCGCCAACGGGTGCTCGCCCTGGGTCGCCCGCACGTCGGTGAGGCCCAGGTAGTTGCGCAACTGGTCGGCGGCGACGGTCATCGGCCCCGGCGACGGCGCCGCCCCCGGTGCCGGCTGCGGGTACGCCGTGCCGCGGGCCGTGTGGAAGGTGATGTTGCCTTCGACCTTCTGGATGACCTGGTGGATGTGCCCGTTGAGCACCGTGACCGAGCCGTACTTGCGCAGCATCGCGATGGCCTGGTCGCCGTCCTCGGTGCCCCAGCCCCAGGGCTGGTAGATCGTCCACAGCGGAATGTGGGTGAACACCACGACGGGCGTGCTGGTGGCCACGGCCCGCAGGTCGTCGGCCAGCCAGGCCAGTTGCTCGGCGCCGAGGTTGGCTTCGCGGCCGGCCTGGAAGTTGAACACGTTGACCAGCGCGATGAAGTGCACGCCGTGGTCGTCGAAGCTGTACCAGCCGTTGCCCTTGGTGCCCTTGCCGTAGCGTTCCAGGTAAAGCTTGCCGCCGCCCTCGTCGAGGGTGTCGTGCTCGCCCGGCACGTAGTGCACGGGGGACGGCAGGCCTTTGAGCAATTGCGCGGCGGTGTCGAACTCTTCGGCCTTGGACAGGTGCGTGATGTCGCCGGTGTGCAGGATCAGCGCAGGCCGCTTGGGCAGCGCGACGACTTTGTCGATGGCCGCTTGCAGGGTCTTGGCCGGCTCCGGGTTGGCTTCCTTGTTGAAGCCGATGTGCGAGTCGCTGATCTGCACGAAGTGGAAGGTGCTGTCCAGGGCCTTGGGGTCGCTGACGTTGCCCGCCGCGTCCAGCGCGAACGCCCGGGGAACGCCGCCGCTCAGGGCCCAGAGCACCCCGGCGCCGGCCCACGCCGAACATTTGAGCAGTGTGCGGCGGTCAGGGTTGGCCGGGCCGTCGGTGCGCCGGGGGTGATTTGATCGAATGTCCATCGGTGTGTCCTCGCTGGCGGGCTACAGTGATGTAGCCGACAGGGAATGAACCTTTCGGGGCGCGGGTTTATTCCGCATCGAAAAACAAATTCTTTTCAGGGAATAAAAGGCGAAGCATCACGGTTATAGGGGTGTGACGGTGCGGGAATCACTATGACGCGATTCGAGGAACTGATTGCGCCCCATCTGGACGCCGCCTATAACCTCGCGCGCTGGCTCACCGGCAACGACAGCGCCGCGCGCGACGTCGTGCAGGAAAGCGCCTTGCGCGCCTTTCGGTTCTTGCAGCGTTTCGCCGAGGGCAACGCCAAGGCGTGGTTCCTGACCATCGTGCGCAACGAAAGCTACACCTGGCTCAAGGCTTCGGCCGGCCACCGCTGGGTGGCCATCGATGACGACCTGAGCGTCGACGAAACGGCGCCCGCCCACCAGCAGGGCCCGGAGCTTTCGGCCATCCACACGGAAAACGCGGCGTTGCTCCAGCAGGCGCTGTGTGCCCTGCCGCCGGCCTTTCGCGAGGTGATTGTGCTGAAGGAGCTGGAAGACATGCCCTACAAGGACATCGCCCTAGTGGCGGACATTCCCATCGGCACCGTCATGTCGCGGCTCGCCCGGGCCCGCGCCCTGCTCAAGCTCGAACTGCTGAAGTTGCACGACCATGAATGAATTCGACTGCACGGTTTGCCGCACCCAGCTGCATGGTTACCTGGATCAGGCACTCGACCCGGCGGCAGCGGCGCAGGTCGCGGCGCACCTGGCCACGTGCGTCGGGTGCGCGCAGTTGCATGACGAGTACCGCTCGCTCAAGGCCGCCGTGAAGCGCCACGCGGCGTATTACCCGGCGCCGCCCGGGTTGGCGGCCAGTGTGTTGGCGGCGGTCGAACCGGCCCCGCGCACCGCCGGGCGCTGGCGCTCATGGTTCGCGCCGGCGTTCTCCGCCGCCGCGTTGGCCCTGGCGATGGTGCTTTACGTGGCGACGCCGGGCGGCGAACAGCCGCTGATGGATGAGGCGGTCTCCAGCCACGTGCGCTCGCTGATGGGCGGGCACCTGAACGATGTGGTGTCCTCCGACCGCCACACCGTCAAGCCCTGGTTCACCGGCAAGCTCGACTTCTCGCCGCCGGTGGCCGACTACGCGGCGCACGGCTTCCCGCTGCTGGGCGGGCGGCTGGACTACCTGCAGCACCAGACGGCGGCGGCCCTGACCTATGGCCGGGCCAAACACGTGATCAATGTGTTCATCCTGCCCACGCCGGGGGCCGATCAGCCGCAGCAGGTGCAGACGATACGCGGCTTCAACGTGGTGTCGTGGCAGGCGGATCACATGCGTTTCGTGCTGGTGTCCGATGTGGAGAAAGGTGAGCTGGAGGCGTTGAGCCGGTTGTTGGGCAACGGGGCTTGAGCGGCAGCGTTGGCGCGTGCGCCGCAATGCCGTTTGCCCGACGTTACTTTTTTTCGATGGACGGGAAGTACGAGGCCGGGCCCTTGGGTTTGGTGTCATCGGTCATGGGGCGGGCTCCTGGGTTTGATGACGGATTGAAGTCCAGAACGCCCGGGGCGTCCAGCGGACGACGCTTTTTTCGATCTATCCGTGATTGAGGGAATCGCCAAACGCTCTAACGGACTGTCATTTCTGTCAGGTCACTTTTGGCCGGGTTCTGATTACGCTGGCCCCATTCACGGAATGGCTGGATGGCGAAGCGAGCCAAAAAAGCGTGACCTGCTGCGCAGGAACGAGCTCCCTCGCCACAGGGATAATTCAATCGACCTGGAGTGGATCGAGATGGGGAAAATGTATACGACGGAACATGAGTGGCTGTTGTTCGACAGGGATATCGTGACGGTGGGCATTACGGTTCATGCCCAGGATGCGTTGGGCGATATTGTCTACGTTGGTTTACCGAACATCGGCACAAACGCCAGTCAGGGTGAATACATAGCTGAAGTAGAGTCGGTGAAGTCAAAATCCGAAATATTGGCTCCCGTCTCCGGAGAAGTGATTGCGATCAATGAGGCGCTGAATGACTCCCCCGAACTCGTCAATGAAAGCCCGGAGGATCAGGGATGGTTGTTCAAGATCAGAACCTCTGAAAGAAGCAATCCGGCCTGGATGAGCAAATCGGCCTACGACGAGTACGTGAAGAACCGCTAGGACACCGCACCTGTGGTGAGGGGGCTTGTCGAATCGTCGCACCCCAGCGGGACGGTGCGACGATTCGACAAGCCCCTTTACCACAGAAACAATGCTTCAACCCAGCAACGTTCTGCGCCACTTCACCCCTGCAACAACCCCCGCTCCGCCTCGCACAGGCTCACCACATAATCCCAGACCACCCGCAGCCGCACCGACTTGTGCAGTTCCCGCCGGGTGCTGATCCAGTAGCTGCGCTCGATGCTTTCGTCGGGCAGCAGCGGCACCAGCTCCGGGTCGGACGCGGCCATGTAGCACGGCAGCACGGCGATCCCCAGCCCCGAGCGCGCCGCCTGTTGCTGGGCGATCACGCTGGTGCTGTGGAACACCACGCGGGGGTTGCGGCAGAAGCTGTTGAGGAACATCAGTTCCTGGCTGAACAGCAAGTCGTCGACGTAGCCGATCCAGGCGTGGCGGCCGAGGTCTTCGCGGCTGCGCAGCGGCGGCGCGCCGTCGAGGTAGGCGCGGCTGGCGTAGAGCGCCAGGCGGTAGTCGGTGAGTTTGCGGGTGACGAGCATGTCGGCCGCCGGGCGTTCGAGGTGGATGCTGATTTCCGCCTCGCGGTTGAGGATGCTGACGAAGCGCGGCACGGCCACCAGTTCCACCTCCAGCCCCGGATACCGCTCGAACAGCCCGCCCATGCGGCTGGCCAGGAACATGATGCCCAGGCCCTCGGTGACGCCGACGCGGATCTTGCCCAGCGGCGCGGTGGATTGGGTGATCTCCTCCTGGGCCAGCAGCGCGACGTTTTCCATGGCTTCGGCGTGCTTGAGCAGCGCCTCCCCCGCCGGGGTCATTTCGTAGCCCTGGGCGTGCTGGACGAACAGCGCGGTGCCCAGGCTCTTCTCGATGGCCTCGATGTGCCGGGCGACGGTGGCGTGGGTGGTGTTGAGCCGGCGGGCGGCGGTGAGCAGGCGGCCGCTGCGTTGCAGTTCCAGAAAGAAGCGCAGGTCATTCCAGTCGAACATCGCTTGTCCTTGTTGGCTACGCGGGAGGGGCGCTGTTTGAAAACGCACAGCGGCTGCGCAAAAACTAACATTCTTTTGACGAAAGCTAACAACTAGGATGACCGACAACAAAAACAAGAAGCGAGGTCAGGGAATGCAGACTTCCCTTGATGAATACGACTACATCGTGGTCGGCGCCGGTCCCGCCGGCTGCCTGCTGGCCAATCGGCTGTCGGCCGATGCCCGGCACCGCGTCCTGCTGCTGGAGGCCGGCGGGCGCGACAACTATCCCTGGATCCACATCCCCGTGGGTTACCTGTTCTGCATCGGCAACCCGCGCACCGACTGGTGCTTCAAGACCGAAGCGCAACCCGGCCTCAACGGCCGCGCGCTGAGCTACCCGCGCGGCAAGGTGCTGGGCGGCTGTTCCTCGATCAACGGCATGATCTACATGCGCGGCCAGGCCGGCGACTACGACGGCTGGGCCGCCGAGGGCAATCCCGGCTGGGCGTGGCGCGACGTGCTGCCGCTGTTCAAGCAGAGCGAAAACCACTTTGCCGGCGCCGCCGAGTTCCATGGCGACCAAGGCGAATGGCGGGTCGAGCAGCAGCGCCTGTCGTGGCCGATCCTGGATGCATTCCGCGAGGCCGCCGAGCAAAGCGGCATTGCCCGCATCGACGATTTCAACCAGGGCGACAACGAGGGCTGCGGCTACTTTCAGGTCAACCAGAAGGCCGGGGTGCGCTGGAATGCGGCCAAGGCGTTTCTCAAGCCGATCCGCGACCGGGCCAACCTGACCGTGCTGACCGGGGCCGAAGTGGACCGGGTGCTGTTCGAGGGCGGCCGGGCCAATACGGTCCGTGCACGCTGGCAAGGCCAGGCGAAGGCGTTCAAGGCGCGCAAGGAGATCGTGCTGTGCGCCGGCTCCGTGGGGTCGCCAAGCATTCTGCAGCGCTCCGGGATCGGCCCGCGGCCATTGCTGGAGCGCCTCGGCATCGGTGTCGTCCATGAACTGCCGGGCGTGGGCGGCAACTTGCAGGACCACCTGCAACTGCGGCTGATCTACAAGCTGGAGAACGCCCGCACCCTCAACCAGATCGCCGCCAGCCTGTGGGGCAAGATGGGCATGGGCCTGCGCTACCTGTATGACCGCAGCGGGCCGCTGTCGATGGCGCCGAGCCAGTTGGGCGCGTTCGCCCGCTCGGGGCCGGAGCAGACCTCGGCCAACCTTGAGTACCACGTGCAGCCGCTGTCGCTGGAGCGTTTCGGCGAACCGCTGCACTCCTTCCCCGCCTTCACCGCCTCGGTGTGCGACCTGCGTCCGCAGAGCCGCGGCCGGGTGGAGATCCGCTCGGCGGATCCCCAGGCGGCGCCGCTGATCCAGCCCGATTACCTCAGCCATCCCGAAGACTTGCGCGTGGCCGCCGACGCGATCCGCCTGACCCGGCGCATCGTCGCCGCCCCGGCCCTGCGCGTGTTCAACCCGGTGGAGTACCTGCCCGGCGCCAACCTGCAGACCGAAGAGGAACTGCACGAGGCGGCGGCGAAGATCGGCACGACGATTTTCCATCCGGTGGGCACCTGCCGCATGGGCCACGGGGCGGACGCGGTGGTGGACGCGCAGTTGCGCGTGCACGGCGTACCGGGCCTGCGCATCGCCGATGCCTCGATCATGCCGCGCATCACCTCGGGCAACACCTGTTCGCCTACGCTGATGATTGCCGAGAAGGCGGCGCAACTGATCCTTTCCCCGACCGTCGCCGCAGACCTTGCGGGAGCCAGCCTGCTGGCGATCTCCTGAATTACCGCTATCGCCAGCAGGCTGGCGCCTACAGGGGACGCTGCACCCGCTTCACAGACATCGCGCTTCACCGGGACACGCAACACCAGTGGAAACAACAAAAACAATCACTGTGAGGGATACCGATATGTCAGAACACGTTCAGCCGCTGGACGCCGTGGGCGCCACGCAGATCACCCCCGATACCCGCAAGGTCATCTTCGCGTCGTCCCTGGGGACGGTGTTCGAGTGGTATGACTTCTTCCTCTACGGCGCCCTGGCGGCGGTGATCAGCAAGCAGTTCTTCGCCGGGGTCAACGACACCACGGCGTTCATCTTCGCGCTGATGGCGTTCGCCGCAGGCTTCATCGTGCGGCCGTTCGGAGCGCTGGTGTTCGGTCGGCTGGGGGACATGATCGGGCGCAAGTACACCTTCCTGGCGACCATCATCCTGATGGGCGTGGCGACGTTCGCCGTGGGCCTGCTGCCGACATACGCCAGCATCGGCATCGCCGCGCCGATCATTCTGGTGGTGCTGCGCATGCTCCAGGGCCTGGCCCTGGGCGGCGAGTACGGCGGCGCCGCGACCTACGTGGCGGAGCACGCGCCCATCGGCAAGCGTGGGTTCCACACCAGCTGGATTCAGTCCACCGCCACCCTCGGCCTGCTGCTGTCGCTGCTGGTGGTGCTCGGCTGCCGCTACTTCACCGGCGATCAGTTCGAGGTGTGGGGCTGGCGCATTCCGTTCCTGCTGTCGATCGTGCTGCTGGGCATCTCCACCTGGATCCGCCTGAGCCTGCACGAGTCGCCCGCGTACCTGAAGATGAAAGAGGAAGGCAAGACCTGCAAAGCGCCGATCCGCGAGTCGTTCGGCAAGTGGGAAAACCTCAAGGTGGTGCTGACCGCGCTGTTCAGCATCAACGCCGGGCAAGCGGTGACCTTCTACGCGGCGCAGTTCTACGTGCTGTTCTTCCTCACCCAGTTCCTGAAGATGGACGCGGCGGTGGCCAACAGCCTGCTGATCGTCAGCGTGGTGATCGGCGCACCGTTCTTCATCATTTTCGGCTGGCTGTCGGACAAGGTCGGGCGCAAACCGGTGCTGATGATCGGCCTGCTGCTGGCCACGGCGCTGTACTTCCCGATCTTCAAGTCCCTGGCCCACTACGCCAACCCGGCCATCGACCAGGCCAGCCGCCAGGCGCCGATCACCGTGTCCGCCGACCCGGCCACCTGCACCTTCCAGTTCGATCCGGTGGGCAAGGCCAAATTCGACAGCCCGTGCGACAAGGTCAAGACCTTCCTGGTCAAGCAGGGCCTGCCCTACAACAGCGAAGCCCTGCCGGCCGGCAGCGGCGTGCAGGTGAGCGTCGGCGACGTCAAGCTCGACGGCTTCGACGAAGCCGCCCTGCGCGGCGCCGTGACCCTGGCCGGCTACCCGCAGCAGGCCGACATGCAGCAGATCAACAAGCCGATGATCGTCGCCCTGATCGTGGCGCTGATCATCATCTCCGCCATGTGCTACGGCCCCCTGGCGGCGCTGATGGTCGAACTGTTCCCGACCCGCATCCGCTACACCTCAATGTCGTTGCCCTACCACATCGGCAACGGCTGGTTCGGCGGCTTCCTGCCGACCGTGTCGTTTGCGCTGGTGGTGTACACCGGGGACATCTTCTACGGCTTGTGGTACCCGGTGCTGATCACCGGGGTGAGCCTGGTGGTGGGCATGCTGTGCCTGCGGGAGACCAAGAACATCGACCTGAACAAGAACTGACGCCGGTCCTTGTCGGCGAGGGGCACCCCTTCGCCGACCACGCTTCATCGGCTCGCCGTACCCCGCGCCTGCGCCCGGAAATTCTCGTCTACGCTAAACCTCACCAACGAAACCCTGCGACGCAGAAAGCGTTCGTGGCGTGGGGGTACGCGCCTCTCGGATCGAGGATTTCCCCATGCCTGCCTCCGTGTTTTCCTTCGCCAAGACTCCCCTCACCCTCGACGCCCGCCCGGACCGCCTGGACCTGCGCGACCGAATCTTCACCCCGCGCGTGCAGTCGCTTCCCGCCGCGTTCCCGTCGGATGACGACATCATCCATGAGCTGGCCGACTACCTGAACCGCGGCATGGTGCTGTACCAGGGCAACGAAGGGGCCTGCACCGGTTTCGGCCTTTCGGCGGTCATCAACTACCTGCTGTGGTGGCGCGACCGCCAGTCGGTGCTGACCAGCCCGCGCCAGCTCTACCATCTGGCCAAGCTCTACGACGAGTGGCCGGGCGAGGACTACACCGGCTCCAGCTGCCGCGGGGCCTTGAAGGGCTGGCACAAGCACGGTGCCTGCGAACGCAGCCTGTGGCCCTACACCGTCGCGCCGAACGGCTCGGCGCCGGACTTCGAAGCGCCGGCCGCCAACTGGGCGCAGGACGCCGTGACCCGGCCGCTGGGCGTTTACTACCGCGTCGAGAAAGACGACATCACCGCGATGATGGCGGCGCTGCATGAAACGAAAGTGCTCTACGTGTCGGCCAATGTGCACAAGGGCTGGGACCTGCAGCACAAGGGCAAGTCGGGCACCCAGGCGTTCCACAGCACCTCCCAGCTGCCGGTGATCAAGTGGACGTCCAAGCCCGAAGGCGGACACGCGTTCGCCCTCCTCGGCTACACCCACGAGGGGTTCATCGTGCAGAACTCCTGGTCCACGGCCTGGGGCTTTTCGGGCTTTGCGATCCTGACGTTCGAAGACTGGCTGGCCAACGGCACCGATGCCTGGACAGTGTCGCTGGGGGTGCCGATCAAGCACGGAACGGTTGCGCGCAATCTGCAGCCTGCCGACGTCCGGGGCGGTGCTTCGTCCCCGTTCATCGATGCCTTGTCTCCGGTCAACGCCAAGCGCGCAGGTCTTTCCCTGTTGTCGTTCGACCTGTTCAAGAAGCCCCGCAAGGGCCTGCCCGCCCTGGAGCCGAAAGCCGCCTATGGAATGACGGTGGTCATGGAAAACAACGGCGCCATCGGCCCACGCCTCGTAGACAAGGAAAACGTGCGCACCGCCGTGATGCATATCGTTCGGCAAGCGCCGAAGGTGTGGTACGGCAACCTCAAGGACTCAGACCGGCCGGACAAGCTGCGTATCGCGGTCTTCTCCCACGGCGGCCTCAACACCGAGAGCGATTCGATCGATCGCATCTGCGCGATGGCCCCCTACTTCCTCGCAAACGGCGTCTACCCGTTGTTCATCACCTGGCGCACCGGCGTGCTGGAGACCGTGGCGGATATCGTCAAAGACAACTTCCCCGGCCTGCTTTTCTCCTCGGGCGGCGTCATCGACTCGATCAAAGACGCCAAGGACGAATTCGTGGAGGACATGGATCGCACGCTGGAAATGCTCACCAAACAATTCGGCGGCGACCAATGGAGCCAGACGAAGCAGAACGCGCTGGCCGGTTCGGTCAGCGGATTCACACCGCGGGCGTTGGTGGAGATAGCCGACAATCTGCAGGCGCTCGCCGCCGACCTGGGGCCAGCCAACGTCGAACTGCACCTGATCGGCCACTCCGCCGGGTCGTTGATCAATGGGCATCTGATCCAGTTGCTCTGGTCCAGGCATTTGCCCACCGCCACGTCCACACTGTTGGCGCCGGCCTGCACGCTCGACTTCGCCAACCGGACCTATCGCAGGGTCATCGAAGACGGCGGCTTGCAACGCAGCGACTTCCACTTGCACATCATGTCCGACAATCGCGAACAGGACGACAACGTCATCCACGTCTATCAAAAGTCGCTGCTTTACCTCGTCTCCCGCTCGTTCGAGGAACTGCAACGCATGCCGCTGCTGGGCATGGCCAAGAGCCTCGACGGTGCCTATCACACCTTCAGCGACCCCAAACTGAGCGAATGGAACCCCGCCGCCAAAGACATGACCCTGCAGTGGAACAACTTCTACTGGAACGGCAATGCGCCTTCGGGTTTCGCCCTGACGGGCAAAGGCCTGACCGAGGAGGCCGCACGAACCCTGCACATCTACAACGACACGAAAATGAAGTACGGGCCCGACGACAAAGACAAGCACGACACCTCCCACGGCGGATTCGACAACGACGTGAATGTCATGACCTCGGCCCTTAAGACCATTCTGCGGCTCGATCCCGACGTCAACCTGAAAGAGCGCATCGTCGACCTGAACTATTGAGCACCGGAGCCCGCACATGACGCCTTCAACCCTCGCTCCACCGGGCGCAAGCGAACTGCTGCGCACCGTCGACGTCCGGGCCGTCGAACCCTGGTTCCCCACCTCGGTGATGCTGACCGCCGGGGAACGCTATTTCTTCCGGGCCTGGGGAAACTGGTTCGATTGGGGCACACAGCACAACGCCAACGGTGAGCCGCAACCCAAACTCGACAAGTTCCTGCCGTACATCCGCTGCAAGGCACCAGGCGCCACCTGGTTCACGCTGATCGGCGCGGTCGACAAGGACCGGGACAGTTTCTTCCCCATCGGCGACGGCCTGCGCTGGCCCGACGGCTGGGTCGCACCGGCCAGCGGTCAGCTCAGGTGCTTCGCCAACGATGTGCGGATCATGTACTTCAACAACACCGGGGCAGTCACGTTGCAGGTCTGGCGCTGAGCCCGGCGGTTCAACTGATCACCTGGAACTTCACCTGATCGGGGTAGAACGCCACGTAGTCGCGGATCGCCGCCACCGACACTTTGGGGCGTTCGTAGGTCCACACCGCGTTGGCGCCTTCATGGCCGGGCACCTGCAGGCTGAAGTAGTTGGCGTCGCCCTTGTACGGGCAGTAGCTGGTGTGGTCGGTGCGGGCGAAGTATTTCTCGTCGATGTCTTCGCGGGGGACGTAATAGACCGGCGGGTAGTTGGCTTCCTTGAGGATCAGCACGTGGGAGGAAGCGGCCACCTGGATGCCGTGGAATTTCACCAGCAGGCAACCGGAAAGCTCTTCGAGGGAGATGACGGGTCTGGGGCCTGAACGTTTCATCGACTGCTCCTGACGGCGGTACAGGGATCGGTTCAGGTATAACCCATGCGACCCGACCGCGCCGGATCCGCAGCCGAACGGCGCACCGCCCATGAAAAAACCGCAGCCTTCGCAGGCTGCGGTTTCTTTTTGCACAGGTCAGGTCACGCGACGATGTCGCTTGCCAGCGCCTGCCCCACCACGCCCACGGCGAAGTCCACCGAACCTTGGCCGGTCAGGTCGATCATCAGACTGGTCTGGTTGGTCTGCGCGAAGTAGGTGAGGATCGCATCGCCGGCATGGCCGGTGAAGCCGCTGACGAAGTTCAGCGTGGCCGCGCCGGTGGCGAAGCCGGCGATGCCCGACAGGTCGATCTTGTCCAGGCCGCTGGTGAAATCCATGATCCAGTCCGGCGCGGTCATGGTCGAGTCGCTGGCCGCGCCGAACACGAAGGTGTCGGCCCCTTCCCCGCCCCACAGCGTGTCGCCGCCGCCACCGCCGTAGATCAGGTCGTTGCCGGCGCCGCCCACCAGTTCGTTGGCCGCCGCGTTGCCGATCAGCAGGTCGTTGCCCGAACCGCCGATGGCGTTCTCCAGGGTCACGCCATAGGCGATGGACACGTTGCCCACCAGGCCGCCGACGTCGGAGAACGAACCTTCATTGAGGTTGATCTTCTGGTTGTGGCTGAAGCCGGAGAAGTCCAGGGTGTCGTTGCCGCCGCCGTCCCACACCGAGAACACCACCTTGGAACTGTTGGAGGTGGCGCTGTAGAAGTCGCGCTCGGCGTTGGAGTTGAAGCCGTAGACGGTGTCGTCGGCACGGGTCTGCAGGTTGGCGCCGTAGAGTTTCTGCACCGCCACGATGTCGTCCAGCAACGGCGCCGATGCGTAGGCGCCGCTGCCGTCCTTGCTGAAGTTCTGGGCGGTGTTGCTTTCGCTCCAGTAGCTCATGAGGCTGTAGCCGCGGGTGTCTTCGGCGTACTTGGCGTCACCGTAGGTCGGGTTGCCGTTGCCGGCGTTGTAGGCGCCGGGGTGCGACAGGCCGAGGGTGTGGCCGATTTCGTGGGTCAGGGTCTGGCGCCCGTAGTTGTTGGTGCCCGGGGTCTTGTTGACCTGGTACTGGTCGTTGATCAGGTACCAGGACTGGCCGTCGTAGCTGCTGCCTTGGGGCAGGTAGGCGAACGCCGCGCCGCCGGTGCTGACGTCGTAGTTGCCGAACGTCATGTGGCCGTCGCCGCCGTTGCCTTCGGTGAAGGTGACGTTGGCCACGTCGGCCCAGGATTGCATGGCGAGCACGGCCTGGGCTTTCTGCAGGGCGCTGAACTCGCCGAAGTTGCCCAGTTTCGGGTTGTAGTTGGCAGGCTTGTCGGTCAGGAAGGTGTAGCTGAGGTCGATCTTGCCGTCGCCGTTCTTGTCCTGCCAGGACATGCCCTTGCGCAGGATCTCGGCGGCGGCCTGGTCGGCGGTGAACGACGGTTTGCCGTTGACCTGACCGTCGCCGCGGTCGTACAGGTGGCGGAAGGTGTCGATTTCGGTGAAGGCGTTGCTGGCCTGGGAAGAGGCTTGAGGCATGGTGTACGTCCTTGTTTCAGAATTGTCGGTGTCCGACAGACCACGGCGATCTCCGGCGAGACCGTCCTGTCACTCGCCCCTGCCGTCGCGAAACGGCAGGCGCGGTGAACCTGACACAGCCCGAAACAGCGCGCCAATCAATTTCTCGATACTCCCGCCCGCGTCCCCGCTCTTCCCTTCACCTCAGTTGCCGTCGGCTCACTTGCCGTCGTGGATGTTGTAGTCGTGCGGCGCGGTGTACCGACCCTTGGGCGGCGCCACGTTGTTCTTGGTGAAGTATTCGTACCAGTACATCGCCGTCGCCCAGATCGCTTCGGGGCTGGAGGCGCGCGATTCGAGGCCGGGCGTGAGGTCCAGGCCGGTGGCCGCGTAGAGGGTTTCCAGCATGCAGGCCGTAGGCAGCCCGATGCCGTCGTGGATCGGGTTGGGCGTGCGCGCCACGCCCCAGGAAAACGCCAGCCAACGCACGACGTGCTCCAGCGCATCGACATAGGCCCGGCCCTTCTCGAACAGTTCGCGCTTGCTCAGCACGTCCTCCTGCGAACGGGGCCAGGCGATCACGGCGATGTTTTTCCAGCGGCCCTCGTCCGCCAGCAGCTGCACCGGGGACTCCACCACACCGTTGCGCTCGGTGGCGAACACGCCGCCTTCGGGCTGGAACAACGGCACGTGCAGGATCGTCGAGTGCGCCACGCCCTTGGGCGACAGTTTCAGGAAGGCTGACGTTGACCAGTAGGACGGCAGCAGGTCAAAGCGCAAGTGCGACTGGCCGGTGCGCAAGCGCCAGGCCATCGTGTCGTTGGCGCCGGCCAGCAGCACATAGGACTGGTCGGGATTCTTCTTGTCCGCCAGCTCGCCGACGGCGCGCTCCAGCCAGCCGACGTTGTCTTCCTTGGCCTTGCGCTTGAAGGTGCTGATCTGCGGGTTGGACCGCGCGACCTCTGTGAATTTGACGGGCATGTCGGTTCTCCATGAACGGGGTCATCAGGCATTGAGCAACGTGAAAGGGCCGGCGGACGACGCCGGCGTGGGTGGCGCGGTGATCGGGTAGTAGGTGACCTTCAGTTCCACGCCGAACCCTGAACGGGAAAACTCCACCAGCGCGACATGGTTGCCCCGCCAGCCCTGCGGCCGCGTCGGCTCGTCCGGCCGGAACGCCTTGTTGCCGAAAGAGGCCGGGGCCTTTTCGGGATCGGAGTGCAACGGCCATTGCTGGCGGTCGCCGAAGATGCCGTGCAGGAAGTCGCCCGCCTTGGCCAGTTGATCCACCACCGGCGTCGGCACCAGGCTGGTGGGCGAGCAGACCACCTCGGTCAGGCAGGTGCGCGAGGTCTTCATGTTGCTGGCCTGCATCACCCGGCTCCAGTGCACGTCGCCGGTGAGGAACACCACCTGGATGCCGTGCTGCCCCAACCGGTCGAGGGTGTCGATCATCATCTTGTACTGCACGCCGTAGTTGGCCAGCTCGGCGTCGCCCAGCTTGTCCATGAAGGCCGGCTGGGCCGACAGCGTCTGCCCGGTGGCCAGCACGCCGATGCGCGGCTGACCCTTGCCTTGGGAAGCGATCAGGTCATTGGCCCACAGCTTGAACGCGTTCTCGGCATCGATCGGCATCAGGCCCTGGGGGTGGTTGAAATCGGCCATGCGCTGGCTGCGCGTGTCGAGAAACAGCATGCTCAGCGGCTCGATGTCCAGGCGCAGGCTGGTCTGCGCCACGGTGCCGCCCTGCTGGTAGTCGGCGTACATCTCACGGGCGGCGTCGGCCCACAGGTTGACGCCGCCGGCGGGTGTCGGCGCGGTCTGGGTGCCGTTCTTCCAGAACTGGCTCCACGGGTAGTTGTTCCAGAACTCGTGATCGTCCGGCAGGCAAAAGGCCGGGGCCTTGCTCAGCCCTTGCTGGAGGCCGATGCCGCCGGTCATCTCCGAGAGCCAGTTGTGCCGGTACTTGCGCGAGATGGCCTGGCGCAGCGCGTCTTCGGTCTGGGGCATGGACTCCAGCGCCGGGGCATCGAGGTAGACCTGGTCGCCGGCGAACAGGGCCATGTCCGGCTTGACCGGCAGGCGTTGAATGAACCGGCCGACGTCCACCGCGTCGGTTTCGCAGCAGTAGCACGAGGCGAGCAGGATCTTGAAGCTGCCTTGCAACTTCGCCGGCACGCTGGCCGGCAACGAGGTCACCCGCAGGAAATACGGCGTGAAACCGGCCCCGGCGTCGACCCGGACGGGGTGCTCGACCCCGGCGCCCAGCGCCTTGAAGGTGAACACCGCCTGAAAGTTGGAGTACGGGTTGCCCGGCTTGCGGTCACGGATCGGCGCAAACACGCCGGCAGCCACCGGCACGAAGGGTTGGGAACCGACCGTGAAACTGACGGTGGGCGGCTTGGGCACGTCAAACGCCCCCACCCACAGCTTGATCTCATCGGGCGCGCCGAGCAGGGGACGAGCGATCAGATAGGCCATGGCAACTCCTGGGCCGCGAGGCCGGAAGATCTGGGTGACAGGCAGAGTCCGCCAATGGCCGGGCGACGCTGGCGCAAGGAAGGATGCCGGAGGAAAGCACGGGAAACGCGGCTCGGCTGCATCATGCAAATGCCCTCTCCACTGGACGCTCCAAGGTGGCCGCGCCGCTTCACCGATGAAGCGGGCCGGGCCTGATCCATAAGGAGTCTCGTTCCGAGAATTCGCCGCAGGACACAGCCATCGAACGAAACGGGCTCCGCCGAAACCGTTCGGGGGCGCCCTGATTGCTCAGTTAAGCAACGGTCGGCAGGAACGCAAGGCGCGGCAACCTCCGGCAACACGAAAGCTGTACATCCATACAGATAAAAGTTGCCCATCGGCGCAACTCCAGCCATCCTGTGCGCCTCTTCGGACTTTGATCGACGACGGTGTCCATGCGGCTGTACCTCTGCGAAAAACCTTCCCAGGCGAAAGACATCGCCGCCGTGCTGGGCGCCAAGCGCCGGGGCGACGGCTGCTGGCTGGGAACGGACGTCACGGTGACCTGGTGCATCGGCCACCTGCTGGAGACCGCGCCGCCGGACGCCTACGACGCCCGCTACAAGCGCTGGGTGCTGGCGGACCTGCCGATCATCCCCGACCGCTGGAAAATGACCGTCAAGCCGCGCACCGCCAGCCAGTACAAGGCAGTGAAGCGCCTGCTCGGCGAGGCCAGCGAACTGGTCATCGCCACCGACGCCGACCGCGAGGGCGAAATGATCGCCCGCGAACTGGTGGAGCATTGCCGCTACCGCGGGCCGATCCGCCGCCTGTGGCTGTCGGCCCTGGACGAAGCCTCGATCCGCAAGGCCCTGGCCGCGCTCAAGCCGGGGGCCGAGACCTTCAGCCTCTATCACTCGGCGCTGGGACGCTCACGGGCCGACTGGCTGATCGGCATGAACATGAGCCGTCTGTTCACCCTGCTAGGCCGCCAATCGGGCTATCAGGGCGTGCTGCCGGTGGGCCGGGTGCAGACGCCGACCCTGCGCCTGGTGGTGGATCGCGACCGCAGCATCGCGGACTTCGTACCGGTGCCCTACTGGGCCATCGACGTGCAGTTGCTGCACGACGGCCTGCCGTTCACCGCCCAATGGCGCGCACCGTCCGATGCCTGCGACGACCAGGACCGCTGCCTGAACCAGGCGTTGGCGCAGCAGGCGGCCGACGCGATCCGCGGCGCCGCCAGCGCCCGGGTGGTGAAGCTGCGCACCGAACGCCTGCGGGAAGTGGCGCCCCTGCCCTTCGACCTGGGCACCTTGCAGGAAGTCTGCTCGAAGAAGCTCGGCCTCGGCGCCCAGGAGACCCTCGACGTCGCCCAGGCC
Organism: Pseudomonas sp. B7(2017); assembly: GCF_002112745.1. Taxonomy (NCBI): domain Bacteria; kingdom Pseudomonadati; phylum Pseudomonadota; class Gammaproteobacteria; order Pseudomonadales; family Pseudomonadaceae; genus Pseudomonas; species Pseudomonas sp. B7(2017). The sequence continues at coordinate 270,113 of NZ_NEIP01000008.1, read as the reverse complement.
CTCTACGAGACCTACAAGGTCATCACCTACCCGCGCAGCGACTGCGGCTACCTGCCCCTGAGCCAGCACGCCGAGGCACCGGGGATCCTGGCGGCGCTGCGTCAGGCCGACCCGAGCCTCGAAGCCCTGCACGGCCACCTGCAACCGCAACGCCGCTCCCGCGCCTGGAACGACGCCAAGGTCAGCGCCCACCACGGCATCATCCCCACCGCCGCCGCGAAAAACCTCGAACGGCTCACCGGCAAGCACCGCGCGGTGTACACCCTGATCCGCGCACGGTATCTGGCGCAGTTCCTGCCCGACCACGAATACGACCGCACCCAGGCGGATTTCGATTGCGCCGGCCAGGCCTTGCGCGCCGTCGGCAAACAGATCGTCGAGCCCGGCTGGAAACGCGCCTTGCCTGAAGCGCTGGCCGCGGCCAGGGGGCGCGAGGCACCGGCGCCGCAAACCTTGCCGGCGCTGAGCCAGGGCGACGACTGCACGGTGGCGGACGTGAAGCTCAAGGATCTGTGGACCCAGCCGCCCAAGCCCTACACCGAAGGCGACCTGATCAAGGCCATGAAGAACGTCGCCAAACTGGTGGAGGATCCGCTGCTCAAGCAGAAACTCAAGGACACCACCGGCATCGGCACCGAAGCCACCCGCGCCTCGATCATTCAGGGCCTGCTGGACCGCGGTTACCTGGTGAAGAACGGCAAGGCACTGTCGGCGACGCCTGCGGCGTTCAGCCTGATCGACGCCGTGCCACGGGCCATCGCCGACCCCGGCACCACGGCGATCTGGGAACAGGCGCTGGACATGGTGCAGAGCGGCGAGATGAGCCTGGAAGAGTTCGTCACCAAACAGGCGGCCTGGATGAGCAAGCAAGTCACCCGCTGCGCCGGCCTGAGCCTGACCATCAGCGGCCCGCCGCCCTCCGGCAAGGCTGCGGCGCCGTGGAAGAAAAAACGCAAGAGCACCGGACGCAAAACCGCCGGCGCCGGAAGACGCACGGCAAAAGCGGCCGCCAAACCGTAAACCGCGCACTAGAGTGTCTGAAGCGATTGCCAGGAACCCGCGCCATGCCCAGCATCGAACTGCACGCCGCCCACCGCGACGACCACGACACCCTCGACAGCCTGATGCAGTTCTACCTGCACGACTTCAGCGAATGGCTGCCGCTGAAACTCGGGGAGAACGGGTTCTATCCCATCGGGCCGACGCTCGACTACTGGCGCCACCCCGCCACCCGCGCCTTCCTGATCCGGGTGGACAACGAACTGGCGGGGTTCATCAGCGTGGACGGCAACACGCACCTCAAGGGCGCCGAGCACAACCTGGGCTATCTCTTCGTCTGCCGGCGCTGGCGTGGCCGAGGCGTCGCGCAATTTGTCGTCTCTGACCTCTTGAGCCGCATCCCCGGCCAATGGCAGATTTTCCACATCGACGCCAACCGCCCGGCACAGCGGTTCTGGGCCGGAGCCATTCCGGCGCTGAGCAGCGGCGCATTCACCTGCGAGCAACGCGTGATAGACGGCTACCCCTGCACCGTCTACGGCCTCCAAAGCCCCGCTCCCATGGCCTGAACTCCCCTTTTCCTCATTCCAAAACGACTTTGTCCGACAATATGTAGTGACCAAAAATAATCACTACAAAACCGTTGACGACGTCGTTCGGCTTTTGCATGATGCAGACGTCTCCCCGATCGGGAGCACTGGCAACACGCTTGAGCAAGCTCGTCTGACCGCCGAGTTGTTTTTTCCGGATACACGCTGCCCACAAGGCAGATTGAAGAAGCTGACCTGGCCTGAACGTCCAGTACAAGGACGGGAAACGCTGGCGAAAATTCTCAAGTCGCTTGTGGCGAACCCTGAAAAAGTCGTCAAGGAGCCTCCCGGTTTTCGCTGTTTCTCTTCGTTGTGACGCTATCGCGTAGCAGTTATTCAACACGACTACATGCAACAGACGCATGACCCCGTACTTATCACGGGCGACCGCTGACGTCCTGGTTTCGGTGCCAGGGATCAACTAACCGATGGGCTACCTGTATTAGCGAATCAACTTTGCAAGATCACCAAACTGGTCAAGGGGCATGAACATGAATCTGAACAATCAACCTACCATCGAAGAATTGGCTCGTCTTTTCGCAGCGAAGAAAGACACCCACGACAGCCATATCCTGTGGATCAGCAAGTCGGGGCAGGTACAGATCGACTGCCTGTCGCCCCACGCCGGTGAAGAAGAGTTCGACAAGAACAACCAGAACCTGCTGGCCCGCCTGAAGATGTACCGCCGCGGCCAGGGTTATGTCGGCAAGAAGGCCGCCGCCGACAAGGACTTCATCGGCAATGTCCTGCAGACGCTGAAACAGGCGTGGGACTCGATGCAGAACCAGACTGAGGCCCGGGTCATCGACCGCCTCTGCTGATCGGCGAACGCCATGAAAAACCGCTCCCCTTCAAGGGAGCGGTTTTTTTTCGGGCGCCGGAAAGCGCACCTCGGACAACGGCGCCGGCAGCACGACCGGCACCTGCGGGCCGACCGTGGTCTGCACCACCCGGATCATCGAGCGCACATCCTGCCCGACCAACAGCCTCGGTTCATGGGGATCGTTGCCGAAGAAGTTTTCCCAATGGCCGATCAGCACCATCCGTGGCCTATGCCGCTCCAGCACCCGCTGCGGATAGTGGCGTACCTGTTTCCACGACGAGGCGCAGAGTATTTCAACGTCGACGCCCTTGCCGTCGGCCAGCGCCGGCATGTAGCCGAGCGGCGGCGTGGCCGCCGAATCCTGATAGTGGATGCGATAGACCGGGTACTTTCCGGCGTCGTCCATCAGGTCGATGACCCAGGCCAGGCTCTGGCCGGGCTTCCACCGCCACAGCGACAGCTCGGGTTTCGTCAGGTCGGTGTGATAGTCGCCGGGCACCAGGTTCAGGCCGGCGACATGGCCGGCGTGTTCGCTTTGGATCGGCATCACCCGGATGCGGCCGCTGGGGGACGGGAACCATTGCCCCTCCTTCATCAGCGGGCCGGGCTCGCCGAAGCCTTTCAGTTTCGCCATGTCGTCTTGAACATCGACAACGAGAAACCGCTTCAGCTCATCGAACCCCTGGAGGATGTGCTTGACCGTCTCCGAACCGTAGATCGTCGCCTGAGGCGTGTACTTGCGGACGATGATCGGCACATCCAGCAGATGGTCGTAATGGCCATGCCCCACCAGCAGCATCCGCACGTCAGCGGCGTCGGGCACGTCGCGCATGGCGTCATCGATCTTGCGCTCATTGGCCAGCACCAGCGGCGAAGGCACGCCGCGCAGGCCGAACAGGCTGGGGTTGCTGAACGACGGCGCCAGCATCAGGCCCTCGCCCTTCCAGTGCAGCAGCCACCCGCCGACACCGAGGAACTGGATCTTCGGCCCGGACAGTTGGTGATCGTTCGAGACCCGGAGGTTCTGATCCTGCGGATCCCGGGTGCAGCCCGTCAACACCATCAGCACGATCAGCACAATCACCGGCATCGCTGCATTCCTCCGTGAGGCTGTCCAAAGCCTAGCGGAGGAAGGCTCAGGCGTCAGGCGTTCCCAGCAGCAGGTTCATGAACGCCACCGACGCGGCGCTGTGGTAGTTGTTGCGGCGCCGCAACACCGCCGCTCCGCGCTCTGGCGCCTCGCCTTCGGCGCGGACCTTGTGCAGCCCCCGGTCCAGGGTCGCGATGGCCTCCGGCAGCATGGTCGCCATCGGCGTGTGGCGTATCACTTCCAGCAGCGTGCTCACGGAGTTGACCTCGATCTGCACCCGGGGGGAGATGCCCTGCCGGCGGAAGTATTCGTCGGTGGATTGGCGCGTGATGAACCCCGGCGCCAGCAAGGCGAAATCCAGCTGCGCCACCTCGTCCGGGCTCAGCGGCGACTCACGTCCGTACAGCGGATGGCCGCGCCCGACCATGATCCCCAACGTCTCGACGAATGCGGGAATGCACTCGATGTCGGGATGGCGCGCCGGTGCGAACGCGATCGCGATGTCCAGCGAGTCGTCCGCCAGCCCCGCCTCGATGTCGTCCATCGACAGCTCGAAGATCTCCAGGTGAATGCCGGGAAACCGCGCCGCGAAATCCCGCACCAGCGGCCCGACCAGGTACGCCATGAACGTCGGGGTCATGGCCAGGCGCAAGGTGCCGCGGGTCAGGTCCTTGACGTCATGCAGCGCCCGCTTGCCCGCCTCCAGTTCCACCAGCACCCGCCGCGCGCATTCGATGTAGGCCAGGCCGGCGTCGGTGGGGCGGACCGTGCGCGAGGTGCGGTCGAACAGCGTCACGCCGAGGCTGTCCTCCAGTTGGCGGATCTGTTGCGACAGGGTCGGCTGCGACACGTGCAGCGCCTCCGCCGCGCGGGTGAAGCCGCCGTGGTCGGCCACGGCCAGCAGGTAACGCAGATGTCGCAGCAGCATGGGCACACCATCTATAGGCAGGACTTATGCAAAGCATTGTATATCGATCTTGGACGCTATTGATCGATCGGCGCAAGATCGCTTCCACACCCAAGCCAACCCCGAAAGGAGTGACACCATGCAACAGTCCCACGCCTACAACGACACCAGCCTGGCCCTGACCACCCGCGTCCTCGACGCCAAGGCCCGCAAAGACCTGTCGTGGCAGGACCTGGTCGACGACACCGGCCTGAGCCTGGCCTACGTCACCGCCGCCCTGCTCGGCCAGCACCCGCTGCCGGCGGCCGCCGCGCAGACCGTCGGCGACAAGCTGGAACTGGACGCCGCCGACGTCGCCGCCCTGCAGGTCATCCCGCTGCGCGGCAGCCTGAGCGGCGTGCCGACCGACCCGACCATCTACCGCTTCTACGAGATGATCCAGATCTACGGCAGCACCCTCAAAGCCCTGGTCCACGAGCAGTTCGGCGACGGCATCATCAGCGCGATCAACTTCAAGCTCGACATCAAGAAAGTCGAAGACCCAGAAGGCGGCTCCCGCGCCGTGGTCACCCTCGACGGCAAGTTCCTGCCGCTGCGTCCGTTCTGATCCACCCGGCCCGCACCCGGCGTGCGGGCCTCCCCTACCCCGATAGCCGACACCGTCACACCACTTGTCTGGAGGCTGCCCCATGCAAAAGATTCCGTTGCTCCTCGCCCTGCTCGCCGGTCTTGCCGCCCAGGCCCAGGCCGATGAAGAAGCCGTCGCCTACCGCTACGGCATGGCGCTGGACATTGCCCAGGTCGTGAGCGTCACCCCGGTCGCGGACATCTGCGGCGTGGTGCCCGTCGAGATGACCTACCTCGATTCACACGGCGACAAACACATCCTTCAATACAGCGAATTCGGCACCGGCTGCTCCAACTGAGAGGACGACACCATGAAAAACCTGATCGAAGGCTTCCTGAAATTCCAGAGCGAAGCGTTTCCGCAACGCACCGAACTGTTCAAGCACCTGGCCACCACCCAACAGCCCGGCACGCTGTTCATCACCTGTTCCGACAGCCGCGTGGTGCCGGAACTGCTGACCCAGCAAGAGCCCGGCGAGCTGTTCGTGATCCGCAACGCCGGCAACATCGTGCCCTCCTACAGCCCGCACCCGGGCGGGGTATCGGCCACGGTGGAATACGCGGTGGCCGTGCTCGGCGTCACCGACATCGTCGTCTGCGGCCACTCCGACTGCGGCGCGATGACCGCCATCGCCCAATGCAAATGCATGGATCACCTGCCCGCCGTCAGCGGCTGGCTGCAGCACGCCGAGTCGGCGAAGGTGGTCAACGAGTCCCGGCCCCATGCCGATGACGCGGCGAAGCTGAGTTCGATGGTGCGGGAGAACGTGATCGCGCAACTGGCGAACATCCAGACCCACCCCAGCGTGCGCTTGGCCCAGGAAAAAGGCCTGCTCAACCTGCACGGTTGGGTCTACGACATCGAGACCGGCTCCGTCGACGCCCTCGGCAGCGACCGCCGCACGTTCGTGTCGCTGGCCGAGCACCCGGCCACCTGCGCGATACCGGCCACGTCCGCCGCAGCCGCCTGAACCCGACGCCCCGAACCCTTCGGGGCGTTCGCTTTGTATCGCTCTGTAGCCTGCGCGCCCCCAGACACAGTTCAACGCATCCACGGCGGGAGCCCGACACATCGCCGATACAGCCAGCGCCTTCAATAGGCCTGAACGCGGTATCCCTCCTCCCGACACAAGGAACACACGATGAACAAGTGGTTTGCAGGACTTGCCCTCACCGCCGCCATGGCCGGCGCCGCCTCGGCCATGGCCGCCGACGCCAAGCCCACCGTCGTACTGGTGCACGGCGCCTTCGCCGACTCCAGCAGCTGGAACGGCGTGGTGAAGATTCTGGAAAAGGACGGCTATCCGGTGGTGGCCGCCGCCAACCCGCTGCGCTCCGTCAAGGGCGACGCGCAATCGGTGGCCGATGTGCTGGCCGGGATCAAGTCGCCGGTGGTGCTGGTCGGCCACTCCTACGGGGGACCTGTGATCAGCGCGGCGGCCTACGGCAACGCCAACGTCAAGGCACTGGTCTACGTCGCCGCGTTTGCCCCCGAGGCGGGCGAAACCGTGGCCGGGCTGGCCGGCCGTTTCCCCGGCAGCACCCTCGGCCCGACCCTCGCCCCGCCCGTGGCCTTGAAGGACGGCGGCAAGGATCTGTACATCCAGCAGGACAAGTTCCACGACCAGTTCGCCGCCGACGTGCCGAACGCCGACGCGAAACTGATGGCCGCCACCCAACGCCCGATCACCGAAGCGGCGCTGAACGAGGCGTCGGGCGAGCCGGCGTGGAAGTCGATCCCGTCGTGGTTCGTGTACGGCGACAAGGACAAGAACATTCCGCCCCAGGCGCTGGCGTTCATGGCCGAACGGGCCCACGCCCGGCAGACCGTGGTGGTCAAAGGCGCGTCCCATGTGGTGATGGTGTCGAATCCGAAAACCGTGGCCAGCCTGATCGAAGCGGCCGCCACCGCGAAGTGAAACGAAAAGGCCGCGCCCGTCGTCCCGACGGGCGCGGCCTTTTGCCGTTCAGCGTTTGACGCCCAGGTCGACCTGGGTCATGCGGCTGCGCACGGTGAACACACCGTCGCCGGACAGGATCGCGCTGCGGGCGAACAGGCGTCCGCTCTCCCAGTTCGAAAGCCCCAGTTCCGGCTTGTTCAGCGCGTATTGGCCATCGACCCAGCGGGTGATGCCGTTGCCCACGAACGGCGCGTTGACCGCACTGTAGAAGCGCTGCTGTTCGGTGACGTTCTCACTGATCAGCGACACGGTGAACTGCGGGCTGTAGCGGTTGAACAAGGCAATCGCCTGGTCCAGGCCGTCGACGATCATCAGGCTGGTTTCCGGGGTCTCTTCCCATTCCCACTCGCGGCCCAGCTGCGCCTCGGGCAGCGCTTCAGCCTGGGCCTCGGTTTTGTAGCCTTCGGCGCGGTAGACCTCGACCGTCGCGTTGCGCCACTCATCCGGCAGGCATCCTTCACTGCCCTCGACGATGTGCAGCTTGCAGGCCTGACCGCGCGCGGCGCCGGCCTGTCGCAGCGCATCGAGGAACAGCGGCACCAGTTCGGCGGCGCGCTCGCGGTGGATCAGGCAGACGTTGAGGGTGTTGCAGACCTTGCGGTCCAGCGAGTTGCGCACCACCGCCGCGAAACGTTCGGCGTCGGCCTCCCGGTCGGCGATCAGCCACGCGCCGCCGGTGCCGTGCAGGCTGACGGCGGTGCCGGCCTGCTGGGCGATGCTGCCCAACTGGCTGACCGCCCGGCCCGAACCCCGGGCCACCGCCAGCGACAGGCGCCGGTCGGCGAACATCGCCCAGCCGGCGGCGTGGTTGACGCTTTCCACAAGCGACACCGCACCGGCCGGCAGACCGGCATCGGCCAGCGCCGGGTTCAGCGCATGGGCGACGATGGCTTGCGCGGTGCCCAGCGCATCGCTGCCGATCCGCAGCACGGCGGTGTTGCCGGTGCGCAGTACGCCGGCCGCGTCGGCGAACACGTTCGGGCGGCCTTCGAACACGAAGGCGACGATGCCCAGCGGCGACACCACTTGCTCCACTTTCCAGCCGTCGTGCTCGACGCAGCTGATGACTTGGCCACGGGTGGCCGGCGCATCGCGCCAGGCCCGCAGGCCGGCGATCATGTCGCGGCGCATGCGCTCGTCGGCCAGCAGGCGCGTAGTGGAACGGCCGCGGGCCTTGGCCCTTTCGATGTCGGCCAGGTTGGCCGCTTCGATCAGGACCCAGCACTCGGCGGACTCCAGGCGTTGGGCGAACAGGTCGAAGAAGCGGCCGATGGCTTCGTCCGACACCGAAGACAATGCGCTGAAGGCAGCGGCGGCGCGTTCGATCGCCACCGCCGCCGCTTGCTGGTCGGCCACGGGAATCAGCAGCAGCTCACCGCTGACCTGCTCCACGAGCAGGTGGTCACCGGGTCGGAAACGCTCAGCCAGTTCGGGGCTGACCACAGTGACGCGGTTGCCGGCGAAAGGGATGGGCGTGCCAGCGACGAGACGTTCGAGCGCGAGAGACATGAAGCGGATTCACCATAGGAATGAGCGGGCAAAAAATGTATAGGAAGGCCCGCCACCAAGGCAACCCACAGAACCCTGTGGGAGCGAGCCTGCTCGCGATGGCGTCAGGTCAGCCGGCCCCTATGTCCCTGGCCCACCGCCATCGCGAGCAGGCTCGCTCCTACACTCGGCGAATGGCTGTGCCGGTCAGAACACCGACCAGCCGATCCGCGCGCTGAGCATCTCCAGCGCCGCCATGCCTGCCAGCGAGTTGCCCGCCGTGTTGAGCTCGGGCGACCACACGCACACCGTGAACTGCCCCGGCACCACCGCGACGATGCCGCCGCCCACGCCGCTCTTGCCCGGCAGGCCGACGCGGTAGGCGAAGTTGCCGGCCTCGTCGTACAGGCCGCTGGTGGCCATGATCGAGTTGACTTGCTGGGTCTGGCGGCGGGTCAGGATCTGTTCGCCGCTGTGCTTGCAGAAGCCGTCGTTGGCCAGGAAGCAGAACGCGCGGGCCAGGTCGATGCAGCTCATGCGCAGCGCGCAGTGGCTGAAGTAGCTGCGCAGCACCGCCTCGACGTCGTTGTGGAAATTGCCGAACGACTGCATCAGGTACGCCATCGCTGCGTTGCGGGCGCGGTGCTGGTACTCGGACTCGGCGACCTTGCCGTCCACCATCACCTGAGGGTTGCCCGACAGCCGCCGGACGAAATCGCGCATCGACAGCGCCGGCGCGGCGAAGCGCGACTGGTTGATGTCGCAGATCACCAGCGCCCCGGCGTTGATGAACGGGTTGCGCGGCCGCCCGCGCTCGAACTCCAACTGCACCAGCGAGTTGAACGGCTGGCCGGAGGGCTCGTGGCCCAGGCGTTCCCAGATCGCCTCGCCGGAATGCTCGATGGCCTGCACCAGGCTGAACACCTTGGAGATGCTCTGCACCGAGAACGGTGTGTCGGCGTCGCCGGCGCAGTACATTTCGCCGTCGTTGCCGTACACGGCGATGCCCAGTTGATTGGCCGGCACGGTGCCGAGGGCGGGAATGTAGTCAGCCACCTTGCCTTGCCCGATCAGGGGCCGGACAGCGTCAAGGATCTCGTTCAACAGCGCTTGCATGCCGGGTTCCGAAGTCTCGCCCCATGGGATCGCGGGGACACCGTGGCTAGACGCTGCGGACCGCTGCCGGATCACAGCGCCCGATCAAATCCCTGTCCCGGTCAGTGCGGCGGTGGCTGTACCGGCCTCATCGTCGGATCGCCGCCCGGAAAAAGCCCGCTCCCACGGTGCTTGGGTTGAACCCAACATCTGTGAACGACTCGGAACCTGTGGGAGCGGGCTTGCCCGCGATGAGGCCCGCACGGTCAAGCACACCCAGGTCTGTATCGCAGTGTGTACCGCCTCGCCGCAGACACACGGCGCCCACACTTTCGCCTCTGCGCGACACATCGCCGATACACCCCGGCGTTCAAATGAACCTGTCGACCGGCACTGCCGGTCAAGCCTTTCAAACCACTCGATACGTCGGAGAACCACCATGACTCAGCTCTCGAAAAAGTCCCTCGCCCTCGGCCTGCTGATCGCCTCGGGCCTGGCCCTGTCCAACGCCGCTTCGGCCTCCGAGGCCTTCAGCGTCAAGCAACTGGATCACGGCTACAGCCAGGCCAAGGCCGACGCCACGGAAAAGTCGTCGGAAGGCAAATGCGGCGAAGGCAAGTGCGGCGCCGGCGAATGACGCCCGGCACGGGGCACGCCGTTGCCCCGTTTCCCCTGTAAACCATGGAGCGTTTGATCATGACCCCCTCTCTTTCCTCCGCCGTCAAAGGCCTGCACCTGAACCTCGACCGCGCCGGCCAATGGCTCGCGCCGCTGACGCTGCGGCTGTTCATCGCCTGGGAATTCTTCGAATCGGGCCTGGAGAAGTTCAACGGCCAGAACTGGTTCGAAGACATCCAGGATCGGTTCCCCTTCCCCTTCGACCATCTGCCGGCGACCCTGAACTGGGAACTGTCGATGTGGGCCGAGCTGATCGGCGCGCTGGCGATCCTGATCGGCCTCGGCACACGCTTCTCGGCGGTCTCGCTGATCGTGGTGACCGTGGTCGCCACCGCCGCCGTGCACTGGCCGGCGGACTGGTCGTCGCTGAGCGAACTGGCCCAAGGCTACGCGATCACCAACAAGGGCTTCGGCAACTTCAAGCTGCCGGCCATTTACCTGGCGGCGCTGCTGCCGCTGGTGTTCGCCGGGGCCGGCAAGCTCAGCGTGGATGCGTGGCTGGCCAGGGTGTTCTGGCGGCGCCACGCCCGCTGAGGTCAGTGCGCCCGGTCCAGCCCCGCCAGCAGCGCGCTGTCGCGGCTGTAGATGTCCGGCGCGTAGAGCACGCGCCCGTGGCTGTCGACCTGGGCGGTCCAGTAGGTCATCAGGATCGGCACCGGGTTGGCCAGGCGGAATTCGTGGGTGGTGCCGGTGGCCAGCAAGGTATCGGTGCGCGCCTTTTCCGCCGGGCTGAGCAGCAGGTCGCGCAGCTTCATCGGATGCTCGACCCGCACGCAACCGGAGCTGAACGCCCGCGGCCCCTTGTCGAACAGCGCCTTGCTCGGCGTGTCGTGCAGGTACACCGAGAACGGGTTGGGGAAGCGGATGACCATCTGCCCCAACGGGTTGCGCGGCCCGGCGTCCTGGCGCAGGAGGATGTTGCCGGGGTTGTCCCAGTCGATGTCGGCGGCGGCCAGCGGCTGGCCGTTGGCGTCGAGCACTTGCAGGTTCTGGCGGCTGAGGAAGGTCTGGTCCTTGCGGATCTCCGGCAGCTTGTCTTCCTTCCAGATGGTCGGCGGCACGGTCCAGGTCGGGTTCAGGGTCAGCCGGGTGACCCGGGACTTGAGCAGCGGGGTCTGGCGTTCGGCGCGGCCGACCTGGGTGCGGGTCTGCCACACCGGCAGGCCGCCCTGGTACAGGGTCAGTTCGGCGGCGGCGACGTTGACCAGCAGGCCGTCCGGCTCCATGTCCTGGGCCAGCCAGCGGAAGCGTTCGAGGTTGACCCGCAACTGGTCACGGCGGGTCAGCGGGCTGATGTTGAGTTCGGCGATGGTGCCGGGGCCGACCACGCCGTCGGCCTGCAGCGAATGGTTGGCCTGGAAGCTCTTCACCGCCTCCACCAGCACGCCGTCGTAGGCGTTGCCCGGCGTGCCGGCCGCGCTGTGCAGGTAGCCTTCGCTGTACAGGCGCTGAGCGAGTTCCGGCACGCGCTTGTCCGCCATGTCCGGGCGCAGCAGCGGCCCGTTGCTCACGGGCCCCCAATGCGGCAAGGCTTGCTGGCGCTGGGCGGCGTAGAGGTGACGCAGGTCCCGGTACTGCGCCAGGCGCGGACGGGCGCGGTCGAACGCCGCCGCGATGTCGTGCATGCCCGGCACGGCGATGTCCAGCAGTTCGGCCTGCCGGTCGCGGGGCGTGTCGTCGGCATGCCACAGAGGTTCGAAGTGCGATTGCAGCAGGCGGCCGTAATGCAGGTCCTGCAGGGCTTGCAGGTAGTGGCGGCTGATGTCGATGTCGGCGCACAGGTCGCCGTCCTGGGGTACGCTGCCCGCCACCGGATAGCGTTGGGGATTGAGGCCGTCATCGGCCAGCAGTTGCAGTTGCGCATGCAATGTCGTGAGCCGCTCGCGGTCTGCCCACACGGGCAGCCAGTCCTGCTGCTGATAGAACGCCTGCAACTGCTGGAGCGCGGGGGCGTCGAGCCGGGCCGCCACGGCCGGACAGGCCTGGGGCAGGCTGACCAGCGACGCCTGCAACGGGCTCTGCACCGGCGCCGGCGCGGCCACCGGCGCATCGACCGTCACGTCCGCCGGCAACGTCGGCAGCCCCGGCAACGGCTCACCGGCACAAGCGACAAACGGCGCAGCGAGCAAACAAATGCTCAAGTAGCATGCATGTTTTTTGAACAACTGCTTTACTCCAATCCATGGCCGTCCTGAATGACGGTCAACCTTACATCAGGTGCGGTGAACAGTCAGGCCCGATTCCCGGGCTTGCGGGGGACGACTGGACGTCAGGAGCCTAGCCAGACAAGCAGCAAGTGAGGACTCTCTGTAAATGTTGACGACGTTTCGCCGACTTCTGCTGACTGCCATCGTCCCGGCCTTGATCGCCGCCTCGATGACCAGCCCAGCCATTGCCGCCGGCACTGCCCGGCCATCCCTCTACAACAGCCTCGCGCACGCCGCACCGGAACTCAATCCCCAGGCGCTGAAAGGTGCCCTGAACGCCATGCAGTGCGCGGTCAACAGCGGCGCCCGGCAATCGCGCCACCTGGCGATCATCGACTACTCGCAGCCGTCCACGGCCCGCCGCCTGTGGATCTTCGACCTCGCCCGCCGGAAACTGGTGCTGCGCGACCTGGTCGCCCACGGCTCCAACTCCGGGGAAAACTACGCCACCCAGTTCTCCAACCGCGAGGGCAGCTACCAGTCCAGCCTCGGGCTGTTCCGCACCCAGGAAAGCTACGAAGGCACCCACGGCTATTCGCTGCGCATGGACGGCCTGGAACCGGGCTTCAACGACATGGCCCGCGACCGCGCCATCGTGATCCACGCCGCCGACTACGTGAACCCGTTGTGGAGCCAGCGCCAGGGCCGCATCGGCCGCAGCCAGGGCTGCCCGGCGGTGCGCCCGCAGGTGGCCAAGCGAGTGATCGACAGCCTGAAGGACGGCCAGTTCATGTTCTCCTGGTACCCCGACCAGCACTGGCTCAAGTCCTCGCCGTACCTCAACTGCCAGCCGCAGCAGGTCGCCGGGATCATCAGCTCCGCCGGCAACTGATCCCTGCATCATTGGAGCCCTGCACGGTCCTCTGTGGGAGCCAGCCTGCTCGCGATGGCGCCAGTGAAGGCACCGCAGAACCGGCCAAGACCGTCGCTCACGCCGACCGTCTCGACCATCGTTTCATTACAGCTTTGTAATCAAGCTGTCGGTTTGCCGAGCGGATCGCCCGGTAGCCTGAAGTTGTCCCGGCACCTGTGCCGACCCACTTCACGCACCGAGCGACCCCATCATGAAAACCCTGATCCTCGCCTTCGCCGCCCTCCTCGCCACCGGTTCCGCGTTCGCCGCGCCTGCGCCGGAACCGACCGTGATCCACGACCAAAGCGGCTTCTTCGTTCATCTGGATATCGACAAAGTCCTGTCCAGCACCGATATTTCCCAGGCCTGCGGCGTGATTCCGGCGCGGCTCAACTACCTCGACCACCAGGGCCGCGAACATGTGCTGGACTATCAGGTGCAAGGCAGCGGCTGCACCAATGACCATTGAGGCCAAACGCCCATGAACATCCTCGTCGTCGAAGACGAACCCAAGGCCGGCAACTACCTGCTCAACGGCTTGCAGGAACTGGGCTACAGCGTGAGCCTGGCGCGCAACGGCGCCGACGGCCTGCACCTGGCGCTGGAGCACGGCTTCGACGTGATCGTGCTGGATGTGATGATGCCGCAGATGGACGGCTGGGAAGTCCTGCGCCGGCTGCGCAAGGAAGCCGACACGCCGGTGCTGTTCCTCACCGCCCGCGACGACATCGCCGACCGGGTCAAGGGCCTGGAGTTGGGCGCCGACGATTACCTGATCAAGCCGTTCTCCTTCGCCGAGCTGGTGGCGCGCCTGCGCACCCTGACCCGGCGCGGGCCGATCCATGAAGAGGAACAGCTGCAGGTGGCCGACCTGCAGATCGATGTGCTCAAGCGCCGGGTCACCCGCGCCGGCACACGGATCGTCCTGACCAACAAGGAGTTCGCCTTGCTGCAACTGTTCGCCACCCACACCGGCCAAGTGCTGTCGCGTTCGCTGATCGCCTCGCGGGTATGGGACATGAACTTCGACAGCGACACCAACGTGGTCGATGTCGCGGTGCGTCGCCTGCGGGCCAAGCTCGACGATCCGTTCGCGCTCAAGCTGATCCACAGCGTGCGCGGCATCGGCTACCGCTTCGATATTCAGCCATGAAAACCAACGGCACCTATTCGCTGACCCTGCGCCTGGCGCTGGTCTTCGCCCTGCTCGCCTTCGCGTCGCTGGCGGGCCTGGGGGCGGCGCTGTACAACGAACTCGAAGAACAGCTGATCCGCCGCGACGACATCCAGCTGGCCAGCCGGGTCGATCAGCTGCGCACCTTCCTCAACGACAGCAACACCCTGGAGCTGATCAAGAACAAGCCGGCGCTGTTCCAGAACATGCTCGGCAACCGCGAGGCCCTGCTCACCATCGGCGCGCCGGGGCAGCCGCCGCTGCTGGTGGTCAACCCCGGCAACCTCGCCACCCCCAGCGTGCCCGCCGTGCCCATCGGCCACCCGATGGCGCTGAGCGACGTGAAGCATCTGCCGAGCATCAACGGCGTGCCGTTTTCGGCGGTGGCGGCGACCATCGACTCCGGCGAACTGGGCAACCTGCAAGTGCTCACCGGCCGCCTGATGACCGAACGCACGGCGATGCTCGCCACCTACCGGCTCAGCGTCTACGGCCTGGCGACGCTGGCGGCGGCGGTGCTGGCGCTGATCGGCTGCCTGCTGGTGTACCGTGGCCTGCTGCCGTTGCGCCGGCTGGCGCGGCATGCCCACGGCATCGGCGTCGGCAACCTGGGCGAGCGCCTCGACAGCCACGGCACGCCCCGGGAGCTGAAGCCGATGATCGATGCGTTCAACGCCATGCTGGACCGGCTCGCCAAGGGTTTTGCGCAACTGAGCCAGGTGTCCACCGACATGGCCCACGAACTGCGCACGCCGATCAACAACCTGCTGGGCGAAACCCAGGTCGCGCTGCAGCAGAACCGCAGCGTCGAGGCCTACCAGCAACTGCTCGCCTCCAACGTCGAGGAACTGGAACGGCTGGCGCGGATGCTCGACAACATGCTGTTCCTGGCCCGCACCGATCCGGCCAGCGCCATGAGCCAGCGCCAGGAGCTGGACGCCGCCGACGAGATGCAGCGCATCGCCGACTACTTCGAAGGCCTGGCGGCGGACGCGGGCATCTGCATCGAGGCCCGCGGCAGCGGTGTGATCTGGGCCGAACCGATGCTGCTGCGCCGGGCCCTGGCCAACCTGTGCGCCAACGCGATCAAGTACGGCGCCGCGGATTCGACGGTGCGGGTCGAAGCCGCCGCCGGACCGGACGGCAGCCGCCTGCGGGTACGCAACCACGGCCCGACCATCCCGGCCGAACACCTGCCGCGGCTGTTCGAACGCTTCTACCGCGTCGACCAGTCCCGCCAGCGCTCGGCCCAGTCCAACGGCCTGGGCCTGTCCATCGTCGCCACCATCATGCAACTGCATCAAGGCCGCTACAGCGCCAGCAGCGCCGACGGCGAGACCTGCTTCGAACTCTTCTTCCCCGCCCGCCAAGCGCCGTCCCGAGAACACCCCTGAACCCGCCGACATCCCCATCGCCTGTCCCACCGCCATCGCCGGCAAGCCGGCTCCCACAGGTTTTTGTGGTGTGCGCGGGTTCAGTATTCACCTTGGGCCCTGTGGGAGCTGCGGTGCGACGACTCGACTTGCCAGCGATGAGGCCAGCCCAGCCGACATCCCCGTCGCCTGACCCACCGCCATCGCCAGCAGGCTGGCTCCCACAGGGGACCCTGGGTGTTTGCAGGATCCAGGTACACCACAAAACCTGTGGGAGCTGGCTTGCCAGCGATGAGGCCGGCACTGCCGCCATCCCCATCACCTGACACTCCGCTACCGCTGCCCCACCAACGCCGACAGGTTGCGGGCCGTGCCGTTGACGGTGAGGGCGATGACCATCAGCGTCGCGGCGACGCCAAAGGTCAGGTGCAAGCCTGCGGCAATCATGGCGGCCGGTGCCTGTGCCGGATCGCCGGCGACCCGGGCGAACACGGTTCCCATCGCCGCCGCCCCGGTGATCAGCCCCAGGTTGCGGGCCAGCCCCAGCATCGCCGACATTACCCCGCGCAGGTCCTGGCCGACGTCCGCCATCAGGGCACTGCTGTTGGCCGCCTGAAACAGCGCATACCCGGCGGTGACCCACGCGATCGGCAGCAGATACCCCGGCAACCCAAGGCCCGCCGGCAACACCGCCAGCAACACACAGCCGCCGGCCATGGCCGCCAATCCGCCCGCCACCATGCGCCGCGTCCCGAAGCGATCCACCAGCCATCCCGCCGGCACGCCGCCGAGCGCCGCCACCAACGGCCCGACCGACAGCGCCAGGCCCACCGCCAGGCTGCCCAGCCCCAACCCTCGGCTCAGGTAGAACGGCCCCACCACCAGCGTCGTCATCATCACCGTCGCCACCAACGCCGTCATCGCCAGACCGGCGACGCGCCGCGGATCGGCAAACAGCGCCATGCGCATCAAAGGCGCCGCCGCACGCCGCTCGACCGCGACAAACAGGCCCAGGCCCAGCAGGCTGATCGACAACAGCGCCACCGTGGCGCCCGGCGTTCCCGTGACGGTCATCGCCAACGCATACGCCGCCAGGGTCAGCGCCAGCGCCAACGTCCCGGCGTGGTCGAACCGCACCCGCTTCTCCACCCCCCGATCCGCCGGCAGGTGACGCCACACCAGCCAGCCGTTGAGCAGTCCCAACGGCACGTTGATCAGGAAGATCGACGGCCACCCCGTCTGCGCGATCAGCAGCCCGCCCAACGACGGCCCCAACGAAGTGCCGATGGCCGACATCGTGCCCAGCAGCCCCATCGCCCGGCCGGTCTGCGCCTTGGGCACCGCATCGCCCACCAGTGCCGCCGTCAGTGCCAGCATCACCGCCGCGCCGAGCCCCTGCACCGCCCGCGCCGCGATCAGCCACCCCAATCCGGGCGCCAGCGCGCAACACAACGACGCGGCGGTGAACAGGCCGATGCCGATCAGCATCAGGCGACGCCGCCCGATCAGGTCACCGAGGCGACCTGCGCTGACGATCAACGTGGTGATCGCCAGCAAATAAGCGAGGACGACCCACTGCACCTGCGCGAACGCGGCGCCGAAGGCGGCCGCCAGCGTCGGCAGGCCGGCATTGGCGATGCTGGTGTCCAGGGACGGCATCAGCATGGACAGGGACAGGCCGGTCAGGGCCCAGCGGGAGGAACGGTGTAAAGGCAGTGGGGACATGGCAGGCGCTCTTCGCGAAGGTCATGGGCGCAGCCTATGTCTGGACGAGACAAGGCGGAAGACGCATGCTTTGCACTCCATACCTGCACGAAACGCCATGTCATGAATGCACCGGACCTGAACCTGCTGATCACCCTCGACGTGCTGCTCAGCGAAGGCAGCGTCGCCCGCGCCGCCGAGCGGCTGCGCCTGAGCCCGTCGGCCATGAGCCGCGCCCTCGCCCGTCTGCGCGACACCACGGGCGATCCGTTGCTGGTGCGCGCAGGGCGCGGCCTGGTGCCGACGCCTCGGGCCGTGGCCCTGCGCGAACAGGTCGGCCGCCTGGTGCAGGAAGCCGAAGCGGTGCTGCGCCCCGTCCAGGCGCTGGATCTCGGCCAACTGCAACGCACCTTCACCCTGCGCAGCAGCGACGGTTTCGTCGAGACTTTCGCCGCCGCCCTGCTCGCCCTCATCGCGGCGCAGGCGCCCGGCGTGCGCCTGCGCTTTCTGCAGAAAGCCGACCAGGACAGCGCCCCCCTGCGCGAAGGACGGGTCGACCTGGAGACCGGGGTGGTCGGCACGCGCACCGACGACACCCTGCACAGCCGCATCCTGTTCGAGGACCGTTGGGTCGGTGTCGTGCGGGCGGGCCATCCGTTGGCGTCGGGCAAGGTCAGCGCCAAGCGTTTCGCCGCCGGCGCGCACGTCCATGTGTCGCGGCACGGGCGCGAGACCGGCCTGGTGGACGATGCGCTGCACGCCCAAGGGCTGGCGCGGGAGATCGTCACGCTGGTCGGCGGCTTTTCCGCCGCCCTGGCGCTGGTGCGCGACTCGGACCTGATCGCCACGGTGCCGGAGCGCCACACCGGCTCCCTGCGCGCAGGCCTGCACAGTTTCAGCCTGCCGGTGACGTTGCCGCCGCTGACCGTCTCGATGCTCTGGCACCCGCGGATGGACGCCGATCCCGCCCACCGCTGGCTGCGCGACTGCGTGCGCCAGGTCTGCGCCTAACGGGCGTCGCCGCCGGCGGGTTTGTAGAAGAGGAATTTCGCCGTCTCGGCGGTCTTGCGGTACTCGTTCGCCCAGCTCGGGTGAACGTTGCGGTCATGGAAATACAACGCGCCGTGGGTGCGATCCGTCAGTTGGCGGTTGAGGGCCTTGGCGGCGATCTCCTTGGCCAGCGCGTACTCGGCATCTTCCTTGACCTGGTCCGGCCTGCCGTCGCACCACCACGAGAACTGGCAGCTCTTAGTCTCCGACCCCTGCTTGACCACCTCGCAGACCGTGCCGGGAAACCCGTCGTGGCCGAGCCGGTTCATCACCACGCTGGCCACGCCTTCCATGTCGGCGGTGTCCTTGCCCTTGGCTTCCCAATAGATGCTGCGCGCCAGGCACGTAATGGGATCGTCCAACGGTGCCGCGCCCGCCGGATCGACCGCCTGCACTTCGGTCGGGGTGATGGCTTGCGACTTGGGCGCCGGTGCGGCGCTGACCTGGTCGGCGGCCTTTTCCTCCAGCACCTGGGCCTTGGCTTCGGCCTTTTCCTGGATCGGGGCTTGTTCGGCGGCCAACGCCGGGCCGCACGACAAGGTCAACGCAAGACAGACAACCACGCCTTTGAATCCCATGATCGACACTTCCGGCAGCGCCCGGTCCGGGCAATGTGTTGTGCGGCTGAGACACCCGGATTGCGGGGCTCTCGCAGAGTGTAGACGGCAAAATCCGAGGCCATGGGGCGCGGAAAAATCGCCGCCGCGAAGAAAAAGGCATTGCACCCACCGGGGCCCTTTCGCGCATGATGTGCGCACTCAGCCCAAGGGAGATTTCCATGCGCTTCATGCCATCCGCTCTGCGCCTTGCCGCGTTGTCCGTGGGCCTGGCGTTCGCCGCCTCGGCCATGGCCACCGACGAGTCGCAACTGGTCGAGTCGATCAACAGCTACCGCAGCCAGCCACAGCGCTGCGGCACCCAGGCGTCCAGCGAACTGCCGCCGCTGTCGGCCGACCCGCGCCTGATCCTGCCGGCCAGCGGCGTCGTCGACCTGCAGCAGGCCATGGCCCGCGCCAGCTACCCGATGGTCAACGTGCAGGCGATCAGCCTCAACGGGCCGAGGGATGCGGCGGCGGCGATGAAGGCGATCCAGGAGAGTTTCTGCCAGGTGGTGCTGGATCCGCAGTTCGTCGATGTCGGCGTCAGCCGCAGCGACCGCGACTGGCGCATCACCCTGGCCCGGCCGTTGCTGTCCGCCCGCCTCGGCGACGGGCCAAGCGAAGGCCAGAAACTGCTGGAGCAACTCAACGCCGCCCGAGCCCAGCCGCGCCAGTGCGGCGGCCAAGCGTTCTCCGCCGCCGGGCCGCTGGCGTGGAATGCGGTGCTCGGCACCGTCGCCCAGGACCACAGCCGCGACATGGCCAACAAAAACTACTTCGACCACAAGGACCGCGACGGCCGCACGCCGGGCGACCGCGCCGAACTGGCGGGCTACGGCGGCCAGCAGGTCGGCGAGAACATCGCCGCCGGCCAAGACACCGTGCAGAAAGTGGTGGCCGGCTGGCTCGCCAGCCCCGGCCATTGCGCCAACCTGATGAACCCGCAGTACCGCGAACTCGGCGCCGCCTACGCGGTGGACCCGAAGAGCGACGCGGGCATCTACTGGACCGCCCTGTTCGGCGCCGAGTGACGCCATCGCCAGCAGGCTGGCTCCCACAGGGAATGGTGGTGCTAGCAGATGCTGTGCTCACCGCAATAAAACGGTGGGAGCCAGCCTGCTGGCGATGAGGCCGGCACTGACGACATCTCCTACGCCTGACCCACCGTCATCGCCGGCAGGCTGGCTCCCACAGGTTTCCTGGGCGCATTAAAAAACCGGAGCCAGGCTCCGGTCTTTTCTGCAGGGTCAGTGGGTCCTCATCCCCGCCGCATACATCAACAGCTTCAGCACGCTGGCCACCACCGCCAGCGAGGCGACGCTGCCCAGCCAGATCAGCAACAGCCAGCCCAGGCGCCGATGCCAGCGCTGCGGTTTCACGTCACGTCGCTCAATGGTAGCCATCGCCGATCCTCACTTTGCCGCGGAACACGTAGTAGCTCCAGAAGGTGTACATCAGGATCACCGGCAGGATGAACAGCGCGCCGATCAGGGCGAACAGTTGGCTGGTGGCCGGTGACGCCGCCGCCCACAGGCTGACCGACGGCGGGATGATGTTCGGCCAGATGCTCAGCGCAAGGCCGATGTAGCCCAGGAACATCAGCACCAGGGTGAACACGAACGGCCAATGGGTGTGACGCCGGCGCAGCGAGCGCAGCAGGCCGAACAGCGCCAGCAGCGCCAACACCACCAGCCCCGCGAACACCGTCAGGTGCGCATGGGTGAACCAGCGCCCCGCCAGCTCCGGATGCAGCTTGAGCGTCCACACGCCGATCACCACCACCATCGCCAGCAGCAGCCACGCCAGCGGACGGCTGTAGTGGCGCATCCGCGATTCGAGCATGCCTTCGGTCTTGACCAGCAACCACGTGCTGCCCAGCAGCGCATACGCCACCACCAGGCCGACGCCGCAGGCGAGCGGGAACGGTGCCAGCCAGTCGAGGCTGCCGCCGGCGAACTGACGGTCCACCACCGGGATCCCGGCCACGTAGGCGCCGATCACCACGCCCTGGGAGAACGTCGCCAGCAGCGAACCGCCGATGAACGCCAAGTCCCACAGATGCCGCTTCTCGGCCGGCGCCTTGAAGCGGAATTCGAACGCCACGCCCCGGAAGATCAGCCCCGCCAGCATGAACACCAGCGGCAGGTACAGCGCCTCCAGGATCACCCCGTAGGCCAGCGGGAACGCGCCGTACAACGCCGCCCCGCCCAGCACCAGCCAGGTTTCGTTGCCGTCCCACACCGGCGCGACGGTGTTCATCATCACGTCGCGCTCCTGCCCGTCCGGGATCATCGGGAACAGGATCCCGAGGCCCAGATCGAAGCCGTCCATGATCACGTACATCATCACCCCGAAAGCGATGATCACGCCCCAGATCAATGACAGGTCGATGCCTTGAATACCCATGTCTCAACGCTCCTTATTCAGTGGATCCGGCTGGCGGATTCGAGGTGGACGTTGGCGGCCGAAAGCGGCCGGCGCGGTGCCTGCTGGCTGTCGTCCTCAGGATCGTGGTCGTGGTGCGGCTGCGGGCCCTTGGCGACCAGTTTCATCATGTAGCCGATGCCCACGGTAAACACCGAGAAGTAGATGACCACGAACAGCGCCAGCGACGTGCTCATCTGCGCCACCGAGTGGTGCGACGCCGCGTCATGGGTGCGCAGCAGGCCGTACACCACCCACGGCTGACGCCCGACTTCGGTGGTGATCCAGCCGGCCAGCAGCGCGACCAGACCGCTCGGCCCCATCAGCAGCACCAGGCGCTGGAAGCCGCGGTGGCGGTAGACCGCGCCCTTGCGCCGCAGCGCAAAGCCGAGCACGCCGACCAGGATCATCAACATGCCCAGCCCGGCCATGACCCGGAAGCTCCAGAAGATGACGGTCGAGTTCGGCCGGTCTTCCTTGGGGAAGCTCTTGAGCGCCGGGATCTGCTTGTCGAGGCTGTGGGTCAGGATCAGGCTGCCGAGGTACGGGATCTCCAGCGCGTATTGGGTCTTCTCCGCCTGCATGTCCGGGATGCCGAACAGCACCAGCGGGGTCGGCTCGTTGCCGTGGTTTTCCCAGTGGCCCTCGATGGCGGCGATCTTCGCCGGCTGGTGCTCCAGGGTGTTCAGGCCATGGGCGTCACCGACCACCGCCTGGATCGGCGCGACGATCAGCGCCATCCACAGCGCCATGGAAAACATCTTGCGCACTTGCCGGGTGTCGTTGCCCCGCAGCAGGTGCCAGGCCGCCGACGCACCGACGAAGAACGCCGTGGCGACGAACGCGGCGATGGCCATGTGCGCCAGGCGGAAGGGGAACGACGGGTTGAACACGATGGCCAGCCAGTCCAGCGGCATCACCCGCCCGTCCACCACCGAGAAGCCCTGCGGGGTCTGCATCCAGCTGTTGGACGCGAGGATCCAGAAGGTCGAGATCAGCGTGCCGATGGCGACCATCACCGTGGCGAAGAAGTGCAGCCCCCGGCCCACGCGGTTCCAGCCGAACAGCATCACGCCGAGGAACCCGGCCTCAAGGAAGAACGCCGTGAGCACCTCATAGGTGAGCAACGGCCCGGTGACGCTCCCGGCGAAGTCCGAGAAGCCGCTCCAGTTGGTGCCGAACTGGTACGCCATGACCAGGCCGGACACCACGCCCATGCCGAAGTTGACGGCGAAGATCTTCGACCAGAAATGGTACAGGTCGCGGTAGGTGTCGTTGCCGGTCTTGAGCCACAGGCCTTCGAGCACCGCCAGGAAGCTCGCCAGGCCGATGGTGATCGCCGGGAAAATGATGTGGAACGAAACCGTGAACGCGAATTGAATCCGCGCCAGGTCCAGTGCCTCCAGGTTGAACATGATGATGTCCTCATCAAGGCTGAAAAGCGGCGGCACACGGCCGGGCCACCGCCAGGCGCGAACGCCTGCAGCCAGTCGAATTGCGAAAGGGTCGGATCGCTTCGGGCGGTTACGCCACCGACGACGGAATCAGGTTGCTCGCCTCGGCCGCCTCAAGGCGGATCGCCACGAACTTGGAGGTCGGCGTGTAGGTGCGGTCGCCGTAGCTTTCCAGCGGCACCAACGGGTTGGTCTCCGGGTAGTAAGCGGCGGCCTGCCCTGCGGGGATGTCGTAGGCGATCAGGGTGAAACCGCTGACCCGCCGCTCGCGCTCGTCGTCCCACAGCGCCACCAGGTCGACCTTCTGCCCCGGTTCGAACCCGAGCCGGCGGATGTCCTGTTCGTTGGCGAACACCACGTCGCGCATGCCGTACACCCCGCGGTAGCGGTCGTCGAGCCCGTACAGGGTGGTGTTGTACTGATCGTGGGAGCGCATGGTCTGCAGGATCAGGTGCGGCTTGACCGGCAGGTTGCGCACGCCTTCGCTGATCAGGTGCTCGGGCAGCACGCACGGAGTGAACTGGGCCTTGCCGCTGGCGGTGTTCCAGACCCGGTCGGAGGCATCGTTGCCCAGATGGAAGCCGCCGGGGGTCAGCAGTTTTTCGTTGAACCGCTCGAAGCCCGGAATCACGTCGGCGATCAGGTCGCGGATGCGCCCGTAGTCGCCCACCGCCCATTCCCAGTCGATGGGGTGCTTGCCCAGGGTCGCGGCGGCGATGCCGGCGATGATCGCCGGTTCCGATTTCAGGTGCGGCGACTTGGGTTTGAGCTGGCCGAACGACAGGTGCACCATGCTGAAGGTGTCCTCCACGGTCACGCCTTGGGGGCCTTCGGCCTGGACGTCGATGTCGGTGCGGCCCAGGCACGGCAGGATCAGCGCGTCGCGGCCGGTCACCAGATGGCTGCGGTTGAGCTTGGTGGAGATGTGCACGGTCAGGTCGCAGTTGCGCATCGCCGCGTGGGTGCGCGGGGTGTCCGGGGTGGCTTGGGCGAAGTTGCCGCCCAGGCCGATGAAGACCTTGGCTTCGCCCCGTTCCATGGCGCCGATGGCCATGACGGTGTTGTGCCCGTGCAGGCGCGGCACCTTGAACTTGAAGCGTTTCTCCAGGGCATCCATCAGATCCTTGGGCGCCAGTTCGTTGATGCCCATGGTGCGGTCGCCCTGCACGTTGCTGTGCCCGCGCACCGGCGACAGCCCGGCGCCCGGACGGCCGACGTTGCCGCGCAGCAGTTGCAGGTTGATGACCTCCTGCAGGGTCGGCACCGAATGCACGTGCTGGGTCAGGCCCATGGCCCAGCACATGATCACGCTCTTGGCCCGGGCGTACATGCGCGCGGCCAGTTCGATGTCGGCCAGGGTCAGGCCGGACTGCTCGACGATGTGTTCCCAGGAGGTGGCGTCGACCTGGGCCAGGTAACTGTCGAGGCCCGAGGTGTGGTTGGCGATGAAGGCGCGGTCGAACACCGGCTCGCCGCCGGTGGCCAGGGCTTCGCGCTCCCATTGCAGGAGAAACTTGACCATGCCGCGGAACACCGCCATGTCGCCGCCCAGGGCCGGACGGAAGTACGCGGTGTTGGTCGCTTCCCAACCGTTGCTGAGCATTTCGATGGGGTTCTGCGGGTTCTGGAAACGTTCCAGGCCACGCTCCTTGAGCGGGTTGAAGCACACCACCTGGGCACCGCGCTTGACCGCTTCGCGCAGCGGTTCGAGCATGCGCGGGTGGTTGGTGCCGGGGTTCTGGCCGATCACGAAAATCGCGTCGGCGTGGTGCAGGTCCTCATACACCACCGTGCCTTTGCCCACGCCCAGGCTTTCGATCATGCTCACGGCACTGGCCTCGTGGCACATGTTCGAGCAGTCCGGGAAGTTGTTGGTGCCGTAGGCGCGGACGAACAGTTGGTACAGGAACGCCGCCTCGTTGCTGGCCCGGCCCGAGGTGTAGAACTCGGCCTCATTGGGCGACTTCAGGCCCTTGAGGTGGCGGGCGATCAGGGCGAAGGCTTCCTCCCAGGTGGTTTCCACGTAGCGGTCGATCCGTGCGTCGTAGCGCATCGGGTGGGTCAGCCGGCCCTGGTATTCGAGCCAGTAGTCGCTCTGCTCGGCCAGGGTCGAGACCGTGTACTTGTTGAAGAACGCCGGGTCCACCAGGCGCCCGGTGGCTTCCCAGTTCACGGCCTTGGCGCCGTTCTCGCAGAACTTCAGCAGGCCGGCGCCGGGCGCCTCGCCCCACGCGCAGCCCGGGCAGTCGAAGCCGCCGTTCTGGTTGGTCTTGAGCATGGCGCGGATGTTCTTCAGGGCGTTTTCACTGCCCAGCCAGTTCTTGGTGAGGCTGATCACCGCCCCCCATCCTGCAGCGGCGCCCTTGTAGGGTTTGTAGCGGTCGACTTGTGACATGGGACTTCTCCATGACGGTGCACACAGGCTAGAACCTGATCTCGGTTGAACGGCGACGACTGTCTTTGAACTAAAACGCCGTCGTTTCATTTGCCGGGCCAAGGATAGGAACGAGGGCAAAACATTGTCTAATCGCTATTAACGACCACCTTATCGAAACCATCTATCACGACGAAAAACCCTTTATTCATAGGCATTTGCAGAACTAACGAAACATCAGGACGGCAAAAAAAGTTCATCATCGACAGCATCAATCAGTCGTTCATTAAGAGTGATTGGACGTGTTTAAAAGTTGCCCATAACCTGCGCCGACTCCCGCCGTTTTCCGCGGCGTCACCCAAGCGAGGCTGTCATGTCAGAGCGCGTCTTGATCGATGGTTTCAACCGCCGCGTCGACTACCTGCGTCTGTCGGTCACCGACCGCTGCGACTTCCGCTGCGTGTATTGCATGGCCGAGGACATGCAGTTCCTGCCGCGCCAACGGGTGCTGACCCTGGAAGAGATCTTTCAGGTGGCGCAAAGCTTCGTGAAGCTGGGCACCCGCAAGATCCGCCTCACCGGCGGCGAACCTTTGATCCGCCCCGGCGCGGTCAAGCTGTGCGAGCAGATCGCCGCCCTGCCCGGCCTGCGCGAGCTGTGCCTGACCACCAACGGCTCGCAGCTGGGCAAGCTCGCCGCGCCGCTGTTCGACGCCGGGGTCAAGCGCCTGAACGTCAGCCTCGACAGCCTCGACGCGGACCGTTTCAAGCAGCTGACCCGCACCGGCGACCTGGCCCAGGTGATCAATGGCATCGATGCCGCGCGCAAGGCCGGATTCACCCGCACTAAACTCAACTGCGTGGTGATGCAGGGCCGCAACGACCATGAGATCAACGATCTGGTGCGTTTCGCCATCGACCGGGAGCTGGACATTTCCTTCATCGAGGAAATGCCCCTGGGCGCCATCAGCGAACACAGCCGCGCCGAGTCGTTCTTCTCCAGCAGCCAGGTGCGCGAGCGGATCGCCGAACGCTACACCCTGATCGATTCGGCCGAGTCCACCCAGGGCCCGTCGCGCTACTGGCGCCTGGCCGAGGCGCCGCAGATCCGGCTGGGGTTCATCTCGCCCCACAGCCACAACTTCTGCGGCACCTGCAACCGGGTACGGATGACGGTGGAAGGCCGCCTGCTGCTGTGCCTGGGCAACGAACATTCGGTGGACCTGAAAGCGGTGCTGCGGGCCCACCCGGGGCAACCGGAACGGCTGGAGAAGGCGATCATCGAGGCGATGAAGCTCAAGCCCTACCGCCATAATTTCGAAGTGAACGACGACGTCCAGGTCGTGCGCTTCA
Source organism: Pseudomonas sp. B7(2017) (assembly GCF_002112745.1). NCBI lineage: Bacteria > Pseudomonadati > Pseudomonadota > Gammaproteobacteria > Pseudomonadales > Pseudomonadaceae > Pseudomonas > Pseudomonas sp. B7(2017). The sequence continues at coordinate 243,291 of NZ_NEIP01000008.1, read as the reverse complement.
TGAACATGACCGGCGGCTGACCCGCCACCCCTTCAAGGCAGACGTGCATGATCATCCGACCCAAGGTCAACCAGTTCGCCATCCTCTTCACCCTCAAGGGGTCGATCGCCAAACGCATCGCGATGCGCGCACTGATGGTCACGCTGCTGGCGTCGGCCATCGTGCTGGTGGAAATCCTGCACCCGAGCAACTTCACCAAGGTCAACGCCACGCCGTTCACCTTGCTCGGGCTGTCGCTGTCGATCTTCATGAACTTTCGCAACAACGCCTGCTACGACCGCTGGTACGAGGCGCGCAAGGCCTGGGGCGAGGTGATCGTGCACGTCCGCTCGGTGATCCGCGAGACCCACGTCATCCGCGAGTCCGCCGAGCGCCGCTCGCTGCTGCGCAACCTCTGCGGCTTCGCCCATGCGCTCAATGCGCGGCTGCGCCGGGAAGACGAAGCGGCGGCCAGCGCCGATTGGGTCACGCCCAAACCCGATGCGCAGGTGCCGGACTACAGCGGGCGGATCCTGCAGCAGATCGGCCAGCAATGCTCGGACCTGCATCAAAGCGGTGCGCTGAGCGAGTGGCGCTACATGCTGCTGGCCAACCACCTGACCAGCCTCACCCAGGCGCAGGCGGTGTGCGAGCGGATCAAGAACACGCCGCTGCCCTTCCCCTACACCTTGCTGCTGCACCGCACGATCTACCTGTTCTGCATCCTGCTGCCGTTCGCCATGGCCGAGCCGCTGGGCTGGCTGACGCCGTTGTTCACCGCCATCGTCAGCTACACCTTCTTCGGCCTGGACGCCATCGCCGACGAACTGGAAGACCCCTTCGGCCGCGACGAGAACGACCTGCCGACCGATGCGCTGGTACGCAACATCGAGCGCGACATCCTCTCGGAACTCGGCGCCGCGCAACTGCCGCCGGCGCTCACGCCGGTGGACTATGTCCTGAGCTGATCGACTCGCGCCTGCCCTTCGGTGCCTTCTCTGACGTCATCGCCAGCGAGGGCTCGCGCAGGACCCGACATTGATCCGCACAGCGCATCAATCCATGCCAACAATGCAATTAACAGATCGATCCTGCTGCGCCACTATCCGCCCCAATAAAAACCGTGCGCCGCCCTCCCGTCGCGCACGTCATAAAAGCGGTGGAGTACTTTTCTATGACAGCCTCAATCCCACACGGCGGCTCGCGGGCCGGCGCCATTTTCCGGGTCACCTCGGGCAACTTCCTCGAACAGTTCGACTTCTTCCTGTTCGGCTTCTACGCCACGCAGATCGCGGCGGTGTTCTTTCCGGCGAGCAGTGAGTTCGCCTCCCTGATGATGACCTTCGCGGTGTTCGGCGCAGGCTTTCTGATGCGTCCGCTGGGGGCCATCGTGCTCGGTGCGTACATCGACGACGTGGGCCGGCGCAAAGGCCTGATCGTCACCCTGTCGATCATGGCCAGCGGCACGATCCTGATCGTGCTGGTGCCCGGCTACGAGACCATCGGCCTGTTCGCCCCGGCGCTGGTGCTGATCGGGCGCCTGCTGCAGGGCTTCTCCGCCGGTGCGGAGCTGGGCGGCGTGTCGGTGTACCTGGCGGAGATCGCCACACCGGGCAACCGCGGCTTCTTCACCGCCTGGCAGTCGGCCAGCCAGCAGGTGGCGATCGTCGTCGCGGCGGCGCTGGGCTATGCGCTGAACCAATGGATGGCGCCGCAGGCGATCGCCGACTGGGGCTGGCGGATTCCGTTCTTCGTCGGCTGCATGATCGTGCCGTTCATCTTCCTGCTGCGGCGCAACCTGGCGGAGACCGAAGAGTTCGCCGCACGCAAGCACCGCCCGAACATGGGCGAAGTGTTCCGCACCCTGGGTCGCAACTGGACCGTGGTGCTGGGCGGCATGCTGATGGTGGCCCTGACCACCACCGCGTTCTACCTGATCACCGTGTACGCGCCGACCTTCGGCAAGACCGTGCTGCACCTGAGCACCTCCGACGCGCTGCTGGTGACCTTGCTGGTGGGTGTGTCGAACTTCTGCTGGCTGCCGGTCGGCGGCGCGCTGTCGGACCGCATCGGCCGGCGTCCGGTGCTGATCGCCATGGCGTTGCTGGCCCTGGCCACCACCTACCCGGCGCTGTCGTTCCTGGTGCAGGCACCGAGCTTCAGCCACATGCTGCTGGCGCTGCTGTGGCTGTCGTTCATCTACGGCCTGTACAACGGCGCGATGATCCCGGCGCTCACCGAAATCATGCCGGTGGAAGTACGGGTGGCGGGCTTCTCGCTGGCCTACAGCCTGGCGACGGCGGTGTTCGGCGGCTTCACCCCGGCGATGTCGACGTTCCTGATCGAATACACCGGCGACAAGGCCGCACCCGGTTACTGGATGAGCGTCGGCGCACTGTGCGCGCTGTGCGCGACGCTGTACCTGTACCGCCGTGCCGGCGGCCGTCTGCAACCGGTCGCGGCGTAAGGAGCCTGCCATGAAAAAATTGATCAGCCTCACCGCCCTCGCCCTGTTCGCCATCAGCGCGTGGGCCCAGGCCGAAGAGCTGCGGGTGATGACCTCCGGCGGCTTCACCGCGGCCTACAAGATCCTCGGCCCGAAGTTCGCCGCCAGCAGCGGCAACACCCTCGACACGGTCCTCGGCCCGTCGATGGGCAAGGCGCCGGAAGCGATCCCCAACCGACTCGCCCGTGGCGAGCAGGCCGACGTGGTGATCATGGTCGGCTACGCCCTCGACGACCTGATCAAGCAAGGCAAGGTCGACCCCGCCTCGCGGGTGGAACTGGCAGACTCGCGGATCGGCCTGGTGGTGCGCGAAGGCGCGCCGGAGCCGGACATCGGCAGCGTCGAAGGCCTGAAGAAAACCCTGCTGGACGCGCACTCGGTGGCCTACTCCGACAGCGCCAGCGGCGTGTACATCGAGCAGCAGCTGTTCAAGAAACTGGGCATCGAAGATCAGTTGAAGCCCAAGGCCAAGATGATCCCGAAAATCCCGGTGGGCTCGGTGGTCGCCAGCGGCGATTACCAGTTGGGCTTCCAGCAGGTCAGCGAACTGCTGCCGGTGCCGGGGGTGAGTTTCGTGGCGAAGATCCCGGAAGCGGTGCAGTCGGTGACCCGTTTCGCCGCCGGCATCCCGGTGGGCGCGCAGCACCCGCAGGAAGCCAAGGCGCTGCTCGCCTACCTCGCCGCACCGGCCGCCCAGGCCGACGTGCAGGCCACCGGGCTGGACTCGGTCAAGCGCTGACCGGCTGCACCTTCATCTCCACCACCAGCCGTTCCAGCTCCAACGCCGCCGGGGTCAGGGTGCGACCCCGGCGCTTGATGATGCCGACGCTGCGCATCACCTGCGGCTCGGTCAGCGGGATCCGCGTCAGGATCGGATGGTCCGCCGCCGGCATCGCCATCAACGGCACCGCCGCCACCCCCAGCCCCGCCTCCACCAGACCGATCATGGTCGTCACGTGCCGCGTTTCGCAGATGCTCGGGCGCTGCGGCACCACGTGGGTCAACGCCTGGTCCAACAGAAACCGGTTGCCCGAGGTCTTGTCCAGCGAGATGTAGTCCTGGCGGTAGAACTCGTCCCAGGTCACGCTGCTGCGCCCGGCCAACGGATGGTCGCGGCGGCAGGCCACCACGTAGCTTTCCTGCACCAACGGCTCGAAATCCACCCCCGCCTCCTGGGTGCCCATGAAACTCAGCCCGAAGTCCGCCTCGCCATTGACCACCGCGCTGAGCACGTCGTGGGCGCTGGAGTCGAGCACCTTGACCTTGATCCTCGGGAACTGCCGGTGATAGCGGGCCACCACCCGGGGCATGAAGTAGTACGCCGCCGACGGCACGCACGCCACGGTGACGTGGCCCAGGCGGGTCGAGGCCACTTCGCTGATGCCCAGCAGCGCCACGTCCAGGTCGTCCAGCAGGCGCTCGACGCTGGGCATGAAACCGCGCCCGGCCTGGGTCAGGCTGACCTTGCGCGTGGTGCGTTCGAACAGCTTCACGCCGAGGGCGTCTTCGAGCTTTTCGATCCGCCGGCTCAGGGCCGGCTGCGACAGGCGCACGGTGTCGGCGGCCTTGCGGAAACTGCCCTGCTCGACCACGGCGCGAAAGGCTTGCAGGTCGTTGAGGTCGAAGTTGATGGCCATGGCGGGACTCGGGCTGGATTGATTCGCGGAGGCTATGAATGTTACCAATTGATGCAAATCATTACAGCAGCGGACACCCTACCGGCCCGCCGTCGACAGCTGCCGCTCGATGGCGGCCAGGTTGCGTCGGCGTATCCAGCCGCTGGCCAGACGGATCGCCAGCCAATAAGGCGTGAACAGCAGGCGGGTGCGGGTGTTGGGGCAATGCACGAAGGTCTCGGTGCGCAGCGTGCGCGCGCCTTGCCCTTGCTCGATGACCTGGAAACGCAGCACCAGCCGGGCGATGCGCGGGTCGTCCAGCGCCGTGAACGCCTGCGCATCCGGGACGCGGTTCACGTTCAGGTCCGGGCGCCAGAAACGCCCCGCCAGGCCCATGGACACTTCGTCCGGAGTGCGTTGCAGCGGCGTGAACGAATCAAAGCCGAACGGCGCGCCGGCCGGCTGCGTGCGCCGGTTGCCCAGCATCCTCAGCAGTTTCGCCGGCAGCTCGCGCAGCGACAGCAGTGCGTTGACGACGCAGTCCTCGCGCATGTCGAAGGCGCAGACCGCGTCGATGATGCGCTCCGGTGACGCCAGGATCGTGCCCGACTCATGGCATTCATAGAATTGGAACGTCGGCAGAAACGGCGAAGGCGAAATCCAGGGCGCAACGGCCCGGCTCGGGATGATGCCCAGTGCCGTCCAGAAGGTCGGGTTCATGAAATCTCCCTTGAGGGGCAAACGAGCGGACGTGACGGTGCCCCTGAAAACCCAGGGCACCGCCACGCCGCACAGACAGCTTAGGCTTGCGCACGCACCTCTGCGTCCGCCGGTTCAGCCTTTTCCGGCACGAAGCACGGCGCCACGGCACGGGTCTGGCGAAGGTCGACCTTCATCGCGCCCCACGACAGCCCGGCGCCGAAGCCGCACAGCACGACGTGCTGCGCCTGCGGCGTGCCGACGGCGGCATGCCGCGACAGGACGATCGGGATGGACGTGGAGCTGGTGTTGCCGACGCCGTCGATGTCCACCGGCATTTTCTCCGGGGCGACGCCGATCATCCGGCGCAGGTAATTGAGCATGAAGCCGTTCGCCTGGTGCAGCACCAGCAGGTCGAGCGACTCGGGGCTCAGCCCCGTGTCGTCCAGCAGCGCCTTGACGGTCTGCGGCACCCGGGCGAGCGCGAAGTTCATCACCGCCGTGCCGTCCATCTGCAGGCAGCGGATGCTTGCGCAGGCCTGGCTGTCCGCGTCCCGGGTGTAGGCGATGTCGGAGGCCAGGGCCTCGCGGCCGCTGCCGTCGGTGCCGCAGACGAACTCGAACGAACTGTCACCCGCCTCCAGCAACGTGGCGGACGCCGCGTCGCCGAACAGCATTTTCACGTGCCGGTCACGCTCGTCGAGAATCCGCGTGGTCACATCGCCCGTGCACAGCAGGATCCTTTTGCAGGCCCCGGCCGAGATCAGCGCCCCCGCTTGCACCAGCGCGCTGACATAGCCGGAACAGCCGGCGGTCACGTTGATGACCAGGCAATGCTGCGGCAGGCCCAGCGCCTGCTGGACGATGTAGCCGACCCCCGGCGCCCAGGAATCCGGCGTCTGGGTCACCACGATCAGCCCGTCGATGTCGTCGGCGGCGCACAGCCCTTGATCGAGCAGGTGGCGGCACGCGGCGATCACCAGATCGGACGTGTGCAGGGTCTGGGTCTCCCTGACCGACTCGATGCCCGTGCTTTTCGCGATGCGGGCGACTTCCTTGGCGCCGAACAGCTCGGCGAAGCCGTCCAGCCCCACGCTGCGTTCGGGTAGCGCGGCCGTGACCGCGCGCACCGCAACCCCGGAAATGGTGTGCATGGTCAGGCCACTCCTTTCACTTTCCCGGCGGCCAGGTCGAAGATGTCCTGCACCGTCGCCACGCCTTCGATCTCTTCGCCGGAGATGGTCGTGCCGGTGGTTTCGAACACCAGCGCCACAATCGAGATGCGCGCCATCGAGTCCCAGAAGTCGCTGCTTTCCAGCAAGGTGTCGCCCTTCAGTTCGTCCAGGGGGATGGACAGGATGTCGGCGATGCTTGCGCGCATTTTTTCCATGTCAGCCATGTGTCATTTCCTTATCGTTTGATGGCAATCGGGGCTCACGACCCGCTGAGGACGCCGGGATGGCGCATTTTCTTGAAACGGCTGGTGATCAGCGGCGTATCGCTGACGGACACCACCCTGGGCAATTGTTCCGGCGCCAGCACGCCGCGGATCTTGGCGTACAGCACGGCCTTGAAGTCCTCCAGCGCCTGGGGCGCCAGCAAGGTGAAGCGCGCCGCGACGATCTGGCCGAGCAACGGGTTGGGCTGGCCGTACACGACCACGTCAGACACGTTGTCGACGCCCATCAGCACGCTCTCGACGTGCGCCGGGAACACCTTCTTGCCGCCGACGTTAATCACGTCCACCGCCCGCCCGGAGACCCGGAAAAAGCCCTCGTGCTCATCCGTCAGGTCGTGGGTGATCAGGTAGCCGTCGTCCGTCAGGTCGCCGGGGCCGGTCAGGTAACCGAGCATGTTGGTCGGCCCGCGCACCTGCAGGATCCCGTCGACGACCCGCAGGCGGTAGGCCGGATCCTCGATCTTCATCCAGGCGCTGTCGCCGGCCTTGACGTCGCACGGCAGCACGCCGATTTCCGACATGCCGTAGAGCTGGCGCAGTTTCACGTCCGGCAGCAGGTTGGCGATGCGCTGGATGGCGTCGGGGGAGCTCGGCTCGGAACCGAAGTAGATGCGTTGCAGGCTGCGGGTGTCCCACTTCTGGAACACGCCGGTAATCGTCGCCAGGTTGAGCAGCGTCGGCGACACGTGCAGCGTCTGCACCTGGAACGCCTCGACGCAGCGGCCGACCTCCTGGGGCGAACGCTCCTTCGGCAGCACCAGGGTGCCGTGGGTCGCCAGCGCCTGCAGCACGGTGACCAGCCCGCCGATGTGGTCGAACAGCAGGAACGCCAGGATGGCGCCGCACCGCTCGGCATTCATGTAGCGGTCGAAGAACGGCGCCACGCCGTGCACCACGCCTTTGGCGGGCCCGGTGGAGCCCGACGAAAACACGATGAAACCGGCCTCGCGGCGCGACAGCAGACCTTCGACGGTCGCCGGCAGCGCACGCGCTTCATGGGCCGCGAACGCGAAGCCTTGGGAACCGCTGCCCGTCACGGTAAACCGCGCGCCCGACGCTTCGGCCAGGTGCGCCAACTGCTCGTCGGCCTTGGGCACCGACAGCGCGACCACGTTGTTGCGCAGCCACAGCGCGAACAGCATGCAGACGCTGTCGAAGCTGTAGTTGTCCACCAGCAGGACGCAAGCGTCGCTGAGGCCGCGGGACGCGAGTTCCTCGCCATAGGCGTGGATCCGCTCATGCAGTTGGGCGTAGGAGAAACGGCCCTCGTCGCTGACGATGGCCGGCTTGTCCGCGCCGTCTTTCAGGTGATTCAGAAACTCGACAACTTGCATATCCACCTCTCGATAAAAGTGCGGTCGCCGGATCAGCTCGCCTGGGCTTCAAGCGCAGGCGACAGGCGGCTCATGACGTAGGCGGCCAGCGTGCCGAGCGTGGCGAACGGCGTGGCGGTCGGCGGCAGGTCGGAGGTGTCGGCGAGGTGGACCTCGACGCCGAACCGGCTGCGGATCTGCTCTTCGGTGTCGACGATGATCGACACCAGGGTCATGGAGTCGATGGTGCCTTCGATGCCATACAGCGGGCTGTCCTCGCCCCGGGACAGATCGATGGGCTCGGGCAGCAGCAGGTCCTGTTGCCGCACGACGGCTTCGACGAGGGTTTTGACGGTGTTCAGCATTCCAACATTCCTTTATTGGGGGTGCGCGTTCAGGGGTTCGTCAGGCTTGGGGCAACGGTTCCCGGGTTTTCTCGTGATGGGCCAGCACCGTGCGCATGTCGACGAACTCGCCGCTCTTCACCCCGTAGTCGGCGGGCGCGGCGATCACGTTGCGGATGTCCTCGGCGCGCTGGGCGGCGGAGACCATGTAACCGGGCACCAGGGCCCGTTGCTGCAGGGACAGCAGCTCCGGAAACTGCGCCGTCCGCTCGCTGAAGCTCACCTGCCGGGACAGCCCGGTGTTGACGTTGCACAGGCCCAGCACGGCGAAGAAGATCTCCGGGTTCTCTTGCGCATAGACACCGCCCAGCGCCTTGAGCGCCGCCTTCGACAGGCTGTAGGTCAGCGTGCCCGCACGGAAGCGAACCCCCGCCATCGACGCCGACAGCACGCAGGTGGCCGGCCGATGGGGCGAAGCCAGGACCAGGTCCAGAATGGCCTTGTTCGCCAGCACGTTGACGTTGAGCACGTGCTGCACGTCCTCCAGCGAAAACGCCTCGGCGCGAGCCGGCACGTTGCCGCTGACGCCGGCGTTGAGGAACAGCACGTCGACGCCCTGGCTCAGGATCTCGGCGAACGGCCCCTTGAACAGCTCGCCGATGTCGCCGGTCTTTGAGAGGTCGAACGGTCGGAACCGGAAATTCGGGTGGTTCATGAACCGGTACGGTTCGCGCCGGGCGGTGCCGAAGACGGTGCAGCCGTCCTGCAGGAGCCGCTCCACCAGCGCCTCGCCGATGCCGCTGCTCACGCCGGTGATGAACACCCGCTTGCCCGGCGTCCGGGCCGGGTCGCGCTCTGGCCGGCCCATCAGAATTTCCCGGCCGAGAAACCGCCGTCCACCGGCATCACAGTGCCGGTGACGAACGAGGCCGAGTCGCTGAGCAGCCACAGGATCGCGGCGGAAATCTCGCTGGCGGCGGCGAACCGTTTCATCACCGTGACCTGCAGTTTGTGCTTGGTGGATTCGGGGTTGGCCTTCAGGCGCTCTTCCGAGTTCATGCCGCCCATGGTCGGGCCGGGGCACACCGCGTTGACGCGCACCGAATGGCGCTCCGGAAGGGATTCCTCGGCGGACTCGATGGCGCACACCTGGGTCAGCATGTTCAGGGCGGCCTTGCTGGTGGAGTAGGCGCTTTGCTTGGCCACGCCGAGCAGGCCGGCGCAGGACGATACGTTGACGATCGCGCCGCCGGCGTGTTTCGAGATCAGGTTGGTCTCGTGCTTGAGCAGCAGCAGCGGGCCCAGCAGGTTGATCTCCAGCACGCGTTTCCAGTCGGCGAAGTCCATCTCGCGGATCGGCGCATGCTTGGAGGTCACGCCGGCGTTGTTCACCGCCAGGTCCAGCCGCCCGTGCCGGTCGTGGATGACGCGGAACAGCTCGGCCACGGAGGCTTCGTCGGTGACGTCGCTCTTGATGAAGGTGCAGTTGTCGCCCAGGCGGCTTTGCGCGGTCAGGCCGTCGTCCTCGTTGCGGCCGGTGATGTAGCAGATGCAGCCGGCTTCGACGAGTTTCTGGCTGACGTCGAAACCGATGCCGCGGGTGCCGCCGACAACCAGGGCGATTTTTCCGGTGAAGTTCATTTCAGGCTTTCCTCATAGTGCAATTGCAGTTTTTCCGGCCGCCGGTAATCCGGGTTGACGCAGCAGTACACCCGCTCGGCCATGGGATCCTTTTTGTCGCGAAAGCAAAACGCATCGCCCCGGCAGCGCGTGACCTCGGCGTCGCGGCCGGCCAGTTCCTTGGCGACGAAGCGGTTGTCGGCCAGCATGGCGCGGCCGAACCCGATGAAGTCGGCGTCGCCGCAGCCGATGATTTCGTTGGCCTGGGCCACGCCGCTGACCGAGCCGGTGAAGCCCATCGGGATGCGCACGAACCCCTTGAGGTAGCGGCAGCCTTCGCGAGACATCGCCAGCGCCTTGTCCTTGTTCTTGAAGAAGAACGGAAAGGTCTCGCTGACGCCGGTGGAACAGGTAATGGCCGCCACCCCGGCGGCCTCCAAGGCGACCACCACATCGCCCAGCAGCACGGCCTGCTGCCCTTCCTCGCCCAGGCCGTCGTCGATGCCCAGGCGGACGGTGACCGGCACCCGGTCGCCGGTGGCCCGGCGGATGCCGTCGACGATGGCCAGCAGCAGCCGGGCGCGCTTGAGCGGGCTGCCGCCCCACTCGTCCTCGCGGCGGTTGGTGCGGGGCGACAGGAAGCTGCTGACCAGGTAACCGTTCGAGGCCTGGATCTGGATCAGCGCGGCGCCGGCCTGCTGGGCGTGCAGCGCAGCGGCGGCGAACTGGTCGATGCAGCGCAGGATCTGCGTGTGCGTCATCGCCACCGCCCGCGCCTCGGGAAACGCCTTGAGGATGGCGGGGGACGCGATGCCGCTGGGCGTCAGGATCTCGCCCTGCGCCGACGGCAACGCCTGCGGTCCGTAGTGCTGCAGCTGCACGCCCAGCGGAAAGTCGCGCTGGCGGGCCGCCTCGAACAGCGGGCGCAGGGCCTCGGCGTGGGCCGGCGACGTCAGCCGCAGGCCACGGCCGTTGTAGCGCGCCTCGGCGTCCACGCTGGCGTTGCCCAGGAAACCGAAGCCGCTGCCGCCGTCCATCAGCGACTGGTAGACCTTGAAGAATTCCGGCCGGGGAAAGCCGTTCCCGTCGCACAGGTCCATGCCCAGCGACGAAAAGTACAGTCGATTCTTCGCGACCGCCTGCGCGCCGAAATGCAGGGCCACGGTGGCGGGCATCGGTTTGCCGGTGGTCACGGTCATTGCCTCAGCGCCCCGAGGGCTGCCTCGTCCAGGTGAACGAAGCCGCGCTTGATCATGTCGCTGAGGACCTGCAGGTCGTTGAAGCCCAACGTCGGGAATTCCCACGAGGTGTACTTGCCCTCGCCGACGCTGCGCACGGCGCTGGAGAACTCGAACTTGCCCTCGTAGCCGAGGTGCAGCGTGACGGCATCGATGAACCCGACCTCCGGCGTCGTCGTCACGCAGCCGTCCTTGCCCAGGCCCACCAGCAGCACGTCGGCCTTGCGGCCCTGGCTGTCGCTGAGGGTGCAGGTCAGCTTCGACTGGTGGATCGGCGTGAACCAATCGCTGGCGTGGATGAAGATGTTGCGGGTCTTCTCGAACAGGCGCATGTCGATGACGGTCGCCTTGGTGTCGATCGTGGCGAACAGGGTCTGGCGCTGATAGAACGAGACCCGGAAGAAGATCTTCTTCGGCGATTCGGCGTCGGTCGGGGTCATGTTGTCGACCACCAGCTCGATGGGGTACATCAGCTCGGCGTAGGCGAAGAAACTCGCGTTCAGCTCGTTGACGCTGACGGTGACATCACCCCGTGCATGGCCGGTGTGGTGGTAGAGGTGGTGATAGACCGCTTGGCGCGCCGCCTCGATGAACATCGTGCCGGGCACGTGCTCGTGGGACTTGCGGTAGAAGAAGTAGTTGTCGGCGTTGTTGATGAAACGGAACGAACTGGAGCGGCGGATGGCCGGGATCGCTTCGCACAGCTGCGCCACGGCCTGCTCAGGGTCGTCGCCCTCCAGGGCGCCCTGCGGGGCGACGATCTGGTAAGGCAGCGCCCTCACCCGTTCCCACTCGTTCTGCGCCTCGCCGCCTTCGGCGAACGCCGCGCCCAAGCGGTTTCGCTTCATGAGCTCGGGGGCCACGCCGAAGGCGGCCTGGCCGTCGGTGCCTGCACCGAAGCGGCGCGAGAGCGGGTTGTGCGCAGCGGCCGCCAGGGTCGCTTCGTCCAGGTGCAGCGGCAGCGCGATTTTCGGCGCGCAGATCAGAACGTCGTCCGCCGAGCCCTTGTGCAGCAGGTCGGGTGCAATGGTGTCGTTGTTCATATCGGTCAACTCATCCTTGAAGAGGTTATGGGCCTGCTCTCTTTCGGTAAGGGGGCCGGCAGCCCCCCCGGCAATCACGACGCTTCCATCACATCGCGTTCGGCTTCGTTGCTGGAAGGCGCGGCATGGATCGCGGGCGGCACCCACGACTCGACGCCGGCGGCTTCGCGGTGGATCGGGACGGGGTGCTGGCCCAGCAGGATCTGTTCGATGAGCGCCTTCTCGCGCAGGCGCGCAGCGGCGATCGAGCGTTCCTTGACGTGGCCGTAGCCACGGATCGAATCCGGCAGGTTGGCCCAGGCGATGAACTGCGGCAGGTTCTCCTGGGTCAGTTCGGGCAGCAGGCGCTGCAGCATGGCTTCATAGTCCTGGATCAGGCGCCGTTCCTCGCGCCGCTCGGCGGACCAGCCCAGCGGGTCGAACCGGGTATGGCGCAGGACGCGGCCCTTGGCCAGGATCTTCAGGAACGGCAACACCCAGCCGGAGAACTCGGTCTTCTTCTGTTTGTCGCGCAGCCACGGCAAGGCGAAGTGGAAGGTCAAACGGGTGCGGCCTTCGAAGCGGCTGGCCAGGGATTGCAGGAAACGGTCAGAGGTCAGCAGCCGCGCCACTTCGTATTCGTCCTTGTAGGCCATCAGCTTGAACAGGTTACGGGCGACCGCTTCGGTCAGCGCGCTGCCGTCGCCGACGGACGGCGCGGCGCGCACGATGTTCACCACGCGGCGGTAACGGGCGGCGTAGTCTGCGTTCTGGTAGTGCGTCAGGTATTCGCTGTTGCGCTCGATCAACCGGACAAGGCTGTCACGGGGGTTGGACGCAGCGCTGATGTCGTGCAGCGCGATGGTCTTCACGGCCTCGCCTGCGGTAGCGCTCGGGTCGAGGTAAGGCGCGACGAACGCGGCGTCCTGCGCCAGCAGCCGGCCCCAGGCAAAGGCCAGGTGGTTGGCGGCGGCGCTGCCCGCCAGGTCGATGGCCTTGTTCAGCGCTACCTGCGACACCGGCACCGTGCCGCGCTGCCAGGCGTAGCCCAGCATCAGCATGTTGGCCTGCATCGGGTCGACCAGGGTGTCCGCCAGTTGCCCGGCATCCAGGCTGTGGTAGTTGTCCGCGCCGACCTTTTGCTTGAGCAGGTCGACGATCGCCTGGGTCTCGATGCGCAGGTCGGTGCTGCGCAGCATCGCGCCGGTCTGGGTCTGCGCGCTGTTGGCGATCACCACGGTCTTTTCCGGCCGCAGCGTGGCCAGCGCATCGTCCTCACTGGCCACGACCAGGTCGGCGGCCAGCAGCAGGTCGGCGCCGCCGATGTCGATGCGGTGCTGGTGCAGGGTCTGCGCCTGGTTGGCCAGACGGATGTGGCTCAGCACGGCGCCGCCCTTCTGGGCGAAGCCGGTGAAGTCGAGCACGCTGACCGCGCGGCCGTCCAGGTGGGCGGCCAGGGCGATGGTGCGCGCCACCGTGACGATCCCGGTGCCGCCGATGCCCACCAGGAGCATTTCGTAAGGGGTGTCGAGCGAACGGGACGGCAGCGGCGCCGCCAATGCCGCGGCCCGCGCCAGCACCTGGGCGCTGTCGGCCACCCGGCGCCGCTGTGCCCGCGGCTTGCCGGTCACCGTCACGAAGCTTGGGCAGAAGCCCTTGATGCACGACAGGTCAGTGTTGCAGGAATGCGGGTCGATGCGGCGCTTGGTGCCGAACGGCGTCTGCACCGGGGTCACCGACAGGCAGTTGGACTTGACCTGGCAATCGCCGCAGCCTTCGCACACCGCTTCGTTGATGACGACCTGGGTCTTCACCGCCGGGGCCGGCAATTGCTTCTGGCGTCGGCGGCCTTCGGTGGCGCAGACCTGGTCGAACACCAGCACGCTGACGCCGCGGGTCTGGCGCAACTGCAGCTGGACGTCCTCCAGCCGGTCGCGGTGATACAGCTCGATGCCGTCGGGCAGGCAGTCCTGTTCGCGGTAGCGCTCCAGGTCATCGGCCACCACGACGATGCGCTGGGCGCCTTCGGCCTTCACCAGTTCCACGGCCTTCTTCACCGTCAGCTTGCCGTCGATCGGCTGGCCGCCGGTCATGGCGACCGCGTCGTTGTAGAGCAGCTTGTAGGTGATGGTCACACCGGCGGCGATGGCTTGGCGGATCGCCAGGAAACCGGAATGGAAAAAGGTGCCGTCGCCGATGTTCTGAAAGATGTGCGGCGTCTCGACGAAGGGCGCCTGGCCGATCCAGTCCACCCCTTCCCCGCCCATCTGCACGCTGCCGCTGGTGGAGCGCTCGGGCATGCGCGCCGCCATGGCGTGGCAACCGATGCCGAGGCGCGCCTCGCTGCCCTTGGGCACCAGTGTCGAGGTGTTGTGCGGGCAGCCCGAACACAGGTAAGGCGTGCGCCGGATCCAGGCGTGGTCACGCGTCACCGCAGGCATGAGCCAGTAGGTCGGCATCTGCACCGCGATGCCCAGGTCCTGCAGCCGCTGCTGGAGCATCGCCGCGATCCGCGACGGCCGCAGCTCTTCGTGATCGCAGACCAGCGGCTGGCCGTTTTCGTCGGTCTTGCCGATGATCACCGCGCGCTGGTCGGCCACGGTGTTGTAGTGCTTGTGCTTGAGCTGCTCTTCGACGATGGCCTGCTTCTCTTCGATGATCAGCACTTGGTCGGCCCGCGTCGCCCACTCGTCCAGCACCGGCGACAACGGATAGACCAGGCTGATCTTGAGCAGCGCCACGCCGGCGTCTTCCAGCTGTTGCAGGGTGACGCCGCACTGCTGCAGCGCCTGGCGGACATCGCCGTAGGCCTTGCCGACCGCGCCGATGACCAGTTTCGGTTGTTCCGGTGCCGTGACGGCGGTGTCGAGCGGGTTGGCCAGGGCGAAAGCCCGGGCCGCCGCGAACTTGAAGGGCATGCGCCGTTCGATCTGCATGCCGGGCAGGTCCGGCCAGCGCCAGTGCAGGCCGTCCGGCCCCGGATCGACTTCGGGGGTGACGAACTCAGGCAACGGGGACGCATCGACCGACGTGGTCGCCTCCACCGTCTCGGTGATGGCCTTGAAGCCCACCCACAGGCCAGATGCCCGTGACAGCGCCCAGCCCCACAGGCCGCAGCGTTCGTAGTCTTCGAGTCCGTTCGGGTGGATCACCGGCAGCCCCCAGGCGATCAGGGTGCGGTCGGACTGGTGGGACAGCGACGACGACACGCAGCCGTGGTCATCGCCGGTGACCACCAGCACGCCGCCCTTGGCCGAGGAGCCGTAGGCGTTGCCGTGCTTGATCGCATCGCCGGAGCGGTCGACGCCGGGGCCTTTGCCGTACCACATGCCGAACACGCCGTCGTAGCGTTTGTTCGGGTCGGTTTCGACACGCTGGGTGCCGATCAGCGCGGTGGCCGCCAGGTCTTCGTTGATCGCGGGCAGGAAGCGGATGTCCGATTTCTCCAGCGCGCCGCTGGCCTTCATCAGTTCCCGGTCCACACCACCCAGCGGCGAGCCGCGGTAGCCGCTCACGAACCCCGCCGTGCGCAGGCCGTTGGCCCGGTCGAGCGCGGCCTGGGTGAACAGCAGCCGCACCAGCATCTGTTGGCCGCTCAGGAAAATGCGTTCGCCGGGGGCCGCATCCTGCGCGTACACCGCGCGGCTGTCGTAGTGCTGGATACGCAGCGACGACGCCTGGGCCTGAGCGTTTGCCCCGTCCGGCACTGCTCCTTTGGATGCGCCGGCCGGCATCTGATCGGTCTGGGTTCGCTGACGCGCTGATCCAATGGAGTCTGAGTGCACGGTTTCAAGTCCTTATGAAAACTTCACATTAAATGTGCTTGTTTGCTCACCGCAGCAGGAACTTCCGGCCGCGCCATAAAACAACAGAGATGCAACTTCACAAATCAAAGGCGAACGAATGCACGAGCAATCATCAATTGCTCCAAACAACGCGCATACGCCTGCCTTCGCGGCATTAAGCGAAAAACATTGTTCTATTTTCAGGTGTATGACAGACGTTCTCCGCCGGCCAGACGAAAACCGTCGTTATTCGGGATCGATCAATTCAAAGTTCAAAGTTTCAACTCCTTGTGAAAACTTCATTTGAATGTCGCTGCGAAAGCGCCGGGCACGCAAGGGCCGGCCGCAGACGGGAGGTGTTTGCCGACGTCGACCGTTCAGCGGAACGCTGCGGGCGACGGGCATGCGCTGGGCAAGCAGATGACCCGGCAACCGCGTGAGGCCGACGCAGCCCCGCTGACGGGCGGATCATGGATCGAATAGATGATGTCCGCATACAAGGCGGGCTGACGGAATGCGAGTACAAGGTTTCAAGTCCCTATGAAAACTTCACTGAAGATCGCTTGTCTGCCCATCCGTCCTGGATGCGGCTTCACGACGTGCTCTGCACACTTGGCAAATGTCATGACAACACAAGCGAATGACCGGAACCCACCTCTCCTGAAGTCGTGGTTCCGACGGGTTGAATCTCGGGTGACTTCCGGCGGTTTCTTATAATTGCCGTTAGTACTTTGTGATGCGGGAAAAATAGTAGAGTCAGGACAAACGCTTTGTCAATCATTGCAACGAAAGTTTAACAGCCGGGGCACATATGAACTATCCAGTACACTAATAAAACCTGAAACCATCGTTCCAGATTCAAGTCGACTTTAACGAATCAGCCGCCCACGGGCCGGGGACTTGATCATTATGTGACTTGAATCAATAAAAAGCCTCAAGAACACTGCCTGCTGTTTTCGAGTAACTACTCGGTAACTTTTCAACTGAATTAACCTAAGACCAAAGTCTAACTTTACATAAGTAAACGCTTTCGGATGCCACCTCTCCCTTGTGGTGTACATGAGTCCTGCGAACACCCGAGATGCCTGTGGGAGCTGGCTTGCCAGCGATGAGGCCAGTTCAGCCGACATCGAAGGTGCCTGACACACCGCCATCGCCAGCAGGCTGGCCCTCCACAGTGATCCGAGGGACAGTCGCCCCAGGCCAGCGCCGGTGGTACGTCGCGGGATGAGCCTTTATCCTTGCTCCCCCGCCGTACCGAGTTCTGGAGTTGTGCCATGCCCCATGAAGGCAACCTGTTGCAAGCCGCCGTCGTCTTTCTCTTCGCCGCCGTGCTCACCGTGCCGTTGGCCAAGCGCCTGCAGTTGGGCGCGGTGCTCGGCTATCTGTTCGCCGGGGTGATCATCGGCCCATCGGTGCTGGGCCTGATCGGCAATCCGCAGAGCGTCAGCCACATTTCCGAACTGGGCGTGGTGCTGCTGTTGTTCATCATCGGCCTGGAACTGTCGCCGCGACGTTTGTGGGTAATGCGCAAATCGGTGTTCGGCGTGGGCCTGGCCCAGGTGCTGCTGACCGGTTCGGTGATCGGCGTGGTGGCGTTGTCGGTGTTCGGCCAAACGCTCAACAGCGCCATTGTGCTGGGCTTGGGCCTGGCGTTGTCGTCCACGGCGTTCGGCCTGCAGAGCCTGGCCGAGCGCAAGGAACTGACCAGCCCCCATGGGCGGCTGGCGTTCGCGATCCTGCTGTTCCAGGACATCGCCGCGATCCCGCTGATCGCGCTGGTGCCGATGCTGGCCGGCGTCGATCACCACACCAGCGGCGCCGACGATGTGCGCCATAGCCTGCAGGTGCTAGGCAGCATCGCCGTGGTGGTGATCGGCGGGCGCTATCTGCTGCGTCCGGTGTTTCGCGTGGTGGCCAAGACCGGGCTGCCGGAGGTCTCCACCGCCACCGCACTGCTGGTGGTGATCGGCACGGCGTGGCTGATGGATCTGGTGGGCGTGTCGATGGCGCTGGGGGCGTTCCTCGCCGGTCTGCTGCTGGCGGACTCGGAATACCGCCATGAGCTGGAAGCGCAGATCGAACCGTTCAAGGGCTTGCTGCTGGGCCTGTTCTTCATCAGCGTCGGCATGGGCGCCAACCTCAGCCTGCTGCTGAGCGCGCCGGTCACCGTGGTGGGGCTGACGCTGCTGTTGATCGCCCTGAAGCTGCCGCTGCTGTTCGTGGTCGGGCGGCTGGCCGGCGGGCTGAGCAAGATCAGTGCCGTGCGCCTGGGCATCGTGCTGGCGGCCGGCGGTGAATTCGCGTTCGTGGTGTTCAAGATCGGCCGCGACCAGGGCCTGTTCGAACCGCGCCTGTACGACCTGCTGGTGCTGACCATCACCTTGTCGATGGCGCTCACGCCGCTGCTGATGCTGATCTGCGCGCGGCTGGTCAGCCCCAAGGTGCAGCCGGTGGAAGTGCCGGAGAAATTCCGCCAGATCGACACCGACACCCCGCGGGTGGTGATCGCCGGCATGGGCCGGATGGGCCAGATCGTGGCGCGGATCCTGCGGGCGCAGAACATCAAGTTCGTGGCCCTGGACACCTCGGTGGAAACCATCGAGCTGTCGCGCAGCTTCGGCGGCGTGCCGGTGTTCTACGGCGACCCGATGCGTCCGGAAATCCTCAGCGCGGCCAAGGTCGGCGATGCGGAATACTTCGTGATCGCCACCGACGATCCGGAGACCAACATCAAGACCGCCGAGGTCGTGCGCAAGCTCTACCCGCACATGAAGATCATCGCCCGGGCGCGTAACCGTCAGCACGTGCACCGGCTGGTGGATGTGGGGGCCGAAGCGGTGCGCGAGACGTATTACTCCAGCCTGGAGATGAGCCGCCGCACCCTGGTCGGGCTTGGGTTGACCCAGGAACAGGCCGATGCGCGGATCAAGCGCTTCAAGCACCACGACGAACAGGTGCTCGAAGCCCAGCACGCGGTGTACGACGACGCGGCCAAGGTGCTGCAGACCGCCCAGGAAGCCCGGGCGGAACTGGCAAGGCTGTTCGAGTCGGATCAGTTGGAAGAGCAATCGCGCAAGGCCTAGGCCCATGCGGAGTGTCAGCCGTCGAAGAGGCCAGCTGTGCCGGCCTCATCGCTGGCAAGTCGAGTCGTCGCACCGCAGCTCCCACAGGGCTTTGCGGTGAGCCCAGATTCTGCAAACACCAGAGATTCCCTGTGGGAGCCAGCCTGCTGGCGATGGCGGTGTGTCAGCCACCGCCGAGGGCAGGCCGCTTCCGGATCACGCCATTTCCAGCTCCCGCTCTTCCTTGACCGGTGTCGCCCCGAAGCGGTCCGCCAGGAACGGGGTGATGTCCAGCGGCAGCGGTTCATCGTTGATCAGCTTGTCGAGCAGCACGCCGGTGATCGCCGAGGTCAGCACCCCGGTGCGGAAGTGCCCGCAGGCGTTGAGGTAACCCTCCACCCCCGCCATCGGCCCGAGGATCGGCAGTTCGTCCGGCGAGCCCGGCCGCAGCCCGGCCCAGGTGCGCTTGAGGTTGATGTCCGCCAGTTCCGGCAGGCAGCGCACCGCGCCTTGCACCAGCCCGGCGATTTCCGGCCAGGTGGTGGTCACGTCGTAGCCCTTGTCCTCGGTGGTGCTGCCGATCAGGATCTCGCCGTTGTCCTTCTGCGCCACGTAGCAGTCGCTGGTGGTCAGACAGCCGTTGAGGATCTTGGGCATGCGTTCGGTCAGCAGGATCTGGCCTTTCACCGGTTTCACCGGGATCCGCACCCCGGTGGCCCATTCGCTCAAGTCCGCCGCCCAGGCGCCGGCGGCGTTGACCAGGGTCTTGCAATGGAACACCCCGGCTTCGGCGGTCTGCACGCCGGTCACCCGTGAGCCGTGGTGCAGCACCCCGGTGACGTTGGTGTTGAAGAACAGGTCCACGCCGTTTTGCCGGGCGCCTTCGGTGTAGGCGTCGGCCAGGCGGAACGGGCTGACCTGATGGTCGCAGAGAAACTCCAGCGCCCCGCGCGCCTCATGGCTGACGCTCGGCTCCGATTCGCGCAGGGCCGCCTGATCGAGCCAGCGCACCTGGTCGGCCAGGTGCGGGATGCAGCCGACGATGTGCTCGGCGTACATCCGGTCCTCGTCGTCGTAGATGACGAACTTGAGGCCGGTCTTCTCGAACTTGAAATCCATCCCGTGGTTGTCGGCCAGCTCCCGATGCAGCGCCGGGTACAGGGCGTTGGACTGCAGGGCGAAATCGAAGAACGACGGCGGCAGGATGTGCGGCGTGCTGGCGTCCACCACCACCGCCGCGCCCTGGGTCTCGCGCTTGCGGTTGGCCGACATCATGCGAAAGAAGATCACTCCGCAGCCCAGCCCCACCGACTCGCCGATGGCCCACAGGCCGCCGGCCGAGGCGCGGGTGGCGTTGCCGGGGCGCTTGGCGTCGATCAGGGCGATCTTCAGGTTCTTGCGCTTGGACAGCTGATAGGCGACGGACGCGCCGATCACGCCACCGCCGGCGATGACCACGTCATAGAACTTACTCATGGGAAACGGCCTCCGTGCCGAGGGACTGGAACGCGGAAAAAGGAATCGGATCGATCGGGAAACGCGGCCGCAGCCAGCCCACATCGCGGCGGCCGGTGGCCTGGCGCAGACGGTCGCTGCAATAGCCGACGCACATCCGCCCCTGGCAGTCGCCCATGCTCACGCGGGTGCGCATCTTCAGGCTGGCGATGTCCTGCACGCCCTGCTCCAGCGCCCGGTCGATGTCGGCGCGGGTCGCGTGCTCGCAGCGGCAGATCACCGTGTCCGCCGCCGGCAACGCGGTCTGGCCGACGCCGCGTTCGGTGTAGCGGTCCACCGCCGCACGGAAGCGCACGATGGCCTTGAGCTTGCCCAGGTAGCGGTCGCGCCGCACCCGCGCCAGTTCTTCTTCCAGCACGCCCCGCTGCAACAGGATCGAGGTCGCGGCGATCTTGCCGGTGAGCATCGCCGCCTCGCCGCCGCGGATGCCGCCCATGTCGCCGGCCAGGTGCACGTGGGACTCGCTGCTCTGCTGCCAGACATCGGCGTTGGCGCGCAGGTAGCCGTCGTCGCTGAAGCCGTGGTCCAGGCCCATCTGTTGGCTCAGTTGGGTGCGCGGGATGAAGCCGTAGCCGACCGCCAGGGTCTTGGCCTCGATACGCTCGGCGCGGCTCATGTCCGGCTCCCAGGTCGCCGAGTACGGCGCCACGCTGACGCTCTTCAGTTCGCCTTCGCCATGGGCCTTGACCACGCCCCAGCCGTAGTTCATCGGAATGCCGTGCAGCTTGAGGTAGGCCAGCATGCTCACGCCGTCAAGGAACAGCTGCGGCTTGTTCAGCAGCGCCAGGCTTTCCCGGGCGATCTTGCCGAACGCGCAGGCCTCGTAGACGCCCGCTACGCTGACGCCGGAGGCGTGCAACTGGCACGCCACCAACGGCAGCAGCGGCCCGGTGCCGGTGATCACCACAGGCCCTTGCGGCTTGACCACGCCGCTCTTGATCTGCAATTGCAGGCCGCCGAGCATGATCACGCCCGGCAGCGTCCAGCCGGGGAACGGCACGCTGCGCTCATGGCAGCCGGCCGCCAGCAGCAGTTGCGGATAGGCGATCTCGTGCAGGCGCTCGTCGCCGTCCAGCACCACCAGCGAACGCGTGCCCTCGGCGCCGACCACCCGGTGGTTGAGGCGCACGTCGATCAGCCCGGCCTGCTCGCGGAATTCGCCGTGCAGTTTGCCCAGCACCTCGGAATAGCGCGGCCCCAGGTAGTCCAGCTGCACGCCGTCGCGCAGAGGTCCGCGATAGACCACGCCGCCCAGCCGCGAAGCCTCTTCGAGCAGGATGCAGCGCACACCATGGCGGGCCAGTTCGGTGGCCGCCGCCATGCCCGCCGGACCGCCGCCGACGATGACCGGATGCTGGCTCATACGACCTCCTGCCCGTGGATGCGGTTGACCTGGGTCTCGATGCGCATGCCCTCGCGCACCACGGTCTGGCAGGCGCGGCGCTTGTGCCGCCCGTTGATCTTCACCAGGCAGCACTGGCACACGCCCATGCCGCAGTAGGCCCCGCTGATCTGGTTGTGGTCGTTGCGCGCGACCTGGCGCACGCCCAGGGACTGAATGACGCTGAGGACGGTTTCGCCGATGGCGGCGGTGACGGGTTGGCCGTTGATGTGGACAGTCATATCCGCCTGCGCCAACGGCTGGATATCAAAGGTTCTTTCTTGGCAGTGCATTGCGAATCATCCGTGAAAAGTTCAGGTGAGGTTGCGTCAGCTCCTTGCTGCACTACACCTTTGCCGGCCCGTGGGATTTGTCTCTCTATCGGGCAGGCAGCGGTCCTGCGTCAGCGCAACAACAGTGCGCGCGCAAGCAATGTAGTCGATCCAGCGGCAAGGGCGTGGAAGTTTTACGGTAGGGGATACCGCGAGAGGGAATATTGATCCAGGCCAGTGAAAGGCCTGCTGCCCGGGGTCGATCCGACGACCGGGACAGGCAGGCCTGAGGGGAACGAGGCTTCAGTGCACGAACAGGGCGATCAGGATGATGATCGGGATCGGCACGCCAAGGAAAAACAGCAGTAGTGAGCGCATGGCCAAACTCCTCGGTTAACGGACAGGGGGAACGCTGACGGCGGCGTAGGTCTCGACCTCGACATACTCGACCGCATCCCGGCGGCGACCGCCGAACGTGGCGGCGAGGCTGGCGAAGAACGCGCCGGCCAACAGGGCGACGAACATCCACAACGAAGTCCAGGCGGCCGCTTTGGCGGCGGCGTCGGCCGCTTGCTGGGCCTTGAGCTTGGCGTCGGCGATGGCTTTCTGGGTGCGGGCGTACACGTCGTCGACCCGGCGTTCGGCGTCGGCCTGGGTCAGGTCGGTGCGCTGCGCGACCAACTGGGCGAGGTAGGTACGGTCCTCGGCGCTGAGCTGACCGTTGGCCAGGCTCTGGGCAAAGATCCGGGTCACGTCGCCGCGCACGGCATCGTCGCTCACGGCGGCGGGACGCCCGTCGCGGAACAGGCTGTCGACGAAGTAACCGTACCGGTCGGTGTCGGTGCCCGCCGCCTGCGTCAGGCTGCCGGCTGCACCGCCGACCGCTTGGGCTCCGGCCTGAAGGCCGCCGCCGACCACGCCGCTGACCGAGCCGGCGACCAGGGTCGCGGTGACCAGCGTCGCCACGCACCAGGCCAGGAAGCCGTGGGCGGTGTCGCGAAAGTACACTTCGTCACCGTGCAGGGCGGCCCACTTCACCCGCAAGCGCCCGGCGATGTAGCCG
Source organism: Pseudomonas sp. B7(2017) (assembly GCF_002112745.1). NCBI lineage: Bacteria > Pseudomonadati > Pseudomonadota > Gammaproteobacteria > Pseudomonadales > Pseudomonadaceae > Pseudomonas > Pseudomonas sp. B7(2017). The sequence continues at coordinate 220,414 of NZ_NEIP01000008.1, read as the reverse complement.
CCCAGGCCTGAGGCGACAATCTGCGTCGCCGCCAGCCAGACAATGGCGGAGATGCCCAGGCCCTTGGCGCTGACGCCCTCCCCGGCCCATGGAGAAACCGCCGAAAACCCCAGGCCGATGCCCAGCAGCACCAGGATCGTCGACAAGGCAGCAGCCGCCGCCGCACCGGCGAAGATGGCGCCCCAAGACACGCCCGAGACAGTGCCCGCCCCGGCTTCAAAGTCAGGATAAAACCCATCGGAGGATCTATTCATTGTTGTGGCGCTCCCGGCATGAAAGATGGTGTTACAACTCGTCATCAGACCAATTGCACCGACCGTGCCAGACCACGACTTTGAATAAATCGTTGTTTTTCAATGGGCTGTAATTCGCCGATATGCATCGGCCATGCACTTTGCAACGACCGGACGGTCGCAGCGGGCGTTATGCATTGGCCCGGGGGAAGGTCACTTGCGCCGATAGCTCTTGTTGCCGCTCGGCGTCAGGCAGTAGACCCCGCCGCGCGGCCCGGTGCAGAACGAGCCGGTGCCGCAGGCGCAGCCGTCGTCGCTTTGCAGCAGCGTCTGCGGTCTTGCCGCGCGCCGATCGCCGAACATCGCCGCGCAGCTTTTCTTCGAACCGCTGATGGAACCGTCGTTGCACAGGAACAGGTCCCCGTCGCACCGGGCGATCCCGCCCTTCTTGCCCGAGCACGGTGTGTTGGCCGCCGATGCCGACGCGCAAGCCAGCGCCAGCAACACCCCTGTCAACGGTATCCAGCCTCTGCCGATCATGGTGGCCACGGTGTCCCTTCCGATTGAAATTATGGCCAGATGATATCAATGTTGGCAGTGAATGGGATTTCCGGTTTCGCTCATTGGCGGCTACAACATGAAAGTTAATTTAAAGCGTCACCGATAAATGTTGGCAAAATGCAGCCATTCCGTTTGAACCGATCAGCAGGCCCCTCATGACTCGCATCCTGACCATCGAAGACGACGCCGTGACCGCCCGGGAGATCGTCGCCGAACTGAGCAGCCACGGGCTCGACGTGGATTGGGTCGACAACGGCCGCGAAGGCCTGGAACGCGCCGTCAACGGCCATTACGACCTGATCACCCTGGACCGCATGCTGCCCGAGCTCGACGGCCTGGCCATCGTCACCACCCTGCGCACCATGGGCGTGGCCACGCCGATCCTGATGATCAGCGCCCTCTCCGACGTCGATGAGCGGGTGCGCGGGCTGCGGGCCGGCGGCGACGACTACCTGACCAAACCCTTCGCCACCGACGAGATGGCGGCCCGGGTCGAAGTGCTGCTGCGCCGCCAGCACAACGGCGGCGCCCAACCCACCACGCTGCGCGTGGCGGACCTTGAGCTGGACCTGATCAGCCACGAGGCCCGCCGCGCCGAACAGGTGCTGACGCTGCTGACCACCGAGTACAAGCTGCTGGAGTTCCTGATGCGCAACAGCGGCCAGATCCTGTCGCGCATGATGATTTTCGAAGAGGTGTGGGGCTATCACTTCGACCCCGGCACCAACCTGATCGACGTGCACATCGGCCGCCTGCGCAAGAAGATCGACCCGCCGGGCAATGTCCCGCTGATCCGCACGGTGCGAGGCTCGGGTTATGTCATTGCCGAACCCGTCTGACGGCTGGCGTTCCTCCAGCAGCCGGCTGCTGGCGCTCTACAGTTCGCTGTTCGTGGCCTGGAGCGCGATCCTGATGGGGGTTATGTACTTCGAGGTGTCGAGCTACCTCGACAACCTGGCCAAGCATTCGCTGATGCAGCGCCAGCACCTGTTCTCCCACTTTCGCGGTGAGCAGCTGGAAGACGCGCTGGCCGCGAGCATGACCTTCGACATCCGCGGCATCGACGCCTATGGCCTGTTCGATGCGCACCGCCGTTACCTGGGCGGCGCCTTGCAGCAGATCCCCGACGGCCTGCCGCTGGACGGCAAGATCCACACCCTGGCCGACTGCGCCGACTCCGACGACCCGACCCTGCCCGCCGACAGCTGCGACGCCGTGGCGACCCAGACCCGCGACGGGCGCTGGTTGATCCTGCTGCGGGACAACGGCTCGCTGTTCGCCGTGACCCGGATCATCCTGCACGCGCTGCTCTGGGGCGTGTCGCTGACCATCCTGCCGGGCATCGCCGGCTGGCACCTGCTGCGCCGCCGGCCGCTGCGCCGGATCCGCGCGATCCAGGCCAGTGCCCAGGCCATCGTCGCCGGCGACCTGACCCGGCGCCTGCCGCTGTCCAACCGTCGCGACGAGCTGGACATGCTCGCCGCCATCGTCAACGCCATGCTTGAGCGCATCGAGCGGCTGATGAACGAAGTCAAAGGCGTGTGCGACAACATCGCCCACGACCTGCGCACCCCGCTGACCCGCCTGCGGGCGCAGCTGTACCGGATGCAGCAACAGGCCGGCGAAGGCTCGCAGGAGGCGGCGCAACTGGATCTGGTGCTGGCCGAGGCCGATACGCTGATGGCGCGCTTTCGCGGCCTGCTGCGGATCTCCGAGCTGGAGGACCGGCAGCGCCGCTCGGGGTTCGTCGAGCTGGAGCCGGTGCAGTTGCTTGAGGAGCTGCACGAGTTCTACCTGCCGTTGGCCGAGGAAGACCAACTGCGCTTCGAACTGCAGATGCCCGAGTCCCTGCCGCCCCTGAACGGCGACCGGGCGCTGCTGTTCGAGGCCGTGGCGAACCTGCTGAGCAACTCGATCAAGTTCACGCCGCCCGGCGGCACGGTGATCCTGCGCGGGGTCGACGCGGCGGGGCACACGCGGATCGAAGTGCACGACTCCGGCCCCGGCATTCCGGAGTCCGAACGCGAAGCGGTGTTCCAGCGCTTCTACCGCGCCGAGGGCGGGCAACCGAAAAACGGCTTCGGCCTGGGGCTGTCGATCGTCGCGGCGATCGTCAGCCTGCACGGCTTCAGCCTGGAGGTCGGCCGCAGTGAGCTGGGTGGCGCGAAGCTGGCGCTGGACTGCCGGGAGAGCCTGATTTCACAGCCCTGAAATCCCCCTTCCCCGCTGAACGGCAGGAGCCAGCCTGCTGGCGATGGCGGCCGGTCAGACTCCGCCGGCAAACCCCGCCCGTTCAGATCGTCAGGCTGTCGACCACGCCCCCGTCGACCCGCAGCGCGGCGCCGGTGGTGGCCGACGACAGCGGCGATGCGATGTACGTCACCAGGTGCGCGACCTCCTCCACATCGGCCACCCGCTGGATGATCGAGGTGGGGCGCGCCTTGCGCACGAACGCATCGGCCTCGTCGCGCAGGGTGCGGCCGGATTCGGCGGCGGCGTCCTTGAGCATCTCTTCCAGGCCGTCGGTGAAGGTCGGCCCCGGCAGGACCGCGTTGACCGTGACGCCGGTGCCCGCCAGGCGCTTGGCCAAGCCATGGGACACCGCCAGGTTGGCGCTTTTGGTCACGCCGTAGTTGATCATGTCGGCCGGTGTCGCCACGCCGGACTCCGAAGACAGAAAGATCACCCGCCCCCATCCGCGCTCGACCATCGCCGGCACGTAATGGCGGGCCAGGCGCACGCCGGAAATCACGTTGACCTCATAGAAGCGCGCCCACTCGCTGTCCGGCGCCTCGAAGAAGTCCACATCGTTGAAGATCCCGAGGTTGTTCACCAGGATGTCGGCCACCGGCTCCGCCGCGAACAGTGCCTGCGCGCCTTCGGCGGTGCCCAGATCCGCGGCCAGGCCGCGCAACTGCGCTCCCGGCACCTGGCGACGGATGCCCGCCAGCGTCTGCTCGACCTTGGCCGGGTCGCGGCCGATCACCACCACAGTGGCGCCCGCCTCGGCCAGCGACCGGCTGATGCCCAGGCCGATCCCGCCGGTGCTGCCGCTGACGATGGCCAGTTTTGCGCTCAAATCGATCTTCATGCCTTCACCTCATCAATGGGTAACGGTGTTCGTTCGAAAGCCCACAGGCTGCGCCCGCGGTGGATCCAACGTCAAGCCGCCCGGATCCCGCAACGACTCCTACACTGAAGACTCCGCCAACCCCGGAGTCCATCGGCATGAACCGCAACGACCTGCGCCGCGTCGACATGAACCTGCTGGTGATTTTCGAGACCCTGATGTTCGAGAAGAACCTGACCCGCGCCGGGGAGAAGCTGTTCCTCGGCCAGCCCGCCGTCAGCGCCTCGCTGGCCAAGCTGCGGGATCTGTTCGACGACCCGTTGCTGGTGCGCAACGGCCGCGTCCTCGAACCGACCCAGCGGGCCCTGGCGATCCTCAAGGAGTTGCAGCCGGCGATGGACACCATCTCCGGCGCGGTCAGCCGGGCCAAGGATTTCGACCCGCTGAGCAGCCGCGACGTGTTCCGCATCGGCCTGTCCGACGACACCGAGTGCGGCCTGCTGCCGCCTCTGCTCAAGCAACTGCGCGAAGAGGCGCCGAATGTCGTGGTGGTGATCCGCCGGGTGAATTTCCTGCTGATGTCGTCGATGCTCGCCTCCGGCGAGATCTCCGTCGGCGTCAGCTACACCACCGACCTGCCGGCCAACGCCAAGCGCAAGAAACTGCGCGACCTGCGCTGCAAGATCCTGCGCGGCGACGACCGTCCCGGTGCGCTGACCCTGGACGACTACTGCGAACGGCCCCATGCGCTGGTGTCGTTCTCCGGGGACCTGGGCGGCGCCATCGACAACGACCTGGCCCGGGTCGGCCGTTCGCGCCGGGTGGTGCTGGCGGTGCCGCAGTTCGCGCCGCTGCGGGCGATCCTGGCCGGCACCGACATGCTCGCCACCGTGCCGGACTTCGCCGCCTGCGCGCTGGTCGAGGACAGCGGCGTGCTGCGGGCCGACGAGCCGCCGTTCGAGATCATTCCCTCGGAGCTGTCGATGGTCTGGAACGGGGTCAACGACAACGATCCGGCGGAACGCTGGCTGCGCTCGCTGATTGCCCGTCACATGTCGGCGCCTCTGCCGGCGCACTGAACGCCTTGAAGCCGGGGTCGACCTCGCGCAGGTACACCGGCAGGTCGGTCATCGGCGGCATCTGCGGGATCTCGAAATACATCTGGATCACCCAGCCCCGGTGGTAGCTGTTGTGGTTGACCACATGCAGGAAAATCGCCCCGGCGCTCATCGTGCCGCCGTCGCCGGACACGAACGTGAAGTCCACCGGATGGTTCAACGACGCTTCGGTCTGCCCGGCGCTCCAGGCGCAGTACCAGTCATCGGCTTCCTCCTGGGCCCGGCGCAGTTCGGCGAGATCGGCGTAGACCAGATCGTGGGACGTCTCGAAGCCGTGGCTGCGCCCTTCCAGGTGCGCCTGCCAGATCCGGTCGACCACGTAGATGTGGTTCAGTGTGCCGATCATGTTTTTGAAGATGGTCTTGCGCTCCCGGGTGATTTCCTCCGCCGGCAACGCTTGCAGGCTGTCGAACAGGCGCCGGTTGGCCCAGCGCTTGTAGCCGGCGAACAGATGGGCTGTGGCCAGGTTGATCATCGCGGGCACCTTAGGCGCAAAAAAGGATCCGTCCAGAATAGTCCCTGTGCGCCGCAGCGGCGCCGTCACCGACTACTGGTCGGTGGTGCGCGCCCACCCCGCCACCAGTTGCGCGCTGATGCTGACCCCGCCGCACACGATGATCACCACGTCGTGGGCATCAGCCAGCGCCGGGTGGTCGAGGTAGGCCACCGCCAGCGAAACGCCGCAGGCCGGCTCGACCAGTTGGCGCAGGTCGCTGGCGTAGCGCACCACACCCAGGATCGCATCGTCGTCGGACAGCACCAGGCATCGGTGGGCAAATTCGCCGATGTGCGCCACCGGCCAGGCCGCCACCTGGGCCGCGCCGAGGGACGTGGCCACGGTGTCGATCCGGCTCAGGCGCACCGGATGACCGGCCTCGACCGCCGCCGCGAACGAGGCGGCGCCCTGGGTCTCGCAGGTGACGATGCGGCAGTCGCGGCGCCCGTGGCGCAGCAGCCCGGTGAGGATCCCCGCCAGCAGCCCGCCGCCGCCCACCGAGGTGACGACGGTGTCGACCTGCGGGCAGTCCTCGAGGATTTCGTCGACCATCGAGCTGTGCCCGCGCCACAGCACCGGGTGGTCGAAGGCCGGCACGTATTCGGTGTCCGCCGCGCCCGCCAGTTCCCGCGCCCGCTGGTTGGCCTCGTCCCAGACCTTGCCGTGCACGATCACCTCGGCCCCGGCCCGGCGAATGCGCGCGCGGGTCGCCTCCGGGGTGGTGTGCGGCACCACGATGCAGGCCTGCAGGCCCAACCGGGCCGCCGCCACCGCCGTGGCCAGCCCCGCGTTGCCGCCGGACGGGCACACCACCTTGAACTTGCCCTGCGCCGCCGCCTGGCTGCACAGAAGGCCCATGCCGCGCAGCTTGAACGAGCCGCCCGGTTGCAGGTTCTCCAGTTTCAGCCAAATGCGGCGCTGCGGTGTCGAGAGCGTCGGATGAAGGATCAACGGCGTGCGGATGTGCAGCATGACGGCCTCCGGAGTGCGCCGCAGCCCGGCGACATCCGCGCCGGGCCGCGGTCGGTGAGGATGGCGGATGTCCCTTCCTCAAGCGTAGCCCACCCCGCCGCCGGGGCCCCGCACGACGAAACCGGCAACTACACTCAACGCAACGGCAGCCAGGGTTGAGGGTTCCATGAAGATGTCTGCACAGATGACCGTCGTCGCGGTGCTGGCCACGCTCGCGTACCTGGGCCTGGCGATGTGGGGCATCGGCGGCGTGGCGGTGTTCTTCTCCCACGGGGCGTTGGTGGTGGTGGCGCTGGCGACCCTGGCGATGGTGGTGGCCTCGCTGTTCAGCGAGGTGAACCTGAGTGCCGGCGAACGGGAAGACCGGGCCAACCGCTGGGTGATCCCGGCGTTCGGCGTGATCGGGCTGGTCAGCGCCGTGCTGCCGGCGTATTGCGACAGGATCGGCTTCTGGACCTTCGGCCGCGAAGGCGTGCGTTGGGTGGGGGCTGTGCTGTTCATCGCCGGCGGCGCGCTGCGCCTGTGGCCGGTGTTCGTGCTGGGGCACCGCTTCAGCGGGTTGGTGGCCATCCAGCCGGGGCACCGGCTGGTTACCGACGGCATCTACCGGCGCCTGCGCAACCCGAGCTACCTGGGGCTGGTGGTGAACGCGGTCGGCTGGGCGCTGGCGTTCCGTTCAACGGTGGGCCTGCTGCTGGCGGCGGTGACGCTGATCCCGCTGATCGCGCGCATCCACTCCGAGGAAGCCCTGCTGCGGGCGCAGTTCGGCAGCGAGTACGACGCCTATTGCGCCCGCACCTGGCGCTTGCTGCCGGGCATCTATTGACCCGGGGCGCCGACTTCAGCGGCGCCTGACACGCCGCCATCGCCAGCAGGCTGGCTCCCACGAGGATCCCGGGCGCCTACAAAATCCCTGTACCCCACAGGACCCTGCATGCCTTGCCTCGGTTGCCTGCGGTCAGCCATCCCGCCGTTTTGCGCTGAGCGACAACCGCCCGTCGCTGCCGGCGCGGATCTCCAAGCCGTCATAACGGTCAATCGTCGCGTGCGGGGTCTCAAGCGGGTACTGGTGGGTCGCGGTGATGACCATCAGCGGCGCGCCGACGGCCTCGGCGGCGAGGATGCCGGCGGTCGCGTCCTCGAAGACCAGGCAATCGCCCGGCTCGACGCCCAGGCGTTCGGCCGCCAGCCTGTAGCCGGCCGGATCCGGCTTGCCGGTGGTCACGTCTTCGGCGGTGATCATCACCGCCGGCTCGGGGATCCCCGCCGCCGCCATCCGCCGCAGGGCCAGATCCCGCGGCGCCGAGGTCACCATGGCCCAGCGATCCGCCGGCAAGGCCTTGAGGAACGCCGCCGCGCCGGGAATCTCGACAACGCCCTCGACGTCTTCGATTTCCGCCACGGTGATGTACGCCGCCTGCGCCTGCGCATCCACCCCCGGCAGGTTCAGCCGCCGGATGGTGTCGATGGCCCGCACGCCATGGATGGTCGGCAGAAACGAATCGACGTCCACCCCGTGGTGCACCGCCCACGCCGACCAGATCCGCTCGGCGGCGGCGATAGAGTTGAGGACGGTGCCGTCCATGTCGAACAGGAACGCGCCGAACGCGCGGTTGAGCACAGCATCAAGGGCAGGCAAGGGGTCGCATCCTCAGGCAAGGGGCCGGGCAAATGTGCCCGGCAATGTAACACTTGCGCAAAGGATCAGTGCAGCAGGCGCGGGGCCTTGGACTTAAAGGCGACAGCCACGCAGTCGAGCAGTTGGCCGATGGCCCAGGGCTTCTTGATGAACGCCACCGGATGCCGAACCCCGGAGGTCTGCGGCGTCTCGTAGCCGGACATGACCATCACCGGCTTGTCCGGCCAACGGTCACCCACCAGATTGGCCAGATCCGCCCCGTTGAGCGTGCCCGGCATGGTGATGTCGGTGAGCAGCAGCGCCACCTCCGGCGCGTGGGCCTCCAGATACTCGGACGCCGCGTCGGCGCTGGTCTGCGGCTCGACCCGGAAACCCTCCTCCTGCAGGATTTCGCAGAGAAACTCCAGAATCAGCGGATCGTCCTCGACCACCAGAATCAACTCGCCAGGCCGTCGCGAATTCGCCGTCGGTACTGGGCACATGAACGGTCACTCCCTGAATTGCATGAACAGTGTCGCGGATCGGATCCGCTTCTTATCTGGTATGAGCCGATGCCTGCGAGGAAATTCATTTTTGATACAGACGATTTTCCCGCTGCCCGCAGGCAGAGTCCGCGACGCCGGTTTTTTGTGGGTAAAATGCCCGCCCTTTTCGTTTGCCGATTCCGATTGATGACCCCTCAAGCCCTTGCCCTCCTCCACGCCCATCTGCTCGACGCGCTGGCCTCGCCCCCCGCCGAGGCCCGCCGCCTGTTCCATGGGCGCGGGCGTTGCTGGCCGGATCTGGAGCAGGTCACCGTGGACTGGCTGCAGGGCGTGGTGCTGGTGTCGCTGTTCAAGGAACCGGAGGCGCAGCGGCTCGAAGCGCTCAAGGGGATGCTGCTGGAACTCACCGGATCGGCGCAGTGGCGCCAGTCCGGCGCCCACACCCTGTTGATCCAGCACCGTTACCTGCCGCAAAGCACCGCCGAATGGCTGCTGGGCGAGGAAATCGACGAGATGACCCTCGTCGAGGGCGGCCTGAAGTACCGGGTGGACCTGGGCCGCAAGCAGAACGCCGGGCTGTTCCTCGACATGCGCTACGGGCGCGACTGGGTGCGCGGGCAGGCGGCGGGCCAGCGGGTGCTGAACCTGTTCGCCTATACCTGCGGCTTTTCCGTGGCGGCCATCGAGGGCGGCGCCAGCCATGTGGTCAACCTGGACATGTCCCGCGCCGCCCTGAGCCGGGGCCGGGACAACCACCGCCTGAACGGCCATGACCTGGGCAAGGTGAGTTTCCTCGGCCACGACCTGTTCAAGTCCTGGGGCAAGGTGATCAACGGCGGGCCGTATGACCTGGTGATCATCGACCCGCCGTCGTTTCAGAAAGGCAGCTTCCTGCTGACCAAGGACTACCAGCGCGTGCTGCGCCGCCTGCCGGAACTGCTGACCCCGCAAGGCACGGTGCTGGCCTGCATGAACGATCCGTCGTTCGGCCCGGATTTCCTGATCGAGGGCGTGACGCGGGAAGCGCCCGGGCTGCGTTTCGATCGGCGGCTGGAGAACCCGCCGGAGTTTCCCGACATCGATCCGCAAAGCGGCCTGAAGGCCTTGGTGTTCAGGCGCCTGGACTGACGCTGCGGTCCATCGTGCGCATTACCAGCATCGTGGGAGACTGACGCACCGCCATCGCGGGTGTATGCAGAATCCGCGAACACCTCGGACACTGTGGGAGCGGGCTTGCCCGCGATGGCGGTCTGTCAGCCAAGAATGATGGGCCTGACAGGCTGGTTCCACAGGGGATTGCGGTTGAACACCGAGCCCGTGAACACCCGGATCCCTGTGGGAGCCAGCCTGCTGGCGATGGCGGTGTGTCAGGCAGGCCGCAGCACCAGCGCGAACAGCTCGCCGTGCCCGGTGACGTTGAGCTTGTGGTAGAGGTTGCGCCGGTGCACCTTCACGGTCTCCGGCGAGATGCCCAGTTCCCGGGCGATGGCCTTGCTGGAGAAGCCTTGCAGGATCAGCCGCGCGGTGTCGATTTCCCGCTGCGTCAGGCGCGCGTCGAAGCGGTCTAGCAACGACGCCAGATCCCCGGCCGGCGCTTCGGCGACCGCGCCTTGCGGCGGCAGCAACTGCGCATGCCGACGCATCGCCGCCAGTACCCAGTCGCGCACGCACAGCAGGCGCCCCTGCTCTTCAGTGCCGAACACCGTCGAACGGCCCAACGACAGGCTCAGCACCCCACCCTCGACGTTGACCAGAAACTGCAGCTCATCGGCCCCGACCACCGAGCGGAAGTAGCTTTGGTAGTACTCGCTCTGCATGAACTGGTCCGGCGCCACCGACGCCAGGCTGTGCAGCCCGTCGGCGATGCCGGCGACCGCCGCCTGGTGAAACGGGTCGAGCTGGTACAGGCCGGCGCTGTAGCCGGCCAGGTCTTCCTGCTCGTCGGGGTGGGCCGCGCTGTCGAAATCGGTCAGCAACTGCGGCGCCCGGCCCGGCGCCATCAGCGCCACCAGGGCATTGTCCAGCGGCACCAGCAACCGCAGGGTATCCACCAGCGCGCGCCAGAAACCGTCCCGGCCCACGGCGCCGAACATCCGCGCCAGGCTCTGGTGAACGGGCAGTTCCTTCAGCAATGCGTCCACGCACTACCCCTTTTGAGTAACCCTTGATGGGAATGGGTGGGCCGCCGCCGGCCCGATAGCCTGAGCGCTCCCGTCAATCACCGGCCTGCCGCAGGCCAGGAGTGCCGCATCATGCGTCGTCACCGTGGGTATATCAACCTGGGCCTTGGCGCCTGCGTGGCGGTGGCTTCGGCCGCCATGGCCACTGACGCGCCGAGCGTGCACGTCTACAACTGGTACGACTACATCGGCCCGACGACCCTGCATGACTTCAAGCGCGACAGCGGCATCGAGCCGGTGTACGACACCTTCGACAGCGCCGAGGTGCTGGAAGGCAAGCTGATGACCAGCCGCAGCGGCTACGACGTGGTGGTGGCCAGCAACTACAGCCTGCCGACCCTGATCCAGGCCGGCGCCCTCGCCCCGCTGCCCCGCGACCGGTTGCCGGGCTGGAAGAACCTGGACGACGGCCTGCTCGGCAAACTGGCCGACAACGACCCCGGCAACCGCTACGCCGTGCCCTACCTGTGGGGCACCAACGGCATCGGCTACAACATCGACAAGGTGCGCGCCGCCCTCGGCGACAAGGCGCCGGTGGATTCCTGGGACCTGGTGTTCAAGGAAGAGAACCTGGTCAAGCTTGGCGAGTGCGGCGTGGCCATGCTCGACTCCCCCTCGGAGATGCTGCCGGTGGCCCTGCATTACCTCGGCCTGCCGCCCAACAGCACCGACGCCGGGGACTACCGCAAGGCCGAAGCGCTGCTGCTCAAGCTGCGCCCGCACATCGCCTACTTCAATTCGTCGAAGTTCATCAGCGACCTGTCCAACGGCAACATCTGCGTGGCGGTCGGCTGGTCGGGGGCGATGCTCGAAGCCAAGACCAACGCCGAACAGGCCGGCAACGGCGTGAAAATCGCCTACAGTCTGCCCAAGGAAGGCGCGCCGGTGTGGTTCGACACGCTGGTGCTGCTCAAGGACGCACCGCACCCGGCCCAAGGCCTGGCGTTCATCGATTACCTGCTGCGCCCGGAGGTCATCGCGCCGGTCACCGACCACCTGTCCTACCCCAACGGCAACCGCGCGGCCACCGCGCTGCTCAACGCGGCCACCCGTGACAACCTCGCGGTCTACCCGCCCGCCTCGGCGATGGCGACGCTGTTCACCCTCGAACCGCTGCCCAAAGCCACCGAACGTGTGCGCACGCGGGTGTGGAGCAAGGTCAAGAATGGTCAGTAGCAAGCATCAACTGCAGGTTTGAGAGCTGACCGCAGATTCCATGCACACCCACGATCCACTGTGGGAGCCAGCCTGCTGGCGATGGCGTCATCCAAATCGCCGCAGGGCCCAGGCAAGACCGTTGTGCACACCCCTTCACCTTTACCGAGAGACTGAACCGATGAAACCCCGCGCCAGAGACCTGAACATCCGCATCGGCCGGTTGCAGCCCGGCCCGCTCAACGCCATCACCGACGTGCCCGGCGTGCGGGTCGGCCACAGCAGCGTGCGCGGCCGCAGCGCCGCCGGCCGCGACATCTGCACCGGCGTCACCCTGATCGAGCCCCGCGCCGGTTCGACCAACCGTCAACCGTGCTTCGCCGGGGTGCATGTGCTCAACGGCAACGGCGACGCCACGGGGCTGGAGTGGATTCGCGAAGCGGGCCTGTTGACCAGCCCGGTGGCCTTCACCAACACCCACAGCCTGGGCGTGGTGCGCGATGCGTTGATCGCGCAGGATCGGGCGCAGCAACCGGACGACGGCCGCCTGTACTGGAACATGCCGGTGGTGCTGGAGACCTTCGACGGCTTGCTCAACGACATCAACGGCTTCCACGTGAAACCCGAACATGTATTCGACGCCGCCAACGCGGCGACGGGCGGCCCGGTGGCGGAAGGCGCCGTCGGCGGCGGCAGCGGCATGGTCTGCCACGAGTTCAAGGGCGGCATCGGCACCGCGTCGCGCCGCCTGGACACGACCCAAGGTGGCTGGACGGTGGGGGCCATCGTCCAGGCCAACCATGGCGTGCGCCGGGAACTGCGGGTGGACGGCTACCCGGTGGGCCGTTTTCTGGAACCGAAGGCCTCACCGTTCACGGACGCGGCCCTGCCGCATCCGGGCATGGGATCGATCGTCGTCTGCCTGGCCACCGACGCGCCGTTGCTGCCGCACCAATGCACACGCCTGGCGCAACGGGCCAGCCTTGGCCTGGCCCGCACCGGGGGCGGCAACGAAGACCAGAGCGGCGACCTGTTCATCGCCTTCGCCACCGGCAACGACCACATCCCGCCCGCCGCCTACGAACGCAAGGGCGCACCGACCTGCGACGGGCTGCGCATGGTCACCAACGACCACATCAGCGCGCTGTTCCTGGCGGCCACCGAAGCGGTCGAAGAAGCCATCATCAACGCCTTGCTGGCGGCCGAGACCACCGAAGGCAACGGGCACACGGTGCCGGCGCTGGACGCCGACACCTTGCTCGCCGCGCTCGACAAGGCCGGTTGGCCCGGCGCCTGATGTTTCGGGCGGGGCCGGCCTTCACTTGAACAGGCCGAGCCCCAGCGCGTGGGCGGTTTGCAGATGCAGCGCCGGATCCTGCAGCTCCGATTCCAGCAACAGCGTCGAACGACCCACCCTCGCCCCGCAGTAGTCGAAGATGCCGTGCTCGATCTGCGCCTTCATCGCCGCACCGTAGCCGTGCCGTTCGTAAGTGCCAGCGTCCGCCCCGCCGAGGCCGACCAAGTGCACGTGCAAGCGGCCCAGCTTCTTCGAAAGCCCCGTTCCGCCGTCGAAATCGAAGGCCCAGCCGTTGCTGAACACCCGGTCGATCCAACCTTTGAGCAGCCCGGGCATCGCCCACCAGAACACCGGAAAGACCAGCACCAACGCATCGGCGCGGTCGATGCGCGCCTGCTCGGCCAGGACATCCGCTGGCGGCGGCGATTCGCGGTGGTGCACGGCCCAGTCCGCCCGGGTGAAACGCGGATCGAAACCTTCGGCATGCAGGTCGGCGATTTCGACCGTGTGGGCCGGATCGGCCGCCGTCACGCCTTGCGCGATCCGTTGCGCCAGCGCATGGGTCAATGAACGGTCATCGTGATGATCCACAACAATCAATGCGTGCATGGGAATCTCCAGGTGGTGGACGCGCGCCGGGGGCTCTATACTCCAGGCAAGCTACTATCGGTAAGCTACCGAAAGTAAACTACGTTTGGTATATAACCCATGTCAACCACCGAAATCCCCAAACCCGCCCAGCCCCGGCGACGCCTGTCGCGGGCGGATCGCCATCGCCAACTGCTCGAACAGGCCTGGCAGCTGATTCGCGAACAAGGCACCGACGCCCTGACCCTTGGGTATCTGGCGGAGAAGGCCGGCGTGACCAAACCGGTGGTCTACGACCACTTCACCACCCGGGCCGGCCTGCTGGCCGCGCTGTACCAGGATTTCGACCGGCGCCAGACCGCTCTGATGGACGCCGCGCTGGCCACCTGCGCGCCGCGCCTGACCGACACTGCGCAGGTGATCGCCACGCAATACGTCGACTGCGTGCTGACCCAAGGCAAAGAGATTCCCGGGGTGATCGCCGCATTGGCCAGCACACCGGAGCTGGAGAAGATCAAACGGGAGTACGAAGCGATCTTCCTGGAAAAGTGCCGAAATGCATTGCTGCCCTTCACTCAGGGTGCAGCCATCACCCAAGCGAGCCTGCGCGCGATGCTGGGCGCCGCCGAGGCGCTGTCCCAGGCGGCGGCGAGCGAAGAGATCACTGCCGCCCAGGCCCGCGACGAGCTGTTCGCCGTGGTTTTCGCCTTGGTCGAAAGAGCCGCAAAGCAGGTGACTGACGGTACTTGAGGCCGCCCGCGCACCTTCCTACGATGGAGTTACGCAGCCGCTGGTCCGCCAGACCGCTGCGTAGGCGCGGGTGCATTGAACCCCTATCAAGCCCGCGCTTCGCTTCATGCGCATCTTGAGCCTCACGGGCTCTACTTCCTCCCCATCAAAGAGTCTTGAGGCTCTTTTTTTGTCTGCGTAAACCGGTGCCGCCGCGCGGGGAATCAGTGCAGGGTCAGGCGCTGGCGGACAAACGCTTCCGTGCGCCGCGTCACCTGGTCCAGATGCCGGTCGCGCTGCTTTTCCGCATCGAGCATCGCCCGCTTGCCGTGCTTCTGCAAAAGGTAGGTGTGGATCTGCTGCACTTCCAGCGAGCGGTAGATCGGCGTCGTGTCGATGTAGCCGCTCAGTCCGCTGCTGCGGTGATGGCGGGTGCTCATCAGCACCTGCGTCGCCCGTTGGCCGATCACCTGAAAGCCCATGGCTTCGAAGTACGGCACCTTGCCCACGGTGCACGTCAGTTCGGCATGGGGGTAACGGGCCAGCATCTCGCCGACCATCGCCCGCGCAAGGCCCTGGCGCCGATGCCCTTCACGCACGGCCAGGTAGGCGACGTTGCACGCCTCCCAATCGCCCTGCACCGGCAGGTACAGCAAGAACCCGGCGACCTGCTCCGGATCGTCCTCGTCGGTGGCGACCAACAGTTCCACCTCCGTGCCCTTCTCCCCGTTCAACGCCTCCAGGTACAGGTGCACCTCGTAGCCGACCGCGTACTGGTAGACGTTGTACAGCAGGTTGCTGGGGCCCAGGCCGATGGCGCTGATGTCGGTCAGGTAATCGACGACCATCTGCAGAATCTGGCTGTTGATGCCTTCGGGGCACGGTGACTTGAAGTGGGTGATGCGGGGCATGGCGGGCGGACTCCGGCGTAAGGCACAGTCGCCGGGCGACTGATGCCCGGCAAGCGGCGACATCATACCTTGTGCGGGGGATTGCGGTGTCCGTCGGATCTGGCGGTGCATGGCTGACAAAAATTTCATCTGCCCGGCAGCGGATCTTTCGCCGATTCGGCGTCCAATTCTTCAACTGCGCTCACTTTCCGAGGCAGGCCTTGAGGAGTTGTCATGAACGTTGTCCGTTCGTTGTCCCGTTGGCGCAAAGCCCTGCTGCTGGTGCCGTTGACGGTCGCGGCGTTGGCCGGCACGCCGGCGTTCGCCCAGCCCGAAGTCATCATCCGGGAAGCGCCGCCGCCGATGCGCGTGGAACCGATGCCCGGCGCTCGCCCCGGCTACGCCTGGGACCAAGGCCACTGGCGCTGGGAAGGACGCGGCTACGCCTGGGTGCCCGGCCACTGGCAGCCGGTGGTGCGCCATGGTGCCCGCTGGAAACCGGGGCACTGGCAGGCGCGCGGACCTAACTGGTACTGGGTCGAAGGCCATTGGGTGCGCTGACCGTGAACCGACCGCAAACGCCCCTCTTCAGGAACACCGTCATGTCGCGATCCGTCAAAACCCTGATCGCCGCCGCGCTGGCGGCGATCACCCTGTCCGGCTGCGTCGTCGCCCCGGCCCGGCCGCACCGGCCACCCCCGCCGGTGGAAGTGGTGCCGGTCATGCCTGCGCCGGGCTATCACTGGGTACAGGGCCATTACCGCTGGGGCGGCAACCAATGGCGCTGGGTGCCGGGGCATTGGCGGGCCTACTGAGGCCCGTCACTGCTGCGGCGCCACCACCTTGAACTTGATGTCGATGTCCTTCGACACCACGGTGTCCGCCCATTCCCCCGCACCGAGGCCGAAGTCGTCGCGCTTGAGCGTCAGCGCACCGTCGAAGATGCCGATGCCGTCGCCCGGCTTCAGGTGCACCGGCACCTGCACCTCGCGGGAAATGCCTTTGAGGGTGAGCCGGCCGGTGACCCGGTAGCGGTCGGCGCCGGCCGGATCGAAGCGGGTCGACTCAAACACCGCCACCGGGTATTTCACGGTGTCGAACCAGGCCGGCTTCACCAGTTCGGTGTTGGCGTCCTCGCTGCCGGCGTCAATGCTGGTGAGGTCGATGCGCAGCGTGGTGCGGGCGTCGGCGAGGCGGTCGGTGTCGAACGCCAGGGTGGCGTCGAACCGGCCGAACGTACCGTACATCCGCGAGCCCATCTGGCTGTAGGTGAAACTGATCTGGCTGGCTGCCGTATTGACCTGCTCGTACTCGGCCGCCGACGCGGCGGACACTGCGCCCAGACACGACATTGCCGCCAACAGCCATCGGATCGACATGGGACTCTCCGCTCTCGGGCACCTCGATTGACTTAAGCAAACATCCGCCGCTCATGCCACCTCGCCGGCCATGTGCGCCTTCAAGTAAGCGATCAGCGCGGTGACCTTCGGCGACGGCACATGCTCGCGGGCGGTCACCGCGTTCAGGTCTTGGGGCGGGCCGATCCACTCGGGCAGCACCCGCACCAGCCGCCCGGCCCGTACATCCTCGTCCAGGCTCTGCTCCATCGCCAGCGTCAGCCCCTCGCCGGCCAGCAAGGCGTCGCGCAGCAGCGCAGGGTCGTTGGCCAGGATCTGCGGGTCGACGCGGTAATCCTTGAGCCGCCCGCCGGCCCGGCGCAACGGCCAGACATAACCGACATCGCGCCGGGCCTGGTGCAAGGTCAGCGTCCGGTGGCGCATCAGTTCTTCGGGACCTGCGGGATGCCCCTCGCGCTCAAGGTAGGCCGGCGCGGCGAACAGGCCCGTGGGAAAGCTCGCCAGCCGCCGGGCGATCAGGCTCGAATCCGGCAGCGCGCCGAGGCGCAGCGCCAGGTCGATCTTCTCGCCCACCAGATCCAGCGGCACATGGGACGCCAGGATCTCCAGGCGCACCTGCGGATAGCGCTGGCGAAACCCGGCCAGCATCGGCGCGAACCAACTGACGCCGAACGAGAACGGCACCGTCACCCGCAGCCAGCCGCGGGGCCCTTCGCGCAATTGCTGCACGGCGTATTCGGCCTGCTCCAGGGTGTCGGCGACGGACTGGCATCGCTCGTAGTACACGGCGCCGGCCTCGGTCAGGCTCAGCTGGCGCGTGGTGCGGCGCAGCAGCTGTGCGCCGATGGCCTGCTCCAGTTCCCGCACCCGCCGGCTGACCGTGGTCTTGGGAATCTGCAAGGCATGGGCCGCCGCCGTGAAACTGCCCAGGCGCACCACCTGCACGAACACCAGCGTGTCATTCAAATCGCGTTTCATCCGTACACCTTCCCGACGGCGGACTGTGCCGTTTGCGGCACATTGCATGCCGGGATTATGGGCTAATCACCGCCGCTGGCGCGACTTAGGATCAAGCCTCCCCTTACTGGAGTGCCCCTGATGAAGCTCGAAGAATACGCCGCCCACGACGGCATCGGCCTGGCGCGGTTGGTCGCCGCCGGTGACGTCACCCCCCAGACGTTGGCCGCATTGGCCAGCGAAGCCGTGCAACGGGTCAACCCGTCGCTCAATGCGGTGATCGAACACTGGGCGCCCACCGTGACGCCCGGCAGCGGCCCGTTGGCCGGCGTGCCGTTCCTGATCAAGGATCTGGCCATCACCGCCGCCGGCCGCCGCAATGAATTGGGCAGCCGCCTCGCCCAAGGGCTCGTGGCACCGAACGACTCCCACCTGATGCAACGCTTCAACGCCGCCGGCCTGCTCACGCTGGGCCGCACCACCACGCCGGAAATGGCGTTCAGCACCGAAACCGATTCCACCCTGCAAGGCCCGACGCGCAACCCGTGGGATGCGCAACGCTCCGCCGGCGGATCCAGCGGCGGCGCCGGGGCGGCCGTCGCCGCCGGCATCGTGCCCATCGCCCACGCCACCGATGCGGCGGGCTCGATCCGGGTGCCGGCGGCGTTCAACGGCCTGGTGGGGCTCAAACCGACCCGGGGCCGCAGTTCCCACGGGCCGGTGATGGACGAAGTGTTCGCCGGCCTCGGCGTGCAGTTGGGCCTGTCGCGTTCGGTGCGTGACAGCGCAGCGTTGATGGACGTGGTGCAGGGCTGGGCGCCGGGGGATCCGTACCACACCGCCGCGCCGGCCGAGGGCTTTCTGGCCCAGGTCGGCCGCGATCCGGGCCGTTTGCGCATCGGCGTGCTCGACACGCCGTGGAACGGCGCCGCCGTCGACCCAGAGATCAAGGAGGCGCTGTCCGGCACCGCCCGCGAACTCGAAGCGCTCGGCCACCGGGTCGAGACCGTGCAAGCGCCGCTCGGCGTCTCGTGGGACGCCTTCGTCAACGCCAACGCGCACATCTGGTGCGCGAGCCTGGTGCGCTGGATCGACCACCTCGCCGGTGCCGCCCGCCGCCCCATCGACCGCAGCACCCTGGAGCCGGCCACCCTCGCCTGCTACGCCTTCGGCCAGCAATCCCGGGGCACGGACTTTGCGGCGGCGCTGGAGTTGCGCAACAGCATTGCCCGGCAGGTCGCCGCGTGGTTCGGGACGATCGATGTGCTGCTGACCCCGACCCTGCCGCAATTGCCGCAAGCCCTCGGCGCCTACAACCACGGCGCCGAGCGGCTGGACGGCCGGCAATGGACGGCACGGGTGTTCGAGCATTCGCCGTTCACGCCGGTGTTCAACGTGGCGGGAACCCCGGCGGTTTCGTTGCCGTTGGGCATCTCCCGCAACGGCCTGCCGATCGGCCTGCAACTGGCCGCCCGCTTCGGCGCCGATGACGTGCTGCTGCGCCTGGCGGCGCAACTGGAACAGGCCCTGCCGTGGCAGGGTCGCCGTCCTGCGCTATGGGCCGGCAACGCCTGACCGGCAAGCGGCCATCCCTGAGGCGAGGAAGCTTGCTCCCTCGCCTCAGGGGATTACACCAGCCGTTCGATCTTCTGATGCTGCCAGACCATTCTGTAATACAGCGTCTGCAGCACCAGCATCCCCAGGTAAGCCAGCGGAAAAGCCATCCACACGCCCTGGAGGCCGTAGTGCCCGTCCAGCCAGTAGGCGGCCGGCAATTGCACGCCGACCACACACAAGATCGCCACCCCCACCGGCACCAGCACCGTGCCGCTGGCGCGCATGATCCCGCCGATGATCGCCTGGAAGCCGAACACCAGCAGGCTCCACAGCATGATGTGCAGCAGGTGCTCGGCCATCGCCCGGGTCGCGTCCTCGGTCAGGAACAGCCCCAACAGCCAATGCGACGCCAGGTAGCCCAGCACGATCAGGCCGCCGGTCAGGCCCACGTTGATCCAGAGCCCCGTGCGCAGGATCGGTCCCAGCCGTTCGAGCCGGCCGGCGCCGATGGCCTGGGCGCCGAGGATCGACGCGGTGATGGCGATCGACAGCGCCGGGAACTGCACGTAGTTGACGATCTGCGTGACCGCGCCATAGGCCGCCGTCGCCTGGGAGCCGTGCTGGTTCACCAGCGCCAGGATCACCAGCTCCGACAGCGACAGCACGATCATCTGCACCCCGGTCGGCAGGCCGATGCGCAACACCTTGCCCAGGATCGCCCCGTCCATGCGCAGCGCCGCGAAGAACTCCCGGTCCGGCGCCAGCGGGTGCCCCTTGCGGATCAGCCGCCACGCCAGCCAGCCCATCGCCGCCAGGTTGCCCGCCAGCCCTGCGTACGCCGCGCTCTGGATGCCCATCTGCGGCAACCCCAGCCAGCCGCGGATCAAGGCCGGCGTCAGCGCCAGGCCGACGCCGGTCGAGACCATCAGCGCCAGCAGCGGCGACAGCGTGTCGCTCACCCCGCGCAGCAACTGGGTGAACAGCACGAACACCAGCATCGACGGCAAGATCCACATCATCACGTGGGCATAGGCCACCGCGTCGTCCAGCACATCCGCCGGCGTGCCCAGGCCCTGCAACGCCGGCCGCGCAAACACGCTGCCCAGCACCGCTGCCGCCAGACCGATCAGCACCCCCAACAGCAACGTTGCGCCGGAGATCGCCTTGACCATGTGCGCCTCCCGCGCGCCCCAGGCCTGGCCGATCAGCACGCCCGCCCCGGCACCCAGGCCGATGACCAGCGCAATGAAGAAAAAGATGATCGGGAACATTCCCGACACCGCCGCCAACGCCTGGGTGCCGAGCATCTGGCCGATGTAGATACTGTTGACCGTGCCGGACATCGATTGCAGGAAGTTCGACAGCACCATCGGCGCCAGGAACAGAAAGTAGGTTTGCCAGAGGGGGCGTTGGGCGGCAGGGTTTTGCATGGGGTAGAGATCCGTCTCGGCGGTCGGGGCTGATGACCGATAGCTTCAGCGAGTTGCCGCAAAGGCGCAATGAACATTTCGGGCCTCTGCCGCAAATGCTCCGGTGTGACCCATCGGTGGGTTCCGCCGCGCCGTTGTGGTAAACAACACGCCCCTTCATAGAGGTTGCCGACGTGCCCCACTCCCTGCGTTTGATGACGTGCGCATTGCTTGCGACGATCACCCTCACCGCCCAGGCTGCTCCATCTCCCGAGTCCTTGAAACCCTTGCTGGCGACCCTCAACGAACGCCTGAACATCGGCGACCTGGTGGCGCTGACCAAATGGGACAGCGGCAAGCCGATCCAGGACAGTGCCCGGGAAGCCCAGGTGATCGCCAACGCCCGGACCCTGGCCGCCGAGCAAAAGCTCGACCCGGAAGACGTCGCGCAATTGATCGCCGCCCAGATGGAAGCCAACAAACTGGTGCAGTACGGCCTCCTATCACAGTGGCAGGCGGCCGGCGCCGCGCCGGACACGCCGCGCCCGGATCTGGGCAAGCAGATCAGGCCCCGCCTCGATGAACTGCAGACCCGGCTGCTGCAGCAATGGGCCGCCTTCGCGCCCTATCGCCAGGATCCGGACTGCACGGCGTGGCTGGCCGGGGCGCGTAAGGGGCTGGCTCAGGACGCCCTGCATGAACTGGCCCTGATCCGCGCCACGGGCGAGTTGTGCGTTCGCCCCGCGAGGCCTTGATCCGGATGGCTGACCTTGATTGCGGCCCTCATCGGCGGCATCGATAGTCACCATCAGCGCAATGAAGTTCTCTTAAAAAATCCCGGGCGTAACATCGGCTCCATACCCACCGACAACACCCTGGAGCACACGATCATGAAACGCCAAACCATCCTCGGCATCGCTTTCTCGGTACTTGCGCTGAACGCTTTTGCAGCCCCTTCCGCCCACACGATGATCGCCGAAGGCGGCTCGGACAAACTGATCGAAAGCCGTTTGGCCGAAGGCGGTTCGGACCGTCTGATGGAGCGTCGAGTGGCTGAAGGTGGTTCGGAGCGTCTGCTGGAACGCCGCGTCGCCGAAGGTGGTTCGGAGCGTCTGCTGGAGCGCCGCGTCGCCGAAGGTGGCTCGGATCGTCTGATGGAGCGTCGAGTGGCTGAAGGTGGTTCGGACCGTCTGCTGGAACGCCGCGTCGCCGAAGGTGGTTCGGAGCGTCTGCTGGAACGCCGCGTCGCCGAAGGTGGCTCGGATCGTCTGCTGGAGCGCCGCGTCGCCGAAGGTGGTTCCGACCGCCTGCTGGAGCGCCGCGTCGCCTAATCCCTACAACTGCATCACCCATAAAAAAACCGGCCTGATCAGCCGGTTTTTTTTTCGCCTTCGCCGTCGCTTACTGCGCGGTTTTCAGCTTGATCACGTCGCCGGACACCTTGGTGGTGTAGCCGGTGAGGACCCAGGCCCAGAACCAGTTTTCCTGGACCTGGGTGTTGATCATGGCATCGCCGCCGCGGGCCTGGATCGCGGCGCTCTGGGCGCGGACGAAACGGCTGTTCTGACGGATCGGGATGCAGCCGAACAGCAGCATGCCGGTGGCGCTGGCTTCGCTGTGGCCAATCACGGTGTATTGGCTGGTGTCGTAATGCTGGGTGTTCATCGGGGTGCCGGTGCAACCTGCCAGAACCGCACCGAACAGTGCGGCGGCGACGACTTTGCTGAGGTACTTCACTGCGTGACTCCATAAGGTGAACGCCCGGGATCCATCTCTCGGGCGGCGCACACTTTACCGGACGCGATAGCTCATTGATATCAAACTTGGCGGTTTTCTCGTCCCGCACTCACTGGCAGCCCGAGCGCGAATGCGCCTACCATGGCGCCACTCCAATAAGAACAGACACCGCCCATGCTCAAAGCCAGTCTGCGAAGCCACCTGACTCTCTGGTTTGCCGGTCTTTCTCTCCTGACGCTGCTGAGCGTCGGTTTCTACATCGGCCACATCGCCACCGAACAAATGAAGCAGGCCAGCGGCAACGCCTTGCTGAGCAACGCGCACTCGGCGGCGGCGCTGCTGGGCCAGCAGTTGCGCGAACGGCAACTGGAGGTCTACTTGCTCAGCCGGGCGCCGCACCTGGAGCGCGGCGACCTGGACAATCCGGCCATCCTGACCTCGATGAAACTGCGCAGCGAAGCCCGCGCCGAATACGCGTGGATGGGCGTGGCCGACGCCGAAGGCCGGGTGCACCAGGCCGTCAACGGGCTGCTGGTGGGCCAGTCGGTGCAGCAGCGGCCGTGGTTCCAGGCCGGCCTGCGCGGTGAGTACACGGGCGACCCGCACGAGGCCGTGCTGCTGGCCAAACTGCTGCCGGGCCTGCCGAACGGCGAGCCGCTGCGCTTCATCGACTTCGCCGCGCCGATCCACAATGCCGAAGGCCGGGTGATCGGCGTGCTCGGCGCCCACGCCCACTGGAGCTGGGTGACGCGGATCGTCGATTCGGCGGTCTCGCACAAGGACGCCGCACCGGATATCGAAGCGCTGATCATCGACCACGACGGCAAAGTGCTGTACCCCGAAGCGCTGGTCGGCCAGCAACTGGCGCCCACCGACCCCGCCTCGCCCGGCTGGATCGCCGCCAACGGTTACCTGACCGCCCAGGTCACGGTGCCGACCCCCGCCAGCACGGCGCTGTCCTGGTCGATCGCCGTGCGCCAGCCGCTGGACACCGCCCTGCAGCCGGCGCGTTCGCTGTTCTACAAACTGCTGTTGCTGGGCGGCATCGCCGCCGTCGGGTTCGCGCTGGTCGGCCACTACCTGGCGCTGTACCTGAGCCGTCCGATCGAACACCTGGCGCGCTCGGCCCGGCAGGTGCAGAACCACGAATCCGGCGTGCGCTTCGCACTGCAGCACCCGGTGCAGGAGATCGCCCAGCTCGGCCAGTCCATCGACGCCATGACCCGCTCCCTGCTCGGCAAGGAACGCGAACTGCAACAGGCCAACGCCTCGCTGGAAGCCACGGTCGCCCTGCGCACCGCCGCCCTCGTCCAGGCCAACGCCGAGCTGCTGACGCTGGCGACCCACGATGCCTTGACCGGCGTCCACAACCGTCGCCGCTTCGACGAGAAACTCACCGAATACAGCCTGCTGTTCCGCCGCACCGGCCGCCCGTTCGCCTTGCTGCTGATCGACGCCGATCACTTCAAGCGCACCAACGACACCCACGGCCACGCGGTGGGCGACGACGTGCTGCGGCAACTGGCGCAGCTCATCCAGGCCAACACCCGCGCCACCGACTTCGTGGCCCGCTACGGCGGCGAGGAATTCGCCGTGCTGCTGCCGGAGATCGCCCAGCCGGACACCCCGGACATCGTCGCCGAGAAGATCCGCGCCGCCGTCGCCGAGGCGCACTTTCCGGTGGTCGGCCAGATCACCGTGAGCATCGGCGTCGGCCTGGCGGATCCGGCCGACAACGCCCCCGCCGCACTGGTCACCCGGGCCGACCGGCAACTGTATCGGGCCAAGGCCGAAGGCCGGAACCGGGTGGTGTGCCAGGCGTCCTTTAGCGAGATGAACCGGCAAGGATGAAGGCCCGGGCACTCAGGTGTTGGTTTTCAGCCGGGTCCACAGCCGCGTCGTCAACCGGGCGATCGCCGCCGGCAACTCTTCCACGGTGAACAGCTTGTCCATCACCTCCCTGGGCGGGTAGATCGCCAGGTCTTGCCTCACCGCCGACGTCACCAGAGCGTCTGCGGCGGCGTTGGGGTTGGCGTAGTGGATGCTGTTGCTGATGTTGGCGATCACTTTGGGCTCCAGCAGGTAGTTCATGTACGTGTAGCCGTTGCGGGCGTGCGGGGCGTTCTTGGGCATGACCACCATGTCGAACCACAGGGTCGAGCCCTCTTCGGGAATCGAGTACGCGATGTCGATGCCGTTTTTCGCATCCCGGGCGCTGGCGGCGGCCTGGACCACATCGCCGTTGAAGCCGATCACCGCGCAGACGTTGCCGTTGGCCAGGTCGCTGATGTACTTGGAGGCATGGAAGTACTGCACATACGGGCGGATCTTCAGCAACAGCCGCTCGGCCTGCTTGTAGTCCGCCGGTTCGTGGCTGTGGGGCGGCAGGCCCAGGTAGTTGAGGGTGACCGGCAAGACCTGGGTCGGGTTGTCGATGATCGCCACGCCGCATTGGCTCAGCTTCCGGATGTTGTCCTCGTCGAAGAACAGCTTCCATGAACGGGTCACGTCGGTGCTGCCGAAGATCGCCTTGATCTTCTCGACGTTGTAGCCGATGCCCGCCGTGCCCCACATGTACGGATAGCCGTACTGGTTGCCGGGGTCGTTGACCTCAAGCTTTTTCATCAGCACCGGGTCGAGGTTCTTCCAGTTCGGCAGCTGCGACTTGTCGAGTTTCTGGATCGCGCCGGCCTTGATCAGGCGCGACAGGAAATGGTTCGACGGGCTGACCACGTCGTACCCGGTGTTGCCGGTCATCAGCTTGGACTCCAGCACCTCGTTGCTGTCGTGGATGTCGTAGGTCGCCTTGATGCCGGTGAGCCGGGTGAAGTCGGGCAACGTGTCGTCGGCGATGTAGCCGTTCCAGTTGGAGATGTTGACGGTTTCATCGGCGAGGGCGGCGGACGAGCCGGCCGCCAGCAGGATCGCCAGGGAAAGTGCATGGACGCGCATGGTGGATCACCTGTGTCGTGGAGCGGTTGTTTTTGTTTGAGGTGCGCAACTTCAGATTTCTGTCCGGGCCCTGACCGCCTCCATGCGCATGCGCAGCCTTGCGCCGATGTCGAAGAACGGACGCGGCGGCAGCCAGCCGGGTTGCGCCCGCTGCATCACCGTGCGCAGCAGCGGCGAATCGACGCCTGACGCCAACTCCGCCAGCAACCGTCCCCACAGGGTGCCCCGCGCCACCCCCGAGCCGTTGCACCCGGCCACAGCGAACACGCCCTCCTGCACCCGCTCGAAATAGGCCTGCCCGCTGCGGGTCGCACTCAGGTGACCGGTCCAGGTGTAACGGATGTCCTGCTCGCCGAGAAACGGGAAACGCCGCTGCAGCCCACGGACATGGTGGCGCCGGCGCTCGGCGATCTCGCGGCCCGACAGATCCCGCGTGCGGTATTCGGCGGTGTTGCGGATCATCACCCGCCGGTCCGGCGTCAGCCGCACCGTGGCGCCCAGGGGGCGGGTCGAAAGCACGCCCCAGGGCTCGACCGCACCGATGGCCCGATACTCCTGGTCGGTGAGCGGCCGGGTGAGACTGGCGCTCAGTTCCATCGGGAACGTGGCGCTGTCGTCGATGCCCACCCGGGGCACGAAGGCGTTGAGGCACACCAGCACACGAGCGGCTTCCACGCTGCCCCCGGGCCCGTTGGCGCGCAGACGGCCGTGGCCGAGTCGCTCAAGGCCCGTGATGTCGCTGCTCTCGAACGCCGTGACGTTGTCCGGCACCGCATCGAGCAAACCCTTCACATACTTGGCCGGCTGCAGCAAGGCGTTGCCGTTGCCGCACCAGATCGCCGCCCGGTAGTGCGGCGTGCCGAGCCGTTGTTGCAGCGCTTGCCCTTGCAGCAGCTCCGCACGGGCACCCAGCGCCCGCAGCGTGGCCAGCTTGGCGTCCACCTGGCTGAGCTTGGCCGGGTCGCTGACCGCAAAGAAATAGCCGCTGTCGCGCCAGTCGCATTCGATGGCATGCCGGGCAATGCGCTGACGGACTTCTTCGTTGGCCGCCCGGGCAATCATCGTGTCGGTCTCGAACCCGGCGAAGCCCTGCGCACCGATCAGTTCGTCGCCGGCCGGGTGTTCATGGGCCACGACGAAACCCGAATTGCGCGCCGAAGCTCCTTGGGCCGCCCGCTGGCGGTCCACCACCGCGATGCGCGCCTGAGGGTGCAGTTCGGCGAGCGTCAGCGCCGCGCTGAGGCCGGTGATGCCGGCGCCGATCACCAGCCAGTCGGCCTTTTGCGCCCCCTCCAGGCGGCTGCGCTGCGGCGTATCCCCCGCTTGCGCAATCCAGCCACATACGTTTTCCATGCCTCACCTCGTTCGACGGTCGTTGCGCGCCTTGCCTCTTGCGGCCAGCCATGCGTGAATCGCATGCCATCCGAAGCAAGCTCAGCCTGACGACTAGAATCTATAAGGTCTTCGCTGGCCGAACCAACGCTATAAAATCATCGAGGCATACCGAAAACGCATGGATAAAATCCGCCATGTCCCGTCACTGCAAGCCATGCAGGCCTTGGTGGAAGTCGCCGCCTGCGGCAGCTTCACCCGCGCCGCGCAGCGGCTGTGCCTGACCCAAAGCGCCGTCAGCCGGCAGATCCAGCAACTGGAAAGCCATTTCAACGTCGCCCTGTTCCTGCGCACCAGCCGCAGCCTGCTCCTGACCCCCGAAGGCGAGCAGGTGCTGGCCAGCGCCCACAGCATCCTCGACCAACTCAGCAGCCTTGCAGAGCGCCTGGCCCCGCAGCGACGCCCGTTCAGGATCCGCATGCACGTGTCGCTGGCGGTGCGCTGGCTGCTGCCCCGGCTCAGCGACTTCTACCTGCGCCATCCCCTGGTGTCGCTGGCGATCGAGACCGTCGCCACCGAAGTCGTCGAACCGGCCAGCGACAGTGACGCCTACATCCTTTACCTGCCGACGGCGTCCAGCGACGCCGATTGCCTGACGTTGTTCGAGGAGGCGCTGGTGCCCGTTTGCGCACCGGATCTGCCGCACGCCCCACGGTCGGTCGAAGCACTGCCGGACTTTGCCCTGCTGCACCGCTCGGCGGACCGGCAATCGTGGATCGAATGGCTGGCGATGAACGGCGGCAGGCCGCTGGAGGACTACCGGCACATACCGTTCAACCTGGATGAATTGGCGCTGGATGCGGCGGCGCGGGGCCTGGGGGTCGCGGTGACGGACATGACCCTGGCGGCCGAATCCATCGAACGGGGCGTGCTGACGGTGCCGTTCGGCCAACCGCTCAAGACAGGCGGCACCTACACCTTGTGCCTGCAGCCTTCAGCGGCCGCGCATCCCGACTGCGCCGCGGTAAAGCAATGGTTCGCCGGGCAGGCGCAAACGGGATGGATCCGCAACGGCCCGGACGCATGAGTCATTCGGCCTGAAAGGTCTGGAGATACGCCAGCAGGTTGTCGATCTTCTCTTCGTCGCTGAGCCCCCAGAAGATCATCCGCGTGCCCGGCACCACGCCTTTCGGGTCCTTGAGGTACGCCGTCAGCGTCTCGCGGTCCCAGGTGATGCCCGAGCCTTTCATGGCCTCGGAATACACATAGTTGGCCGACGTCCCCGCCGCTCGGCCGATGATGCCGTTGAGCTGCGGGCCGAACCCGGGACGGGCGGATTCGCCCACCTGATGGCAACCGCCGCACAGGCGCGGGAAGAGCTTGCCGCCGGCCTCGGCGTCGCCGGCGGCGCGGGCCGGAAGGCTCAAAAGGGCTGTGTTGAGGATCAGGGCGAGGGTCAGCAGGGCAGCGTTTTTCATCGGGGTTCCAGACAGGCCAGGCGGGCGGCGCAAAGGGTAGCAGATTGCGTAAGCTTCAAGCCGCCGAGGACATTACAGATAAGCGCCCACCACCCGCCTGACCTTGATCAAGGCCTGGCGCAAAACGTCCATGCCCACCGACCCCAGGGCCAGCCGGATCGCGTGCGGCACATGGGCCGACACGGTAAACGGTTCCGCCGTGGTGACCGACACCTGCCCGCGCATCAGCTCGGCCACCACCTGATCGGCCCGGGCGTCTTCCGGCAGCGGCAGCCAGAGAAAATACGACGAAGGATGGCCCACCACCGGCAGCCCTTCGAGCACCTTCACCGCCAGCGCCTGACGGGCCCGGGCGTCTTGGCGCTTTTCCTCCTCCAGCCGCTCGACCGTGCCGTCATCCAGCCAGCCGCAGGCGATGGCGGTCATCACACCGGGGGTGTTCCAGGTGGTGGCGCGGATGATGCGCTCCAGCGCCGGCACCGTCGCCGGCGGTGCGACGATGTAGCCGACGCGCAGGCCGGTGGCGATGTTCTTGGACAGGCCTGAGACGTACACCGTGCGCTCCGGCGCCAGCACCGCCAGCGGGGGCGGCGGGCTGTCGGCCAGAAAGGCGTAGGCCGCGTCTTCGATGAGGGTCAGGTCATGCCGGCGGGCAATCGCCGCCAATTGCTCGCGCGGCCCCTGAGGCAGCACCCAACCCAACGGATTGTGCAAAGTCGGCATGCAGTACACGGCGCGCACCGGACGGCTGCGGCAGAGGGCATCCAACGCCGCCAGGTCCGGCCCCAGGGCGGTGACCGGGATCGCCACCACCTCCAGGTGCAGCGCCTCAGCCAGCACCTTGAAGCCGGAATAGGTCAAGGCATCGGCGGCGATGACATCGCCGGGCTTGAGCAATGCCATCAACGTCACCGCCAGCCCCTGCTGCGCGCCGTTGACGATCAGCACCTGGCCGGCCTCGACCGCCAATCCGCGGCTGCGCAGGTGACGGGCGACCGAGGCCCGTTCGTGCTGGCGTCCGGCGTGGGGCTGATAGCGCAGCAGCGCCTCCAGGTCGCCGGACAATGCCAGTTGCCGCAACGCGGTGCGCAACAGGTCGTCCTGACCGGGCAGCGACGGATAGTTGAAATTGAGATCGATCATGCCGACGGCGACGTCTTTCTGGTCGATGCCTTGCCCCGGCGACAGCGAGGTTTCGCGCACGAACGTGCCGCGCCCGGTCTCCCCGCTCACCAGCCCCATGGCCTCGAGTTCGGCGTACACCCGCGAGGCGGTGACCAGCGCCAGCCCTTCGCGGGCGGCCAGTTGTCGGTGGGTGGGCAGGCGGGTGCCGGGCGCCAGACGCCCCGCGCGGATGTCGGCCGCGTAGAGGTCGACCAGGGACTTGTAGCGGGAACGGGGCATGCGGGCGTATCCATGACAATTCTTTGATTGTCTTGATTCTCAGCCATAGGATTCGCCCCAGGCAACCCCCAACCTTGAGTGCGACCCTTATGGAACGAACGTCGAACCTGCCCCACCCCGCCCTGGAGAAGACCAGCGGCTGGATCAACGGATTCATTGGCGTGGTGATCTTCAGCGGCTCATTGCCGGCCACCCGGCTGGCGGTGCTGGAATTCGACCCGGTGTTCCTCACCGTGGCCCGCGCCACGCTCGCCGGCCTGCTCGGGCTGTGCCTGCTGCGGCTGTTCCGCGAGCGGCGCCCGGCGCGCGACCAGTGGTGGCCGCTGGTGATCGTGGCGCTGGGCGTGGTGCTCGGGTTTCCGCTGCTCACGGCGCTCGCCCTGCAATACGTGACGTCGGCCCATTCGATCGTGTTTGTCGGCTTGCTGCCGCTGGCCACGGCGGTGTTCGGCGTGCTGCGCGGCGGCGAGCGGCCGCGCCCGGTGTTCTGGATCTTCTCGTTGCTGGGCAGTGCGCTGGTGGTCGGTTTCGCGCTGGCACAGGGATTGAGCGCCTCGCCCACCGGCGACCTGCTGATGCTGGCGGCCATCCTGGCCTGCGGGTTGGGTTACGCCGAAGGCGCGAAACTGTCGCGCACCCTCGGCGGTTGGCAAGTGATCTGTTGGGCGCTGGTGCTGGCGCTGCCGGCGATGGCGGGCTTGAGCCTGTGGCGGATGCCTGCCTCGTTCTCCGGCATCAGCGTCACGGCCTGGACGTGCCTGGCCTACGTGTCGCTGTTCAGCATGTTGATCGGTTTTGTGTTCTGGTATCGCGGGCTGGCCCAGGGCGGGATCGCCGCCGTCGGGCAACTGCAGCTGCTGCAGCCGTTCTTCGGCCTGGCGCTGGCCGCGACGCTGGTGCATGAACAGGTCAGCCTGGGCATGCTGGCCGTGACGCTGGGGGTGATCCTGTGCGTGGCCGGGGCGAAGAAGTTCGCCCGCTAGCCCTCAGCGGGCGTCGGCCTTCCATTTCCTCGGGCTTAGCCCGGTCTTGCGCCGGAACGCCCGGGCCAGCGCCGACGGGCTCTCGTAGCCGACCTCTTCGGCGATCAGCGCAATCGGCCGGCCCTCGCGCAGACGCTTCTGCGCCAGGCTGATCCGCCAGCTCAAGAGATAGTCCAGCGGCGTCTGCCCGACCACCCGGCGAAAGTGCTCGGCGAACCCGGCGCGGGACTGGTTGGCGGCCGCCGCCAGCTCGGCCACGCTCCAGGCCCGGGCGGGCTCGTCGTGCATCAGCCCCAACGCCCGCGACAGCCTCGGATCGGCCAGCCCGGCCATCATGCCCGGCTGCTGGTCGCGCCGGCTGATGAGGTGGCGCAGCAGCAGGATCACCAGCAGCTCGAACAACCGGTCCATCACCGCTTCGCGCCCGCAATGCCCGTCGAAGGCCTCCTTGAACAGCCACGCCAGCGTGCTGCCCAGCTCCGGGATGTCGGTGAGCTTCAGCACCAAGTAGTCAGGCAAGGCCGACGCCAGCGCGTTGCCTGAACCGCCGTCGAACGTCAGCGAGGCGCACACCAGTTGCGTGCCCATCGATTCGTCGGCGAACAGTCGGTGGGCCAAGGGCCGGGGGAAGAAAATCAGGGTTGGTTCGTTGAGCGTCAGCTCAGGGTCGTTGCCGGGCTTGAGCAGCACCTCGCCGGCCTGCAGCAGGTGCACATGGCCGCACGCCTGTTCGCCGCCGTAGGCGCTGACGCCGCAGAACGCGCCGCTGTGGAACGTGCCGGCATTGACGCCGAAGTGGGTGAGCAAGGTGGAGAGGCGATCCATGACGGCATCCTCGGCGACGGGTTTGGACGATCTGCCGCATATCCTCGACGATTTGCACCCAAAGCACCAGCCGCGCTCCCTAACATGAGCTCCATCCCCGGTGCACTCCGCACCGGACATTCGGAGATTCATCATGAGCCGCATCACCCCGATCAGCCTCGACACCGCCGCCGACGCCACCCGCACCGTGCTGGAAGGCGTGCAGAAGAAAATCGGCTTCCTGCCCAATGTGTTCACGACCCTGGCCAAGGCGCCCGTGGCACTGGACACCTACCTGCAAGCCTCCGCCATCCTGGGCAAGACCTCGCTCAGCGCCAAGGAGAAAGAAGCGGTGTACCTGGCCACCTCGCAGGTCAACGGCTGCGACTACTGCCTGAGCGCCCATACGCTGTTCGCCAGCAAGGCCGGGCTGTCGGCCGAGGACATCGCCCAGGCGCGCCACGGCCGGCTGAACGCCTTCGCCGCCCTCGCCCGCCAACTGACCGAGACCCGCGGCCAGTTGAGCGACGAACAGATCGCCGCCGCCCGCGCCGCCGGCATCGACGACAAGCAGATCATCGAAACGGTCGCACTCGTCGCCGTGCAGACCCTGACCAACTACCTCAACAACGTGGCGCTGACCGACATCGACTTCCCCGCCATCTGAAACCTGCCGGCTCCCACAGGGTTCAGCGGTGTCCGCACAAATGACCGGCCACCATCGATCCTGTGGGAGCCAGCTTGCTGGCGATAGCGGTCTGTCAGCTAAAGATGTTGGCTGTGCCGGCCCCATCGCTTGCAGGCAATCCCACAGGTATCCCGGGTGTTAGCAGGATCCAGGCACACCACAAAGCCCTGTGGGAGCTGGCTTGCCAGCGATAGCGGTCTATCAGCCACCCAAGATATTGCCTGTGCCGATCCCATCGCTGGCAAGTCGAGTCGTCGCACCGCAGCTCCCACAGGGTTCAGCGGCATCCTCAGAAATGACAGGCCAACATCGATCCTGTGGGAGCCAGCCTGCTGGCGATAGCGGCCTGCAAGCGACCCAAGATGCCGGCAGTGACACCCTCTCCCACCTGCTCAAGCGTGCTCCACCCCGGCGCGCTTGAGCAGTTTCTTGCAGCGCTCGGACAGGTGGAACACCTGCAACTGCTTGCCGGCCTTGGCGTAGCGTTCGCGCAGGGTCTTCAGCGCGGCGATGGCCGAGTAGTCGACAAAGCTCAGGTGGCGGCAATCCAGGGTCACCCGCGCCGGATCGCCGGCCGGGTCGAACTGGTTGAGGAACGGCGTGGTCGAGGCAAAGAACAGCGTGCCGTGCAGCCGGTAGAGCTTGCTGCCGTCGGCCTCCAGATGCGCATCGGCGTACAGTTCGCGGGCCTGCTGCCAGGCGAAGTTGAGCGCGGCGATGACGATGCCGCACATCACCGCGGTGGCCAGGTCCGTGAACACGGTGATGACCGTCACCGCCATGATCACCAGCACATCGTTGAGCGGCACCTTGTTCACCACCCGCAAGGAGGCCCAGGCAAACGTCTGCTGCGACACCACGAACATCACCCCCACCAGCGCCGCCAGCGGAATGCGCTCGATCATCGGTGACAGGAACAGGATGAACAGCAGGATCGCCACCCCGGCCACCACGCCGGATACCCGCCCGCGCCCGCCGGAACTGAGGTTGATCACGGTCTGGCCGATCATGGCGCAGCCGCCCATGCCGCCGAACGCACCCGACACCATGTTCGCCGCCCCCAGCGCCACGCATTCGCGGTCCGGGTAGCCACGGGTCTCGGTGATTTCGTCGGTGAGGTTCAGGGTCAGCAGGGTTTCCAGCAGGCCGACCAGCGCCATCAGCACCGCATACGGCGCGATGATGCGCAGGGTCTCCAGGTTCCACGGGATGTCCGGCAGCGCCAGGGCCGGCAGGCCGCCGGCGATGTGCGCCATGTCGCCGAGGGTGCGGGTCGGCAGATCCAGCAGATAGACCAGTGCGCCCACGCCGAGGATCGCCACCAGTGCCGGCGGCACCGCGCGGGTCAGGCGCGGCAGGAGGTAGACGATGGCCATCGTCAGCCCCACAAGCCCAGCCATCAGGTACAGCGGCGCGCCGCTGAGCCAGTGTTCGCCGTCCTTGAAATGCTCCAGCTGCGCCAATGCGATGATGATCGCCAGGCCGTTGACGAAGCCGAGCATCACCGGGTGCGGCACCATCCGCACCAGTTTGCCCAGGCGCAACAGCCCGAACGCCATCATCACCAGACCGCCGAGCAGCACGGTGGCCAGCAGGTACTGCACGCCGTGCTGCACCACCAGCGCGACGATCACCACCGCCATCGAGCCGGCCGCCCCGGACACCATGCCCGGCCGGCCGCCGAACAGCGCGGTCAGCGTGCAGATGATGAACGCGCCGTACAGGCCCATCAGCGGATTGAGGTGGGCCACCAGCGCAAACGCGATGCATTCGGGCAACAGGGCGAACGAGGTGGTGAGTCCGGCCAGGACATCGGCGCGCAGACGTTTCGGTTTCATGGCTTACCTGATACGGGGTCGACGGAAAAACAGGGCTGTGGATGTTACGCAAGTGCCCGCAGGCAAACCAGCGGACGCTGACAACCGCCGTCGGGCGCTCTAAGCTGGCGCGCCTGTTCCGTCGACCGAGAGCCCGTCATGCCCACCCCGTTGAACGCCCGGGAAGTCTGCCAGCGCCTGCGCGATGCCGCGCTGGGCGTGTGTCCGTTGCGCCGCACCGCTGAGCCGTGCGGATCGGCGCGGGTCACGGTCGATATCGACGGCTGGCGGTTGGCGCTCGACCTCGACGGGCCGCGCCTGCTGCATTGCCTCGAATGCCGCAGCCCCGATGGCCGGGCCTGGCGGCTCGACACCTCGCAACGCTTCGGCACCGACCCGGTCAGCCTGCTGAGCACCTGGGAGCTGGCGCAGATCGAGCGGCTGCTGGCCGAGTGACCGGCTCAGCCCTTGCGCAGATCGAGGGTGTAGGTGAAGTACCCGGTGTCGCGCACCCAGCCCAGCGACTCGTACAGGCCTTGGGCGGTGAAGTTGTCGGTGGCGGTTTCCAGCACCAGGCCCTTGGCCCCGCTCTGCACAGCAAAGTCCCGCGCCGTGTTCATCAGCAGCCTTCCTGCCCCACGGCCACGGGCGGCCGGAGTGGTGAACAGGTCGCTGAGCAGCCAGGTGCGATGGGCGTCGATGGATGAGAACGACGGGTACAGCTGCACAAAGCCCAGCGCCTGGCCGTCGGCGTCCTGCGCGATGAAGATCGCCGATTCGCCGGCGGCCAGGCGCTCGGCGATGAACGTCCGCGACTGCGCCAGATCCGACGGCTGGCCGTAGAAGCCGCGGTAGGCGTCGAACAACGCGGCCACCGCATCGAGGTGAGAGGCATCGGCGCGCAAGGTGCGAAGGGTCATGTGGTTTTTTCCGGGATCGATTGGATCGGCACAGCATAGCGTTGTCTGCCGAGTCTGCTGGCTTCATCGCTATATAGTTTTGTATATTGCGAACCCGAAACCGCCAGACTCCGCCGTGCCTTCCATGAGCAGCATCCGTCAACGCAACGAGCAACTGATCCTCGCCGCCGCCAGCGAGGAATTCGCCGCCAAGGGTTTCGACGCCACCCAGACCCGCGACATCGCCGCCCGTGCCGGCGTGCCCAAGGCCAACCTGTATTACTACTTCCAGACCAAGGAAAACCTCTACGCCAAGGTGCTGCTGGGTTTCGTCGAACCGCTGCTGGACGCCTCGGCGGCGCTGCGCGAGAGCGACGACCCGCTGATCGGCCTGCGGGCGTACGTGGCGGCGCGGATCCGCATCGCCCGCGAGCACCCGGCCATCGCCCGGGTGTTCAGCGGCGAACTGCTGCTCGGCGGCCCGCAGTTGCCGCCCGAGTGCCGCGACCTGCTGCACGCCGAAGCGAGGCGCAACGTCGAGTGCCTGCGCAGTTGGATCGACCGCGGCCTGCTGGCCCCGGTGGATCCCGAGCACCTGATGCTGTTCATCTGGTCGGCGACCCGCACCTACACCAACATCGGCTGGCAGATGGGGTGCATCACCGGGCGCGAAGTGCCGCAGGACGAGGACTACGCCGCGGCGGCGGACACCGTCACGCGGCTGGTGCTGGGCGGCGTGGTGCGGGAGCCGGCAGCCCCTGTGTGCCGGTTGATGTTCGCGACCTGAGGTGGCGGCGACAGGCTTGCATTACGGCATGCGTTCCAGCGGCAGGGTTCTGCCGCCCTGCATGCGCTCGTACCAGGCGTGCACGGCAGCGGGCAGGCGATCCTTCCAGTCGGGGACGTTGGTGTAGTAGCGGGCGCGGGACTCGCCCTGGGCATCGGGCACCAGCAGCGCGATCCAGAAGCGGTTGCCGGCGGCGCTCATCACGATGGCAGCGTTGAAGTTGCCCAAACCGCGCACCCACAGCTCATCGACCTCGCTGCCCGGCACGTCGGCGGACGGATCGCCGATCGTCATCGTCCCCGCGCTTTGCACCAGTGCCGGGTAGTCGCCCTTGAGCAGCGTGCGCAGTGTGTCGTCTTCCTGTTGCGTGCGCACCAGGCTCAGCGCCAGCAGATCGTAGTCCAGCTTCAAGGGCGTTGGCGAAGCGACATAACGCCCGGCATAGAACACTCCCATTCCTGCCCCGCAGTCAGCGTCGTCACCCTGTTGCGCGACGTTCAGCACGCCGTTGATCGCCGTGAAGCTCAACGCGCACTCGCCCTCGGCGTAGTCCGCCCCCGAGGCGCGGCGTGTGGCGGTTCCCTCCAGGCTGCCTTCGTTGGCGCCGGCGGTGGCCTCCACGGCGAAGGACACGTGCGAATCGTCCCGTAGGGACGTGTTCAGCTCTGCACCCGAGGCCACGCCTTCGGGAATCCGCTGCCACACCGCGTTCCAGCTGAACGGCTTTGCGGCGTATTCAAGTTCGGTGAGGCGCATGAGGTACAGGCGGCGCAGGCAACCCAACGTTTCGCCGCAAAGGTCGCGGTTCTTCAGCCACGCTCGTTGATCCGCCCTTAGTGCCTTCGGGTCGGCGACCTCCGCCAGCGTGGTGCGCCACACCGCGCTCAGCTTCTCATCGAGGGCGGAGGTGTACGGATCGGCGCAAAGGGTTTTCTCGACCGGGCCGGACGCCTTGGCGCAGTCGAAACCGGCGGCGTGGGACATCGGGGCGATTACGAGGCTGGCCAGCAGCCAGGCATGACGGGCATTGAACGCGGGCATCGACAGATTCCATTCCTGAGGCGCCGGCAGTATGCCGGGAGCGACCGGTCGATGCCCGGAGTTTTCACCGCCTGCAGGAGCGAGCCTGCTCGCCAAAGCGTCATCCCCCTCAATGTCCGAGGCGAACGACACGACGCCTCGCGAGCAGGCTCGCGCCTACAGGGAAGGCTGCTCGGCGGGTCAGAAGGTGATCTGAGCCGCCGGCGTGACGTCGATCCGCGCCACCGAGCTGCTCAGATGAGCCAGATCCTTGTTGTGCTCGGCGATGATGTCTTCGGCGCTCATGCTGCCGTTGTCCACGGTGGAGTGGGCGTCGGCCGCCAGCACCACGTCATAGCCCAGTTGATGCGCCTGGCGCACGGTGGCGTTGACGCAGTAATCGGTCTGCAGGCCGCCGATCACCAACCGGTCGAAGTCTTCCTTGGGGATCAGCTTCTGCAGCGTAGTCTGGCAGAACGAGTCCGGGGCGGTCTTGCGCACGTACAGGTCGCCCGGCGCGGTCTCCAGGCCGTCCGCCAGTTGCCAGCCGTCGCTGCCGTGGGCCAGCAGGTCGCCCTCTTCTTCGTGCTGGATGAACACCACCGGCACGCCGGCCTGGCGGGCGCGTGCGCTGAGGCGGTTGAGGGTGTCGATGACGCGGGGGATGTCGTAGCACGCGTATTGGCCCGAGCACAGGGCGCGTTGGACGTCGATGATCAACAATGCGGTGGACATGGCAGGCCTTCCTTGATCGATCCGTGAGACAGGGGCGGACAAACGCCCGCCCCTCTTTTTTACGCGCGTCAGTAACCCAATGACAACCCGGTGTTGCGCCGCGGGTCGTTGGCGCCGTAGAAGCGGTTCTTGCCCACCGGTTTGCCGCCCAGGGACGGCGCGCCGACAAGGATCGCCGCGATATGGTTGGCATCTTGCGGGCCGGCGAACTTGTGGCCCCAGCTTTCGAGGATCTTCCTGGTGTCGGGGCTGGCGGCGAAGTCTTCGAGGTTGGTCTGCTCCGGCATCCACTGCTGATGGAAGCGCGGCGCATCGACCGCTTCCTGCAGGCCCATGCCGTAGTCGATGACGTTGAGCATGGTCAGCAGGGTCGCGGTGATGATCCGGCTGCCGCCCGGCGTGCCGACCACCATCACCACCTTGCCGTCCTTGGTGACGATGGTCGGGCTCATCGACGACAGCGGCGCCTTGCCGGGCGCGATGGCGTTGGCCTCGCCCTGCACCAGGCCGTACATGTTCGGCACGCCGACCTTGGAGGTGAAGTCGTCCATCTCATCGTTGAGGATCACCCCGGTCTTGCTGGCCATCACGCCGGCGCCGAACCAGTCGTTGAGGGTGTAGGTCACCGACACGGCGTTGCCCCACTTGTCGACGATCGAGTAGTGGGTGGTGTTGCTGCCCTCATGGGGCGCGACGCCCGGCTTGAGTTCGGCGGAGACGCCAGCCTTCTGCGGCGCGATGGCCTCGCGCAGCTTGGTCGCGTAGTTCTTGTCCAAAAGGTGCTCGATGGGGTTCTTCACGAAGTCCGGGTCGCCCAGGTAGCTGTTGCGGTCCACGTAGGCGTGGCGCATGGCTTCGATCTGGTAGTGCATGCCCTGGGCGGAATGGAAGCCCAGGTCCTTCATCGGATAGCCTTCGAGAATGTTCATGATCTGGCAGATCACCACGCCGCCGGAGCTGGGCGGTGGCGCCGAGATCACGTGGTAGCCGCGGTAGTCGCACTCCACCGGCGCCAGTTCGCGGGTCTTGTACTTGTCCAGGTCGGCCTGGGT
This sequence comes from Pseudomonas sp. B7(2017), assembly GCF_002112745.1. Lineage (NCBI taxonomy): Bacteria > Pseudomonadati > Pseudomonadota > Gammaproteobacteria > Pseudomonadales > Pseudomonadaceae > Pseudomonas > Pseudomonas sp. B7(2017). Next base: position 182,032 of record NZ_NEIP01000008.1, on the reverse strand, counting down.
GATGATGCCTTTGTTGGCCTGGCTTGAGGTGACGATGGCGTCGGCCACCCAGCCCTTGTAGAAACCGTCCGCGCCTTTTTCGGAAATGGTGCGCAGGGTCTTGCCCAGATCCTTCTGCACCAGCTTCTGCCCCACCTGCATCGGCTCGCCGTTGCTGAGGAAGATCGAGCCGGAGTCGCGCATGTCCTTCTTGAACACGTCGGTGGCGTACTCCAGCAGATCGACGTCGCCCTGCTCCAGCACGAACCCGTCTTCGGCCAGCTTGATGGCCGGGGCGATCATCTCATTGCGCGGCTTGGTGCCGTACTTCTTCAGCGCCAGCTCCATGCCCGACACCGTGCCCGGCACGCCGACCGCCAGATGGCCGCGGGTGCTCAGGTCCGGAATGACGTTGCCGTCCTTGTCCAGGTACATGTTCGCGGTGGCGGCCAGGGGAGCCTTTTCCCGGAAGTCGAGGAAGGTCTTGCGCCCGTCCGCCAGTTGAATGGTCATGAAACCGCCGCCGCCCAGGTTGCCCGCTGCGGGGTAGACCACCGCCAGCGCGTAACCGACGGCGACCGCCGCATCCACCGCGTTGCCGCCGTTCTTCAGCACATCGACGCCCACGTGGGTGGCCAGGTGCTGGGCGGTGACCACCATGCCGTTCTCCGCCGCCACCGGGGCCACCGAAGCGGCATGGGCCGTGAGACAGGCCAGGGTGAAGGAGGTCGCGATCAGGGTCTTGGCAAAAGGTTCGTACTTCATGGGTCGGTCCCTTCTTGTTATTAGGCTTTTCAGGAAAGCAGGGAGAAGCGCTGCAAGAGCCACAAGCAGTATGGCCGCGATTGCGATTTGCGCCTCCCGGAACACGCCGTATGCTGTGCGCTGTTCCCGCCCCCCCACGGAGTCCGACCTATGGCCTACACGTTCATCACCCTGCCCTCGCCGGTCGGCGAACTGAAGCTGGTCGCGAACGGCCAGCGACTGGCGGCCATCCTCTGGGAAAACGACAGGCCCGACCGGGTGCGCCTGGGACCGATGGTCGAGGCGCCGGACAACCCGGTGCTGCTCAAGACCGCGCAGCAGCTGCAGGAATATTTCGCCGGCACGCGAAACCGCTTCGAGCTGGAGCTGGATTTCGCCGGCACCGACTTCCAGAAAAGGGTCTGGACGGCGCTGCTGACCATTCCCTTCGGCGAGACACGCACCTACAGCCAGATCGCCGAGCAGATCGGCCACCCCAGCGCGGTGCGGGCAGTGGGCGCGGCGAACGGGCGCAATCCGATCTCGATCGTTGCGCCGTGCCATCGGGTGATCGGCGCATCGGGCAAACTGACGGGGTTCGCCGGAGGGCTTGAGGCCAAGGAGCGGCTATTGAAGTTGGAAGGTTGCCGGTGGGCCGAGGTCGGACGGACGGGGGAGCTGTTCTGATCGCCTGTCTTCAGTGATCGGCCCACTGTGACGCTGCGGCTATTTTCAATGGGGGTGAGGGAGATTGCTCCCTCACCAAAGGGCCTCAAGCGGAGAACAGGTCGTTCATCGCCGCATACTGCAACAGCATGATGGTCTTGGCATCGCAGATCTCGCCGCGCCCGAAAGCGGCCAGCGCATCATCGAAGCGCCACTCCAGCACCTCCAGCTCTTCGGTCTCTTCCTCCAGGCCGCCGCCGGCGCCGACCTTCGACGACGCGTCGTACTCGGCAACGAAAAAGTGCAGCTTCTCGGTCACCGAACCCGGACTCATGTAGGACTCGAACACCTTCCTCACGTCATGCACGCGGTAGCCGGTTTCCTCCTCGGCTTCGGCACGGATGCGTTGCTCGGGATCGGCCCCTTCAAGCAGCCCGGCGGCCACTTCGATCAGCAGCCCGTCATGGCCGTTGACGAACACCGGCAGACGGAACTGCCGGGTCAGCACCACCGTGCGCCTCTCGCGGTTGAACAGCAGGATCGCAGCACCGTTGCCGCGGTCGTAGACCTCACGGGTCTGGCGCTGCCAGTCGCCGCTGTTGCGCCGGTAGTCGAAGGTGATTTTCTTGAGCAAGTACCAATCGTGGGACAGCACCTGCGTATCGATGAATTTGACCCGTTCGGCCGTGTTGGACATGACGCCTGACCCATGTGTCCTTGAAGGACGCCCATGGTAGGCGAAAAGACGCGGCCCACGGACGAAAAAAAGCCCGGCAGCGCTACCGGGCTTTCTGTTCGCTTACTGCTGTTGGCCGATGTCGACCGTCATGTCGTCCGACGCGTGCTCAGACAGCTTGGCGCCATGGATCAGCGGCCCGTAACGGCGGCTGAATTCCCAGTTGTACGGCACCCGGTCCTTGCTGATGCCGTTGTCCCAGTTCACCGACCAGGTCATCAGCCCCTTGATCGGATGTCCTTTGATGGCCAGCCGCTTCATGGCGTTGCCCACCGCGGTCTTGTCGATCACGTAGCCGGTGGCGGCGGCATCGACGTTGGACGGCAGGCCGATGACGAACTTGTCCGCCGCGATCTTGGTGAACCCGCGGGTGCCGGTCACCAGGCTTTCGGTCAGGTAATAAAGGAAGTCTTCCTTCATCGCGTCGTTGTTCTGCGCGATCCACGCGCCGTTGCCGTTGTTGGCCTCCGGCACCCAGACCCCGTCGCCGCCCTGGTTGTAGAACTGCGGGGCGATGAAGTCGTAGTAGCCTTCCAGCGCTTGCAGGTAGCCGACGTACTTGCCGTTGGCGGTCAGGTACGGGAACTCCGGCGCCATGCTGATGATGAAGTGCTTGCCCTGTCCTGCGTAGTGATCCTTGACCAGTTTCAGCGCCGCCGGCAGGACGGTCTTGTTGGCGGCGAAATCAATCGCGCTCTGTTCAAGATCGATGTCCAGCCCGTCGAAGCCGTAGGTTTCCACCAGACGGATGATCTCGTTGGCCAGCGGTTGTTCTTGGCCGGCGCGCAACTCGATGTGCGCATCGGCGCCGCCCAGGGAGATCAGCACCGCCCGCCCCTGGCTGTTGAGCACGCCGACCTGGCGGCGGAACTCGGCGTCGGAGACGTTGTGGGGCTTGAAGGTCGGGATGCCGTTGCCTTTCATGAAGGCCACAGCGACCACGTTGTACTCCTTGGGTACGTTTTCAAGCGCGATGTTGGCGAACTGCCCTTGCCGGTAGCCGTCGCTCGGCCCCGCCGGCCAGTTGTGCCAGAAGCCCATGAGGATCTTCTTGCCGGCGATGCTCGGCATCAGCGACGCCGCGTCGCCCGCCTGGTTGTGCAACAGGGTGAAATCAATGTTCGACATGTTCTAATCCTTCAGAACGTGTGGGTCGGTTGGCGCGGACTTACTTGAAGTCGACGTCGAAGGCCTGATAGAAGGCGTTGCCGGTGTTGGCGACGATCCACATCAGGACGATCACGTGACGCCCCTTCTTGTTGGCCGGCAGTTTCACCGAATGGTTGACCTTGGCCTTCAGTTCGCCCGCATGACTGTAGTACGGAACCTGCGGGTAGAAATCCTCGAAGAACGGTTGCGCCTCCAGTTGCGCACGGGTGATGCGGGTCTTCGGATCCCAGCCGTCCTTGGTGATCAGCCAGCGGTAGCCGCGGGTGGTGTGCGGGGCGGTGTACTCCCATTTGATGTCCAGGGTCTGGCCCGGTGTAACGTTGAGCAGCGGCCAGGTGAACGGGCGACCGAGCTTCTTGCTCATTTCCTCGTCGGTGAAGTTCACGCAGTCGCGGGCGTCATCTTTGCCGCCGCTGAGGATGTAGCCGTCGGCCGGCGGCACGACGCTCGGGTTGTCCGTGCCGAACGGCGCGGGGAACGGGCCGGCCGCCAGCGCCGGGAAGTTCTTGCCGCCTTCCATTTCATTGACCTGCCAGCCGCCCAGCAGGCCTTGCTCGATGGCCACCGAACCACGGCTGGCCGGAGAGGTGACGCGACCGTGTCGCAGTTGGGTTTCAGGGGTTGCTTGATTCATGTTGTTCACTCCATTGATTTAAGAACTCTCCTTCCCGAGGAGAGGCCTTCAAGCTAACGGAGGGGGATTTTTTGTCCATCGGCGGATTTGTCGCAGCGGGCGGCCTTGCGCCAGCAATCGTCAATGAATACTGGATGGATATACAGCACCCTAAGTCAGCGCGTACTCATCCTGTAGCAAAAAACCTACACGCCAAAGGCATGAAAACCGGCATCGGCGGATCAAGGCACCGGCGACGGCGCAAGGCCGACCGAGGGGATGGATCAAAGGTCAATGCCGGGTTAGGCTGCGCCTTCGTTGCCAAAAGGAAGTTGCACATGAACCTGCGAATCGAGCTGTCGCACACCAATACGGAAGAAGAACGCCTGGCCATCCTGGCGCCGCTGCACGCCTTTAACGTTGCCCAAGCCGGCATCGCACCCTCCACCCCCCTCACCCTGCTGGTGCGCGACGACAGCGGCGCGATCCTCGGCGGACTCTATGGCCGTTTTGTCTGCGAGTGGCTGTTCGTCGACCTGCTGTCGGTGCCTGAAGAAGGACGGGGCCAAGGCATCGGCTCCAGGCTGATGGGCATGGCCGAGGAGCTGGCGCGGGAGAAAGGCTGCTTCGGGATCTGGCTCGACACCTTCGATTTTCAGGCGCCGGTGTTCTACCGAAAGCTTGGCTACAGCGAATTCGGTGAACTGGCGGATTATCCGCCGGGGCACAAGCGGCTGTTCTTTCAGAAGCGGTTGAAGGACTGAGCCGGCAGGCCTTCTGCGAGTGCAACGGCATTGCCCTTGCTTTCGCTCTGCGGGGCCTGGGCTGATGCCATCGCCAGCAGGCTGGCTCCTACAGGGATCGGTGCATGGCACAGATCCACTGTGGGGCTTGCCCGCGATGAGGCCGGAACAGCCTCCGCCTCAACCGACCTACAGGCAGGTCGCCAGCGCCGCCAGCCGGCGCTTGGCGACGAAGTCGTCCTTCTGCGCGTAGTACTTGAGCGTGGTGCCGGACGCGTCGCTGACCACATCGACGAACGATTCCGCCGAGCGGGTGTACACCGTGGTGCCGCCCTGCTTGCCCGGCTCCAGATAAGCCGCCGCGTCCACACCGAACACCGCTTCGTCCTGCCAGGAGAACTGCACGCACTGCGCCACGTCCTTGCCGGGCTTTTCCGAGGTCAGGGTCTTGTAAGGGGTTCGGGTGCGGGCGTCTTCCATCACCGATCCCGCGCAACCGGCCAGCAAAACCGCCGCCAGCGCCACCGTCAGCATTCGCATTGCATTCGCTCATTCAAAAAAGAACGGACTGTATCACTGCCCGGCAAGGTTTCGTTCAGCTTTACCGCATCGGACGGCGCGACAACCCTCGCGCTATGGAGTAAAACCGTGTTTTCCCACACAGGAACCCGGCCAGGAACCCGCCCATGCTGCCGTCCGCCACCACTCACCGCGCCACGCCCGGCCATCTGCATACCCAGAAATGGCGCGGCCGCGTCGGCTTGACGCTGGTCGCCTGCCTGTCGGTGCTGGCCGGCATGACCGATGCCATCGGCTTCATGGCCAGCGGCGACTTCGTCTCGTTCATGAGCGGCAACACGACCCGCCTGGCGGTGGCGATCAGCGACGGCGACCTGGGCCTGACCCTGCGCCTGTCGATCCTGGTCGCCACGTTCGTCTTCGGCAATGCCCTCGGCGTCATCGTCAGCCGGCTGAGCGGGCGTCGGGCGCTGCCGTTGCTGCTGTGCATCGCCGCGCTGCTGTGCGCCGCGGCGGCCTGGCCGTTCGAGCAGCAATTGCCGGCCCTGCTGGCGGCGATCACCGCCATGGGCATGCTCAACGCCTGCGTCGAGGAAGTGAACGGGCTGCCGGTGGGGCTGACCTACGTCACCGGGGCCCTGTCACGGTTCGGCCGGGGACTGGGCCGCTGGCTGCTGGGCGAACGACGCAACGGCTGGCGGGTGCAACTGGTGCCCTGGACGGGCATGTTCGTCGGCGCGGTCATCGGTGCGCTGCTGGAACGCCATCTGGGCCTTCAGGCCCTGTTTTTCAGCGCATTGCTGGCCGGCGTGCTCGGGGTGGTCGCCCTGAAGATCCCCCGCCGCTGGCAACTGGGCTACATGCCGCGCTGACACTCACCGCGCCTGCGGCAACATCCGCTTCGCCGCCCCGGCGAGAAAGCTTTATCATGGCCGCAGTTTCGCTGATCGAGTCCGTCATGAAGTTCGCCATCGCGCTGTTTTCCGCCGCCCATGCGCCCTCCTCGCGCCGTGCCCTGCTGTTCGCCCAGGCGGCGCTGGCCGGCGGGCATGAGATCGTCCGGCTGTTTTTCTACCAGGACGGCGTGCACAACGCCTCGGACAGCGTGGTCACCCCGCAGGACGAACAGGACCTGCCCAAGCAATGGCGCGCCTTCATCACCGAACAGCGGCTGGACGGCGTGGTGTGCATCGCCGCCGCCCTGCGCCGTGGCGTGCTGAACGCCGAAGAGGCCGCACGCTACCAGCGTGACGCCGTGGCCGTCAGTGCGCCGTGGGAACTGTCCGGCCTGGGCCAACTGCACGATGCGGTGCAGGACGCCGACCGTCTCATCTGCTTCGGAGGCGCATGAACATGGCCAAATCCCTGTTGATCATCAGCCGCCAGTCGCCATGGTCCGGCCCCGGCGCCCGCGAGGCGCTGGACATCGTGCTGGCCGGCGGCGCGTTCGATCTGCCGATCGGCCTGCTGTTCCTCGACGACGGCGTGCTGCAACTGGCCGCCGGGCAGAACGCCAAGGCCTTGCAGCAGAAGGACCTGAGCGCCAATCTGCAGGCGCTGCCGATGTTCGGCGTCGAAGAACTGTTCTACTGCGCCGACAGCGCCGCCCTGCGCGGCCTCGGCGATCTGTCGCTGGACGAGGCGCAGCCCTTGGCCGCCGACCGCATCACCGCCCTCATTGACCGTTACGACCAAGTGATCACGCTCTGATGTCGACTTTGCATGTGCTGTCCCATTCCCCGTTCGGCGACGAACGCCTGACCAGATGCCTGCGCCTGCTGGGCAGCGCCGACGCCCTGCTGCTGTGCGGCGACGCCGCCTATGCCCTGCAGCCCGGCACCGCGCCGTTCGCTGCGCTCCAGGCCCGCAACGCCAGGCTGTACGTGCTGGCCGAAGACGCCCAGGCCCGAGGGCTTGAGGTTCCGGACTGGGCCGACGCCATCGACTATCCGGCCTTCGTCGAGCTGTCGGTGCGCCACGACAAGGTCAACACCTGGCTATGAAGACCCTGACCGTCGGCGCCCGCGCCATCGAACTGGACAAGGACGGCTTCCTGGTGGACCTGAGCGACTGGTCGGCCGAGGTCGCCGCTGCCCTCGCCGTCGCCGAAGACATCGAGCTGACACCCGACCACTGGGAAGTCCTTGAGCTGCTGCGCGCCTTCTACGCGGAGTTCGAGCTGTCCCCGGCCACCCGGCCGCTGATCAAGTACACCGCCCTGAAGCTGGGCCCGGACAAGGGCAACAGCCTGCACCTGAACCGCCTGTTCAAAGGCACCCCCGCCAAGCTCGCCGCGAAACTGGCGGGCCTGCCCAAACCGACGAATTGCCTATGACCGACTTTCCAGCGCTGACCCTCGAAACGCCCGCCGAGCATCCGTTCGCCCAGTTCGTGCGGATCCTGGGCAAAGGCAAGCGCGGCGCCCGCGACCTGACCCGCGCCGAGGCCCGCGAGGCCATGGGCATGGTGCTGGACGGCAAGGTCGAGGACACCCAGCTCGGCGCCTTCCTGATGCTGCTGCGGCACAAGGAGGAAAGCGCCGAAGAGATGGCCGGCTTCACCGAAGCCCTGCGCGAACGCTTGCATGCCCCGTCGTTGGCCATCGACCTGGACTGGCCGACCTATGCCGGCAAGAAACGCCACCTGCCGTGGTATCTGCTGGCGGCCAAGTGCCTGGCGCAGAACGGCGTGCGCATCTTCATGCACGGCGGCGGCGCCCACACCGCCGGGCGTCTGTACAGCGAACAGCTGCTCGGTGAGCTGAACATCCCACTGTGCCGCGACTGGCAGCAGGTCGGCTCGGCGCTGGACAACGGCGGCCTGGCGTTCATGCCGCTGGTAGACTGGGCGGCGCCGTTGCAGAAGATGATCGACTTGCGCAACACCTTGGGCCTGCGCTCGCCGATCCACTCGCTGGCACGGATCCTCAATCCGCTGGGCGCCCGTTGCGGCCTGCAAAGCATTTTCCATCCCGGCTATCAGGCGGTGCACCGCGAAGCCAGCGGCCTGCTGGGCGACACGGCCATCGTGATCAAGGGCGACGGCGGCGAAATCGAGATCAACCCGGACGCCGACAGCCACCTGTACGGCACCGCCGGCGGCGCAAGCTGGGACGAGGAATGGCCGCGGCTGTCGGCCCAGCGCCACGTCAAACCGGCATCGCTGGAGACCCGCCAATTGAAGGCGGTCTGGCGCGGCGAGTCGGACGACAGCTACGCCCGCATGGCTTTGATCTCGACCATGGCGCTCGCCCTCCGGGGGCTGGGCCAGAGCCGTGAGCAAGCCTTCGAAACGGCCGAACAATACTGGGCTGCACGGAACAAATCGATTTAATCGATCATAGCTGCCCGATCTTTGCGCTTTTTGTTCGAACCCATCGGAATAGACTCCACTCCAACGATTATTGGTTTGCGGAGTCTTGAACATGGGTTTACTGGTCGATGGCCGCTGGCAGGACAAATGGTACGAAAGCGACAAGGACGGCGCCTTCCGGCGCGAACAGGCGCAACGCCGCCATTGGGTCACCCGCGACGGCCGCCCCGGCCCCAGCGGTGAAGGCGGCTTTGCCGCCGAGGCCGGGCGCTACCACCTCTATGTGTCGCTGGCCTGCCCGTGGGCCCACCGCACGCTGATCCTGCGCAAGCTCAAGGGGCTGGAAAGCCTGGTCGACGTCTCGGTGGTCAGTTGGCTGATGCTGGAAAACGGCTGGACCTTCGACAAGGCGCTGGGCTCCACGGGCGACCGGCTCGACGGCTTCGACTTCATGCACCAGCGCTACACCGCAGACACCCCCGACTACACCGGCCGCGTCACCGTGCCGGTGCTGTGGGACAAACGGCTCAAGCGCATCGTCAGCAACGAATCGGCGGAGATCATCCGCATGTTCAACAGCGCGTTCGACGGCTTGACCGGCAACGGCCTGGACTTCTACCCGGCACCTTTGCGCAGTGAAATCGATGGGCTGAACGAGCGGATCTACCCGGCGGTCAACAACGGCGTGTACCGCGCCGGCTTCGCCACTTCGCAGCAGGCGTATGAAGCGGCGTTCGACGATGTGTTCGCCGAACTGGATCACCTGGAAAGGCTATTGGGCACCCACCGCTACCTGGCGGGAGAGTTCCTCACCGAAGCGGACATCCGTCTGTTCACCACCCTGATCCGCTTTGACGCGGTGTACCACGGGCACTTCAAGTGCAACCTGCGGCGGATCGCCGATTACCCGAACCTGTCGAACTGGCTGCGCGAGCTGTACCAGTGGCCGGGCATCGCCGACACGGTGGATTTCCAGCACATCAAGCACCACTACTACGGCAGCCACAAGACCATCAACCCGACCGGCGTCGTGCCCAAAGGTCCGGAGCAGGACTTCACCGCGGCCCATGACCGGGCGCGGCTGAGCGGGAAAGGGATCTGGAATCACATCAGCGTTTGAGGGCCTCAATCGCCAGCAGGCTGGCTCCTACAGGGGATCTGTGTCGTTCACGAATCCAAGGTGGGAGCCAGCCTGCTGGCGATCGGCACAATGCGGTCTGTCGTCAGACTTGCCCCTGAGCCCCTTCGAACCACGCCAGTTTCTCGCGCAGTTGCACCACTTCGCCGACGATCACCAGGGTCGGCGCATGCACTTCATGCTCCGCCACCAACCCGGGCAGGTCGGCCAGGGTGCCGGTGAACACCCGCTGATTGACCGTGGTGCCCTGCTGGATCAGCGCCGCCGGGGTGTCCGCGCCGCGCCCGTGCTTGATCAACTGCTCGCAGATGACCGGCAGCCCCACCAGGCCCATGTAGAACACCAGCGTCTGCGCCGGCGCGACCAGGTCGGCCCAGGGCAGATCGGTGGAACCGTCCTTCAGGTGCCCGGTGACGAAACGCACCGACTGCGCGTAGTCGCGGTGGGTCAGCGGGATCCCGGCATAGGCCGCGCAACCGCTGGCCGCCGTGATGCCCGGCACGACCTGGAACGGGATGCCGTGGGCCGCCAGTTCTTCGATCTCTTCGCCGCCGCGGCCGAAGATGAACGGATCGCCGCCCTTGAGCCGTACCACGCGCTTGCCGGCCTTGGCCAGATCCACCAGTTGCCGGTTGATCTGATCCTGGGGCACCGCGTGGTCGGCGCGGCGCTTGCCGACGTAGACCCGCTCGGCGTCCCGGCGGCACAGCTCCAGAATCGCCGGCGCCACCAGACGGTCGTACAGCACCACGTCAGCCTGCTGCATCAGGCGCAAGGCGCGGAAGGTCAGCAGATCCGGATCGCCGGGCCCTGCGCCCACCAGATACACCTCGCCGGTGGCCACCGGTGCCTGGCCATCGATCTTGGCCTGCAGCAGACGTTCGGCCTCGGCGCCCTGCCCGGCCAGTTGCCGGTCGGCGATCGGCCCCTGGAACACGTCCTCCCAGAAGGCACGACGCTGCTGCACGTCGGGAAACAGGTTTTTGACCTGATGCCGGAAACGCGCGGCGAGACCAGCCAGATGGCCGTAGGTGGCAGGGATCCAGGTCTCGATCTTGGCGCGGATCAGCCGGGCCAGCACCGGCGCGTCGCCGCCGCTGGACACCGCGATGATCAGCGGCGAACGGTCGACGATGGCCGGGAAGATCACGCTGCACAGGGCCGGCGCGTCCACCACGTTGACCGGCACGCAACGCCGATGGGCATCGGCGGAGACCTGCGCGTTCAGCGCTTCATCGTCGGTGGCGGCGATGATCAGCCCGCAGCCGTCCAGATCCGTGTCGAGATAACCGCGCAACAGGCACTCACCGCCGCTGGCGGTCACCAGATCACGCAGTTGGGCTTCGATTTCAGGTGCGACCACCCGCAGCAGCGCACCGGCGTCGGCCAGCAGGCGGGACTTGCGCAAGGCAATCTCCCCCCCGCCGACGACCAACACACGACTGCCGCGCAGGTTGTGAAACAGCGGCAGATAGTCCATGTCAGCCGATGACCTCAAGGCCACCCATGTACGGCTTCAGCACGTCCGGCACGCGGATCGAACCGTCGGCCTGCTGGTAGTTCTCCAGCACCGCCACCAGGGTGCGGCCGACCGCCAGGCCGGAACCGTTGAGGGTGTGCACCAGCTCAGGCTTGCCGGTTTCCGGGTTGCGGAAGCGCGCCTGCATGCGGCGGGCCTGGAAGTCGCCGCAGTTGGAGCACGACGAGATCTCGCGGTACTTGTCCTGGCTCGGGATCCACACTTCCAGGTCGTAGGTCTTGACCGCGCTGAAGCCCATGTCACCGGTGCACAGCGCCAGGGTGCGGTACGGCAGCTGCAGCAGCTGCAGCACCTTCTCGGCGTTGGCGGTCAGGCTCTCCAGGGCTTCCATGGATTTGGACGGCTCGACGATCTGCACCATCTCGACCTTGTCGAACTGATGCTGGCGGATCATGCCGCGGGTGTCGCGGCCCGACGCGCCGGCTTCGCTGCGGAAGCACGGGGTGTGGGCGACGAACTTGATCGGCAGCTGCTTGGCGTCGACGATTTCGCCGGCCACGATGTTGGTCAGCGACACTTCGGCGGTCGGGATCAGGTACAGGTCGGCCTCACCGTCGCGGCCGATCTTGAACAGGTCTTCCTCGAACTTCGGCAACTGGCCGGTGCCTTGCAGCGCCGGCGCCTGCACCAGGTACGGGGTGTAGGCCTCTTCGTAGCCGTGCTCGGTGACGTGCAGGTTGATCATGAACTGCGCCAGGGCGCGGTGCAGACGGGCGATCGGGCCGCGCAGCAGGGCAAAACGCGCGCCGGACAGCTTGGCGGCGGTCTCGAAATCCAGCCAGCCGAACTTCTCGCCCAGAGCGACGTGGTCCTGCACCGGGAAGTCGAAGGCGGTCGGCGTGCCCCAGCGGCGCACTTCCACGTTGCCGTCTTCGTCTTCGCCGACCGGCACCGATTCGTGCGGCAGGTTGGGGATGCCCAACAGGATCGCGTCCAGCTCGGTCTGAATCTTGTCCAGCGCAGCCTTGCCTTCGTTCAGTTGGCTGCCCATGTTCTCGACATTGGCCATCAGCGGGGCGATGTCTTCGCCGCGTTGCTTGGCCTGACCGATGCTCTTGGAGATCGCGTTGCGTTCAGCCTGAAGCTTTTCGGTTTCGGTCTGGACTTCCTTGCGCTGCTCTTCCAGCGCTTCGATGCGCGCGACGTCCAGGGCAAAGCCACGGGAAGCCAGGCGGTCCGCTACGTCCTGAAGGTTGCTACGTAACAGTTTGGAATCGAGCATGTCGGTCTCTCGTTGTCAAAGTTTGGTCAGGGACAGGCCGGCCCAGGTGGCGAGCAGCCCGCCGAATACGCTGAGCGCCGCATAGCCCAAGGCCAGCGGCACCTGCCCGCTTTCCAGCAGGCGCACCGTATCCAGTGAAAAGGATGAAAAGGTCGTCAGCCCTCCGAGGAAGCCGACGATCAACCCGGCACGCACCTCGAAAGGCACCTCCGGGCGTATCAAAAACAGGCCGTACAGCACGCCGATCAAAAGACAGCCCACGATATTAACGGCCAGCGTCGCGGTATAGAAGTGCCGCGGCCAGTTGGCGTTGACCCAATTGCCGGCGGCGAAGCGCAGCAGCGTGCCGGCGACGCCACCGATGGAGACTGCAATGATCGCTGGAATCACGGTTTTCTCCGCTGGCGGGGGCTCAGCCGGTCGAGTTGGGCAAGGTGATTGAGCTTTTCGCCGATCTTCAGCTCCAGGCCACGGGGCACCGGCTGGTACAACGGAATCGGCTCGAGCGCTTCCGGGAAATAGTCTTCGCCGGCGGCATAGGCGTCCGGCTCGTCGTGGGCGTAGCGGTATTCGTCGCCGTAGCCCAACTGCTTCATCAGCTTGGTCGGGGCGTTGCGCAGGTGCAGCGGCACTTCCAGCGAACCGTGCTCGGCGGCGGCGCGCATCGCAGCCTTGAAGCCCATGTACACCGCGTTGCTTTTCGGCGCGCAGGCCAGGTAGGTGATGGCCTGGGCCACCGCCAGTTCGCCTTCGGGGCTGCCGAGGCGCTCCTGCACGTCCCACGCCGCCAGGCACAGGCTGAGGGCCCGGGGGTCGGCATTGCCGATGTCCTCGCTGGCCATGCGCACCACACGCCGGGCCAGGTACAGCGGATCGCAACCGCCGTCGATCATCCGCGCGAACCAGTACAGCGCACCGTCCGGGTTGGAGCCGCGCACCGACTTGTGCAGCGCGGATATCTGGTCGTAGAACGCTTCGCCGCCCTTGTCGAAACGCCGGCGGGTGTCGCCGAGCAGGCTCTGCAGCAGGTCGGTGCCGATCTCACTGTCGTCGTCGGCCAGGTCCGAGGCGTTCTCCAGCAGGTTGAGCAGGCGCCGGCCGTCGCCGTCGGCGGCCGACAGCAGCATCTGGAAGCCTTCGTCGCTGAGGGTGAGGTGGCGTTTGCCCAGGCCCCGCTCTTCGGTCAGCGCCCGGTGCACCAGCTTGCGCAGCGCAGCTTCGTCCAGGCTCTTGAGCACATACACACGGGCCCGCGACAGCAGCGCGTTGTTCAGTTCAAATGACGGGTTTTCGGTGGTGGCGCCGATGAAGATCAGCGTGCCGTCCTCGACGTACGGCAGGAACGCGTCCTGCTGGGACTTGTTGAAGCGGTGCACCTCGTCGACGAACAGGATCGTGCGCCGGCCGTACTGCGCGGCCTGCTGCTTGGCGATTTCCACCGCCTGACGGATCTCCTTGACCCCGGCCAGCACCGCCGACACCGTTTCGAAGTGCGCATCCGACACTTCCGCCAGCAGCCGCGCCAGGGTGGTCTTGCCCACGCCCGGCGGGCCCCAGAAGATCATCGAATGCAGCGCGCCCTGCTCCAGCGCCTCGCGCAGCGGCTTGCCGCGGGCGAGCACGTGCTCCTGGCCGACGTATTCGTCCAGGTTGGTGGCGCGCAACCGGGCCGCCAAAGGCTGGGCCAGGGGCTCTCTGCGAAACAGATCCATCACGTACCGTTGAAACCTCTAGGCGTTGATCCTGCGGGCTCTCGCCCACAGGGTTCAGGGGTTATTCCTGGATCACGTCGGCACCCTTGGGGATGTCGAACTTGAACTTGGACGCCGGAATCGCTTCGTTGGCCTTCACCCCGGTGAACAGGATGTTGGTGCGCTGGCCGACGCTGTCGATCAGTTGCATGTCATTGACCAGGCCGTTGCGGAACGACAGGCGCAGGCTGTCGAACAGGGTGTCCTTGGTCTTCGGCTTGAGGGTGAAGTCGATCACGCCGCCGGCTTCCTTGGCGGTGATGTCGAAGCTCTGGCTGATCTTCGACACATCGCCCGACAGCAACAGGGCCGGGGTCTGGGTCAGGCGCTCGTCCAGCTTCTTGATCGTCGCCTGCTCAAGGTCCGGGTCCCACAGGGTGACCTTCTTGCCGTCGGAGACCATGGTCTGCTCGGCCGGCGCGTCGGTGTGCCAGTAGAACAGGCCCGGGCGCTGCAGCGACATCTCGCCGGCGGTTTCCTGCAATTGGGTGCCGCTGCCGTCGAGGGTCAGCTGGGAAAAGCGTGCGGTGAGGGTCTTGGATGTTTCCAGCAGTTGGGTCAGGCGCGCCACGTCCTTTTCGTCGGCGTGGGCCGAAAGCGTGGTCAGGGCCAGTACCGGCAGCAGCATGCGGATCAGACGCATGGGAGTCCTCTTGAATACTCGTGGGAGAGCGGACGGCGCCTCATTGCGCCGTCCCGGCTGTTGAATCCGGGGGTTTGACTCAGTCGCGCACCGGCCCCGGGGCCAGCACCTCACGCGAACCGTTGGTGTTCATCGCCGTGACGACCCCGGCCATTTCCATGGCTTCGATCATCCGGGCGGCGCGGTTGTAGCCGATCTTCAGCTTGCGCTGCACCGCAGAGATGGAAGCCCGGCGGCTTTCGAGCACGAACTGCACGGCTTCGTCGTACAGCGCGTCGGCTTCCGGATCGTCGCCTTCGCCACCGCCGCTGCTGCCTTCGAAACCGCTGCCCGCCTCTTCGACACCGTTGAGGATGTCGTCGTTGTATTCCGGCGCGCCGCGCAGTTTCCACGCCTCCACCACCCGGTGCACTTCGTCGTCGGAGACGAACGCGCCGTGCACCCGGATCGGCAGGCTGGTGCCCGGCGGCATGTAAAGCATGTCACCGTGGCCGAGCAACTGTTCGGCGCCGCCCTGGTCGATGATGGTGCGCGAGTCGATCTTGCTCGACACCTGGAACGCCATCCGCGTCGGGATGTTGGCCTTGATCAGGCCGGTGATCACGTCCACCGACGGCCGCTGGGTCGCGAGGATCAAGTGGATGCCGGCGGCCCGCGCCTTCTGGGCGATGCGGGCGATCAGCTCTTCCACCTTCTTGCCGACGATCATCATCATGTCGGCGAACTCGTCCACGACCACGACGATGGTCGGCAGCTTCTGCAGCAGCGGCGCCTCGTCGTGGATGCTTTCGCGCTTGTACAAAGGATCGCTCAACGGCTCGCCGGCGTCCTGGGCTTCCTTGACCTTGGCGTTGAAGCCGGCCAGGTTGCGCACGCCCATCTTCGCCATCAGCTTGTAGCGCCGCTCCATCTCGGCGACGCTCCAGCGCAGGGCGTTGGCCGCGTCCTTCATGTCGGTGACCACCGGGCACAGCAGGTGCGGAATGCCTTCGTAGATCGACAGTTCGAGCATCTTCGGGTCGATCATGATCAGCTTGGCGTCTTCGGGGCCCGACTTGAACAGGATCGACAGGATCATCGCGTTCACGCCCACCGACTTACCGGAACCGGTCGTACCGGCCACCAGCAGGTGCGGCATCTTGGCGAGGTCGGTGATGACCGGCTTGCCGCCGATGTCGTGGCCGAGGGCCAGGGTGACCGGCGACTTGAAGTTGTCGTACTCAGGCGTCGACAGCACCTCGGAGAACCGCACGATCTGCCGGTCTTCGTTGGGGATCTCGATGCCGACGGTGGTCTTGCCCGGAATCACCTCGACCACCCGCACGCTGGTCACGGCCAGGGAACGCGCCAGGTCTTTGGCCAGGTTGGCGATGCGGCTGACCTTCACGCCGGCGGCCGGCTGGATTTCGTAGCGGGTGATGACCGGGCCCGGATGGATCGAGTCCACCGTGACCTCGACGCCGAATTCCTTGAGCTTGATCTCCAGCAGGTGACCGATCGCCGCCAGGGACTCGGGGGAATGGTTGAGCTGTTTCTTTTCCGCCACATCGAGGATCGAGATCGGCGGCAAGGTGCCTTCCACGGCGCTGTCGACGAACAGCGGCACCTGCTTTTCCTTCTGCACGCGCTTGCTCGGCTCCGGCGCCTTGACCGGGGCCGGCATGATGACCGGCGGCACCTGTTTCTCCCGCTCGGACATGTGCTTGCTCAGGGCCTGTTCGCGTTCGATCAGGCGTTCCTTGACCTTGGCCTGCTCGCGCTTGTCCGGCACCGCCGGGGCGACGACCTCGTCCACACGGTCATCGACTTCGCGCAGCTGGGCAACCAGTTGCCGGCGCTCGGTGCGCGCCGCCCACCAGCGGTTGAGCGCGCCCTGGAACAGTTCGAACAGGTCGAGGGTGATCTTGCCGGTGACGTCCATCACCTTGAACCACGACAGGTCGGTGAATACCGTCAGGCCGAACAGGAACAAGGCGATGAACAGCAAGGTGCTGCCCTGGATGTTCAGAGCGTTCCTGGCCAGGTCGCCGAGGCTTTCGCCCAGCGCCCCGCCGGCGCCGGCCGGCAGGCTGGAGGCCGCGGCATGAAAATGGATGTGGGCCAGCGCGGCGCCCGACAGCACCAGGAACACCAGGCCGATCAGGCGCCAGGAGAACAGCCAGCCGCTCCACTGCCAGGGCTCGTGGCGCTGACGGAAGATCTGGTAGGCCTTGATCGCCAGCAGCAGCGGGAAGATGTACGCGAAGTAACCCAGCACCATGAACAGGATGTCGGCGCTGTAGGAGCCGGCCGGACCGCCGAAGTTCTGCACGTCGTCGATCTTGCTGTTGTGGCTCCAGCCCGGATCGTCCTTGCCGTAGGTCAGCAAGGCCATCATCAGGAACAGGCACAAGGCACCGATGGCGATCAGCGCACCTTCCTTGAGCCGGTAGTGCAACTGCTGACGCCAGAGCGGAACGACTGCTTTTGGTGCTTCCGTGGATTTCTTCAAAACGCTTCTTTTCCTGCGCCTGAGGCGCGTCCATCTATTGAATTGACGATAAAGAACTGCCCGATCCCAGGCAGGCAAAAAATTGACGGGCACAACCGAAACCCGTTTTAACACTGCATCGGTGCCTTAATAAACTCGGCACACGGAGAATATTCTGCAACAGCCCGGCATTGTACGGGTTTGCACGCGTGTTGCCATGCCCGCGCCCGTGCAACAAGCATAGCCAAGCGCACGGATCCTGCGGCTCAATTTGAGCATGCATTACCTTTTGTGACAAAGGCTTATGAGGTGTATTTGATGAACGTCACGAAGCGCCCGGCGCCGATCGCCGCACAATGCCCGACGCCTGCCGCGCCACCCGTCTGCGCGACGCCCGATTACGACCGCGCCCGCCCGGCCAAGTTGCAGCCGCGCAGGATCGGGAGGACATTCCCGTCATTTAGCGGCACACTCTAGCGCAGCCACCGCCCTCCCCTCTTCCGCAAGCCCGAATGCCATGCTGACCTGGTTACAACGCAACACCCTGACATTTCCGCCCCTGGAAAAGGCCATGCGCGATCCCAACGGATTGCTGGCGGCCGGCGGCGACCTGTCCGCCGACCGGCTCATCCAGGCCTACCGCCACGGCTGCTTTCCGTGGTTCTCCGAAGGCCAGCCGATCCTCTGGTGGTCGCCTGATCCGCGCACGGTGCTGTTTCCCGACGAACTGCACGTCTCCCGCAGCCTGGCCAAGCTGATGCGCAAACAGCGCTACCGGGTGACGTTCGACCAAGATTTCGCGGCGGTGATCAGCGCCTGCGCCGCGCCGAGGGACTATGCCGACGGCACCTGGATCACTCAAGCGATGCAGGACGCTTACCTCGAACTGCACCGGCGCGGCTTTGCCCATTCGGTGGAAGTCTGGGACGGGGGCGAACTGGTCGGCGGCCTGTACGGCCTGGCCATGGGCCAACTGTTTTTCGGCGAATCGATGTTCAGCCGCGCCGACAATGCCTCCAAGTACGGTTTCGCCACGCTGGTGCAGCACCTGAAGGACGCGGGGTTCGTCCTGATCGACTGCCAGATGCCCACCGACCATCTGCACAGCCTCGGCGCCCGGGCGATCTCGCGCCGCACCTTCGCCGACTACCTGGCGCGGCACCTGGATCGGCCGAACCAGGCCACCTGGGTTTGCTGAGCGACTTTTGCGCACCTGGCTTACACTTAATTCACAAGCTTACCCCGAGGGTTGATCATGACCGAGTTGGCGCGTTTGAAGTTCTATGCCACTCAGCCTCATTCCTGCAGCTACCTGCCGCAGGAGCAGGCCACGACCCTGTTTCTCGACCCCAGTCAGCCCATGGATGTGCATGTCTACGCAGACCTGTCGGAAATGGGTTTTCGTCGCAGCGGCGACCATCTGTACCGTCCGCACTGCCAGAACTGCAATGCCTGCGTGCCGGCGCGCATCCCGGCGCTGCAGTTCAGCCCCAACCGCCAGCAGAAGCGCATTTTCAAGCGCAATGCCGACCTGCAGGTGCGACCGGTGAAGCCGGGCTTCAGCGAAGAGTATTTCGACCTGTACCAGCGCTACATCGAGCAACGGCACGCCGACGGCGACATGTACCCGCCCAGCCGTGACCAGTTCGCCACGTTCCTGGTGCGCGACCTGCCCTTCTCGCGCTTCTACGAGTTCCGGCTCGACGGACGGTTGCTGGCCGTGGCCGTCACCGACCTGCTGCCCAACGGGCTGTCGGCGGTCTACACCTTCTATGAGCCGGAGGAAGAACGCCGCAGCCTGGGGCGCTACGCCATCCTTTGGCAGATCGCCGAAACCCGGCGCCTCGGGCTGGACGCGGTCTATCTGGGCTACTGGATCAAAAACTGCAAAAAGATGAACTACAAGACCCAGTACCGCCCCATCGAACTGTTGATCAATCAGCGCTGGGTCATCCTCAACTGAACGCAAACCCTTAAACCCCTTGGCGTAAACACCACTTTTCGGGCACAATGCACGCCGCTTTTGCCTGGCGCAGTTGCACCGGGCCATTCACTGGACACCGAGGGCTTTACTGCATGTCGAAAGAAGACAGCTTCGAAATGGAAGGCACTGTCGTCGACACCCTGCCAAACACCATGTTTCGCGTGGAATTGGAAAATGGGCACGTCGTTACCGCGCATATCTCCGGCAAGATGCGCAAGAACTACATTCGTATTCTTACCGGTGACAAAGTGCGCGTCGAGCTGACGCCCTATGACTTGAGCAAAGGGCGCATCACTTACCGCGCTCGCTAAGCAAGTCAATACAAGACGCCCGGCCCTGCCGGGCGTTTTTGTTTGCGCGGGATTTGACCTGCGGCGCCCGGACTGACGCCATCGCCAGCAGGCTGGCTCCCACAGGTTAATGCACCACGCAGATCCAATGTGGGAGCGAACCTGCTCGCGATAGCGTCCGCGCGGTCGGCCATGATGTCGACCGGCACAGGGACGACCAAGAATGCCCGGACAGCAAAAAGGCGCCATAAGGCGCCTTTTTGCTGTGTCGTGGTTTTGGCCTCAGGCCATTTCCGCCGTGGTTTCGAACTCGAAGGTCAGCTCGCCGTCCTTGATGTCGATGTGCACCACACCGCCATGCTCGGCCAGTTCGCCAAACAGGATTTCCTCCGCCAGCGGACGCTTGATCTTGTCCTGGATCAGGCGCGCCATCGGACGGGCACCCATCGCCGAGTCGTAGCCGCCGGCCGCGAGCCAGCTGCGGGCCGCGTCGGTGACTTCCAGCAGCACCCGCTTGTCTTCCAGCTGCGCCTGGAGCTCGGTGAGGAACTTGTCCACCACGCTCTTGATGACTTCGTGGCTGAGGCGACCGAACTGGATGATGGTGTCCAGGCGGTTGCGGAACTCCGGCGTGAAGCTCTTCTTGATCACTTCCATCGCATCGGACGAGTGGTCCTGATGGGTGAAACCGATCGAAGCGCGCGCCGCGGTCTCGGCACCGGCGTTGGTGGTCATGATGATGATCACATTGCGGAAATCCGCCTTGCGCCCGTTGTTGTCGGTCAGCGTCCCGTGGTCCATCACCTGCAGCAGCAGGTTGAAGACTTCCGGATGCGCCTTCTCGATTTCGTCGAGCAGCAGCACGCAATGCGGTTGCTTGGTGATCGCCTCGGTCAGCAGGCCGCCCTGGTCGAAGCCGACATAACCCGGAGGCGCACCGATCAGACGCGAAACGGTGTGGCGTTCCATGTACTCGGACATGTCGAAGCGAACCAGCTCGATGCCCAGCGCCTTGGCCAACTGCCGAGCGGCTTCGGTCTTGCCGACGCCGGTGGGACCTGCGAACAGGAACGAACCCACCGGTTTGTCAGGCGACTTCAGCCCGGCACGGGACAGCTTGATCGCAGTCGACAGGGAGTCGATCGCCGCGTCCTGGCCGAACACCGTCAGTTTCAGGTCGCGTTCGAGGTTGCGCAGCAGTTCCTTGTCGGAGCTGGTGACGTGTTTCGGCGGAATCCGCGCGATCTTCGCCACGATGTCCTCGACCTGGGCCACGTCGATGCGCTTCACGCGCTTGTCCGCCGGCTGCAGGCGCTGGTAGGCGCCCGCCTCGTCGATGACGTCGATGGCCTTGTCCGGCATATGCCGGTCATTGATGTAGCGCGAGGCCAGTTCGGCGGCGGCGCGCAGGGACTCGTCGCTGTACTCGATGTTGTGGTGCAGCTCGAAGCGCCCTTTCAGGCCGCGCAGGATGCCGATGGTGTCTTCCACCGACGGTTCGACGACATCGACCTTCTGGAAACGCCGCGCCAGGGCCCGGTCCTTCTCGAAGATGCCGCGAAATTCCTGGAACGTGGTCGAGCCGATGCAACGGATGTCACCGGACGACAGCAGCGGCTTGAGCAGGTTGGAGGCGTCCATGACGCCGCCGGACGCCGCGCCGGCACCGATGATGGTGTGGATCTCGTCGATGAACAGGATCGCCTGCGGACGTTTCTTCAGCTCGTTGAGCAGCGCCTTGAAGCGCTTCTCGAAATCGCCGCGGTACTTGGTGCCGGCCAGCAAGGCACCGAGGTCGAGGGAATAGACGACGCTGTTGATCAAGAGATCCGGCACCAGGCCGTCGACGATGCGCTTGGCCAGGCCTTCGGCGATCGCGGTCTTGCCCACGCCCGCCTCGCCCACCAGCAGCGGGTTGTTCTTGCGCCGGCGCGCGAGGATCTGCGCGACGCGCTCGACTTCCGTCTCGCGGCCGACCAGCGGGTCGATCCGGCCCTGACGCGCCAGTTCGTTGAGGTTGCTGGCATACGCGTCCAAAGGATTGCCTGAAGAAGAAGACTCACCGCCCTCGTCGTCCTGCATATCTTGCTCACCCTCAGAATGTTCGCCATGCCCAGGCACCTTGGAAATGCCATGGGCGATATAGTTGACGACATCGATGCGTGCGACGCTCTGCTGCTTCAGCAGGAAAACCGCCTGACTCTCTTGCTCACTGAAGATCGCGACCAGCACGTTGGCGCCGGTCACTTCGCGTTTGCCCGAGCTCTGAACATGAAAGACAGCACGTTGCAGCACACGCTGGAAGCCCAGGGTCGGCTGGGTTTCGCGGTCCTCGTCATGGACGGGGATCAGCGGCGTGGTGGAGTCGATGAACTCCTGCAGGTCGTGCTTGAGTTTGTCGAGGTTTGCGCCGCAGGCACGCAAAACGGTGGCGGCAGCCTCGTTATCCAATAAGGCCAGCAGCAGGTGTTCGACGGTCATGAACTCATGACGCTTCGAACGGGCCTCCTTGAAGGCAAGATTGAGGGTGACTTCGAGCTCGCGGTTTAACATAGCTTCACCTCATACCCAAGTGGTCGGCGATTAACCGTCCTTCTCGATTTCACAGAGTAGCGGATGCTGGCTTTCCCTGGCGTACTGGTTGACCTGCATGGCCTTTGTCTCGGCGATGTCGCGGGTAAACACTCCACATACTGCCCGCCCTTCTGTATGGACGGCCAGCATGACCTTGGTCGCCAGCTCGCGATTCAGGTTAAAAAACACCTCGAGCACTTCGACGACGAAATCCATCGGTGTGTAGTCATCATTGAACAAAACCACCTTGTACATCGGCGGCGCCTGCAATGCAGGCTTTGCTTCCTGAACAGCAATGCCCGCTGAATCGTCGTCGTGTAAATCAGGGCGATCCTGATTGAATGTTAGTCGAATCTGGCTGATTGCATGCATGGAAAGAAAGGTTCGTCAGTTGTGCAAATACAGTGGTGGGGGCGGCTGCACGCGTTTTCAACTCCGATTGCCCGGTCACCTTGACTATCGGGAAAACGGTGTTACAACCAATAGAACCCACGGTGGGTAAAAAAGATCCGCGGAGTCCTGTTCGCAAACGAATTCGACTGCGGATGAATCGGATGATACTCCAGCGTTGGAGTCTGTTGCAGAGGGATTTGAGCATGGCTGTCGGCAAGGTGAAATGGTTCAACAATGCCAAGGGATTCGGCTTCATCAACACCGACGCCCGCGAAGGCCGGGACGAGGACGGCAAGGAAATCGACTTTTTTGCCCACTACTCCGCCATCGAGATGGATGGCTACAAGACCCTCAAGGCCGGGCAGCTCGTCAACTTCGAGATCGTACAAGGGCCAAAAGGCCTGCATGCCGTCAAGATCACGACTACCGACGCCACCAAAGAACGCACAGCGGCCGCCGGCCAGGCGCAGACGGTCGCCCACTGATCCGAGCGCACCTGCCGCCCTAAACGAAACCGCCCGGTTCGAATCATCGAACCGGGCGGTTTGCATTGCGGCGGATTCGCTTACATGTGCGAGATCAGCGCCTCGCCGAAGCCCGAAGACGACACCAGCTTCGCGCCTTCCATCAGGCGTTCGAAGTCGTAGGTCACGGTCTTGGCCTTGATCGCGCCGTTGGTGCCCTTGATGATCAGGTCGGCTGCCTCGGTCCAGCCCAGGTGGCGCAGCATCATCTCGGCCGAGAGGATCACCGAGCCCGGGTTGACCTGATCCTTGCCGGCGTACTTGGGCGCCGTGCCGTGGGTGGCCTCGAACATGGCCACGGTGTCGGACAGGTTGGCGCCCGGCGCAATGCCGATGCCGCCCACTTCCGCCGCCAGGGCATCGGAGAGGTAGTCACCGTTGAGGTTCAGCGTGGCGATCACGTCGTACTCGGCCGGACGCAGCAGGATCTGCTGGAGCATGGCGTCGGCGATGGCGTCCTTGACGATGACTTCGCGGCCGGTCTTCGGGTTCTTGAACTTCATCCACGGGCCGCCGTCCAGCAGCTCGGCGCCGAACTCTTCCTTCGCCACCTCATAGCCCCAGTCCTTGAAGGCACCTTCGGTGAATTTCATGATGTTGCCCTTGTGCACGATGGTCAGCGACTTGCGGTCGTTGTCCACCACGTACTGCAGGGCCTTGCGCACCAGGCGCTTGGTGCCTTCCTTGGAGACGGGCTTGATGCCGATGCCGCAATCCTGGTCGAAGCGGATCTTGGTGACGCCCATTTCCTCTTTCAGGAACTTGATGACCTTGGTGGCCTCCGGGGAACCGGCCTTCCACTCGATGCCGGCGTAGATGTCCTCGGAGTTCTCGCGGAAGATGACCATGTCGACGTCGCCTGGCTTTTTCACCGGGCTCGGCACGCCGTCGAACCACACCACCGGCCGCAGGCAGACATACAAGTCGAGCTGCTGGCGCAGGGCGACGTTGAGGGAGCGGATACCGCCGCCGACCGGGGTGGTCAGCGGGCCCTTGATGGAGACGACGTAATCCTTCACGGCGTCCAGGGTTTCCTGAGGCAGCCAGGTGTCCTGGTCATAGACCTGGGTCGCTTTTTCGCCGGCGTAGACCTCCATCCAGGAAATCTTGCGCTTGCCTCCGTAGGCCTTGGCCACGGCAGCATCCACCACTTTGATCATCACCGGACTGACGTCGACGCCAATGCCGTCGCCTTCGATGAAGGGAATGATCGGGTTATCAGGGACATTGAGAGAATGGTCTGCATTGACGGTGATTTTGTCGCCGACGGCCGGAACCTGAATCTTCTTGTAACCCATGCTGAACTCCACTCATTGGATTGAACATCTGGCTTCGTCCGAGCGTAACCCACTTGAATCAACACGCAAACCCTCTGTTCCGGGCACGGGCCCATCCCGCTTCCTACAAGCCTGAAAGCAAAGGGAAAAGCGCCAATCTCAAGCATTGCCGGCAACTTGCCGCCCGCCGCTGCCCTGCGACCTTTAGACCAATGGACGAGAATCGTTGCATATGAACCATCGGCAGATTGCCAGCTACCTATGTATAATGCCGCCCGCTGACCACAGGGTCACGACGGCTGGCCTCTCTACGACGAGACTTTCCGCCTGATTTGGCCGGGCTGATACCGCAGCCTGACCGCATGACGCTCTACTGATGCACCCAACATCACCGCGAAGAAACCTCGACACTCGGTTCATGGATGACTTTGAACGAACGCGCTTACCCGGCGCCCCTCGAGTTTCTGCGCACGCTTTAGCAAAGAAGAGAGAGTTAATCCGAATATGCCCACCCGCTCGAAGATCATCTATACCTTCACCGACGAAGCTCCAGCCCTCGCCACCTACTCCCTGCTGCCGATCATCGAGGCCTACACCGCTTCGGCCGATATCGCCGTGGAAACCCGCGATATCTCTCTTGCAGCACGCATCCTGGCCAGCTTCCCCGAGCAACTGGGCGACAAAGCCGTAGCCGACCACCTTGCCGAACTGGGCGAACTGGCGGTCACGCCTGAAGCCAACATCATCAAGCTGCCGAACATCAGCGCTTCGGTACCGCAACTGCAGGCCGCCATCAAAGAGCTGCAGGCCCAGGGCTACAACCTGCCGGACTACTCGGAAACCCCGGCCACCGACGCCGAAAAAGACGCCAAGGCCCGTTACGACAAGGTCAAGGGCAGCGCCGTGAACCCGGTTCTGCGTGAAGGCAACTCCGACCGCCGCGCTCCGCTATCGGTCAAGAACTACGCGCGCAAGCACCCGCACAAGATGGGCGCCTGGGCCAAGGACTCCAAGTCCCACGTCGCCCACATGAGCGCCGGTGACTTCTACGGCAGCGAGAAGGCTGCCCTGATCGAAGCCGCCGACGCGGTGAAGATCGAACTGATCGCCAAGGACGGCACCGCCACCGTCCTGAAAGAAAAAACCAGCGTTCAGGCCGGCGAGATCCTCGATTGCGCCGTGATGAGCAAAAACGCTCTGCGCGCCTTCATCGCCGCCGAAATCGAAAGCGCCAAGGCCCAAGGCGTACTGCTGTCGGTTCACCTGAAAGCCACCATGATGAAGGTCTCCGACCCGATCATGTTCGGCCAGATCGTTGCCGAGTTCTACAAAGATGCCCTGGCCAAGCACGCCGACGTGCTGGCGCAGATCGGCTTCAACCTGAACAACGGCATCGGCGACCTGTACGCCCGCATCAAGACCCTGCCGGCCGAGCAGCAAGCCGCCATCGAAGCCGACATCCAGGCGGTCTACGCCGTTCGTCCAGCGTTGGCGATGGTCAACTCCGACAAGGGCATCACCAACCTGCACGTGCCGAGCGACGTGATCGTCGACGCCTCGATGCCGGCCATGATCCGTGACTCCGGCAAGATGTGGGGCACCGACGGCCAACTGCACGACACCAAGGCCGTGATCCCGGACCGCTGCTACGCGACCATCTACCAGGCCGTGATCGAAGACTGCAAAGCCAACGGCGCCTTCGATCCAACCACCATGGGCAGCGTGCCGAACGTCGGCCTGATGGCCAAGAAGGCCGAAGAGTACGGCTCCCACGACAAGACCTTCCAGATCAAGGCCGACGGCGTCGTCCGCGTGACCGACAGCAAGGGCACCCTGCTGATGGAACAGGCTGTCGAAGCCGGCGACATCTTCCGCATGTGCCAGACCAAGGACGCGCCGATCCAGGATTGGGTCAAGCTGGCCGTCAACCGTGCCCGCGCAAGCAGCACCCCGGCCATTTTCTGGCTGGACCCGATGCGCGCCCACGACGGCGTGGTGATCGAGAAGGTCCAGGCCTACCTGAAAGACCACGACACCGCCGGCCTGGACATCCAGATCATGGCCCCGGTCGAGGCGATGAAGGCCACCCTGCAGCGCACCCGCGAAGGCAAGGACACCATTTCGGTGACCGGCAACGTACTGCGTGACTACCTGACCGACCTGTTCCCGATCATGGAACTGGGCACCAGCGCCAAGATGCTGTCGATCGTGCCGCTGATGAACGGCGGTGGCCTGTTCGAGACCGGCGCCGGCGGTTCGGCTCCGAAGCACGTGCAGCAACTGGTCGAAGAGAACTTCCTGCGCTGGGACTCGCTGGGTGAATTCCTGGCCCTGGCCGCGTCCCTGGAACACCTGGGCGTGAACTACGGCAACCCGAAAGCGCTGGTGCTGGCCAAGACCCTGGACCAGGCCACCGGCCAGTTCCTGGACAACAACAAGTCGCCATCGCGCAAGGTCGGCAACATCGACAACCGCGGCAGCCACTTCTACCTGGCGCTGTACTGGGCCCAGGCCCTGGCCGCCCAGACCGAAGACGCCGCGCTGCAAGCGCAGTTCGCGCCGCTGGCCAAGACCCTGACCGAGAACGAAGCGACCATCGTCGCCGAACTCAACGCCGTTCAGGGCAAGCCAGTGGACATCGGCGGCTACTACCACGCCGACGCCGAGCTGATCAGCAAGGCCATGCGCCCGAGCGCCACGCTCAACGCGGCCATCGCGGCGCTGGTGTAAGGCAGTAAAGGCAACATCACAAACCCCGGCCAAGTGCCGGGGTTTGCGTTTCTGAAGACGACACAAACCCTTGTGGGAGCTGGCTTGCCAGCGATGACGGCCGATCAGCCAACAATCATGGTGACTGGCCCACCGCTATCGCTGGCAAGCCAGCTCCCACAGGGATAGTGTTTCAAGTTTTGGGAATTGAGGAAGGTTCATGGACTGGCAACCCCACATCACCGTCGCCACCATCGTCGAGGACAACGGCCGCTTCCTGATGGTCGAAGAGCACAAGGCCGGCCGCAACGTGCTCAACCAGCCCGCCGGCCATCTGGATCCGGACGAGACCCTGATCGAGGCCGCCGTGCGCGAAACCCTTGAGGAAACCGGCTGGGACGTCGAGCCCACCGGCGTCATCGGCATTTATCTGTACACCGCCCCCAGCAACGGCGTGACCTACCAGCGCGTGTGCTTCAGCGCCAAGGCCGTCAAGCACCACCCGGATTATCAACTGGACGACGGCATCGTCGGCGCCAAGTGGCTGACCCGCGACGAATTATTGGAGCAGCGCGATCACTGGCGCAGCGAACTGATCATCCGCTGCATCGACGATTACCTGGCCGGCAATCGCTTCGGCCTCGAACTGATCCGCCCTTCCCTTTAGCCTTGAGGCCGTGAGCCTGTTAGAATCGCGTCCTTTTTCAAGACACTCATTGAATCCCTATGCGTGATCCAGCCCCTTCTGACACATCCAAGAAGCGCGTCATTGTCGGCATGTCCGGCGGCGTGGACTCTTCCGTTTCCGCTCTCCTGCTGATCGAGCAGGGCTTTGAGGTGGAAGGCCTGTTCATGAAGAACTGGGAAGAAGACGACGGAACCGAGTACTGCACCGCCATGGACGACCTGGCGGACGCCCAGGCCGTGTGCGACAAGATCGGCATCAAGCTGCACACCGCCAACTTCGCCGCCGAGTACTGGGACAACGTGTTCGAGCACTTCCTGGCCGAATACAAGGCCGGCCGCACGCCGAACCCGGACATCCTGTGCAACCGCGAAATCAAGTTCAAGGCGTTCCTGGACTACGCCATGAGCCTGGGCGCCGACCTGATCGCCACCGGTCACTACGTGCGCCGCCGCGACATCGACGGCCGCACCGAACTGCTCAAGGGCCTGGATCCGAACAAGGACCAAAGCTACTTCCTGCACGCCGTCGGCGGCGAACAGATCGCCAAGACCCTGTTCCCGGTCGGCGAACTGGAAAAGCCCGAAGTTCGCGCCATCGCAGAGAAGTACGAACTGGCCACCGCCAAGAAGAAGGACTCCACCGGGATCTGCTTCATCGGCGAGCGCCGCTTCAGCGACTTCCTCAAGCAGTACCTGCCGGCGCAGCCCGGCGAGATCAAGACCACCGAAGGCGAGGTCATCGGCCGTCACCACGGTCTGATGTACCACACCATCGGCCAGCGCCAGGGCCTGGGCATCGGCGGCCTGAAGGACGCCGGCGACGAGCCGTGGTACGTGCTGCGCAAGGACCTGGAGCACAACGAACTGATCGTCGGCCAGGGCAACAACCATCCGTGGCTGTTCTCCGGCGCCCTGCTCGCTTCCGAGATCTACTGGGTCAACCCTATCGACCTGAGCCAGCCGCGCCGCCTGACCGCCAAGGTGCGCTACCGCCAGAACGACCAGGCCTGCACCCTCGAGCAGACCGCCACCGGCTACCGCGCCGTGTTCGACGAGCCGCAGCGCGCCGTCACGCCGGGCCAGTCGGTGGTGTTCTACGACGGCGAGGTCTGCCTCGGCGGCGGCGTGATCGAAGTCGCCGAGCCGTGGAGCGGCCAGGCATGAGCCCGATCCAGGAACAACTGACGGCGTTGGGCGGCGTGTTTCTCGCCGCCGTGCTGGTCGACCGGATCGCCAAGACCGGCCAGACCAACGAGGCCGGCCTGACCTGCATGCTCGGCAGCCTGCTGGTGCGCGACCCCAAGGACACGCTGGACGTCTACGGCGGCGACGACATCAACCTGCGCGACGGCTACCGCGCGCTGGTCGGCGCCCTCGAACGCGACCCGAGCACCCTGCAGCGCGAGCCGTTGCGCTACGCCCTGTCGATGCTGGGCCTGGAGCGGCAACTGGCCAAGCGCGACGACATGCTCGACACCATCGGCAAGCGCCTGCCGCAGATCCAGTCCCAGGTCGAGCATTTCGGCCCGGCCCACGAAAACGTGATCGCCGCGTGCGGCGCGCTGTACCAGGACACCCTGAGCACCCTGCGCCAGCGGATCCAGGTGCACGGCGACATGCGCAACCTGCAGCAGCCGAGCAACGCCTCGAAGATCCGCGCCCTGCTGCTGGCCGGCATCCGCTCGGCGCGCCTTTGGCGCCAGCTCGGCGGCCACCGCTGGCAACTGGTGATCAGCCGCCGCAAGCTGCTCAAAGAGCTGTACACGCTGATGCGCAGCGAGTGAACCGACCCGCGACAATTGCTTTGTAGTCTGTAACGCGTAATACGCCGGTCAGTTGGTGACGGATCGGCGGACTTTTTCATGTATGATACGCGCCCCATTTCGTTGCCCGACTGTCCGAGAACACCCCATGCAGCTCTCTTCGCTCACTGCGGTTTCCCCTGTAGACGGCCGCTACGCCGGCAAAACCCAGGCCCTGCGCCCTATTTTCAGCGAGTACGGCCTGATCCGTGCCCGCGTCCTGGTCGAAGTGCGCTGGCTCCAGCGCCTGGCCGCCCACGCCGGCATCCCGGAAGTGCCGGCCTTCTCCGCCGAGGCCAACGCCGTTCTGAACGAACTGGCCGAAAACTTCTCGCTGGAGCACGCCGAGCGCGTCAAAGAGATCGAACGCACCACCAACCACGACGTCAAGGCGATCGAATACCTGCTCAAGGAGCAGGCGGCCAAGCTGCCGGAGCTGGCCAAGGTCAGCGAATTCATCCACTTCGCCTGCACCAGCGAAGACATCAACAACCTGTCCCACGCCCTGATGCTGCGCGAAGGCCGTGACGACGTGATGCTGCCGCTGATGCGCCAGACCGCCAACGCCATCCGCGAACTGGCCCAGCGTTTCGCCGACGTGCCGATGCTGTCGCGCACCCACGGCCAGCCGGCCTCGCCGACCACCCTGGGCAAAGAGCTGGCGAACGTGGTCTACCGCCTGGAGCGCCAGATCGCTCAGGTGGCCGCCGTTCCGCTGCTGGGCAAGATCAACGGCGCCGTGGGCAACTACAACGCCCACCTGTCGGCCTACCCACAGATCGACTGGGAAGCCAATGCCCGTGCCTTCATCGAAGAAGAGCTGGGCCTGGCCTTCAACCCGTACACCACGCAGATCGAGCCGCACGACTACATCGCCGAGCTGTTCGACGCCATTGCGCGCTTCAACACCATCCTGATCGACTTCGACCGTGACATCTGGGGCTACATCTCCCTGGGTTACTTCAAGCAGCGCACCATCGCCGGCGAAATCGGCTCGTCGACCATGCCGCACAAGGTCAACCCGATCGACTTCGAAAACTCCGAAGGCAACCTGGGCATCGCCAACGCGCTGTTCCAGCACCTGGCGAGCAAACTGCCGATCTCCCGCTGGCAGCGTGACTTGACCGACTCCACCGTGCTGCGCAACCTCGGCGTGGGCTTCGCCCACAGCGTGATCGCGTACGAAGCGAGCCTCAAAGGCATCAGCAAGCTGGAACTGAACGCGCAGAAGATCGCCGAAGACCTGGACGCCTGCTGGGAAGTGCTGGCCGAACCGGTCCAGACCGTGATGCGCCGCTACAACATCGAGAACCCGTACGAAAAACTGAAGGAACTGACCCGCGGCAAGGGCATCAGCCCTGAAGCGCTGCAGACCTTCATCGACGGTCTCGACATGCCGGCCGAAGCAAAGGCCGAGCTCAAGCGCCTGACGCCGGCCAGCTACATCGGCAACGCCGTGGCGCAAGCCAAGCGCATCTGATCGACCGCTTGAACCGTTTGAGACGCCCGGCCGCGCCGGGCGTTTTTATTCCCGTCTGAAAAGTGCTTTTTTTCAATAGGTTACATATGAATCCAGATACTCCTCTTCAACTTCTGGGCGGCCTCACGGCGCGCGAGTTCATGCGCGACTACTGGCAGAAAAAACCGCTGCTGATCCGTCAGGCGATGCCTGACTTCGAAAGCCCGATCGACCCTGACGAGCTGGCCGGCCTGGCCCTCGAAGAAGAAGTCGAATCGCGCCTGGTCATCGAACACGGCGAGCGTCCGTGGGAGCTGCGTCGCGGCCCGTTCGCCGAGGACGAGTTCACCAAGCTGCCTGAGCGCGAGTGGACCTTGCTGGTGCAGGCGGTCGACCAGTTCGTGCCGGAAGTCAGCGAACTGCTGGAGAACTTCCGCTTCCTGCCGAGCTGGCGCGTCGACGACGTGATGATCAGCTTCGCGGCCCCCGGCGGCAGCGTCGGCCCGCACTTCGACAACTACGACGTGTTCCTGCTGCAGGGCCACGGCAAGCGCAACTGGAAGATCGGCCAGATGTGCGACTCCGAGAGCCCGCTGCTGCAGCATGCGGATCTGCGCATCCTCGCCGAATTCGAACAGACCGACGAGTGGGTGCTGGAACCGGGCGACATGCTCTACCTGCCGCCGCGCCTGGCCCACTGCGGCGTCGCCGTGGACGACTGCATGACCTACTCGGTCGGCTTCCGCGCGCCGAGCGCCGCCGAAGTGCTGACCCACTTCACCGACTTCCTGAGCCAGTTCCTGCCGGACGAAGAGCGCTACACCGACGCCGACGCCAAGCCGGTCAGCGATCCGCACCAGATCCAGCACGACGCGCTCGACCGCCTCAAGTCCCTGCTGGCCGAGCACATGGGCGATGAACGCCTGCTGCTGACCTGGTTCGGCCAGTACATGACCGAGCCGCGCTACCCGGAACTGGTGGTGGGCCTTGAAGAAGTCGCGGAAGACGACTTCCTCGGCGCCCTGGAAGACGGCGCGGTGCTGATCCGCAACCCGAGCGCCCGCCTGGCCTGGTCCGAAGTCGACGACGACCTGCTGCTGTTCGCCAGCGGCCAGAGCCGTTACCTGCCGGGCAAGCTGCGCGAGCTGCTGAAGATGATCTGCGCCGCCGACGCGCTGCACATCGACAACCTCGGCGAGTGGATGGACGACGAGGACGGCCGCGGCCTGCTGTACGAACTGGTCAAGCAAGGCAGCCTGGGGTTCGCCGACGATGAATAAGATTCGCGTGCATGTCGCAGACTGGCAAAAGGACAACGCCGAGATCCGGCGCATCCGCGAAACCGTGTTCATTGCTGAGCAATCGGTGCCGCCGGAGCTGGAATGGGACGCCGATGACGCCACCGCCGTGCATTTCCTGGCGTTCGAAGGCGACTTCCCCATCGGCACCGCCCGCCTTTTGCCCGACGGGCACATTGGCCGGGTGTCGGTGCTCAAGGACTGGCGCGGCCTGAAGGTCGGCGATGCGCTGATGCAGGCGGTGATCGCCGAAGCCGAAGCGCGTGGGCTCAAGCAGCAGATGCTCAGCGCCCAGGTGCAGGCGACGCCGTTCTACGAGCGTCTGGGGTTCAACCTGGTCAGCGAGGAGTTCCTCGAGGCCGGGATTCCCCATGTCGACATGGTCCGCCATTCGGCCTGAGCCCATCACCACCAGGCCAGCTTCCTGCGGGAGCCAGCCTGCTGGCGACAAGGCCGGCAAGAACACCCAAAACGCCCCGCCATCTGCCGATGCCGGGGCGTTTTGCCGCCCGGGATTCAACTTGCCCCACCCCGGGCCGACAAAGTGGCAATATCAAGCCTTTCGAAAGCGGAGATAACGGACATGTCCCTACGCAACCTGCTCGCCACCCTGCTGCTCGGCTGCAGCCTGTCGGCGATGGCAGCCACAGAAATCGTGCCCCTCAAGTACCGCACCAGCGCCGACATGCTGCCCATGGCGCAGGACTTGATGGGCAAGGACGGCCAGGTCAGCGCCTACGGCAACCAACTGATCGTCAAGGCCGAACCCGGCAAGATCCAGGAACTCAAGGATCTGCTGACGCAACTCGACACCGCCCCCAAGCGCCTGCTGATCACCGTCGACACCAACGAGAACAACGGCCGCGGCGACGAAGGCTACTCGGTCAACGGCGCCCAACCGAACCAGACCCGCATCATCAGCCGCAGCACCGCCAGCCGCGACGGCGGCGTCCAGCAAGTGCAGGCCAGCGAAGGCATGCCGGCGCTGATCCAGGTCGGCCAGAGCGTGCCGATCACCAGCAGCCAGAGCGACTCCTGGGGCGGCTACAGCAGCCAGACCCAATACCGTAACGTCACCCAGGGTTTCTACGTCACCGCCAGCGTCACCGGCGACATCGTTCATCTGGCCATCAGTACCAACCGTGACCGTATGAGCCAGGAACGTCCCGATGTAGTGAACGTGCAAAGCACCGACACAACCGTCACCGGACGCCTCGGGGAGTGGATCACCCTGGCGGGCGTGAATCGCCAGACCCAGGCCGACAAACAGGGCCTGACCCGCAGCTACTCGACTCAGGGCCGGGATGACATGACCTTGCGGGTGAAAGTCGACAGCCTGGACTGAAGCCCCGAAAACTGACCGCACAGTCGTATTAGACGAAAGATGTAGTGCTTGAAAAAAAGCACTACAAAACGTTTGACGGGCCAAAAAAGCGAAGGCATGATGGCCTCGCTCCCGCTAATCAGAGGCCCTGGCAAGGGCCTTCGAAGCGATGTTCGCACCTACCCCGCGAACCGTTTCGTGTCTGTACCGCCCACAAGGTGTGTTTGACGAGGTTGCGACTGGAACGAAGTTGTCCCGAGGGACGGAAGCGTTTTTAGGTAACCCGGCATCACGCTGCAGCCCGCAGAAAAGGCCCACGACGCCCCGACTGCGCCCGCCAGTTCGCCTTTACCTGCTCACTTTCCCCTCGAGCCCGTCGTTCATCCCGTCGCCATCCCGCCGAACCCGACTTGACCACCCGGATCTCTGGTCAGCGAGCGCAGGAATTTTCCACCGCAGAACAACTTTTCATAAAGACGCGACGAGGTTTATCTCCATGGCACTGACACGCGAACAGCAAATTGCAGCCCTTGAAAAAGACTGGGCTGAAAACCCGCGCTGGAAAGGCGTGACTCGCACTTACTCCGCCGCTGACGTCGTCCGCCTGCGTGGCTCGGTCCAACCTGAGCACACCTTCGCGAAAATGGGCGCCGAGAAGCTGTGGAACCTGGTGACCCAGGGTGCCAAGCCGGCCTTCCGTCCTGAGAAAGATTTCGTCAACTGCATGGGCGCCCTGACCGGCGGCCAGGCTGTGCAACAAGTCAAGGCCGGCATCCAGGCGATCTACCTGTCCGGCTGGCAAGTGGCTGCGGACAACAACTCCGCCGAATCGATGTACCCTGACCAGTCGCTGTACCCGGTGGACTCGGTGCCGACCGTGGTCAAGCGCATCAACAACGCCTTCCGCCGCGCCGACCAGATCCAGTGGAAAGCCGGCAAGAACCCGGGCGACGACGGCTACATCGACTACTTCGCACCGATCGTGGCTGACGCCGAAGCCGGTTTCGGCGGCGTTCTGAACGCCTACGAGCTGATGAAGAGCATGATCGAGGCAGGCGCCGCCGGCGTTCACTTCGAAGACCAACTGGCTTCCGTGAAGAAATGCGGCCACATGGGCGGCAAGGTACTGGTTCCGACCCAGGAAGCCGTGCAGAAGCTCGTCGCTGCCCGTCTGGCCGCCGACGTCGCCGGCACCCCGACCATCATCCTGGCCCGCACCGACGCCAACGCCGCCGACCTGCTGACTTCGGACTGCGACCCGTACGACCAGCCGTTCGTGACCGGCGAGCGCACCCAGGAAGGCTTCTACAAGGTTCGCGCCGGCCTGGATCAAGCCATCGCCCGCGGCCTGGCCTACGCGCCGTACGCCGACCTGATCTGGTGCGAAACCGCTAAACCG
The DNA here is from genome assembly GCF_002112745.1 of Pseudomonas sp. B7(2017). Taxonomy (NCBI): domain Bacteria; kingdom Pseudomonadati; phylum Pseudomonadota; class Gammaproteobacteria; order Pseudomonadales; family Pseudomonadaceae; genus Pseudomonas; species Pseudomonas sp. B7(2017). Next base: position 147,066 of record NZ_NEIP01000008.1, on the reverse strand, counting down.
GACCTGGAAGAGGCCCGTCGCTTCGCCGAAGCGATCAAGAAGGAATACCCGGACCAGCTGCTGTCGTACAACTGCTCGCCTTCCTTCAACTGGAAGAAAAACCTGGACGACGCGACCATCGCCAAGTTCCAGCGCGAACTGTCCGCGATGGGCTACAAGCACCAGTTCATCACCCTGGCCGGCATCCACAACATGTGGCACAGCATGTTCAACCTGGCGCACGACTACGCCCGCAACGACATGACCGCCTACGTGAAGCTGCAGGAGCAGGAATTCGCCGACGCCGCCAAGGGTTACACCTTCGTGGCTCACCAGCAGGAAGTGGGCACCGGCTACTTCGACGACATGACCACCGTGATCCAGGGCGGCACCTCGTCCGTGACCGCGCTGACCGGTTCGACCGAAGAAGAGCAGTTCCACTGATCGACTTCGCCTGAGCGAACGGCCCTGGCGGATCGTACAGAAAGCTAACCGCCCAGCCGCACCACTGACGCCCCGACTCGTTCGGGGCGTTTTTTTGCCCGTTATTCAACGAACGCCATCGGTTCCGGGGTCAACCGAGATCGCCGCGGGAGCCAGCCTGCTGGCGATGGCGCATGCCAAGGCGCCACCCCTCCCGCAAAGTCTTCGCGCAAACCTTGATCCAGCGCAGTGCCGGCAGCAGGAAAACCGGCTAAAACGGGCGCCGCCGCTACTTGCAGTAACGCAGATATAAGACAACTTCCCAACTGCCGCACCGCTAAAAAGTAACAAACCCACTCCAAACGATATTAATTATCATTTAGCCGCAACTATGTTCGTTACATTCCTCACAAAACATCATTGACGCAATCCCGGCTAATGCCCGAAACCCGCGGGCTGCGGGGCATTCGAGGCGCGCTATGTCCTTATTCCAATAAATAATTTCGCTATAGGAATTTTACTTGCAGGGTGTTTAGCCATAAAATCAGCGCGATTGATTGCTGCGACATATCGTCACTGCCTTATTTCTTTATCAAGCTCAGAGACCTTTGCTCTCTGTTAAGGATTACCAGCATGCCCGAAGCGACCGGACTCATGGCCCACAACTGGGGCTTTGCCATTTTCCTTCTGGGTGTCGTCGGCCTGTGCGCCTTCATGCTCGGCGTATCCAGCCTCCTCGGGTCAAAAGCCTGGGGTCGCAGCAAGAACGAACCGTTCGAGTCCGGCATGCTGCCCACCGGTGGCGCCCGCTTGCGGCTCTCAGCCAAATTCTATCTGGTCGCGATGCTGTTCGTGATCTTCGATATCGAAGCCCTCTTTCTCTTTGCATGGTCTGTGTCCGTCCGCGAAAGCGGCTGGACCGGATTCGTCGAAGCTCTCGTTTTCATAGCAATTCTGTTGGCAGGTCTTGTCTACCTATTTCGAGTGGGCGCCCTTGACTGGGCTCCGGAAGCTCGTCGTAAGCGGCAGGCGAAGCTGAAACAATGAGGCTTTGGCAATGCAATACAATCTCACCCGAATCGACCCCGATGCGCCTAACGAGCAGTACCCGATCGGCAAACGGGAAACCGTCGCCGATCCGTTAGAGGATCAGGTCCACAAAAACATTTTCATGGGCAAGCTGGAAGACGTGCTGAGCGGCGCGGTCAACTGGGGACGTAAGAACTCCCTGTGGCCGTACAACTTCGGCCTGTCGTGCTGCTACGTGGAAATGACCACCGCCTTCACGGCGCCCCACGACATCGCCCGCTTCGGCGCCGAAGTCATCCGGGCATCACCGCGTCAGGCGGACTTCATGGTTATCGCCGGTACCTGCTTCATCAAGATGGCGCCGATCATCCAGCGTCTCTACGAGCAAATGCTCGAGCCGAAGTGGGTTATCTCCATGGGTTCGTGCGCAAACTCCGGTGGCATGTACGACATCTACTCCGTGGTCCAAGGGGTGGACAAGTTCCTGCCGGTGGACGTTTACGTGCCTGGCTGCCCGCCCCGTCCAGAAGCGTTCCTGCAAGGCCTGATGCTGCTGCAGGAATCGATTGGCCAGGAGCGTCGCCCACTTTCCTGGGTCGTTGGCGATCAAGGCGTCTATCGCGCCGACATGCCTTCGCAAAAGGAACAGCGCCGCGAACAGCGCATTCAGGTAACCAACCTGCGCAGCCCTGACGAAGTCTGATCCAGATCTGTTCTGCCATAGAAACGAGAAGCTGGCTTCATTCTTTACGTTGACCGAAAGCGAAAAAATAACCATGACTACAGGCAGTGCTCTGTACATCCCGCCTTACAAGGCAGACGACCAGGATGTGGTCGTCGAACTGAACAACCGCTTTGGCGCCGAGGCCTTCACCGCCCAGCCGACCCGCACCGGCATGCCGGTGCTGTGGGTGGCCCGCGCCAAGCTCGTCGAAGTCCTGACCTTCCTGCGCAACCTGCCCAAGCCGTACGTCATGCTCTATGACCTGCACGGCGTGGACGAGCGTCTGCGCACCAAGCGTCAAGGGCTGCCGGACGGCGCCGAATTCACCGTGTTCTACCATCTCATGTCGCTGGAGCGTAATAGTGACGTGATGATCAAAGTCGCCTTGTCCGAGAGCGACCTCAGCCTGCCAAGCGTCACCGGCATCTGGCCGAACGCCAACTGGTACGAGCGCGAAGTCTGGGACATGTACGGCATCGACTTCAAAGGCCACCCTCACCTGTCGCGCATCATGATGCCGCCGACCTGGGAAGGTCACCCGCTGCGCAAGGACTTCCCTGCCCGCGCCACCGAATTCGATCCGTTCAGCCTGAACCTGGCCAAGCAGCAGCTTGAGGAAGAGGCCGCGCGCTTCCGTCCTGAGGACTGGGGCATGAAGCGTTCCGGCCCGAACGAGGACTACATGTTCCTCAACCTCGGCCCGAACCACCCGTCGGCCCACGGTGCGTTCCGCATCATCCTGCAGCTGGACGGCGAAGAGATCGTCGACTGCGTGCCGGACATCGGCTACCACCACCGTGGCGCCGAGAAGATGGGCGAGCGCCAGTCCTGGCACAGCTACATCCCGTACACCGACCGCATCGACTACCTCGGCGGCGTGATGAACAACCTGCCGTACGTGCTCTCGGTCGAGAAGCTGGCCGGCATCAAGGTGCCGGAGAAGGTCGACGTCATCCGCATCATGATGGCCGAGTTCTTCCGGATCACCAGCCACCTGCTGTTCCTGGGCACCTACATCCAGGACGTCGGCGCGATGACCCCGGTGTTCTTTACCTTCACCGACCGCCAGCGCGCCTACACCGTGATCGAGGCCATCACCGGCTTCCGTCTGCACCCGGCCTGGTACCGCATCGGCGGCGTCGCCCACGACCTGCCGCGCGGCTGGGACAAACTGGTGCGCGACTTCGTCGAGTGGCTGCCCAAGCGCCTCGACGAATACACCAAGGCCGCCCTGCAGAACAGCATCCTCAAGGGCCGTACCATCGGCGTCGCCCAGTACAACACCAAAGAGGCCCTGGAATGGGGCGTCACCGGTGCCGGCCTGCGCTCCACCGGTTGCGACTTCGACCTGCGTAAAGCGCGCCCGTACTCCGGCTACGAGAACTTCGAGTTCGACGTACCGCTGGCCGCCAACGGCGACGCCTACGACCGCTGCATGGTGCGCGTGGAAGAGATGCGCCAGAGCGTGCGCATCATCGACCAGTGCCTGCGCAACATGCCGGAAGGCCCGTACAAGGCGGACCACCCGCTGACCACGCCGCCGCCCAAAGAGCGCACGCTGCAGCACATCGAAACCCTGATCACGCACTTCCTGCAGGTTTCGTGGGGCCCGGTCATGCCGGCCAACGAATCCTTCCAGATGATCGAAGCGACCAAGGGCATCAACAGTTATTACCTGACGAGCGACGGCGGCACCATGAGCTACCGTACCCGGATCCGCACTCCGAGCTTCGCCCACCTGCAGCAGATCCCTTCGGTGATCAAAGGCAGCATGGTCGCGGACCTGATCGCGTACCTGGGTAGTATCGACTTCGTTATGGCCGACGTGGACCGCTAAGCATGAACAGCACGCTTATCCAGACTGACCGCTTCACCTTGAGTGAAGCCGAGCGCTCGGCCATCGAGCACGAGATGCACCACTACGAAGACCCGCGCGCGGCGTCGATCGAAGCCCTGAAGATCGTGCAGAAGGCACGCGGCTGGGTGCCGGACGGCGCCGTGTACGCCATCGGCGAAGTCCTCGGCATCCCCGCCAGCGACGTCGAAGGCGTGGCCACGTTCTACAGCCAGATCTTCCGCCAGCCGGTGGGCCGCCACATCATCCGCGTCTGCGACAGCATGGTCTGCTACATCGGCGGCCACGAGTCCGTCGTCAGCCAGATCCAGAGCGAACTGGGCATCGGCCTCGGCCAGACCACCGCCGACGGCCGCTTCACCCTGCTGCCGGTCTGCTGCCTGGGCAACTGCGACAAGGCGCCGGCGCTGATGATCGACGACGACACCTTTGGCGACGTACAGCCTGCCGGCGTCGCCAAACTGCTCGAGGGCTACGTATGACCCTGACTTCTTTCGGTCCTGCCAACCGCATCCAGCGTTCGGCCGAGACCCACCCGCTGACCTGGCGCCTGCGCGACGACGGCGAGCCCGTCTGGCTCGACGAGTACCAGGCCAAGAACGGCTATGCCGCCGCCCGCAAGGCCTTCGCCGACATGAGCCAGGACGACATCGTCCAGACCGTGAAGGACTCCGGCCTCAAGGGCCGCGGCGGCGCAGGCTTCCCCACCGGCGTGAAGTGGGGCCTGATGCCGAAGGACGAATCCATCGACATCCGCTACCTGCTGTGCAACGCGGACGAAATGGAGCCCAACACCTGGAAGGACCGCATGCTGATGGAGCAACTGCCCCATCTGCTGATCGAAGGCATGCTCATCAGCGCCCGCGCGCTGAAGACCTACCGTGGCTACATCTTCCTGCGCGGCGAGTACACCACCGCCGCCAAGCACCTGAACCGAGCCGTGGAAGAAGCCAAGGCCGCCGGCCTGCTGGGCAAGAACATCCTGGGCAGCGGCTTCGATTTCGAGCTGTTCGTCCACACCGGCGCCGGGCGTTACATCTGCGGTGAAGAGACCGCGCTGATCAACTCCCTGGAAGGCCGCCGCGCCAACCCGCGCTCCAAGCCGCCCTTCCCTGCCGCCGTCGGCGTGTGGGGCAAGCCGACCTGCGTGAACAACGTCGAGACCCTGTGCAACGTGCCGGCGATCATCGCCGACGGCGTGGACTGGTACAAATCGTTGGCCCGCGACGGCAGCGAAGACATGGGCACCAAGCTCATGGGCTTCTCCGGCAAGGTCAAGAACCCAGGCCTGTGGGAACTGCCGTTCGGCGTGACCGCCCGCGAGCTGTTCGAGGACTACGCCGGCGGCATGCGCGACGGCTACAAGCTCAAGGCCTGGCAGCCGGGCGGCGCCGGCACCGGCTTCCTGCTGCCGGAGCACCTCGATGCGCAGATGTACGCCGGCGGCATCGCCAAGGTGGGCACCCGTATGGGCACCGGCCTGGCCATGGCCGTGGACGACAGCATCAACATGGTGTCCCTGCTGCGCAACATGGAGCAGTTCTTCGCCCGCGAGTCCTGCGGTTTCTGCACCCCTTGCCGCGACGGCCTGCCATGGAGCGTGAAGCTGCTGATGGCCCTCGAGAAGGGTCAGGGCCAGCCAGGCGACATCGAGACCCTGCTGGGTCTGGTGGGTTTCCTCGGCCCGGGCAAGACCTTCTGTGCTCACGCACCGGGTGCCGTGGAGCCGCTGGGCAGCGCGATCAAATATTTCCGCCCGGAGTTCGAGGCCGGCATCGCGCCTGCAAGCGCCGCCGTCCCGCCTCTGGCGAAGCCGATCACCGTCGGCGCGTAAACGCTTAAAGAGAGGCGAAGGGTCCGTGCCCTTCGCCTTGCGTCCGATGACGCCTTTCGGGGCTGGTTGGATTCGGACGGACAACAAGATTCCATTAGCCACGCCCGCTGACACCGGGCCAACGAAGACCTTTGAACCATGGCCACTATCCACGTAGACGGCAAAGCGCTCGAAGTCGACGGGGCAGACAACCTGTTACAGGCATGTCTGTCGCTGGGCCTCGACATCCCTTATTTCTGCTGGCACCCCGCGCTCGGTAGCGTCGGGGCCTGCCGCCAGTGCGCGGTCAAGCAGTACACCGACGAGAACGACACCCGCGGTCGCATCGTCATGTCCTGCATGACCCCTGCCACCGACAACACCTGGATCTCCATCGACGATGAAGAATCCAAGGCGTTCCGCGCCAGCGTCGTCGAATGGCTGATGACCAACCACCCGCACGACTGCCCTGTGTGCGAGGAAGGCGGTCACTGCCACCTGCAAGACATGACTGTGATGACCGGCCACAACGAGCGCCGTTATCGCTTCACCAAACGCACCCACCAGAACCAGGACTTGGGCCCGTTCATCTCCCACGAGATGAACCGCTGCATCGCCTGCTACCGCTGCGTGCGCTTCTACAAGGACTACGCCGGCGGCACCGACCTTGGCGTATACGGCGCCCACGACAACGTGTACTTCGGCCGCGTCGAAGACGGCACCCTGGAAAGCGAGTTCTCCGGCAACCTCACCGAGGTCTGCCCGACCGGTGTGTTCACCGACAAGACCCACTCCGAGCGCTACAACCGCAAATGGGACATGCAGTTCGCCCCGAGCATCTGCCATGGCTGCTCCAGCGGCTGCAACATCTCCCCGGGCGAGCGCTACGGCGAACTGCGTCGCATCGAGAACCGCTACAACGGTTCGGTGAACCAGTACTTCCTGTGCGACCGCGGCCGTTTCGGCTACGGCTACGTCAACCGCGCCGACCGCCCGCGCCAGCCGCTGCTGGCCGACGGCACCAAGCTCAGCCTGGACGACGCGCTGGACAAGGCCGCCGACCTGCTGCGCGGCCGCAACATCGTCGGCATCGGCTCGCCGCGCGCCAGCCTGGAAAGCAACTACGCGCTGCGTGAGCTGGTCGGCGCCGAGCACTTCTACAGCGGCATCGAAGCCTCCGAGCTGGAGCGCATCCGCCTGGTGCTGCAAGTGCTCAAGGACAGCCCGCTGCCGGTTCCGACGATGCGCGACATCGAAGACCACGACGCCGTGTTCGTCCTCGGCGAAGACCTGACCCAGACCGCCGCCCGCATGGCCCTGGCCCTGCGCCAGTCGGTCAAGGGCAAGGCCGAAGACATGGCCGAAGCCATGCGCGTCCAGCCTTGGCTCGACGCCGCAGTGAAGAACATCGGTCAGCACGCGCTGAACCCGCTGTTCATCGCCAGCCTGGCCGAGACCAAGCTTGATGACGTCGCCGAAGAGTGCGTGCACGCCGCTCCCGACGACCTGGCCCGCATCGGCTTCGCCGTCGCCCACGCCCTGGACGCCAGCGCCCCGGCCGTCGAAGGCCTGGACGCCGAAGCGCTGCAACTGGCCAAGCGCATCGCCGACGCGCTGCTCGCAGCCAAGCGTCCGCTGATCATCGCCGGCACTTCGCTGGGCTCCAAGGCCCTGATCGAAGCGGCCGCGAACATCGCCAAGGCCCTGAAGCTGCGCGAGAAGAACGGTTCCATCAGCCTGGTCGTGCCTGAGGCCAACAGCCTCGGCCTGGCCATGCTCGGCGGCGAATCGGTCGATGCCGCGCTGCAAGCCGTGATCGACGGCCGTGCGGACGCCATCGTCGTGCTGGAAAACGACCTGTACACCCGCACCGCCCAGGCCAAGGTCGATGCCGCGCTGAACGCCGCGAAAGTGGTGATCGTCGCCGACCATCAGAAGACCGCCACCAGCGACCGCGCCCACCTGGTGCTGCCGGCGGCGAGCTTCGCCGAAGGCGACGGCACCCTGGTCAGCCAGGAAGGCCGCGCCCAGCGCTTCTTCCAGGTCTTCGACCCGCAATACATGGACGCAGGCATCCTGGTGCACGAAGGCTGGCGCTGGCTGCACGCCCTGCGCGCCACCCTGCTGAACCGGTCGATCGACTGGACCCAGCTCGACCAGGTCACCGCTGCCGTCGCTTCCAGCACCGCGCAACTGGCCGGCATCGTCGACGCCGCACCGTCCGCCGCGTTCCGCATCAAGGGCCTGAAGCTGGCCCGTGAACCGCTGCGCTACTCCGGCCGCACCGCGATGCGCGCCAACATCAGCGTTCACGAACCGCGCACCCCGCAAGACAAGGACACCGCGTTCGCCTTCTCCATGGAAGGCTACTCGGGCTCCGCCGAACCGCGCTCGCAAGTGCCGTTCGCCTGGTCGCCGGGCTGGAACTCGCCGCAGGCCTGGAACAAGTTCCAGGACGAGGTCGGCGGCCATCTGCGCGCCGGCGATCCGGGCACCCGCCTGATCGAAAGCACCGGCGATGCGCTGAACTGGTTCGCCAGCGTTCCGCGCGCGTTCAACCCGGCCCAGGGCACCTGGCAAGCCGTGCCGTTCCATCACCTGTTCGGCAGCGAAGAGAACTCTTCCAAGGCCGCCCCGGTGCAGGAGCGCATTCCGGCCGCCTACGTCGCGCTGGCCAAGTCCGAGGCCGACCGCCTGGGCGTCAACGACGGCGCGATGCTGAGCCTGAACGTCGCCGGCGTCAGCCTGCGCCTGCCGCTGCGCATCAATGAAGAGCTGGGCGCAGGCCTGGTGGCGCTGCCTGCGGGCATCGCCGGCATTCCTCCGGCGTTCGCCGGCGTTTCCGTCGACGGTCTGCAGGAGGCAGCGCAATGACCTGGTTCACCCCTGAAGTGATCGATGTGATCCTGACGGTCATCAAAGCGATCGTCGTCCTGCTGGCCGTGGTGGTCTGCGGGGCGCTGCTCAGCTTCGTCGAGCGTCGCCTGCTGGGCTGGTGGCAGGACCGTTACGGTCCGAACCGTGTCGGCCCGTTCGGCATGTTCCAGATCGCCGCCGACATGCTGAAGATGTTCTTCAAGGAAGACTGGACGCCGCCGTTCGCCGACAAGGTGATCTTCACCCTGGCGCCGGTGGTGGCCATGAGCGCCCTGCTGATCGCCTTCGCGATCATCCCGATCACCCCGACCTGGGGCGTGGCGGACCTGAACATCGGCCTGCTGTTCTTCTTCGCCATGGCCGGTCTGTCGGTGTACGCAGTGCTGTTCGCCGGCTGGTCGAGCAACAACAAGTTCGCCCTCCTGGGCAGCTTGCGCGCCTCGGCCCAGACCGTGTCCTACGAAGTGTTCATGGGCCTGGCCCTGATGGGCATCGTGGTGCAGGTCGGCTCGTTCAACATGCGCGACATCGTCGAGTACCAGGCGCAGAACCTGTGGTTCATCATTCCGCAGTTCTTCGGCTTCTGCACCTTCTTCATCGCTGGCGTGGCCGTGACTCACCGTCACCCGTTCGACCAGCCGGAAGCGGAACAGGAACTGGCCGACGGCTACCACATCGAATACGCCGGCATGAAATGGGGCATGTTCTTCGTCGGTGAGTACATCGGCATCATCCTGATCTCGGCGCTGCTGGTCACGCTGTTCTTCGGCGGCTGGCACGGCCCGTTCGGCATCCTGCCGCAACTGTCCTTCGTCTGGTTCGCACTCAAGACCGCGTTCTTCATCATGCTGTTCATTCTGCTGCGCGCCTCGATCCCGCGCCCGCGCTATGACCAGGTGATGGACTTCAGCTGGAAATTCTGCCTGCCACTGACCCTGATCAATTTGCTGGTGACCGCTGCGATCGTGTTGTGGAACACGCCTGCAGTCGCGGTTCAGTGAGGACTTGACCCATGTTCAAATATATTGGCGACATCATTAAGGGTACCGGTACCCAGTTGCGCAGCCTGGTCATGATCTTCGGTCATGGCTTCCGCAAGCGCGACACCCTGCAATACCCGGAAGAGCCGGTCTACCTGCCGCCGCGCTACCGTGGCCGCATCGTGCTGACCCGCGACCCCGACGGCCAGGAGCGCTGCGTGGCATGCAACCTGTGCGCCGTGGCCTGCCCGGTCGGTTGCATCTCGCTGCAGAAAGCCGAAACGGAAGACGGTCGCTGGTACCCGGACTTCTTCCGCATCAACTTCTCGCGCTGCATCTTCTGCGGCCTCTGCGAGGAAGCCTGCCCGACCACCGCGATCCAGCTGACCCCAGATTTCGAGATGGCCGAGTTCAAACGTCAGGACCTGGTGTACGAGAAAGAAGACCTTCTGATCTCCGGCCCCGGCAAAAACCCTGATTACAACTTCTATCGTGTTGCAGGTATGGCCGTTGCGGGCAAGCCGAAAGGCGCCGCACAGAACGAAGCCGAGCCGATCAACGTGAAGAGCTTGCTGCCTTAAGGAAGAACGATGGAATTCGCTTTCTATTTCGCATCGGGTATCGCGGTTGTCTCCACGCTTCGCGTGGTCACCAACACCAACCCTGTGCACGCCCTGCTCTACCTGATCATTTCGCTGATCGCCGTGGCCATGACGTTCTTCGCCCTCGGCGCGCCGTTCGCCGGTGTGCTGGAAGTGATCGCCTACGCCGGCGCCATCATGGTGCTGTTCGTGTTCGTGGTGATGATGCTGAACCTGGGCCCGGCCTCGGTTCAGCAGGAACGCGCCTGGCTGCGGCCCGGCATCTGGGCGGGGCCGGTGATCCTCGCCGCGCTGCTGCTGGCCGAACTGCTGTATGTCCTGTTCGCTCACCAGAGCGGCCAGGCCATCGGCCAAACCACCGTGGACGCGAAAGCCGTGGGCATCAGCCTGTTCGGCCCGTACCTGCTGGTGGTCGAACTCGCCTCGATGCTGCTGCTCGCCGCAGCCGTCACGGCGTTCCACGTGGGCCGCAACGAGGCGAAGGAGTAACGTATGCCTGCTATCCCTCTCGAACACGGTCTGGCGGTCGCCGGCATCCTGTTCTGCCTCGGCCTCGTCGGCCTGATGGTCCGCCGCAACATTCTGTTCGTATTGATGAGCCTGGAAGTGATGATGAACGCCTCTGCCCTGGCGTTCATCGTGGCGGGCGCCCGTTGGGCGCAGCCGGATGGACAGATCATGTTCATCCTGGTGATCAGCCTTGCCGCCGCCGAGGCCAGCATCGGCCTGGCGATCCTGCTGCAGCTGTATCGCCGCTTCCACACGCTCGATATCGACGCTGCCAGTGAGATGCGCGGATGAACCTACTCTTTCTGACTTTCGTATTTCCCCTGATCGGGTTCCTGCTGCTGTCGTTCTCCCGCGGGCGCCTTTCGGAAAACCTGTCGGCGCTGATCGGCGTCGGCTCCATCGGCCTGTCCGCCATCGTCGCGGCCTACGTGATCTGGCAGTTCAACGTCGCACCGCCGGAAGGCGGTGTGTACACCCAGGTGCTGTGGCGCTGGATGTCGGTGGAAAGCTTCCAGCCGAACTTCACCCTGTACCTGGACGGCCTGTCCGTGACCATGCTGGGCGTGGTGGTCGGCGTGGGTTTCCTGATCCACCTGTTCGCCTCCTGGTACATGCGCGGTGAAGCGGGCTACTCGCGCTTCTTCTCCTACACCAACCTGTTCATCGCCAGCATGCTGTTCCTGGTGCTGGGCGACAACCTGCTGTTCATCTACTTCGGTTGGGAAGGCGTGGGCCTGTGCTCGTACCTGTTGATCGGTTTCTACTACAGCAACCGCAACAACGGCAACGCAGCCCTGAAAGCGTTCATCGTCACCCGCATCGGCGACGTGTTCATGGCCATCGGCCTGTTCATCCTGTTCCAGCAACTGGGCACGCTGAACGTCCAGGAACTGCTGGTGAAGGCGCCTGAGCACTTCAAGGCCGGCGACTTCTGGATCGTCCTGGCGACCCTGATGCTGCTGGGCGGCGCGGTCGGCAAGTCGGCCCAGCTGCCGCTGCAGACCTGGCTCGCGGACGCGATGGCCGGCCCGACCCCGGTCTCGGCACTGATCCACGCCGCGACCATGGTGACCGCAGGCGTCTACCTGATCGCCCGTACCCACGGCCTGTTCGCCCTGGCGCCGGACATCCTGCACCTGGTCGGCATCGTCGGCGGCGTTACCCTGGTGCTGGCCGGTTTCGCGGCCCTGGTGCAGACCGACATCAAACGCATCCTCGCCTACTCGACCATGAGCCAGATCGGCTACATGTTCCTGGCCCTGGGCGTGGGCGCGTGGGAAGGCGCGATCTTCCACCTGATGACCCACGCCTTCTTCAAGGCCCTGCTGTTCCTCGCCTCCGGTGCGGTGATCGTCGCCTGCCACCACGAGCAGAACATCTTCAAGATGGGCGGCCTGTGGAAGAAACTGCCGCTGGCCTACGCCAGCTTCATCGTCGGCGGCGCGGCCCTGGCCGCCCTGCCGCTGGTGACCGCAGGCTTCTACTCCAAGGACGAGATCCTCTGGGAAGCGTTCGCCAGCGGCCACGAGGGCCTGCTGTATGCCGGCCTGGTCGGTGCGTTCATGACCTCGCTGTACACCTTCCGCCTGATCTTCATCGCGTTCCACGGTGAAGCCAAGACCGAAGCCCATGCCGGCCACGGCATCTCCCACTGGCTGCCGCTGTCGGTGCTGATCGTGCTGTCGACCTTCGTCGGCGCCATGATCGTTCCGCCGCTGCACGGTGTGCTGCCGGAAAGCGTCGGCCACGCCGGCGGCGAAGCCAAGCACAGCCTGGAGATCGCCTCGGGCGCCATCGCCCTGGCCGGTATCCTGCTGGCGGCCCTGCTGTTCCTGGGCAAGCGCCGCTTCGTGACCGCCGTCGCCAACAGCGGCATCGGCCGTCTGCTGTCGGCCTGGTGGTTCGCCGCCTGGGGCTTCGACTGGATCTACGACAAACTGTTCGTCAAGCCGTACCTTGCGATCAGCCATGCACTGCGCAAAGACCCGCTCGACCAGACCATCGGTCTGATCCCGCGCATGGCCAAGGGCGGCCACACCGCCCTGAGCCGTACCGAGACCGGTCAACTGCGTTGGTACGCCGCCTCGATGGCAGCCGGTGCCGTGTTGGTCATCGGTGCTGTCGTGCTGGTAGCGGTCTGATATGAACCTTGCGAATTTGCGAAAGGAAACGAGCCCGTCATGATTCTGCCTTGGCTAATCCTGATCCCCTTCATCGGCGGCCTGCTGTGCTGGCTGGGTGAGCGCTTCGGCGCCACCCTCCCCCGCTGGATTGCGCTGATCACCATGTCCCTGCTGCTCGCCCTCGGCCTCTGGCTGTGGGCCCACGGCGACTATTCGTTTGCACCCAAACCCGGTGCCGACCCGACCTGGGCGCTTGAGTTCAAGCATGTCTGGATCCAGCGCTTCGGCATCAACGTGCACCTGGCCCTCGACGGCCTGTCGCTGCTGATGATCCTGCTGACCGGTCTGCTGGGCGTCCTCTCGGTGCTCTGCTCGTGGAAAGAGATCCAGCGTCACGTCGGTTTCTTCCACCTGAACCTGATGTGGATCCTGGGCGGTGTCGTCGGCGTGTTCCTGGCCCTCGACCTGTTCATGTTCTTCTTCTTCTGGGAAATGATGCTGGTGCCGATGTACTTCCTCATCGCGCTCTGGGGTCACAGCTCCTCGGACGGCAAGAAGACCCGGATCTACGCCGCGACCAAGTTCTTCATCTTCACTCAGGCTTCCGGCCTGATCATGCTGGTGGCGATCCTCGGTCTGGTGCTGGTGAACTACAACAGCACCGGCGTGATCAGCTTCAACTACGCGGACCTGCTGAAGACCAAGATGTCGGCCACCACCGAGTACGTGCTGATGCTCGGCTTCTTCATCGCCTTCGCGGTGAAGCTGCCGGTCGTGCCGTTCCACTCGTGGCTGCCTGACGCCCACGCCCAGGCGCCGACCGCCGGTTCCGTCGACCTCGCCGGCATCCTGCTGAAGACCGCTGCCTACGGCCTGCTGCGCTTCGCCCTGCCGCTGTTCCCGAACGCTTCGGCCGAGTTCGCGCCGATCGCCATGACCCTCGGTCTGATCGGGATCTTCTACGGTGCGTTCCTGGCGTTCGCGCAAACCGACATCAAGCGTCTGATCGCCTTCTCGTCCGTTTCCCACATGGGCTTTGTCCTGATCGGCATCTACTCGGGCAGCCAACTGGCCCTGCAGGGCGCCGTGATCCAGATGCTGGCCCACGGCCTGTCGGCGGCGGCGCTGTTTATCCTCAGCGGTCAGCTGTACGAGCGCCTGCACACCCGTGACATGCGCGAGATGGGCGGCCTGTGGTCGCGCATCGCGTACCTGCCGGCGATCAGCCTGTTCTTCGCGGCGGCCTCGCTGGGCCTGCCGGGCACCGGCAACTTCGTCGGCGAGTTCCTGATCCTGATCGGCACCTTCGCCAGCGCACCGTGGATCACCGCGATCGCCACGTCCGGCCTGGTGTTCGGTTCGGTCTACTCGCTGATCATGATCCACCGCGCCTACTTCGGCCCGTCCAAGTCGGACTCGATCCTGCACGGCATGGACGGTCGCGAACTGATCATGGTGCTGGGCCTTGCGGTGCTGCTGATCTACCTCGGCGTGTACCCGCAGCCGTTCCTCGACACCTCTGCCGCCACCATGCATGGCGTGCAGCAGTGGCTCGGCTCCGCCTTCACTCAACTCGCTTCGGCCCGGTAAGAGCGCTATGGAATTCACGATCCAACACTTTATTGCGCTAGCGCCACTGTTGATCACCAGCCTCACCATCATCGTGGTGATGCTGGCCATCGCCTGGCGCCGCAACCACTCGCAGACCTTCCTGATTTCGGTGGCGGGCCTGAACCTGGCGTTGCTGTCGATCCTGCCGGCACTGAAAGTCGCGCCCCTGGCCGTGACCCCGCTGCTGCAGATCGACACGTTCGCCTGCCTGTACATGGCGCTGATCCTGGTCGCCACCCTCGCCTGCGTCACCCTCGCCCACGCCTACCTGGGCGACGGCGGTTCGGGTTACCCGGGCAACCGTGAAGAACTGTACCTGCTGATCCTGATGGCCGCCGCCGGCGGCCTGGTCCTGGTCAGCGCGCAGCACCTGGCCGGCCTGTTCATCGGCCTGGAACTGCTGTCGGTGCCGGTCTACGGTCTGGTGGCCTACGCCTTCTTCAACAAGCGTTCGCTGGAAGCCGGCATCAAGTACATGGTGCTGTCGGCGGCCGGTTCCGCGTTCCTGCTGTTCGGCATGGCCCTGCTCTACGCCGACGCCGGCTCCCTGAGCTTCAACGGCATCGGCCAGGCGCTGGCCGCCACCGGCCTGCCGAGCTCGATGGCCCAGCTGGGCCTGGGCATGATGCTGATCGGCCTGGCGTTCAAGCTGTCGCTGGTGCCG
The DNA here is from genome assembly GCF_002112745.1 of Pseudomonas sp. B7(2017). NCBI lineage: Bacteria > Pseudomonadati > Pseudomonadota > Gammaproteobacteria > Pseudomonadales > Pseudomonadaceae > Pseudomonas > Pseudomonas sp. B7(2017). Next base: position 131,876 of record NZ_NEIP01000008.1, on the reverse strand, counting down.
TTCCACCTGTGGACCCCGGACGTGTACGAAGGTGCTCCGGCGCCGGTGGCCGCGTTCCTGGCCACCGCGTCGAAAGTGGCCGTGTTCGCCGTGATGGTGCGTCTGTTCCAGATCTCCCCTGCCGCCAGCAGCGGCGTGCTGAGCAACGTGCTGACCGTCATCGCCATCGCCTCGATCCTGTTCGGCAACCTGCTGGCCCTGACCCAGAGCAACCTCAAGCGTCTGCTCGGTTACTCGTCCATCGCGCACTTCGGCTACCTGCTGATCGCACTGGTGGCGAGCAAGGGCCTGGCGGTGGAAGCCATCGGCGTGTACCTGGTCACCTACGTGATCACCAGCCTCGGCGCGTTCGGCGTGATCACCCTGATGTCCTCGCCGTACAACGGCCGTGACGCCGATGCCCTGTACGAATACCGCGGCCTGTTCTGGCGCCGTCCGTACCTGACCGCCGTGCTGACCGTGATGATGCTGTCCCTGGCCGGCATCCCGCTGACCGCCGGCTTCATCGGCAAGTTCTACATCATCGCCACCGGTGTCGAGTCGCACCAATGGTGGCTGGTCGGTTCGCTGGTGCTGGGCAGCGCCATCGGCGTGTTCTACTACCTGCGCGTGATGGTCACCCTGTACCTGATCGAGCCGAACCTGCGCCGCCACGACGCCCAGCTGCACTGGGAGCAGAAGGCAGGCGGCGTGATGCTGCTGGCCATCGCCGTCCTGGCGTTCTTCCTCGGCCTGTACCCTCAGCCGCTGCTGAACCTGGTTCAGCAATCGGGTCTGGCGGGCTGATCCCCCGGCGACCTTCGGCGGTAAACAGAAACGGCACCTTCGGGTGCCGTTTTTGCGTTTAGGGGATCGGTTGCGAGCGCCCTACCCCTTCCACCTTCAACCATTCCCGAAGTCTCTCGCGTGAGTGGTCGATTCTTCCTACAGGCGTTTTTACGATCCGTGACTACCGTTGAAAAGGGGGCGAAAAGGATGGCCTAGAGGCCTTGACCCATTCGGTTTTCGGGACAAAACTATACGCAGGTAACGTACAGAAGATGAATGCTCCCACTATGAAACGTGACATTTTTTCCGAGCTGATGGATGGCGTCGAAGCCCTGGCCGACGAGCGCCAAGGCAAGATCACACTGCGAACCCACAAGGTTCAGTTGCCCAAACTGATGCCTGTCACCGCCGATGAATTGATCGCTATCCGCCAACAGCTCAATCTCTCGCGCTCGGTGTTCGCGATGTACCTGCGCACCAACACCCGAACGCTCGAAAACTGGGAACAGGGACGGGCAACCCCCAATGCCCAGGCCACCACCCTGATCCGCTTGGTCGAGCGTTTTCCGCAGACGATCAAACAACTTGCAGCCCTGACCTGACCGTTCAGGACCGTCCCCTCACCCACATGACGAAAATGTAATTCCCCCATCACCTTGGCGTTATCCGCAGCTTGCAACGATGTCACCCGGCGACCCCAACGGCGGCCCTTTCCGCCGAACAACAAGACCCACGCCGAAGCACGTTCCCGTTCTGCCGAACTCCAGGAGTGATTGATGGTTAACAATTCAAGAATGTCGATGGCCGCATTGGCCGTGGTTGTCGGCTCCGGACCGACCGCCGCGCTTGCGCAGGAAAAGGCCGAGGGTTTCATCGAGGGCAGCAGCCTGACGGTGCTCAACCGCAACTACTACTTCAACCGCGATCACCGCGACGGCCAATCCAGCCCCACCGGCAACGGCTACTCCGAAGCCTGGGCCCACGCCGTCATCAGCAAGTTCGAATCCGGTTTCACCCAGGGCACCGTCGGGGTCGGGGTGGATGCGTTCGCGATGATCGGCCTGAAGCTCGACACCGGCGACGGCCGCAACGGCGGCCGCAGCTCGTTCGATGTGTTGCCGGTGGATCGTGACGGTCAAGCCCGGGACGAATACACCAAGGTCGGCGCCGCCGCCAAGGTGCGGGCCTTCGATACGGTGGTGAAGATCGGCGACGTGTTCCCGGCCAACCCGGTGGTGGCGGCGGGTGATTCGCGATTGCTGCCGGAAAGCTTTCGCGGCGTGACGGCGACCAACACCAGCATCGAAGGCCTGTCGATCCAGGGCGGCCGGTTGCATGCGATGAGCCAACCGGTGTCCAGCGACTTGCGCGACAACTTCGCGACCTTCTATGCCGGCCCCGTCAATTCGCCCTGGATCGCTTACGGCGGCGGCGATTATGCGCTGAACAAGAACCTGAGCTTTAGCCTGTACTCCAGTCGCCTGAAAGATGCCTGGAACCAGTACTACGCCGGCACCGCCTGGACGTATCCGCTGTCGGACGACCTGTCGCTGTTCGGCGGCCTGAACCATTACAAGGCGGTCGATGAGGGCAAACAGTTGCTCGGCAAGTTCGACAACGACATCTGGAGCGGCCGGGTCGGCGTGAAGCTCGGCGCGCACTCCGTGGCCCTGTCCCACCAGCGCAACAACGGCGACGACGACTTCGACTACCTGCGTCAGTCAGACTCGATCTTCCTCGACAACTCCATCCAGTACAGCGACTTCAACTCGCCCAAGGAACGTTCGTGGATGGTGCGCTATGACCTCGACATGAGCGCCTACGGCGTGCCCGGCCTGTCGTTCATGACCCGCTACGCCCGCGGCACGGACGCCGACTACTCCAACGCCAATGCCGTGTACATGCGCCGTGACGCCGAGGGCAATCCGCTGACCGACCAGAAGCGCTGGGAACGGGACATCGAAGTGAAATACGTGGTGCAGAGCGGTTCGCTCAAGGACATGTCGCTGCGCCTGCGTCAAGCCACGACCCGAGCCACGGCGTTCGAGTCGGATCTGGATGAGGTGCGGGTGATCGTCGAGTACCCGCTGGCGATTCTCTGACCGAGCGGATCAACCCCATTCACCTTTAGAAGCTCCTTGCTCCTTTGGTAAGAGGTGAATCTTTGGCGTCCTTCGGGGCGCCTTTTTTTTGCCCGGCAATGACGTCGCCCGACGGGACAGGCCTGCTAGACCAACCGCGTGTCCAGGCCGAACCGCTCCTGCGAGACCAAGGTGAATTGATCCGCCGCCAGGTCGCAGCTCACCAGCAGGTTCCACGAATGCCGTGTCACGGCCGACGGGATCAGCACAAAGGGATGTTGCGCCAGCAGCCTCTCGGCGAACTGTTGCTGATTGGGGGAAGGTTGGGCCGGGATGAGCCAGTTGGGGTTGGGGACGTCTTCGGGCTGGACGACCTTGATCGTCGAGGGATCCCGCACTTCGAAACAGGTGAGCACGTGCGGGACGGTGTCCAGCGCATCGAAGCCCAGGTGGGCCGCCACCTCCAGGATGGCGGTGGCCGGGTCGGCCGATGCGTAGATCACCCGGCGACCGGGCGGGTTCCAGCGACCGCCGGAGCGTTGCGCACCGATGCCGCTATCCCAGGTCGTCTTGTAGACCTCACGGTCGAGGCGCCAGGCGTACCACTTGCCGTCCCAGGGCAAGGGATTCACTGATAGACCCCGTGCTCGATCCGGGTCAGGTAGTCCTCCACCACCTGGAAGCCCAGCGGATTGTCGATCAGTTCCAGCGGCACATTGCCGTCCAGGTACTTGCAGGGCTTCTTCAGCCAGTCCTCGGCCAGCAACTGATTGCCGAACACCTCGGTGGCATGCTCCAGCACTTGCGCGTACTGGAAAGCGACGGCGCTCTGCTGCGGGTTCAGGCGAACCGAACCGGTCTCCTTCGCCAGGCGCTGGACGGTGCGGATGGACTTCCCCGTGATGCGCTGGACAAGGTCGTGCTCCATGTACAGCGCCGACAGGGCCAGCATGTCCTTGACCGCGCTCAGGCTGAAACCCTCTTTGGTGTACTGGAGGATCGACAGGCGCGTGTCGCCCTTGCGGCCATGAAGCAGCACCTCGGTCGGCCTTCTGATGGTCTTGCGCACCCTCGGGACCGAGGCGGTTGTTACCGTGGACATATCGACGCCCTCCATACGACATTTGACGCAATCATAACGCCAAATGTCGCCACTCAGGCAAGTGAATGCTGCTTCCAAGATTGACCCGTCCTTTTGGTATCCAATGAAATCCATCCGCCCTGAGGGTAAGTGACGAGTCTTCTGAAGCCAACCTTAAAAAGCTGTCAGAGAATTCAGGGCTTTTCATGAAAACCGGGTCTTTGCTGTAGGCGCTCACCCTCCCCGTTTGCGGCAATCGCCCGCCACGGTGTAGGTGACCGTGTTGAGCCGTCCTTGCGAATCCTCATAGGTCATCGCCGTCGGCACCACCGCGCAGGCTGTCTGCGGGCGCACGACACTCACCACCTTGACCACATCCAGCTTCATCCCGTACTCATACGCCTGCACCACCGGCGCCGCCTTGCCTTGGCTGGCGGCGTACTGCTCCATGGCCTTGGCATTGGCGCCGAGGGCCTTTTCGAACGTACGGTCACCGCCGCCCTCGGCCAACGCATTCAGGGACATCGCCAGGGCACCGGCGAACACAATCGATCGGATGGCTTTCATATCCGTTTCCTTTCCGTAGCTGACTCATGAAAAAGCCCGGCATCGACGCGCGATGACGGGCTTGCGCAAGCGCGGCACGCTTACAGGTCTTGGGTGGCGTCGTCTTTCTTCTCGTTGACGACCACCGGCTCGCGGGCCTTCTCCTTGGCGACGAACAGCTCCACCGAACGGTCGTTGGCCGTCATCATCCGCTCGAACGTCCGGTCGCCGCCGCCTTCGGCCATGGCCAGGGAAGACACCGCCAACGCCGCCAGAAAGGCACCGATCTGTACAGGTTTCATGCTTGATTCCTCATTGGGTAACTGACGGATCCAAGGTAACAACCCGTACCTTTCGTGACGGTGGCGCGCACATTACATATCCGTCATGTGCCTGCCGCCGCAGGCACCACGCACCAAAACCACCTGTGGGAGCGAGCCTGCTCGCGATGGCGGCGTGTCAGTCGACTACGATGCCGGCTGACAAAACGCTATCGCGAGCAGGCTCGCTCCTACAGGGAGACCGCTATCGGCCTGGGGCCACGTCCTCGTCCCGGCGGTGGGCCAGGCGGTAGAGCAGCGGCAGGATCAGCAGCGTGAGCACGGTCGAGGACAGGATCCCGCCGATCACCACCGTGGCCAGCGGGCGCTGCACCTCCGCGCCGGTGCCGGTGGCCAGGGCCATGGGAATGAAGCCCAGGGACGCCACCAGCGCCGTCATCAGCACCGGCCGCAACCGCGTCAGCGCGCCTTCGTCGATCGCCTCGGCCAGTGAACGTCCCTGCTCCCGCAGGTTGCGGATGAACGCGATCATCACCAGCCCGTTGAGCACCGCCACCCCGGACAACGCGATGAAACCCACGCCCGCCGAGATCGACAGCGGAATGTCCCGCAGCCACAGGGCCATGACGCCGCCGGTCAACGCAAACGGAATGCCGGTGAACACCAGCAGGCCGTCCTTGAGGTTGTTGAACATCATGAACAGCAGCCCGAACACCAGCAGCAGCGCCACCGGCACGACGATCTGCAGACGCTTGGCCGCCGACTGCAACTGCTCGAACTGACCGCCCCAGCTCGTCCAGTAACCGGCCGGAACCTGCACGTCGCGCCCGATCGCCTCGGCGGCCTCACTGACGAACGAGCCGATGTCGCGCCCGCGCACGTTGGCGCTGACGATCACCAGGCGCTTGCCGTTCTCGCGGCTCACCTGATTGGGCCCCAGCACCAGGTCGAGGCTGGCGACCTCCTTGAGCGCGATGAACCCGACCCGGTCGGCGGCGCCGTTGAGCGCCGGCACCGGGATCAGCAGCGCCGACAGGCCGTCGATGTCCTTGCGCATGGCGTCGGACAGGCGCACGACCATGTCGAACCGCCGGTCGCCCTCATACAGCGTGCCGGCCTGCCGCCCGCCGACCGCCACCGCGATGGTGTCCTGCACATCGCCCACGTTGAGCCCGTAGCGGGCGGCCTTGTCGCGGTCGATGTTGATGGTCAGCACCGGCAGCCCGGTGGTCTGCTCGACCTTGACCTCGGATGCGCCGCCGACCTTTTGCATCGACGCCGCAATCTTCGCCGCCGTGGCGTTGAGCACGTCCATGTCGTCGCCGAACACCTTGACCGCCACGTCGCTGCGCACGCCGGAGATCAGCTCGTTGAAGCGCAGCTGGATCGGCTGCGACAGCTCATAGTTGCTGCCCGGCAAGGTCGCCGCCGCCTGTTGCAGCTCGGCCATCAGGGTCTCGCGGGACTTGCCCGGATCCGGCCACCGGTCCTTGGGCTTGAGCATCACGTAACTGTCGGAGATGTTGGGCGGCATCGGGTCGGAGGCGATTTCGGCGGTGCCGGTGCGGGCGAACACCCGCTCGACTTCTGGCACCTTGCCCAGGATCAGGGTTTCCAGGCGCTGCTGCATGTCCACCGACTGGGTCAGGCTGGTGCCCGGCACGCGCAAGGCCTGCAGGGCGAAATCGCCTTCGCTGAGGCTGGGCACGAATTCGCTGCCCATGCGGGCGGCCACCGCGCCGCTGAGCACCACCGTGCCCAACGCCAGGCCCAGCGCCGCCTTGCGGTGGCCCATCACCCAGGCCAGCGCCGGTGCGTACGCCCGGCGCGCGCCCCGCATGACCGCGCCCTCTTCTTCCTTGACCTTGCCGGTGACGAACAGCGCAATGGCCGCCGGCACGAACGTCACCGACAGCAGCATCGCGCCGAGCAACGCGATGACCACGGTGAACGCCATCGGGTGGAACATTTTCCCTTCGACGCCGCTCAGGGCGAAGATTGGCAGGTACACGACCATGATGATCAGTTGGCCGAAGATCAGCGGACGCCGCGCCTCCTTCGCCGCCGCGAACACCTCATGGAAGCGTTCGGAGCGGGTCAAAAGCCGCCCGTGATGCTGCTGCGCATGGGCCAGCCGGCGCAGGGTGTTTTCCACGATCACCACGGCGCCGTCGACGATGATGCCGAAGTCCAGCGCCCCCAGGCTCATGAGGTTGGCGCTGACCTTGTTGGTGAACATGCCGGTGAAGGTGAACAGCATCGACAGCGGAATCACCATGGCGGTGATCAGCGCAGCGCGGATGTTGCCCAGGAACAGGAACAGGATCGCGATCACCAGCACCGCGCCTTCCACCAGGTTCTTCTTCACCGTGGCGATGGCCTTGTCCACCAGGTGCGTGCGGTCGTACACCGGCACCGCGACCACCCCCTTGGGCAGCGAGCGGTTGATCTGCTCAAGCTTGCCGGCCACCGCCTGGGAGACCGTGCGGCTGTTCTCGCCGATCAGCATGAACACGGTGCCGAGCACCACTTCGCGGCCGTTCTCGGTGGCGGCGCCGCTGCGCAGTTCCCGGCCGATGTCGACGGTGGCCACGTTCCTCACCCGGATCGGCGTGCCGTCGACGTTGGCCATCACGATGTTGGCGATGTCTTCGGTGCCCGCCACCTGCCCCGGCGCGCGGATCAGCAACTGTTCGCCGCTGCGCTCGATGTAGCCGGCGCCGACGTTGGCGTTGTTGCGTTCCAGCGCCGTCACCAGATCGGTCAGCGTCAACTTGTAGGCCGCCAGCCGTTTCGGGTCAGGGGCGATCTGGTACTCCTTGGCGAACCCGCCGATGGTGTTGATCTCGGCCACACCGGGGACGTTGCGCAGCTGCGGCTTGATGATCCAGTCCTGGATCACCCGCAGGTCGGTCGGCGTGTACGCCGTGCCGTCGTCCTTGAGCGCACCTTCGCGGGCCTCCACCGTCCACAGGAAGATCTCGCCCAGGCCCGTGGAGATCGGCCCCATCACCGCCTCCACGCCTTCGGGCAACTGCTCCTTGGCCGCTTGCAGGCGTTCGTTGACCAGTTGCCGGGCGAAGAACAGGTCGGTGCCGTCCTTGAAGATCACCGTGACCTGGGACAGGCCCGAGCGCGACAGCGAACGGGTCTGCTCCAGCGCCGGCAAGCCGGCCATCGCCGTCTCGATGGGGAACGTGATGCGCTGCTCGGTCTCCAGCGGCGAGAACCCGGCGGCGCCGGTGTTGATCTGCACCTGGACGTTGGTGATGTCCGGCACCGCGTCGATCGGCAGCTTCTGATAGCTGGCGATGCCGAGGCCGGCCATGAGCAATACGGCGAGCAGCACGATGAAGCGCTGCTCGATGGCGAACTGAATCAGGCGTTCAAACATGAGGACCTTCTTGTCGAAGACGGATCAGTGAGCGTGCTCGGCCGAGGCCTTGCCCAATTCCGATTTGAGAATGAAGCTGCCGGCGGCGGCGACCTGGGTGCCGGCCTCCAGCCCTTCGGTGATTTCCACCAGTCCGGCGGCGCGGCTGCCCGGCACCACCGCTTGCGCCTTGAAGCCGTCGCCGGTGCGCACGAACACCGTGGGCCGGTCCTCCACGGTCTGGATCGCGGCCTCCGGCACGGCCACCTTGACCTGCCGGCTGTCGGTGGCCACCAACGCCGTCACGAACAGCCCCGGACGCCAGGCGCCCTGCGGGTTGGCCAGGGTCACGCGGACCGTCGCGGTGCGCGTCTGCTCACCGAGCAGATTGCCGACGTAAGCCACGGTGCCGGCCACTTCGGCATTGAGTTCCGGCGCGCTGACGGTCACTGGCTTGCCCACCTGCACCCGGTTCAGATCCTTGGGCGAAACGCCGAAGGTCACCCACACCCGCGACAGGTCCGACAGGGTGAAGGCGTTGGTGGTCTCGTCGACCACCTCGCCCGGCGTCAGGTGCTTCTCCACCACCACGCCGTCGAACGGCGCGCGCAGCTCATAGCGGTTGCCTCCGCCGGCGGCCACGCTGCCGCTGAGCACGCTGATCTTCTGCCGGGCGTTGGCCAGGGCGATCTCAGCCTCTTCCAGCGCCTGGCGGGCCTGAAGGAAATCCTGCTCGGCGGAAATCCTGTCCTGCCACAGCTGCTTCTCCCGTTCATAGGTCGTGCGCGCCAAGGCCAGGCGACGTTGCGCCGCCGCCTGCTCGCTGCGCTGATCGGAGATCTGCTGGCTGGCGATCACCGCCAGCAACTGGCCCTTCTTCACCGGCTGGCCGAGCACCACCGACACCGATTCCACGACGCCGGGCACCCGAGGCACGACGTGCGCGGTGCGGTCTTCGTCGAAGCGCACTTCGCCGGGGAACGGTAAACCGAAGCTCAGCCCCGCCGCCCTGGCCTGGGCCAGTTGAATGCCCGAGGCGGCGATCTGTTCGGCGCTCAGGGTCAGTTGCCCTTCTTCGCCTTCATCGTGCCCGCCTTCGGCCGCTGCGCTTTCGGCCGCATGCTCCGCGTGCTCGGCCGCCTCGTCGGCATGGGCGCCATCGGAAAGGTTGCCCACCCACAACGCGCCGATTCCGATGCCCAGGCTCAAGGTCGCCACCGCGACCGCCATCAGTTTTTTATCCATGGAAACTCCTCTGCGCCGCGCCGCCGATGCCGCGCTGCGGTGATCGAAACAATGAAATTCAGCGACCGGCGGCGAACGCGTCGAGATCGCCGAAAATGCGCTCGACGCGCACCCGGGCGTCGGTCGCCTCGGCGACGGCCTGGACGTATTGGGTGCGGGCGCCGATCAAGGTGCGCTGGGCGTCGAGCACGTCGAGAAAGGCGAACTTGCCCATTTCGAAGCCGCGGGTGGCGCTGTCCACGGCCCGTTGCGCGGCCGGCAGGATGTTCTGGTCGAACGCCTGCGCTTCGCCGTTGGCGGTCCGCCATTGCTCCAGCGCGGTCTGGATTTCGGTGCGCAGGCGCAGCTCTGTGGCGTTGCGCAGATCCCGGGCCTGATCGGCGCGGCGCGCGGCGGCCAACACGTTGCCCTGGTTGCGGTTGAACAGCGGAATGGGCATCGACAGCCCGACGACGTTGACCCGCTCGCGTTCCGTTTCGCTGTACTGGCTGCCGACGCTGACGGTCAGGTCCGGAATCCGCTGGGCTTTCTCCAGCCCCAACGAGGCTTCGCGCTGGTCGATCTGCAACGCCGCCAGGCGCAGTTCGGCGGTCTCGTTCAGGCGCCCGAGCAACCGGGACGACGGCGGCACCGCCGGCAGACTCGCGGCAGCCGGCGGCACCTCGGCCGCGTCCGGCAACGGCGCGCCCATGACCTGCGCCAGTTGCTGCCAGGCGTTGGCCCGGTCGCGCTCGGCCCGGCTCAGCTCAAGGCGCACCTCCGACAATTGCACCTCGGCCCGCGTGCCTTCGACCGGCGACGACTTGCCCGCCCCGATCCGTCCCTGCGCCACCCGCAAGCCATGCTCGGCCAACGCCAGCGACTGACGGGACAGTTGCAGACGTTGCTGGGCCGTCTGCACGGCGGTGTAGGCCTGGATCACGTCGGCGCGCAGGCCGAGGCGCTTGCGCTCAAGCTCAATGCCCGCCGCGTCCTGGGCCCGGCTTGCCACGTCGATCCGGGCCCCGCGCTTGCCGCCCAGCTCGATGGGCTGGCTGAGGGTCACCGTGGTGGTGCGCGACTCGCGGCGGGTGTCTTCGGCCTCCCAGGAAACCTCCGGGTTGGGGATCAGCCCCGCCTGCTGCCGTTCGCCCGCGGCGATGCCGATTTCCCAGCCGGCCGCCGCCAACTCGGGGTTGCCGGCGAAGGCCGTCTGCAGGGCCTGGTCGAGGGTCAGCGCCGGGCCCGGCGAAACGACCGCCATGGCGCAGCCGCCCCACAGCAGGAGGCCGGCGGCATACAACACCCGCCGCGTGTTTTTCAGGCGCGGGCGCGCCGTCCGTTCATTTAAACCGGGCAATTGAATGTTTCCTTTTCGATTCGGGAATCTTCGATGCCGCCACGGTAGGGTTTTGAACTTATCGACAAGGTGACTGGAACATTACAAATACGTTATCCAGCGTTGGCCCGGTAACTTTTGCTCTAGCATGGAAGTGTGCACGGCCAATTAGAAATACAACGAAACACTTACTCTTCGAGTATCTGCCGAACAGCACTTGCCGCACTCCTGGATTCATGAAGTGCATGAAAAATCGCCCTTAGCGCTGCGACAGACCGTCGCAGAAGGCCGATTTAGGCGCATCCAATCAACGACTTCGTTTGACCCTGAAGTGACTACAGACTTTATCCTGCACGCCTTCCTTCGGCCAAATGCCCGCAGGAAACACATTGGACCGCCGCAACTAAACAACTGAACCGGCCGATAAGAACAACAACTTCCACAGCCTGATCCATTAATTGACCCTTCAATGAAAGTGGTGATTGACCATGCGAATCCTTATTGTCGAGGACGAGCTTAAAACTGCCGAATACTTGCACCAGGGGCTGACGGAAAGCGGTTATGTCGTCGACCGTGCGGCCAACGGCGCCGACGGGCTGCACCTGGCGCAACAGCAGGCCTATGACCTGATGATCCTCGACGTCAACCTGCCGGAACTGGACGGCTGGAGCGTGCTTGAGCAACTGCGCCGCACCCGCTCCACCCGGGTGATGATGCTCACCGCCCGCGGCCGCCTGGCCGACAAGATCCGCGGCCTGGACCTGGGCGCCGACGACTATCTGGTCAAGCCGTTCGAGTTTCCCGAACTGCTGGCGCGAGTGCGCACGCTTATGCGCCGCAGCGAGAACATTCCGGTGCCGCAGGTGCTCAAGGTGGCCGACCTGGAGCTCGACCCGGGCCGTCACCGGGCCTTTCGCGACGGGCAGCGCATCGACCTCACCACCAAGGAATTCGCCCTGCTGCACCTGCTGATGCGCCAGTCCGGCGAGGTGCTGACCCGCACCCAGATCATCTCGCTGGTCTGGGACATGAACTTCGACTGCGACACCAATGTGGTGGAGGTCTCGATCCGTCGCCTGCGGGCCAAGATCGACGACCCGTTCGCCAGCAAGCTGATCCACACCCTGCGCGGCGTCGGCTATGTGCTGGAGGCGCGGGAATGAAGCCGGTCAGCCTGTCGATGCGCCTGGGGATCACGGTCAGCGCGCTGGGCGCGCTGCTGGTGGTGTTCTTGGCGGTGTTGGCCTACTTCGCCCTGACCCATGAACTGAACGCACTGTCCCGGGACAGCCTGGCCAGCAAGATGGAACAGGTCGAGCACAGCCTGTCGCTGTACACCGACCCCGGCGAAATCCGCTCCAAACCCCACATCCTGCTGGATCAGGTCATGGGCCATGACAACCTCACCCTGACCCTCTACGACCTCGACAACCCGCGCACGCCGCTGCTCAAGTCCGGCGCCGGCATGGCCGATCCGCGCCTGGAGCTCAAGGCCGCGCGGACGGCGACCGACGAACTGGCCTACACCGCCAGCACCGACTCCGCCGGGGCCAAGTTCCTCACGGCGACCAAGCTCGTGCGCCTCAAGGACGGCACCCGCGTGCCGCTGCTGCTGTCGGTGGACAACGCCCACGACCAGGCCTTGCTCAGCGCTTACCTGCGCTCGACGCTGATGGCGCTGCCGCTGCTGCTGATCTTCATCGGGCTCAGCGCCTGGGGCGCCGTGCAGCGGGGGCTGGCGCCGATGCGCGAGTTCCGCAAGGTGGCGGCGATGGTCTCGACCCAGGACCTGGACCATCGCCTGTCGGTGGTGAACATGCCTCAGGAACTGAGCGAGCTGGCCCAGGGCATCAACGTCATGCTCCATCGCTTGGACGCGGGGGTGCAGCAGCTGTCGCAGTTTTCCGACGACCTGGCCCATGAACTGCGCACGCCGATCAACAACCTGATGGGCAAGGCCCAGGTGACGCTGTCCCGGGAACGCAGCGTGGAGGAGTACCAGGACGTGCTGGTGTCCTGCATCGAGGAACTGGAACGGGTGGCGCGGATCGTGTCCGACATGCTGTTCCTGGCGCAGGTCAGCCATCCTTCGGCGCTGGCGCCGTTCGAACCGGTCGAGCTGGCGGACGAAGCGCGCAAAGTGGCCGAGATGTTCGCCCTGACGGCCCAGGACAAGCGGATCCAGCTGAGCGTGATCGGCAGCGCCCGCGTGCTGGGCGACCGCCTGATGATCCAGCGGGCGATCTCCAACCTGCTCTCCAACGCCCTGCGCCACTGCCCGGACGGCAAGACGGTCACCCTGCTGATCGAACGGGGCGCCGCCCAGTCCTCGCTGCTGGTGAGCAACCCCGGCGCCGGCATCGAGGCGCAGCACCTGCCGCACCTGTTCGACCGCTTCTACCGGGTCGACAGCAGCCGCTCGCGCACCCAGGGCAGCACCGGCCTGGGCCTGGCCATCGTGCGCTCGATCATGAGCCTGCACCGGGGCGTGGCCGAGGTGAAGAGCCTGCCGGGCGCGATGACGGTGTTCAGGTTGGGGTTTCCCAATTCGGATACGTGAGTCGCTCCGGCTCGATGGGGTGCACCGCAGCTCTTGTAGGATTCGTTACCGCTGCGCCCCATCCCCCCACAAACGCCGAAAGCTCGCGCCGTAACGTCCGTTTCGTCCTACAGCCAGCCTCAGTGAAACTCTTTAGGGTAGTGCCTGACGGATGGACTATCGGAGCGAGGCCGGATGATGAAACGGGACACCTTTTGCGAATGGATTGAAGGCCTTGATACGTTGGCCGTTCGACAACAGGTTTGGGGCGCGGCAACGGCATACGGAGCGGGATCAGTCCGCCGGGCACTTGTCTGCGCTGAACAATCGCACCCTTTTGCGGCCCCACAACATTCTGGCTATATTTGTCCAGAACTCAGGGGAAACATGATGATCATCGTTCCGTTGGCCGAAGCCAAAAACAACCTGTCCAAACTCGTCGATGAAGCCGCAGCCGGAAAAATCATCACGATTGCCAAACATGGTCGTGCACTCGCACGCCTCGTTCCCGCCGGAAAACCCGATGCCCGGCGCATCGGAGCCATGAAGGGAAAACTGACGCTACCCGATGACTTCGACGCCCCATTGTCAGACGAGATGCTGGATGCCTTCGAAGGCACTCAAGCATGAGGTTGTTGCTCGATACCCATATCCTGCTCTGGACACTCGATGACAACCCGAGACTGTCGATCAAGGCCAGAAAGCTCATCGACAACGCTGCCGACATCTATGTCAGTGCAGCATCGTTTTGGGAGATGGCGATCAAAGTGGGGCTCGGCAAGCTGAGTGTCGATCTGGAGGAAATCCGCCAATACTGCCTCGAAAGCGGTTTCATCGAACTGCCCGTATCCACCGAACACGCCATCGCCGTGAAGGATCTTCAGCCTCATCACCGCGACCCCTTCGACCGTCTGATCATCGCCGCCGCACTGACAGAGCCCATGAAATTGCTGACCGCCGACCCTGTGGTGGCTCAATACACCGATCTGGCTGTTCTGGTTTAATCCGATGCAGAAACAAGAACGGCACCTTCCGGTGCCGTTCATTCGTTACGTCCCCGCCCTCACTTGCGCGCCGCCTCCCACGACTTGAGCAGTTCGTTGTAGCTCACGGTCTCGCCCTTGGGCTTTTCGTTGGCCAGTTTCGGCTTCGGTGCGCCGGGTTGGTCGAACCAGTATTGCGCATCGCGCTCGGGGTTCATTTTCGGCGCGCAGGTGGCCTGGGCCTTGGAGCGTTCCAGGCGGGTCATGATCGCGTCCTGATCCTTGGCCAGGCCGTCGAGGGCTTGCTGCGGGGTCTTGTCGCCGCTGGCGGCCTCGGCGATGTGGCTCCACCAAAGCTGCGCCAGGCGCGGGTAGTCAGGCACGTTGGTGCCGGTCGGCGTCCACTGGATGCGGGCCGGGCTGCGGTAGAACTCCACCAGGCCGCCGAGCTTGGGCGCCAGGTCGGTCATGGCCTGGGAGTTGATGTCCGACTCGCGGATCGGCGTCAGGCCGACGATGGTTTTCTTCAGCGACACGGTTTTCGAGGTCACGAACTGCGCGTACAGCCAGGCCGCGAGCTTCTGCTTCTCGGGCGTGGATTTCATGAACGTCCAAGAACCCACGTCCTGATAGCCCAGCTTCATCCCCTCTTCCCAGTACGGCCCGCGCGGCGACGGCGCCATCCGCCATTTCGGCGTGCCGTCGGCGTTGACCACCGGCAGGCCCGGCTTGGTCATGTCGGCGGTGAACGCGGTGTACCAGAAGATCTGCTGGGCGATGTTGCCCTGGGACGGCACCGGCCCCGATTCGGAGAAGGTCATGCCTGCGGCTTCCGGCGGCGCGTACTTCTTCAGCCAGTCGACGTATTTGGTGGTGGCGAACACCGCCGCCGGGCCGTTGGTGTCGCCGCCGCGGGTCACGCTGGAGCCCACCGGATGGCAATCCTCGACGCGGATCCCCCACTCGTCCACCGGCAAGCCGTTGGGCAGGCCCTTGTCGCCGCCGCCGGCCATGGAGAACCAGGCGTCGGTGAAGCGCCAGCCCAGGGACGGATCCTTCTTGCCGTAGTCCATGTGCCCGTAGATGCGCTTGCCGTCGATTTCCTTGACGTCTTCGCTAAAGAACTTGGCGATGTCCTCGTAGGCCGACCAGTTCATCGGCACGCCCAGCTCATAGCCGTACTTTTCCTTGAACTTGGCCTTCAGGTCCGCGCGCTCGAACCAGTCGGCGCGGAACCAGTACAGGTTGGCGAACTGCTGGTCGGGCAATTGGTACAGCTTGCCGTCCGGCGCGGTGGTGAACGAGGTGCCGATGAAGTCCTTGAGATCCAGGGTCGGCGAGGTGAAGTCCTTGCCTTCGTTGGCCATCAGGTCGCTGATCGCTTCGGTCTTGCCGTAGCGAAAATGCGTGCCGATCAGGTCGGAGTCGTTGACCCAACCGTCATAGATGCTCTTGTCCGACTGCATCACGGTCTGCAGCTTCTCCACCACGTCGCCTTCCTGGAGCAGGTCGTGAGTGACCTTGATCCCGGTGATTTCGGTGAAGGCCTTGGCCAGCACCTTGGACTCATACTCGTGGGTGGTCAGGGTTTCCGAGACGACCTTGATGTCCATCCCGCGAAACGGCTCGGCGGCCTTGATGAACCACTTCAGTTCCGCCAGTTGCTGATCGGCCGTCAGGGTGGACGGCTTGAACTCGCTGCCGATCCACTTCTTCGCCGCCTCCTCGTAGGCATCGGCCCAGGCCGAAGCGCTCAGACCGCTCAAGGCCAGCAGGGCCGCCAATGAAATGCTATGTCGCAGCTTATTGTTTTTGTCGAACATAGAGACCTCCTGTTTAAGTTCCGGAGCCGCATCGCCGAGCGATTCGGTCACCCCCAACGCATCACAGCCAACAGCCACACCACAGACAACGCAAACGCTATCCAGATGCTCCAACCGGTGACGCCGATCACCAGCAAATGCAGGTAGGCGCTGCCCAGAAGACCGATGAACAAGCGGTCGCCACGGGTGGTGGCGATCGGCAGGAAACCTTTGCGCACAACGCTTGGCGAACGCAGCTCCCAGGTGGTCATGGCCACCAGGATCAGGGCGATGACGCCAAAGAACGCCGCCGTCGGGATCGTCCAGCTCATCCATTCCATCATCGCCTCCTCATACCCGGCCCAGGGCAAAGCCCTTGGCCACGTGGTTGCGGACAAACCAGATCACCAGCATGCCCGGCAAAATGGTCAACACCCCCGCCGCCGCCAGCACGCCCCAGTCGATGCCCGACGCGGACACCGTGCGGGTCATCACCGCCGCGATGGGCTTGGCGTTCACCGACGTCAGCGTGCGCGCCAGCAGCAGTTCGACCCAGGAAAACATGAAGCAGAAGAACGCCGTGACGCCGATGCCGGAGCCGATCAGCGGGATGAAGATCTTCACGAAGAACTTGGGGAAACTGTAGCCGTCGATGTAGGCGGTCTCGTCGATTTCCTTGGGCACCCCAGACATGAAGCCCTCCAGGATCCACACCGCCAGCGGCACGTTGAACAGGCAGTGGGCCAGCGCCACCGCGATGTGGGTGTCGAACAGGCCGATCGACGAATACAGCTGGAAGAACGGCAGCAGGAACACCGCCGGCGGCGCCATGCGGTTGGTCAGCAGCCAGAAGAACAGGTGCTTGTCGCCCAGGAACCGGTAGCGCGAGAACGCATAGGCCGCCGGCAGCGCCACGCTCAGGGAAATCACCGTGTTCAGGCTCACGTAGTACAGCGAGTTGAGGTAGCCGGTGTACCAGCTCGGGTCGGTGAAGATCACCTTGTAGTTGTGCCAGGTGAAGTCCTGGGGAAACACCGTCAGCCCGCCGAGGATCTCGGTGTTGCTCTTGAACGACATGTTCAGCAGCCAGTAGATCGGCACCAGCAGGAACAGGATGTACACCAGCAGCGGAATCAGCTTTCTCTTGCTCATGGCCGGGCCTCAGCGGTTGGCGTCGTTGTGGGTCATGGCCGTGTAGAACAGCCAGGACACCAGCAGGATGATCAGGAAGTACACCAGCGAGAACGCCGCCGCCGGCCCCAGATCGAATTGGCCGACGGCCATCTGGGTCAGCGTCTGGCTCAGGAACGTGGTGGCGTTGCCCGGCCCGCCGCCGGTGAGCACGAACGGCTCGGTGTAGATCATGAAACTGTCCATGAAGCGCAGCATCACCGCGATCAGCAGCACGCTTTTCAGCTTGGGCAACTGAATGTGGCGGAACACCGCCCAGGCCGAGGCCCGGTCGATCCGCGCCGCCTGGTAGTACACGTCGGGGATCGCCCGCAGGCCGGAGAAGCACAGCAGCGCCACCAGCGACGTCCAGTGCCACACGTCCATCACCAGCACCGTGACCCAGGCGTCCATGGTGTTGGCCGCGTAGTTGTAGCTGATGCCCACGGCATTGAGGCCCGCCCCGAGCAGGCCGATGTCGGCGCGGCCGAAGATCTGCCAGATGGTGCCCACCACGTTCCACGGGATCAGCAGCGGGATCGCCAGCACGATCAGCACCACCGACGACCAGCGGCCCTTGGTCGGCATGGTCAGGGCGATGGCGATGCCCAGCGGGATCTCGATCGCCAGCACGCAGGCCGAATAGATGAACTGGCGCAGCAGCGAGTCGTGCAGGCGCGGGTCGAGCAGCACCTGCCGGTACCAGTCGGCGCCGACGAAGTAGCGGCTGGACTGGTCGAAGATGTCCTGCACCGAATAGTTGACCACCGTCATCATCGGGATCACGGCGCTGAACGCCACCAGCAGGAACACCGGCAGCACCAGCCACCAGGCCTTGTTGTTCTGCACCTTGTTCATGGCAGCACCTCGCTGTCGTCGGTGGTGTCGAGCAGGAACTCGTCGGCATAGACCATCAGCCACTGGGCCGGAAAACTGATGTGCGCAATGCCCTGGGGCACCGGCTTGTCTTCGGCCAGGCGCACCTTGAGCGGCACGCCGTCGAGGTTGAGGGTGAGGATCTTGTAGGTGCCGAGGTCTTCGACGTGCACGACCTTGGCCTGCAGGGCGTCCTCGAACGGCTCGTCCCAGACATGGACGAACTCGGGGCGGATGCCGACCTTGAGGTTCTTCCACTGGCCGTGCTCGATGTGGCGCTGCAGGGCCTCGGACAACGGCAGGTGGGTCGAGGCGAACCCCACCCCGCCGGGCTGCGGCTGCACCTCGATCAGGTTCATCCCCGGGCTGCCGATGAAGTAGCCGACGAAGGTGTGGCTCGGCCGCTCGAACAGTTCCCGCGGCGTGCCGAACTGGACGATCTGGCCGCCGTACATCACCGCGATCTTGTCGGCGAAGGTCGAGGCCTCCAGCTGATCGTGGGTGACGTAGACCATGGTGATGTTGAACTGCTCGTGGATCTGCTTGAGCTTGCGCCGCAGTTTCCATTTCAGGTGCGGGTCGATCACCGTCAGCGGCTCGTCGAACAGGATCGCCGAGACATCGTCGCGCACCAGCCCGCGGCCCATGGAGACTTTCTGCTTTTCGTCGGCGGTAAGGTTGCGGGCCTTCTTGTTCAGCAGGCTCTGCAGGTCGAGGACGTCGGCGATCTCCTGCACCTTGCTGTGCACCTTCGCCTCCGCCAGCCCTTGGTTGCGCAGCGGGAACGCCAGGTTGTCGAACACCGTCATGGTGTCGTAGACCACCGGGAACTGGAACACCTGGGCGATGTTGCGCTGCTCCGGCGACAGGTCGTTGACCGCTTTGCCGTCGAACAGCACATGACCCTGCGACGGGCTGAGCAGGCCGGAAATGATGTTGAGCAAGGTGGACTTGCCGCAGCCCGACGGGCCGAGCAAGGCATACGCGCCGCCCTGCTCCCAGACGTGATCCATCTCGCGGATCGCGTAGTCCTCAGGCCCCGCCGGGGTGCGGGTGTAGCTGTGGGCCAGGTGCTGCAAGCGGATCTCGGCCATCAGGCGACCCTCGCGACGCGCCGGCCCGGTGCCTGCACCAGACGGCCCTGCGCATCGAACACGAACAGTTTATGGGTGGGGATGTAGATGCGGATCGGCGCGTCGACGTCGTACTCGTGGACGCCCGGCAGGTGCAGCACCAGCAGGAAATGCTCGTTGCGCACGTGCAGGAAGGTTTCCGAGCCGCTGATCTCCGCCACTTCGACGGTGACCGCCAGCTCCAGGTCGTCATCGTTGCTCGGCACCAGCGAGATGTGGCTGGGACGCACGCCGAAGCGGAATTCGCCCTCGCCCACCGGGCGCAGGTCGACGTTCAGCGGGAAGTGCACGAAGTTGGCGAAGCTCACCTCGTTGCCGGCGATCCGGCCCGGCATCAGGTTGATCGGCGGCTCGGAGAACAGCTCGGCGGCCAGCACGGTCTTGGGCTGCTGGTAGACCTCGGTCGAGACGCCGCTCTGGATCACCCGGCCCTCGTGAAGGATGGTGGTGGTGCCGCCCAGGGCCAGCGCCTCGTTGGGCTCGGTGGTGGCGTAGACGGCGATGGTGTGGCGGGCCTTGAACAGCTCGCGCATTTCCTGGCGCAGTTCCTCGCGCAGCTTGTAGTCGAGGTTGACCAGCGGTTCGTCGAACAGGATCAGCTCGGCGTCCTTGACCAGTGCCCGGGCCATGGCCGTGCGCTGCTGCTGGCCGCCGGACAGTTCCAGCGGATGGCGCTTGAGGAACTTCTCGATGCGCAGCATCTTCGCCGTCTCCAGCACCTTGCCCTGGATCACGTCGTCGGCGATCCCGGCCTGGCGCAGCGGCGAGGCGATGTTCTCGAACACCGTCATGGTCGGGTAATTGATGAACTGCTGATAGACCATCGACACGTTGCGCAACCGCACCGGGCGCTGGGTGACATCGACGCCGTTCATCAGGATGCGGCCGCTGTCGGGCTTGTCCAGCCCGGCCATCAGGCGCATCAGGCTGGTCTTGCCGGACAGCGTGCGCCCCAGCAGAACGTTGAAGGATCCGGGTTCGAAGGTCAGGCAGGCATCGTCGATCCAGGTCTGGCCCTCGACGGTGCGGCTGACATGCTCCAGGGTGAGTGACATGGCTCGGCCTTTTTATTGTTGGAGTCCTGTGGCGTGTGCAGCAGAGCGACATTCGTGCCAGAAATCCCAAGCCGTTGATTTGTCGCGAAAATCGCCGAAAGCGCCGACAAACCCTGTTCATTGCTGAACACATTTGAACACCTCGGCGATTGACAATGAACACAGGTGAACAACACTCTACCGAGGCTTTCGCCCGGTTCCGTGGGCCCCATAACAACAATAAGAACGCTGCATCCGGAGGCTGACCGCCATGGCCGCACCCGCCCCGCCGCTGTCCCATGACGCCATCGTCCAGACCTCCTGGTCCCGCTGCCGCGCTTACGGCCTGAGCCATCAGAGCGTCCCGGCGTTCG
Organism: Pseudomonas sp. B7(2017); assembly: GCF_002112745.1. Lineage (NCBI taxonomy): Bacteria > Pseudomonadati > Pseudomonadota > Gammaproteobacteria > Pseudomonadales > Pseudomonadaceae > Pseudomonas > Pseudomonas sp. B7(2017). Next base: position 111,272 of record NZ_NEIP01000008.1, on the reverse strand, counting down.
ACCAGTTGCCCGCCGCCGGCATCGCCCGCCTGCTCGACAGCCACCACTCGCTGGTGCAGACCACCCACCAGGAAGTGCTGCCCTACTACGAGAACATCCTGAGCAACTCCAACTGCCTGATCATGCTCGCCGACAACCAGGGCCAGGTGCTGACGTCCTGGGGCACCCAGCGCTTCATCGAGCCGAACCTGGCCCGGGGTTTCCAGGCCGGCGCCAGCTGGATGGAACGCTCCAGCGGCACCAACGCCATCGGCACGGCCCTGGCCTGCGAGCAGGCGGTGCACATCGAGCACGACGAGCATTTCCTCAAGGCCAACCGCTTCATGACCGGTTCGGCCGCGCCGATCTTCGACGCCGAACGCAAGGTGATCGCGGTGCTGGATGTCTCCAGCGACAGCTACCTGCCGCCCTCCCACACCCTGGGCATGGTCAAGATGATGAGCCAGACCGTGGAGAACCGGCTGATCCTCAACCTGTTCCGCGGCCAGCACTTCGAGCTGACCTTCAACACCGGGTTGAACAACCTCGACAGCCAGTGGGCCGGGCTTTTGGTCTTCGACGAAAGCGGCCAGGTGCTGTCGGCCAACCGCCGGGCCGACAACCTGCTGGGCCTGCGCCTGTCGCGGGTGAGCGTCGAAAGCCTGTTCCAGGTGTCGCTGCTGGAATTGATCAACCAGCCCGACGGCCTGCCGTTCGCGTTGCAGACCGCAGGGCGCAACCGCTTCCAGTGCCTGCTGAGGCGGCCGAAACAGGCGCTCGTCCAGCCCCGGGTGTTCGCCGAACCGAAGGCGGCTGCGCCCGCCGCCGTCAGCCTGGGCACCCTGCACTTCGGCGACAGCCGCGTGGAAAAGGCCGTGCGCCAGGCCGAACGCCTGCTGGAGAAAGACATTCCGCTGCTGATCCACGGCGAGACCGGCGTCGGCAAGGAGGTCTTCGTCAAGGCCTTGCACCAGGCCAGCTCCCGCAGCAAACAGGCGTTCATCGCCGTCAACTGCGCGGCGATCCCCGCCGAACTGGTGGAGTCCGAACTGTTCGGCTACGAAAAGGGCGCGTTCACCGGCGCCAACCAGAAAGGCAGCATCGGCCTGATCCGCAAGGCCGACAAAGGCACGCTGTTCCTCGACGAGATCGGCGACATGCCCCTGCCAACGCAGGCCCGCCTGCTGCGGGTGCTGCAGGAGCGTTGCGTGCAGCCGGTGGGCAGCGGCGAGCTGTTCCCGGTGGACTTGCGGATCATCTCCGCCACCAACCGCTCGTTGCGCGAACAGGTGCAGCTGGGGCGCTTTCGCGAAGACCTGTATTACCGCATCGGCGGCCTGACGCTGGAACTGCCGCCCTTGCGCGAGCGCAGCGATAAGGAGGCGCTGTTCAAACGGTTATGGGAACAGCATCGCGAACCCACGCAATGGGCGGGGTTGAGCCAGGAGGTGCTGGAATTGTTTGGCCGTCATCCGTGGCCCGGCAACCTGCGCCAGGTCAGCAGCGTGATGCAGGTGGCGCTGGCCATGGCCGAAGATCAACCGGTGCGACCCGAACACTTGCCGGATGATTTTTTTGTCGATCTGGAGATGGAGCCGGTGGAGACGATGGCGCCGTTGGGGATCGACCTGAACGATGCCGAAGCGCTGAACCGGGAGTTGCGGGCGGCCGGAGGGAACATTTCCCACTTGGCGCGGCGATTGGGGGTCAGCCGCAACACCCTGTACAAGCGGTTGCGCCAGGCTGAATGACGCACTAGACGGGCGGGCCTGATCGCTGGCAAGCCAGCTCCCACAGGGAATTGAGTCGTCCGCAAAACTGATGAACACCTGTGAAATCTGTGGGAGCTGGCTTGCCAGCGATAGCGTCAGCCCGGACGCCTCAGGATCCTGAGGCAGCAAAAAAACAAAACCCGCACAAGGCGGGTTTTGTTTTGCGGCAAGCAACGGCAATCAGTCAGCCAGACGCCAGGTCGTGCCGCCCTTGCCGTCTTCCAGCACCACGCCCATGGCGGTGAGCTGGTCGCGGATGCGGTCGGATTCGGCCCAGTCCTTGCCGGCCCGCGCCGCCAGGCGTGCAGCGATCAGCGCTTCGACCTCGGCCGCATCGACACGCCCTTCGGCGCCGGCCTGCAGGAAGTCGTCGGCCTCCAGCTGCAGCACGCCCAGCACGCTGGCCAGTTCCTTCAGGCGCGCCGCCAGACCGGCCGCCGCGTCGATGTCGCTTTCGCGCAGGCGGTTGATCTCGCGCACCATCTCGAACAGCACCGCACAGGCTTCCGGCGTGCCGAAGTCGTCGTTCATCACCGTGGTGAAACGCTCGACGAACGCCTCGCCACCGGCCGGCGCCACGGCCGGCAGGCCTTTCAACGCATGGTAGAAACGCTCCAGGGCGCCCTTGGCGTCCTTGAGGTTGTCTTCCGAATAGTTGATCGCGCTGCGGTAGTGGCTCGACACCAGCAAGTAACGCACGACTTCCGGGTGGTACTTGTCGAGCACGTCGCGGATGGTGAAGAAGTTGTTCAAGGACTTGGACATCTTCTCGCCATTGATGCGGATCATGCCGCAGTGCATCCACGCGTTGGCGTAGGTCTTGCCGGTGGCCGCCTCGCTCTGGGCGATCTCGTTCTCGTGGTGCGGGAACTCCAGGTCGCTGCCGCCGCCGTGGATGTCGAAGGTCTCGCCCAGGCAGCAGGTGGACATCACCGAGCACTCGATGTGCCAGCCCGGACGCCCGGCGCCCCACGGCGATTCCCAGCTCGGCTCGCCCGGCTTGGCCGCTTTCCACAGCACGAAGTCCAGCGGATCCTGCTTGGCCTCGTCGACCTCGATCCGCGCGCCGATGCGCAGGTCTTCGATCTTCTTGCGCGACAGCTTGCCGTAGCCCATGAACTTGCCGACGCGGTAGTACACGTCGCCGTTGCCCGGCGCGTAGGCGTAGCCCTTGTCGATCAGGGTCTGGATCATCGCGTGCATGCCCGGGATGTGGTCGGTGGCACGCGGTTCCATGTCCGGCTTGAGGATGTTCAGGCGCGCTTCGTCCTCGTGCATCGCCGCGATCATGCGCTCGGTCAGCGCTTCGAACGACTCGCCGTTCTCGTTGGCCCGGTTGATGATCTTGTCGTCGATGTCGGTGATGTTGCGCACATAGGTCAGGTCGTAGCCGCTGAACCGCAGCCAGCGGGTCACCAGGTCGAACGCGACCATGCTGCGGCCGTGGCCCAGGTGGCAGAAGTCGTACACGGTCATGCCGCACACGTACATGCGCACCTTGTTGCCGTCCAGCGGCTTGAAGGCTTCTTTGCTCTTGGTGAGCGTGTTGTAGATCGTAAGCACGTTAATTCCTTGACTGAATCACTGACCCCAGGAGTCGCGCAGGGTCACGGTACGGTTGAATACCGGTGCGCCCGGTTTCGAGTCCTTGATGTCTGCGACGAAGTAGCCTTCGCGCTCGAACTGGAAACGGTCTTCCGGCTGTGCGTTGCCGAGCGAAGGTTCGGCACGACAACCGGTGAGGACCTGCAGGGAGTCAGGGTTGATGTTGTCCAGGAAGCTGGCGCCGTCCTCGGCCTTCTCCGGGTTCGGAGAACGGAACAGGCGATCGTACAGGCGCACTTCGCACTCGACGCTGGCGGCCGCCGGCACCCAGTGGATCACGCCCTTGACCTTGCGGCCTTCAGGGTTCTTGCCCAGGGTGTCCGGGTCGTACGAGCAGCGCAGCTCGACGATGTTGCCGTCGGCGTCCTTGATGGCCTCGTCCGCACGGATCACGTAGCTGCCGCGCAGGCGCACTTCGCCGGCCGGCTCCAGGCGCTTGTAGCCCTTGGGCGGCTCTTCCATGAAGTCGTCGCGGTCGATGTAGATTTCCCGGGCGAACGGCAGGACGCGTACGCCCATGTCCTCTTTCGGGTGGCACGGCAGTTCGAGGTTCTCGACCTGGCTTTCCGGGTAATTGGTGATGACCACCTTCAGCGGACGCAGCACGCACATGGCGCGCGGCGCGCTCTGGTCGAGGTCGTCGCGGATGCTGAACTCAAGCATGCCGAAGTCCACCACGCCGTCGGAACGGTTGGTGCCGATCATTTCGCAGAAGTTGCGGATCGATTTCGGCGTGTAGCCACGGCGGCGGAAGCCCGACAGCGTGGACATGCGCGGATCGTCCCAGCCGTTGACGTGCTTCTCGTCGACCAGTTGCTTGAGCTTGCGCTTGCTGGTGATGGTGTAGTTCAGGTTCAGGCGACTGAACTCGTACTGGCGCGGGTGCGCCGGCACCGACAGGTTGTCGAGGAACCAGTCGTACAGCGGACGGTGGCCTTCGAACTCCAGGGTGCAGATCGAGTGGGTGATGCCTTCGATGGCGTCCGACTGACCGTGGGTGAAGTCGTAGTTGGGGTAGATGCACCACTTGTCGCCCGTCTGGTGGTGATGGGCGTGGCGGATGCGGTACAGGATCGGGTCGCGCAGGTTCATGTTCGGCGAGGCCATGTCGATCTTGGCGCGCAGCACGCGGGCGCCGTCCGGGAACTCGCCGGCGCGCATGCGGGCGAACCAGTCCAGGTTCTCTTCCACCGAACGGTCGCGGAACGGGCTGTCCTTGCCGGCCTCGGTCAGGCTGCCGCGGTATTCCTTGGCCTGGTCGGGCGTCAGGTCGCAGACGTAGGCCTTGCCGGCCTTGATCAGCTCGACGGCCCAGTCGTGCAGCTGGTCGAAGTACTGCGAGGCGTAGCGCACTTCGCCGGCCCATTCGAAGCCCAGCCATTTGACGTCGCTTTCGATGGCGTCGATGTATTCCTGGTCTTCCTTGGCCGGGTTGGTGTCGTCGAAACGCAGGTGGGTGACGCCGCCGAACTCCTGGGCCAGGCCGAAGTTCACGCAGATCGACTTGGCGTGGCCGATGTGCAGGTAGCCGTTGGGCTCAGGCGGGAAACGGGTGACGATCTGCGTGTGCTTGCCCGAGTCCAGATCCGCCTGGATGATCGGGCGCAGGAAATTGACCGGCACGGCTGGGCCGGTCTTGGCGTTCGAGGTCGGGTCGACGGTGGGCTTGCTCATAGGATCCTTGACGTACATGTGCGCGGCCGCCGTGAGGGGGCCAGACAAAACAAAGCCGCTATCATAGCCGATGCCGTCAAGGGGCTGACAGAGCAGGCCCCACAAAAGGAACGCATTTAATCGCGGACCGGTGAAAAACAGCCTCGAAATTCGCGCCCGTCACGCTAAACTGCGCACCTTGGCCGAAACCGGCTGAACCGGTGGCGGGGCCTGAGGCTCCAAGACCACGAATTCCTTATAAAGAGTAATGACCATGACTCAAGTCAAACTGACCACCAACCACGGTGACATCGTCATCGAACTGAACGCTGAAAAGGCCCCGATCACCGTGGCCAACTTCATCGAATACGTTAAGAAAGGTCACTACGAAAACGTCGTGTTCCACCGCGTCATCAAGGGCTTCATGATCCAGGGCGGCGGTTTCGAGCCGGGCATGTCGGAAAAGAAAGACAAGAGCCCGAGCATCCAGAACGAAGCCGACAACGGCCTGAAGAACGACAAGTACACCATCGCCATGGCCCGCACCATGGAGCCGCATTCGGCTTCGGCGCAGTTCTTCATCAACGCCTCCGACAACAGCTTCCTGAACCACACCGGCAAGACCGTTCAGGGCTGGGGCTACGCCGTGTTCGGCAAAGTGGTTGAAGGCACCGACGTGGTCGACAAGATCGAAGGCGTGTCCACCACCTCCAAGGCCGGCCACCAGGACGTGCCGAAAGACGACGTGATCATCGAGAAAGCCGAGATCATCGAAGCGTGATATTGCTGATTTCAGACTTGCATCTGGAAGAGGAGCGCCCGGACATCACCCGGGCGTTTCTGGATTTGCTCGCCGGACGCGCCCGCTCGGCGAGTGCGCTGTACATCCTGGGCGACTTTTTCGAGGCGTGGATCGGCGACGATGCCATGACTCCGTTCCAGCGTTCCATCTGCCGGGCCCTGCGCGAACTGAGCGACAGCGGCACCGCAATCTTTCTGATGCACGGCAACCGCGACTTCCTGCTCGGCCAGGCCTTCTGCAAAGAGGCCGGCTGCACGCTGCTGAAGGATCCGAGTGTCGTGCAACTCAACGGCGAACCCGTCCTGCTGATGCACGGCGACAGCCTGTGCACCCGCGACGAAGCCTACATGAAGCTGCGCCGCTACCTGCGCAACCCCGTCACCCTGTTCATCCTGCGCCACCTGCCCTTGGGCACGCGGCACAAGCTGGCGCGCAAGCTGCGCAGCGAAAGCCGTGCGCAGACGCGGATGAAGGCCAATGACATCGTCGACGTCACGCCCGAGGAAATCCCGCGGATCATGCAGGAACACGGGGTGAAGACCCTGATCCACGGCCACACCCACCGGCCGGCCATCCACAAGCTGCAACTGGGCGACCAGGCGGCCAAGCGGATCGTGCTGGGGGACTGGGACCGCCAGGGCTGGGCATTGCAGGTGGACGACAACGGCTTTGCGCTGGCGCCGTTCGATTTCGCTCCGCCGCCGGCGTTGCCTTCTCCCGCGCCTTAATCCTGCGGCGCCTGAACCGGCGTCATCGCCAGCAGGCTGGCGATAGCGTCCGCAAGGACGCCAAAGCGCACACCTCAGTGGCCGCTGGCCTCCGGCCCCGCCTTGGCGGAAAACGGCGGCTTGGCCAGCCACACGATCAGGATCAGCGCCATGAACCCCCACCCCAGCAGCGTGAAATAGTCCACGGTGGAAAGCATGTAGGCCTGGCCGGTCAGCACATGGTCCAGTTGCGCATACGCCGGGTTGCCCGCCCCGCCCAGGTTGTTCAGCGCCTCCCGGGTGGCCGGCTCGTAGGTGCTGATGCTTTCGCTCATGTAGGCATGGTGCTGGTCGGCGCGGCGGATCCAGATCCAGGTGGTCAGCGAGGCCGCGAAGCTGCCGCCCAGGGTACGCAGGAACGTCGCCAGCCCGGCGCCGTCGGCGATCTGGTGCGGCGGCAGGTCGGACATCAGGATGCTCAGGGTCGGCATGAAGAACAGCGCCACGCCGATGCCCATGAACAGCTGCACGAGGGCGACGTGCTGGAAGTCCACCTCGTTGGTGAACTCGGCGCGCATGAAGCAGCTCAGGCCGATCGCCAGGAACGCCAGCCCCGCCAGCAGGCGCAGGTCGAACTTGTGCGCGTACTTGCCGACGAACGGCGACAGCACCACCGGCAAGATCCCGATCGGCGCCACCGCCAGCCCGGCCCAGGTGGCGGTGTAGCCCATCTGGGTCTGCAGCCATTGCGGCAGGATCAGGTTGATGCCGAAGAACCCGGCGTAGCCCAACACCAGCACCAGCGTGCCGATGCGAAAGTTGCGGTGCGAGAACAGGCGCAGGTTGACCACCGGGTGCCGGTCGGTCATTTCCCAGATCACGAACACCGCCAGCGCCACCACCGAGATCGCCGCGCCGATGATGATGAAGCTCGACTCGAACCAGTCCAGGTCATTGCCCTTGTCGAGGATCACCTGCAACGCGCCGACGCCGATGATCAATGAGATCAGCCCCACGTAATCCATCGGCTGACGGCTGGTGACCACCGGCCGCTTGGCCAGTTGCTGGCGCACCACCATCACCGCGAAGATCCCGATGGGCACGTTGATGAAGAAGATCCACGGCCAGCTGTAGCTGTCGGTGATCCAGCCGCCGAGGATGGGGCCGGCGATCGGCGCCACCACCGTGACCATCGCCAGCAACGCCAGGGCCATGCCGCGCCTGGCCGGCGGGTAGACCGCGATCAGCAGGGTCTGGGTCATCGGGTACAGGGGACCGGCCACCAGCCCTTGCAGGACGCGAAAGCCGATCAGTTCCGGCATCGACGTGGAAATGCCGCACAGGAACGAGGCCAGCACGAACAGCATGGTCGCCCACAGGAACAGCTTCACCTCGCCGAAGCGCCGGCTCAGCCAGCCGGTGAGCGGCAGCGCGATGGCGTTGCTCACGGCAAACGAGGTGATCACCCAGGTGCCCTGCTCCGAACTCACGCCGAGGTTGCCGGAGATGGTCGGCAGCGCCACGTTGGCGATGGTGGTGTCGAGCACTTGCATGAAGGTCGCCAGCGACAGGCCGATGGTGCTGAGCACCAGGCTGGGCGGCGCAAAAGAGGCGTTATTGCTCATTGCGGATCCTTGGAGCCTGTTTGTAGGAGCAAGCGGGCGCGCGAGGGCGACGCTCTTGCCGGCATCTGCGTTGCCGGGATGGTCGCCTTCGCGGGCAAGCCCGCTCCCACAGGGAGGGTGTCAGCGTTGCGCGGTCTTGCTGACGGCGGCGCTGTTGTCGTGGATCAACTGGGTGATCATCGCGTCGGCCTCGGACAGCTGACGGTCATACACGCTGGTGGTGAACGACGCCTTCTGCGGCGGCTGCTGGGCCAGCACCGGACCGCTCTGGTCGTGCAGGTTGACCTCGACGTTGGTCGACAGACCCACGCGCAGCGGATGCTTGGCCAGCTCTTCGGCGTTGATGTGGATGCGCACCGGCACGCGCTGGACGATCTTGATCCAGTTGCCGGTGGCGTTCTGCGCCGGCAGCAGGGCGAACGCGCTGCCGGTGCCGGCGCCGAGGCTGTCCACGGTGCCGCTGTACTTCACGTCGCTGCCGTAGATGTCCGACTCGATCTCCACCGGCTGGCCCATGCGCATGTCGCGCAACTGGGTTTCCTTGAAGTTGGCGTCGATCCACAGTTGGTTCAGCGGGATCACCGCCATCAGCGCGGTGCCCGGCTGCACGCGTTGGCCCAGCTGCACGGTGCGCTTGGCGACATAACCGGTGACCGGCGCGATCAGCGTGCTGCGCGCGTTGTTCAGGTAGGCCTGACGCAGTTCGGCGGCGGCGGCCATCACGTCCGGGTGCGACGACACCACGGTGTCATCGACCAGCGCACTGGTGGTCTTGAGTTGCTGCTTGGCGTTGGCCAGGGCGTTCTGCGCCGAGGTCAGGTCGTCACGGGCGTGGGACAGCTCTTCCTGGGAAATCGCCCCGCCGGCGGCGAGGTTCTTGCGGCGGTTGAAGTTGTCCTGGGCCTTCTGCACTTCGGCCTGCTGGGCGTTGACCTGGGCTTTCATGCCGTCGACGTTGCTGTACAGGCCGCGCACCTGGCGCACGGTGCGGGCCAGTTTGGCCTGGGCGCTCTGCAGGCCGACTTCGGCGTCGTTCGGGTCGAAGTTCACCAGCACCTGGCCTTCTTGCACCAGGTCGCCGTCGTCGGCTCCGATGCTGACCACGGTACCGGTCACCAACGGCGTGATCTCGACCACGTTGCCGTTGACGTAGGCGTCGTCGGTGCTTTCGCTGAAGCGGCCGTAGAACTGGTGATAGCCCCAGACGCCGGCGCAGGCGACGGCGACCGCAACGGCCAGCCCCGCCAGCATCGCCTTGCGCTTGCGCGGGTTGCCGGTGTCTTGAGCGTTGTCTTGAGCTTGAGTGTTTTGCGCAGTGGCCATGGCAAGTACCTTGAATTAGTTGTGCGGCGTGGCTGGAACGGCGTTGGCTGCGCTCAGGGTGTCACCCTGGAAGCCGCCGCCCAGCGCTTGCATCAGTTGAATCGACAGGTCGATCTGCTCGGCGTTGAGGCTGGCCAGCTGTCGCTGGGCCTGCAGCAGTTGCTGCTCGATGCTGAGCACGTCCAGGTAGTTGCCGATGCCGGAACCGTAACGCTGGACGACGGTGTTGTAGGACTCCTGGGCGATCTCGGTCGCATGCTGCTGGGCGCCGATCTGCCGGCCGATGTCACGCAACTGGTTGAGGCTGTCGCTGACATCGCCCAATGCTTTCACCAGGCTTTTGTTGTACTGCGCCACCGCCAGGTCGTAGTCGGCGTCCTTGGCGTCGAGGTTGGCCCGCAAGCGTCCGCCGTCGAAGATCGGCACGGACAGGGTCGGCGCGATGTTGAAGAAGCGGCTGGCGGAACCGAACATCGCGTCGCCCAGCAAGGACTCGGCGCCGGCGGCGGCCGTCAGGTTCAGGTTGGGGTAGAAGCGGGTCTTGGCCGAGGCGATGTCCTTGCTCGCGGCCTCCACGCGCCAGCGTGCGGCCACCAGGTCCGGGCGACGGCCGAGCAGTTCGGCCGGCAGCACCGACGGCAGCGCCACGGCGCTGGCCTTGAGGACGTTCGGCCGGGCGATTTCGTTGCCGCGGTCCGGGCCTTTGCCGAGCAGCACGGCCAGGGCGATCTTGGCGCTGTTCAGGCGTTTTTCCGCGTCGACCAGGCTGGCTTCGGAGCTGGCCTCCAGGCTTTGGGTCTGTTGCAGCTGGTATTGGCTGTCGATGCCGGAACGCAGGCGCCGCTCGCTCAGGTCGAGCATCTGCCGGGTGCGCTTGAGGTCTTCGCTGGCCAGGTCGTGGACGATGTGCGCCTGACCGAGGTCGCTGTAGGCCCGGGCCACGTCGGCGGCCAAGGTCAGTTGCGCGGCCTGGCGGTCGACTTCGGCGGCGCGGGCCTGGCCCAGGGCCGCTTCCCACGCGTCACGCTGGCCGCCCCACAGGTCGAAGTTGTAGTTGAAGCCGGCGCTGAGGTTGCGCACGGTGGAGTACGCCCCGCCCTGCCCCCGCGGATCCTGGTCGCGGGCCAGGCGCGAACGGCTGATGCCGGCGCTGGCGTCGAGGGTCGGGTAGCGTTCGGCATCGGCGGCGGACGCGGCGGCGTTGGCCTGGTGGGCGCGGGCTTCGGCGATCTGCATGTCCGGGCTGTCGCGCAGGGCTTCGCGGATCAGGCCGTCGAGCTGGGGATCGCCGAGGCCGGTCCACCAGTCGCTTTTCGGCCAGGCGGCGGGCGACAGGGTCACGCCGTCGAGCGACTGTCCTGCCTTCAGGCTTTTGGCGTCGAGCCGCACGCCTTCGGTTTCGAGGCCGCTGTAATTGGCGCAGCCGGCGAGGATCATCGCCGACAGCAGCAGCGTCACGCCGCTGCGCAAGGTCTTACCGCTCATTGTGCTCACCCAGGCGCAGCACGGTGATCGAGTCCCCGGCGGCCAGCAGAATTTTCTTGAGGATGTGTTGCAGGGTCACCAGCTCGTCGGGCGTGATCGCCCCGGCCAGTTCGTTCATGGCGTCGGCGCCGATCTGCGGCAGGCGGTCGGCCAGTTGCTGGCCCTGCTCCGTCAGCTTCAGCCGCACCTGACGGCGATCGTCTTCGCTGCGCTGGCGGATCAGGAAGCCTTTCTGCTCCAGACGGTCGAGCATGCGGGTCATCGAACCGCTGTCCAGCGACAGGTGCCGGCACAGCTCGGCCGGTGTATCGACGCCGTACTGGGCCACGATGATCAGCACCTTGAACTGCGCGGCGGTGATGCCGTGGGGCTCCATGTGGGTGTCGATGATCCGGTCCTTGAGCAACGCGGCACGGCCCAGCAGCAGGCCCAGATGGCAGTTCTTGAATTCGTCGGGGGTGAAATGCTTCATTTGCGCACCTAATGACTGCCTAGGCAGTGAATGTGTGACGAGATATTACTGCTTAGGCAGCGAATGTCAACGCAATCGTTAGGTTGCTTTGTTATTAGTTGACTGCCGGACTGGGTCTTTGGTTGCACACAGGCGGACGCCATCGCGGGCAAGCCCGCTCTCACAGGGTTCGGCGTCGTGCACTAATTGTGTATACGACCCAGGAACCTGTGGGAGCGGGCTTGCCCGCGATGGGAACGACTCGGTTTCGGAGTGAGCGGCCTAGAAATCCCGCTTGTAGAAGATGTCCAGCGAACTGGCCACGCCGCTGGCGGCTTCGAGGTAAACCTTCTTGCTCAGTTTGTAGCGCAAGGCAATGGTGTTGGCCGGCTCGAACACCCCCACGCCGTAGCGCAGGCTGAGCTTCTCGGAAATGTTGCCGCTGGCCACCACGCTGGTGGTGTTGCCGCTGCCCTGGGTGTCGAGCTGGAAATCCTGGATCCCCAGGTTCTTGGCCAGCCCGCTAGTGACCCCGGAGCTGCCCATCAGCCCCAGCCCCAGCGCGGCCTGGGCGAGCATGTTGTTGTCCTCGCCGTTGCTGCTCAGCGGACGGCCCAGCACCAGATAGGACAGTGCCTGCTCCTGGCTCATCGCCGGCTCCGAGAAGATCTGCGTGGTCGGCTGTTCGGCGCTGCCGCTCAAGCGGATGCCGGCGATGACGTTGTCGGTCTGGCGGATCGCTTCGATGTCCAGGTACGGCTGGTCGATGGGGCCTGCGAACAGCAGCCGCGCCCGGCGCACGTTGAGGCGCTGGCCGTAGGCGCGGTAGCGGCCGTCGTTGAGCCACAGTTCGCCGCGGGTGTCGAGGTTGTCGCCGATGTGCACCTGGCCTTGCAGGTTGGCGGTGAGGCCGAACCCGGCGAAGCTCAGCTTGTCCTGGCCGACGATCACGTCGATGTCCATCTTCATGGCCAGCGGCGTTTTGCCCTCTTCGGTCTGTTGGCCGACGATGACTGTGTCATCGGAGACTTTCACGGTCGATGGCGGTAATTCGCGCACGGTGATCTCGCCCTTGGGCACCATCACCTTGCCGGCGATGGCCAGTTCGTCGCCGGCCATGGAAATCTTCAGGTCCGGCGCCACTTCCAGTTTGGCGTAAGGTTCGACCGTGACCGGCAACTGCGTGCCCTTGAGCGCCAGGTCGACCGCCAGCGCCTGGCCCCAGGCGACATTGCCGTTCAGGCTGCCCTGCCCGGCCTTGCCGCTTTTCCAGCCGCCGTTCAGTTGCACGCTTTCCCCGGCGATCACCGCTTGCAGCTGCAGGGCCTGCAACTCCATCGGCAGCTCCGGCCCCGAGACTTCGCCGTCGCTCAACTGCACGGTGCCGTTGACCTGCGGCGCCAGCAGGCCGCCGGACACCGTGCCGCTGCCGTTCAGGCGCCCGGTGAGTTTCTCGACCATCGGCACGAACGGCCGCGCCACCGACAGGTCCAGCCCGGTCAGGCGGAACGAACCGCTCAAGGGTTTATTCTTCGGCAGCGGGTTGAGCTGGGCCTGCACCATCAGTTCGCCCAGTTTGCCGCCGACGAAGTTGAGGTCGGTGTCGATCCGCTTGGGCGTGAGTTTGCTGGACAGGCGCAAGGTCTGGTACGGGAAGTCCAGCCATTGGTCCTTTTCACGCACGCGCAAGGTGCCGCCGCTGGCGTCGACGCTGATCAGGCCGTTGGGGCCGCTGGCCGGCAGGTCCAGTTGCAGGTCGGCGTTGAGCCGGCCCTGCCAGGCGAAATCCTTGGGCAGCCAGGCGGCCAGGCTTTCGATCGGGAATTGCTTGAGGTGGTAGCGCAGTTTCGGGTCGGGCATCAGACGCTGGTCTTCGCCGCACAGGCTGGCGTTGCCGGAGATCCAGCAATGGGCGCCGAAGTTGATTTTGCCGTCGGCCAGGCGTTCGAGCTTCGCCGGCCCTTGCAGCTTCCAGTCCTGGCCGCCGGCCTGGATGTCGCCGCTGGCCAGGCGCCCGCGCCAGTTGCCCTTGTCCAGATTGCCGTCCAGGCCCAGGGCCAGTTTGAGCTTCGGCCCGAGCAGGTCGAGGTTGAGCTTCTGCTGCCGGATGTCGCCCTGGCCGCTGACGGTCAGCGTGCCCAGCGAGGTGTCGCCGGCCTGAATGCCGCTGCCCTTGAGGTCGATCTTCGCGCGCTGCGCGCCGTCGAGGGTGGCGTCGAGGTTGAGGCTTTGCAGGCGGTTGTCCTGGAACGCCAGTTGCGAGCCTTGCAGATCCAGCTTGCCCTGCGGCGCCTTGAGCGTGCCGGCCACATCGACCCGGCCGTTGACCTGCCCGCGCAGTTGCGGCCAGAGCTGGGCCAGGCGTTGCAGCTTGATGTCGATCTGCCCGGTGAACTTCTGCTGCAGGCTGCCCTTGCCGCTGATGCTGTTGTCGCCGAGGCGGATCTGCAGGGCGTTGAGGTTCCATTGCTCGCCGGCGCCGTCGGCCTTGGCTTGCAGCACCGCCGGCTGGCCGCGCAGCTTGCCCTTGAGGTCGAGGTCGGCGTTGAGGCTCAGGCGTTCGCCTTTCATCTCGCCTTTGCTTTTCAGCGGCCCGGCCAGGGTGCCCGGCAGTTCCGCCAACCAGTACGCCGGGTTGAGGGCCGACAGTTCCAGCGCGGTGTCCCAGGCAATGCCGTCGGCGAACTGCACGTTCACATGGCCCTCGGCCTTGCCCTGCCCGGCCTCCAGCTTGAGTTGCGGCAGAAAGACTTGCTTGAGGTTGCCGCTGAACGGGCTGCTCAGGCTGAACGCCCCCGCCGGGCCGTCCAGGGCGGCGGCGAAATTGCCGAGGTACTGGCCGTCGGTGTAGGAGACTTCGCCGGTGAAGGTGCGCAAGGCGACTTGCGGCTCGTCGATCTCCGGGTAGAGCCGATGCCACGGGAAGTCCCGCCAGTCGATGTTGGCCTGGGCGCTCAAGCCCTTGCTCCAGTCGATATGACCGGTGAGTTTGAGGCTTTGCTTGTCGTTGGCGTTCAGGTCGAGGCCGGCGATCTGCGCGCCGCTGGCATCCACCTGGCCTTGCAGCACCAGCGCCACCGGGCCTTGCTCGGCGGGCAGCGTGGCGTTGCCTTGCAGGCGGTAGCCGTTTTTCAGGTCGCCTTCGCCGGTCAGCAGCAATTGGTTGAATTGCAGGGTGTCCGGCAGATCGGCGCTCGGCTTGAAGGCGTCGCTGGTGATGCGCACCTTGGCGGGCAGGTGTTCCGCCAGCGGCTGCAGTTCGCCGCTCAACTGGCCGTCGAGGTAGCCGTGGCTGTCGGCGTGCAGATTGAGGGTTTTCAGCAGGTCGCCGTCGACCTTCAGCGCCAGCGTCCACGGTTCGGTGCCCGGCGCCGGCAGCGTCAGCTGGCCTTCGACGGTCAGCGGCCAGTCGCCGGTCGGTTGCAGCAGGCCGGCCAGCTTCAGGCTCAGGTCGTCGCGCTGCAACTGCACGTTGTCGATCTGCATGCCCTTGGCCGTCCAGTGCGCGGCCAAGCGCAAGTCCTTGAGCTGTTCATTGCCGTCCAGCAACAGGCTGTCGACCTGCACGTCGCCCAGCTCGATGGCCACGGGCAGTTGCAGGTTCGGCAGCTTGACCGGGCCGCTCTCGGTGGTTTCCGTGCCCGGCGCAAAGTGCAGGCGCACCTGTCCGGCCTTGAGCTGTTCGATGCACAGGGTCATGCGGGCCAGGCACAGCGGCGACCACTCGAACACCGGCCGGTCCAGCTCGACCCGGTTGCCGTCCTGTTGCCACAGCAGGTGATCGGCGCTCCACTGCCCGCCGAGCCGGCCCTGGAAATTGTCCACGCTCAGGCCCGGCACCAGGCCCAACGCCCAACGGCTGCCGGTCTCGGTGCCGAGCACCAGCCCGGCGCCCGACACCAGCAAAAGCGCCAGCGCCCCGGGCGCCAGCAACGAAATCTTCACAGCACGCTTCACAGCTCAGGCCCCATCGAAAAGTGCAGCCGGATGCCGCCGTCGTCCAGCGCGTGGGCCAGGTCGAGGCGGATCGGCCCCACCGGCGACACCCAGCGCACCCCGATGCCGACCCCGGTCTTGAGGTTCGGCAGTTCGAGCTTGTTGAAAGAGTTGCCTTGATCGACGAAGGTCGCCACCCGCCACTTTTCGGCGATCGAGTATTGGTACTCGACGCTGCCGGCCACCATGTAGCGGCCGCCGATGCGGTCGCCCTTGGCGTTTTCCGGGGACAGGCTCTGGTAGTCGTAGCCGCGCACGCTCTGGTCGCCGCCGGCGAAGAACCGCAGCGACGGCGGCACCGACGTGTAGCCGTTGGTGGCGCTGCCGCCGACCTGCACCCGCCCGAGGAAACGGTGCTTGTCGAACACCGTGGTCAGGCCCTTGACCAGCGCCGTGCCGTACAACAGGTTGTTGTCCGAGCCCAGCCCTTCCTTCGCCACCTTGCTTTCGAACGCCAGGCGATAGCCGTTGTGCGGGTCGATGCGGTTGTCGCTCTTGAGGTACGCATAGCTGATGCCGGGCATCAGCAGGTTGCTGAGGCCGGAGTCATCGCCGAGCTGGTATTCCTCGCGCTGCCATTTCAGCGAGATCACCCGCTGCCAGCCGCTGGGCAGCTTGCTGTGCCACTCCGGGCCGAAGGTGAGCAGCTTGCTCAGGGTGTCGGAGCCGTCGATGTCTTCGTATTGGTAACCGCCGGCCCAGCGCAGCTTGTCGGTCAAGGGCGGGTCCAGCGGGATGTCGTAGAACAGCCCGACGTTCTGCCGGGGCGCCGACAGTTCGGCCTCCCAGCCGTAGCTATCGCCCTGGGGGTTGACCCAATGGCGCGTCCAGTTGGCCTTGACCCGCGGGCCGACGTCGGTGGAGTAGCCCAGGCCCAGCCCCATGGTGCGCGGCTTGCGGGTGTCGAGCTTGACGTCCACCGGGATCACGTCGTTCTTGGCCGCCGTCGGCGCGGCATCGACGCGCACGCCTTCGAAGTAGCCGCTCGATTGCAGGGCCCGGTTGAGTTCGGCGATCAGCTCCGAATCGTACGGTTCGCCGGCCTTGAACGGCACCATGCGTTGCAGCAGGTCTTCGTCGAACGGCGTGTCGCCTTCGAACTTGACCGGGCCCAGCGCATAGCGCGGGCCGCTGTCGTAGATCAGTTCGATGTCGGCGACGCCGGCGCGGGGATCGACCGACAGCTTCTGACGAGTGAAGCGGCCACTGAAGAAACCGTAGCGCGAGGCCTGGTTCTGGATCAGCCGCTTGGCGTCTTCGTAGCGGCCATGGTTGAGCACCGAACCGGGCTTGAGCGCGTCGCTTTTCGGTACGCGGAACACCTTGAGCGACGCGGCCGGGCCGTCGATGCGCACGGTGACGTTGCGCAGGCGCACCGGCTCGCCCGGATCGACCTTGAGCACCAGGCGCGGCTTGTCGCCGCCCTTCACTTCGCTGTCGATCTGCGGCTGGTAGTAGCCCAAGGCCTGGGCGGCCTTGCGCGCCTGCTCTTCGGCACCGCGGCTGAAGCGCAGCAAGGCTTCTTCGTCGCGGTCGCCGAGGCTGCCGATATAGCCTTCTATATTGGCCTTGAGTTCATCGTTGGACGGTTTGACCCGCACATCCAATTCACTTTGCGCCAGCGCCGCGCAGCTGGTTAACAGCAGGAGCACGCCACCGGTAAATCTTCCTGGAAACTTCATAGGCGCGGATGCTATCACGAGCTCGGGAGCGTGATAGAGCCTTGGGGTGCGCGGAAAGTTCGCCCCTCAAGCCGTTGCAGTATGTAACACCTGCGGATTGGCATGGAAAAACACATGCTCGCGCACCGGCCCGACCGCCACCTCACCGATTTCTTCATAGCCCTGGCGCTGGTAGAACGCCAGATAGCGCGGGTTGCCGCTGTCGAGCACCACGCCGCGGGAGTGCTCGTCCACCGCGCACCAGTTGTGCACCGCCTGCAGCAACTGCTCGCCGAAATGCTTGCCCTGGAACTGCGGGTGAATGCCCAGCAGCGGCAGCACATGCACCGCCTCGCCGGGTACGCAGGCCGCCACGGCGGCGTGGTATTCCAGGTAGCGCCGGGTGCAGCGCAGACCGGTGCTCAGCACCATGCGCAGGCGCCAGGCCCAGCTCTCGGTGACGCCCAGCCGCCGCTGCGGCGGCGCGATCAGGGCGATGCCGATCAGGCGGTCGTTGACCAGCAGGCCGATGGCCGGCAGCTCCTGGGCGAAATGCTGCTTGACCAGTTCGCGCACCGTGGCCCGCACCCGCTGCTCGTAGCCCGGGCGCTCGGCCTCGAACAGGTAGGCGAACGTCGGCTCATGACGGTAGGCCTGGTACAGCAGCGATCGCGCCTCGCGGGAATAGCCGCGGTCGAGCATGTGGATGTCGGCGATGGCGGTCGAGGTCTCAGGCATGGCGGTGATTCTCCCCGGTGGCGCGGCTGCGGCGGCGCTCTTGTTGGTACGAACCTGCCGGTGGCGGCGCAGTTCCCAAAAGGTATAGACCACGTCAGGACAACGCACATCTGACAGAACACCGCGAATCCCCCTACCCCACACTGGCCCCCATCCCACATGTCAGCTAGCATCGCCCTTTTGCCAGGACTGCCGACCATGAAGATTGTTTCCTTCAACATCAACGGACTGCGCGCCCGTCCGCATCAGTTGACGGCGCTGATCGAGAAACATCAGCCGGATGTCATCGGCCTGCAGGAAACCAAGGTGCACGACGACCAGTTCCCGCTGGAAGAGATCCGCGCCCTGGGCTACCACGTGCATTTCCACGGCCAGAAAGGCCACTACGGCGTCGCCCTGCTCTCGCGCCAGGCGCCCATCGCCGTGCATAAAGGCTTCGCCACCGATGAAGAAGACGCCCAGCGCCGCTTCATCTGGGGCACCTTCGCCGATGCCGACGGCACACAGGTCACCATCATGAACGGCTACTTCCCCCAGGGCGAAAGCCGCGACCACCCGACCAAGTTCCCGGCCAAGCAGCGCTTCTACAGCGACCTGCAACAGTTGCTGGAAAGCCAGTTCAAGAACGATCAGGCGCTGGTGGTGATGGGCGACGTGAACATTTCCCCGGAAGACTGCGACATCGGCATCGGCCCGGACAACATGAAACGCTGGCTGAAGACCGGCAAATGCAGCTTCCTGCCCGAGGAGCGCGAGTGGATGGCGCGCCTGAAGAACTGGGGCCTGACCGACAGCTTCCGGCACCTGAACCCGGACGTGGCCGACACCTTCAGCTGGTTCGACTACCGCAGCCGCGGGTTCGAGGACGAGCCCAAGCGCGGGCTGCGCATCGACCTGATCCTCACCTCCCAGGCCTTGCTGCCGCGGGTGAAGGCCGCGGGCGTGGATTATGAGCTGCGCGGCATGGAAAAGCCGTCGGACCATGCGCCGATCTGGCTTGAGCTGAGCTGATCCCCACCTGTGGGAGCGGGCCTGCTCCGGGCGGCGATAGCGTCCACCCCGTCGCCGCAACGGTGACTGAAACGGCCTCATCGCGAGCAGGCTCGCTCCCACAGGTTTTGCGGTGACCGCAGATCCTGTGGGGCCGCTGTCATTTTTCCGAAACCCTTCTGACTTAATCTCCCCGGCAATCCCCTTGGCCGCAAACGGTGCCGGCATGACCCTGCGTGTTCTGTTGACCCTTGTGCTGGGCGCCTGGCTGCCAGCGATGGCCTGCGCCGACGGCTTGCCGATCCCGGAACACGGCCCGGCGCTGCGCATCCAGGGTTCCAACACCATCGGCGCGGCGCTGGGGCCTGCGCTGGTCGAAGGGCTGCTGCAAGAGCAAGGCCTGCTCAAGATCCACCACGAAGACCCGGACACCGCCAACGAACAACGCATCGTCGGCCAGACCGCCCAAGGCCAGCGCGTGGTGGTGGAGATCGCCGCCCATGGCTCCAGCACCGGCTTCACCGCGCTCAAGAACGCCGGTGCCGACCTCGCAGCGTCGTCGCGCCCGGTCAAGGACAGCGAACTGGCTGCCCTGCAAGCCCTCGGCGACCTGAAGAGCCCCGCCGCCGAACAGGTGATCGCCATCGACGGCCTGGCGATCATCCTTCACCCCGACAACCCCGTGCGGCAACTGGACACCGAACAGCTGGCCCGGATCTTCAGCGGCGAGGCGAAGACCTGGGAAGCCGTCGGCGCCAGCGGCGGGCCGATCCACCTGTATGCGCGGGATGATCAGTCCGGCACCTGGGACACCTTCAAGGAACTGGTGCTCAGCGGACGCGGCAAGACCTTGAGCAGCGCAGCCAAGCGTTTCGAGTCCAGCGAGCAGTTGTCCGACGCGGTGAGCGCCGACCCGCAGGCCATCGGCTTCATCGGCCTGCCTTACATCCGCCAGGCCAAAGCGGTGGCGATCATCGATGGCCAGTCCCAGGCCATGCCACCGTTGCCGGGGCTGATCGCCACCGAGGACTACCCGCTGTCCCGGCGCCTGTTCTTCTATTTGCCGCCCGCCAGCCGGAACCCTTGGGCCATGGCGTTGGCGGCGTTCGCGCAAAGCCCTCAAGGCCAGGCGATCGTGGCGGCCAACGGGTTCATCGCCCAGACCATCCATCCCATCGCCGTCTCCCCGAACGCGTTGATGCCCGAGGGGTATCAATCCCTCAGCCGCCACGCCCAGCGCCTGACGGTGAACTTCCGTTTCGAAGAAGGCAGCGCCAGCCTGGACAACAAGGCCCGCCAAGACCTGGCCCGGGTGCTCGATTACCTGCAACGCCACGGCAAGACCGACCGGGCGGTGACCCTGGTGGGCTTCGGCGACGCCAAGGACGATCCGGCAAGGGCCGACCTGCTGTCGAAGCTGCGGGCGATGGCGGTGCGGCGCGAGTTGGTGAAAAACGGAGTGACGCTGCGCGAGGTGCGGGGGTTCGGCGCGCTGATGCCGGTGGCGGCCAACAACGCCGACGAGGGGCGGATCAAGAATCGGCGGGTGGAGGTGTGGGTCTACTGAGCGTCGGGCGAGGGAGTGTGCTCCCTCGCCACAACAAAGCGCCGGCTCAGCGCTCGCTACGCAGCATTTCCTTGGGCACGTACTTGCCGATCTCGAACTTGCCGATGGCCGCGCGGTGCACTTCGTCCGGGCCGTCGGCCAGGCGCAGGGTGCGTTGCATCGCGTACATGTAGGCCAGCGGGAAGTCGTTCGACACCCCGGCCCCGCCATGGATCTGGATCGCCCGGTCGATCACCCGCAACGCGACGTTCGGCGCCACGACCTTGATCTGCGCGATCTCGCTCTTGGCCACCTTGTTGCCGACGGTGTCCATCATGTACGCCGCCTTCAGCGTCAGCAGGCGCGCCATGTCGATCTCCATGCGCGAGTCGGCGATCTTGTCGACGTTGCCGCCCAGGCGCGCCAACGGCTTGCCGAACGCGGTGCGGCTCACCGAGCGCTTGCACATCAGTTCCAGTGCCCGTTCGGCCATGCCGATCGAACGCATGCAGTGGTGGATCCGGCCCGGGCCGAGGCGACCCTGGGCGATCTCGAAGCCGCGCCCCTCGCCCAGCAGCACGTTTTCGTAAGGCACCCGCACGTTGTCGAACAGCACTTCGGCGTGGCCGTGGGGCGCGTCGTCGTAGCCGAACACCGGCAGCGGACGGACGATCTTCACACCGGGGGTGTCCACCGGCACCAGAATCATCGAGTGCTGGGCGTGACGCGGCGCGTCCGGGTTGCTCAGGCCCATGAAGATCAGGATCTTGCAGCGCGGATCGCAGGCGCCGGAGGTCCACCATTTCTTGCCGTTGATCACCCACTCGTCGCCGTCGCGCACAGCCCGGGCGGCCATGTTGGTGGCGTCGGAGGACGCGACGTCCGGTTCGGTCATGGCGAACGCCGAGCGGATCTCGCCGCGCAGCAGCGGTTCGAGCCAGCGCTGCTTCTGCTCTTCGTTGGCGTAGCGCACCAGCACTTCCATGTTGCCGGTGTCCGGCGCCGAGCAGTTGAACGGCTCGGGGCCCAGCAGCGAGCGGCCCATGATCTCCGCCAGCGGCGCGTATTCGAGGTTGGTCAGGCCGGCGCCCAGCTCCGATTCCGGCAGGAACAGGTTCCACAGGCCTTCGGCCCGGGCCTTGGCCTTGAGCTCTTCCATGATCGCCGTCGGCTGCCAGCGGTCGCCTTCGGCCACCTGGCGCTCAAACACGGCCTCGGCGGGGTAAACGTAAGTGTCCATGAACGCGGTCACGCGCTCACGCAGTTCCTGAACCTTGGGCGAATAAGCGAAATCCATGGGCACTACCTTTTGGTGAGAGGTTGTTCAGATCATGCAATCGATGCTAGAACAGCGCTGATAATTTACCTAGCCTATTCTCGGCATGTATAAACATTCATCACCGATATATGATCGGTTGATTTTCCGGGCCGCCTACAAAACAAGAGAAGCCGCGCAATGAATCTGAGCAAGGTCGACCTCAACCTTTTCATCGTCTTCGACGCGATCTACACCGAAGCGAACCTGACCCGCGCCGGGCAGATCGTCGGCATCACTCAGCCGGCGGTGTCCAACGCCCTGGCCCGCCTGCGCGAGACCTTCAACGACCCGCTCTTCGTGCGCACCGCCCAGGGCATGGTGCCCACGCCCATGGCGCAGAACATCATCGGCCCGGTGCGCAACGCGCTCTCGCTGCTGCGGGTGTCGGTGCAGGAAAGCCGGATCTTCAACCCGGCCCAGGCCGTCAAGACGTACCGCATCAGCATGACCGACCTCACGGAAGCCGTGATCCTGCCGCCGCTGTTCCAGCGCCTGCGGCGCCTGGCGCCGACGGTGGTCATCGAAAGCTTCCTGTCCAAACGCCGGGAAACCACCAAGGAACTGGCGGCCGGACGCCTGGACTTCGCCGTCGACGCCCCGCTCAACACCGACCCGCAGGTGCGCCACGTCAAGCTGATGGAAGACCGTTACGTGTGCGCCATGCGCAAGGGCCATCCGCTGGCGGGCAAGGAAAAGGTCACCCTCGACGACTACCTGGGGCTGACCCACATCCACATCTCCAGCCGACGCAACGGGCTGGGCTATGTGGACCTGGCGCTGGGCAAGATGGGCATCCAGCGCAAGATCGCCCTGCGTTCCCAGCATTACCTGATGGCGTCCCAGGTGCTGCAGCAGACCGACATGGTCATGACCGTCCCGGAACGCTTCGCCCGCCGCCATGACCTGCTGACGTTCAACCTGCCGGTCAACGATGTGCCGCCGGTGGAGACCCACCTGTACTGGCACGAAAGCACCGACCAGGATCCGGCCAACCGCTGGATGCGCGAACAGATGATCGAGCTGTGCCAGCAGGTGACGGCGCAGGAGAAGAAGCTGGACAGCGTGTAGGGCTTTTCTGCGCGTCATCGTTCATCGCCAGCAGGCTGGCTCCCACATGGGCCTGTGTTGCGCACATGGCTGTAGGAGTCAGCCTGCTGGCGATGGGGCCGGCACAGACACCGAATCCGCCGCCCCTTGACGTAAACGTCAACCTGCCATTAGCTTAGCGCCAAGTACCCCTTTTCGAGCGCTTCCATGAGCAGCCAGACCTACAGCATCTCCGACCTCGCCCGCGAGCTGGACATCACCACCCGGGCGATCCGCTTCTATGAAGAGCAAGGCCTGCTCAGCCCCGAGCGCCGAGGCCAGGAACGCATCTACTCACCGCGCGACAAGGTCAGCCTGAAGCTGATCCTGCGCGGCAAGCGCATCGGTTTCTCCCTGGCCGAATGCCGCGAACTGATCGAGCTCTACGACCCGTCCAGCGGCAACACCAAACAGCTCAACAGCATGCTGGCGAAAATCAGCGAACGCCGCGCGCAGCTCGAACAGCAACTGCTGGACATCGAACAGATGAAGCTGGAACTCGACACCGCCGAAGAACGCTGCGTGCAGGCGCTGGAGCAGACGCTCAAGAGTCAGCAGGCCGTGCAATAGCCCCACCCCATCCCCTGTGGGAGCCAGCCTGCTGGCGATGGCGGAGCGTCAGGCGACATCGACGTGGCTGAACCACCGCAATCGCCGGCAGGCCGGCTGCCACAAGGGCTCTCGTAGACGCCAGACACATACAACAGGTCAACGCCATGTCCCTCCCCTCCCAAGTACGCCTGATCGAAGTCGGCCCGCGCGATGGCCTGCAGAACGAAGCCCAGCCCATCAGCGTCGCCGACAAGGTGCAACTGGTCGACGCGCTCAGCGCCGCCGGCCTTGGCTATATAGAAGTCGGCAGTTTCGTGTCGCCCAAGTGGGTGCCGCAGATGGCCGGCTCCGCCGAGGTGTTCGCCCAGATCCGGCGCACGCCGGGCGTGACCTACGGCGCGCTGGCGCCGAACCTGCGCGGTTTCGAGGACGCCGTGGCGGCCGGGGTCAAGGAAGTCGCGGTGTTCGCCGCCGCGTCCGAAGCCTTCTCCCAGCGCAACATCAATTGCTCGATCAACGAAAGCCTGGCGCGGTTCGCACCGGTCATGGAAGCGGCGAAACAGCATGGCGTCACTGTGCGCGGTTACGTGTCCTGCGTGCTGGGCTGCCCGTATGAAGGTGCGGTGGCACCGGAGCAGGTCGCGGCGGTCGCCCGCGAGCTGTACGCGATGGGCTGCTACGAAGTCTCCCTCGGCGACACCATCGGCACCGGCACGGCGGGCGCGACCCGTCGGCTGTTCGAGGTGGTGTCGGCCCAGGTGCCGCGGGAGAAGCTCGCCGGCCACTTCCACGACACCTACGGCCAGGCCATGGCCAACATCTACGCCAGCCTGCTCGAAGGCATCAACGTGTTCGACAGCTCCATCGCCGGCCTCGGCGGCTGCCCGTACGCCAAGGGCGCCAGCGGTAACGTCGCCACCGAAGACGTGGTGTACCTGCTCAACGGCCTGGGCATCGAGACCGGCATCGACCTGGACGCCTTGATTGCCGCGGGCCTGCAGATCAGCGCCGTGCTGGGCCGCCCGACCGGTTCGCGCGTGGCCAAGGCCCGCAGCGCACAGTGAGGGGACACGGTGTTACCGCTGCGGCCCGGAATGCGGGCACGAACGAGTAACACGGAAACAAATTGTCTGGTTTTGCCTGAGTGAAAAATCCTTCAAAAAACCTAAATTATTGAATTTAAAGGATTTTTAAAAGTTGGCACGGCAACTGCAATCTCTATGGCATAACAAGAATAAAAAAGTGGCAAACCAATAAAAACAAGACGAAACGACTCTGACATAACAAAAACAACACGGCAGAGACGCAGCTAACAGATTTTTTTGGAGAAGGTGTGCTTTTCAGGGTGCTCTTCGGAGTGACCCGCAACCGGGCAGAGAACAATAAAACTACCTTCAGGTAGCTCCCGTATCGGTTGGATCGCCTAGCGAGAAAGCAGATCAGCGCTCAAAAAAATACGTTTGCTCTTGATCCCGGATGGGGATCGCCAAAAAACGCAGCAAAGGGCCACGGTCACCAAAAACAACAACAGGCCGCCCCTCAATAATAAAAAAGAGCACGCGACGACAAAATTAAAGGGGAGCTTCGGCTCCCCTTTGTGCTGTCTGCGATCCTGAAAACACCCCCGACGACCGATCCCCGCGCTCCCACACGGCAATGCGCGAAGCAAAGCCTGTGGGAGCAGCCTGCCGGCGATGGCGTCAGCCCAGCCTGTCGCGCAACTCCTCGATGCTGATCTCGCGCATGCGGAACTTCTGGATCTTGCCGGTCACCGTCATCGGGAACTCCTCGACGAAACGGAAGTAACGCGGCGTCTTGAAGTGGGCGATGCGCTCCTTGCACCAGGCCTGCAACTCCTGCTCGGTGGCGCTGTGGCCGGGGTGGAACTTGATCCAGGCGACGATTTCCTCGCCGTAGCGCGAACACGGAATGCCGATGACCTGCACATCCGCCACCGCCGGGTGAGTGAAGAAGAACTCTTCGAGCTCGCGGGGGTAAATGTTCTCGCCGCCGCGGATGATCATGTCCTTGTTGCGCCCGGCGATACACACGTAGCCTTCGTCGTTCATGCTGGCCAGGTCGCCGGTGTGCATCCAGCCGGCGGAATCGATGGCTTCGGCGGTCGCCTGCGGGTTGTTCCAGTAGCCGAGCATCACGCTGTAGCCACGGGTGCACAGCTCGCCGATGGTGCCGCGCGGCACCGGGTTGCCCGCCTCGTCGATGATCTTGCTTTCCAGCTGCGGCTGGGTGCGGCCGACGGTGGTGACGCGCAGTTCCAGTTCATCTGCGGGACCGGTCTGCAACGACACCGGGCTGGTCTCGGTCATGCCGTAGGCGATCTGCACCTCGCTCATGTGCATGTCGCTGATCACCCGGCGCATCACTTCGATCGGGCAGGTGGCGCCGGCCATGATCCCGGTGCGCAGGGCCGACAGGTCAAGTTCCGTGCGCTGCGGCTGATCGAGCATGGCGATGAACATGGTCGGCACGCCGTACAGCGCCGTGGCTTTCTCTTCGGCGGCGGTGCTGAGGGTCAGCAGCGGGTCGAACGCATCGTTGGGGTAGATCATGGTGCTGCCGTGGGTGACGCAACCGAGGTTGCCCATGACCATGCCGAAGCAGTGGTACAGCGGCACCGGGATCACCAGCCGGTCGGCGGCGGTCAGGCCCAGGCTTTCGCCGACCATGTAGCCGTTGTTGAGGATGTTGTAGTGACTGAGGGTCGCGCCCTTGGGGAAACCGGTGGTGCCGGAGGTGTACTGGATGTTCACCGGTTGGTCGAAGTGCAGGCTGTCGCTGCGTTCGCGCAGTTGCTGCGCCGTGACCCCGGCGGCCAGGTCCGCCAGTTGCGACCACGGCAGGATCCCCGACGGCGGCTGCGCATCCAGGCTGATCAGCCCGCGCAGGTCCGGCAGGCGCTCGCTGCGCAACTGGCCGATGGACTGCTCGGCCAGCTCCGGCAGCAGGCCTTGCAGCATGCCGTGGTAGTCGGAGCTCTTGAACGCGCCGGCGCACACCAGCCATTGGCAGCCGGACTGCTTGAGCACGTATTCCAGTTCGCTGCTGCGGTAAGCCGGGTTGATGTTGACCAGGATCACGCCGATCTTCGCCGTGGCGAACTGGGTGATGCACCACTGCGCGCAGTTCGGCGACCAGATGCCGAGCCGGTCGCCGGCCTCAAGCCCCAACGCCAGCAAGGCCCTGGCGTGCAGATCCACCTCTTCGGCCAGTTGCCGCCAGGTGTAGCGCCGCTGCTGATGGCGCACCACCAGCGCCTCGCCGTCCGGGTAACGCGCGACGGTCTCGTCGAACTTCTGACCGATGGTCATCGCCAGCAAGGCTTTGTCCTGGGAACCGCGGGTGTAGCTGCGCTGCGGGTTTGCACTGGGTTGATCCATGACGACCCCTATTGTCTTTTTTGTAGGAGCGTGGCGCTGGTGGCGAGAGGCTTGCGCAGCAGTCGTGAAACCGGCAGGCCGACGATGCCAGACGCACCGCAGACTGCGATTTTGCGACCGCTTCGCGCTCCAGCGGGAGCAAGCTCCCTCATCACAAAGAGCGACGCCGGTCTTTCAGAACTGGCTCTACTCTCGCTCAAGTTGACGTTAACGTAAAGGGCGATTGACAGCCATTCGTCACAGGCTTACGTTAACGTAAAGGTGAGAGCCAAACCGCCGCCCTCCCCACCCGACAAAAAAGCCAAAAGGTGACCCATGAGCTACCCAACCCTGAACTTTGCCCTCGGTGAAACCATCGACATGCTGCGCGATCAGGTTCAGTCCTTCGTCGCTGACCAGCTCGCCCCGCGTGCCGCCCAGATCGACAGCGACAACCTGTTCCCCGCCGACATGTGGCGCAAGTTCGGCGACATGGGCCTGCTCGGCATCACCGTGCCGGAAGAGTACGGCGGCGCCGGCCTGGGTTACCTGGCGCACGTGGTGGCCATGGAAGAGATCAGCCGCGGCTCGGCCTCCGTCGCGCTGTCCTACGGCGCCCACTCCAACCTCTGCGTCAACCAGATCAACCGCAACGGCAACCACGAACAGAAAAGCAAATACCTGCCCAAGCTGATCAGCGGCGAACACGTCGGCGCCCTCGCCATGAGCGAACCGAACGCCGGCTCCGACGTGGTCTCGATGAAACTGCGCGCCGACAAGCGCGGCGACCGCTTCGTCCTCAACGGCAGCAAGACCTGGATCACCAACGGCCCCGACGCCAACACCTACGTGATCTACGCCAAGACCGACCTGGAAAAGGGCCCTCACGGCATCACCGCCTTCATCGTCGAGCGCGACTGGAAAGGCTTCAGCCGCAGCAACAAGTTCGACAAGCTCGGCATGCGCGGCTCCAACACCTGCGAGCTGTTCTTCGATGACGTCGAAGTGCCGGAAGAGAACATCCTCGGCGTGCTCAACGGCGGCGTGAAAGTGCTGATGAGCGGCCTCGACTACGAGCGCGTCGTGCTGTCCGGCGGCCCGACCGGGATCATGCAGGCGTGCATGGACCTGATCGTGCCGTACATCCACGACCGCAAGCAGTTCGGCCAGAGCATCGGCGAGTTCCAGCTGATCCAGGGCAAGGTCGCCGACATGTACACCCAGCTCAACGCCAGCCGCGCCTACCTCTACGCCGTGGCCCAGGCCTGCGAGCGCAACGAGACCGCCCGCAAGGACGCCGCCGGGGTGATCCTCTACACCGCCGAACGCGCCACGCAGATGGCCCTGGACGCGATCCAGATCCTGGGCGGCAACGGCTACATCAACGAATTCCCGGCGGGCCGTCTGCTGCGTGACGCCAAGCTGTACGAAATCGGCGCCGGCACCAGTGAGATCCGCCGCATGCTGATCGGTCGCGAACTGTTCAACGAAACCCGCTAAACGGAGCTGTCCATGGCAATCCTGCACACCCAGCTCAATCCCCGTTCAGCGGAGTTCGCCGCCAACAGCGCGGCGATGCTCAAGCAAGTGGACGCCCTGCACACCCTGCTGGCCCAAGTGGCCCAGGGCGGCGGCGCGAAAGCCCAGGAACGCCACACCTCGCGCGGCAAGCTGTTGCCGCGCGAGCGGATCAACCGTTTGCTCGATCCGGGCTCGCCGTTCCTTGAGATCAGCCAACTGGCCGCCCACGCGGTGTACGGCGAAGATGTACCCGCCGCCGGCGTGATCGCCGGCATCGGCCGGGTCGAAGGCGTCGAATGCATGATCGTGGCCAACGACGCCACGGTGAAAGGCGGCTCGTACTACCCGCTGACCGTGAAGAAACACCTGCGCGCCCAGACCATCGCCCAGCAGAACCGCCTGCCGTGCATCTACCTGGTGGACTCCGGCGGCGCCAACCTGCCGCGTCAGGACGAGGTGTTCCCGGACCGCGAACACTTCGGGCGGATCTTCTTCAACCAGGCCAACATGAGCGCCATGGGCATCCCGCAGATCGCCGTGGTCATGGGCTCGTGCACCGCCGGCGGCGCGTATGTGCCGGCGATGGCCGACGAAGCGATCATGGTGCGCCAGCAGGCGACCATCTTCCTCGCCGGCCCCCCGCTGGTGAAGGCCGCCACCGGCGAGGTGGTCAGCGCCGAAGACCTGGGCGGGGCCGATGTGCACTGCAAGGTCTCCGGGGTGGCCGACCACTACGCCGAAAGCGACGAACACGCCCTCGCCCTCGCCCGCCGCAGCGTGGCCAACCTCAACTGGCGCAAGCTCGGCGAAGTGCAGCAACGCGCGCCGATCGCCCCGCTCTACGGCAGCGACGAGCTGTACGGCGTGGTGTCCGCCGACGCCAAGCAGCCGTTCGATGTGCGCGAAGTCATCGCCCGGCTGGTGGACGGCTCGGTGTTCGATGAGTTCAAGGCCCTGTTCGGCACCACGCTGGTGTGCGGTTTCGCTCACCTGCACGGCTACCCGATCGCGATCCTGGCCAACAACGGCATCCTGTTCGCCGAGGCCGCGCAGAAAGGCGCGCACTTCATCGAACTGGCCTGCCAGCGCGGCATTCCGCTCTTGTTCCTGCAGAACATCACCGGGTTCATGGTCGGTCAGAAGTACGAGGCCGGCGGCATCGCCAAGCACGGCGCGAAACTGGTGACCGCCGTGGCCTGCGCCAAGGTGCCGAAGTTCACCGTGATCATCGGCGGCAGCTTCGGCGCCGGCAACTACGGCATGTGCGGCCGGGCCTATGACCCGCGCTTCTTGTGGATGTGGCCGAACGCGCGGATCGGCGTGATGGGCGCCGAACAGGCTGCCGGCGTGCTGGTTCAGGTCAAGCGCGAGCAGGCCGAACGCAGCGGCCAGGGCTTCAGCGCCGAGCAGGAATCGGAGATCAAGCAGCCGATCCTCGACCAGTATGAAGAGCAAGGCCACCCCTACTACTCCAGCGCACGGCTGTGGGACGACGGCGTCATCGACCCGGCGCAGACCCGCGACGTGCTGGCCCTGGCCTTGTCCGCGTCGCTGAACGCGCCTATCGAACCGAGCCGCTTCGGCGTGTTCCGGATGTGATCGGGAGAACCTCATGAGCGACTTCAACACCCTCGAACTGCAGAGCGACCCACGGGGCTTCGCGACCCTGTGGCTCAGCCGCGAAGAGAAGAACAACGCGTTCAACGCCGAGATGATCCGCGAGCTGATCCTGGCCCTCGACAAGATCGCCAGCGACGCCAGCCTGCGTTTCCTGCTGGTGCGCGGCCGCGGCAAGCATTTCAGCGCCGGGGCTGACCTGGCCTGGATGCAGCAGTCGGCCGAACTGGATTACCACACCAACCTCGACGACGCCCGGGAACTGGCGGAACTGATGTACAACCTCGCCAAGCTGAAGATCCCGACGCTGGCCGTGGTGCAGGGCGCGGCGTTCGGCGGCGCGCTGGGCCTGATCAGTTGCTGCGACATGGCCATCGGCACCGACGATGCGCAGTTCTGCCTGTCGGAAGTGCGCATCGGCCTGGCGCCGGCGGTGATCAGCCCGTTCGTGGTGCAGGCCATCGGCGAGCGTGCGGCGCGGCGCTACGCCCTGACCGCCGAACGCTTCGGCGGCCAGCGGGCCCGGGAGATCGGCTTGCTGTCCGAGAGCTATCCGGCCGACGAGCTTGAGCACAAGGTCGCGCAGTGGGTCGACAACCTGCTGCTCAACAGCCCCGCCGCCCTGCGCGCCAGCAAGGAGCTGCTGCGCGAGGTGGGCAACGGCGCGCTGACTCCGGCCCTGCGCCGCTACACGGAAAACGCCATCGCCCGCATCCGTGTAAGCCCCGAAGGCCAGGAAGGCTTGCGCGCCTTCCTGCAGAAACGTCCACCTAGCTGGCAAGCCGCAACCACCACCAAGGAGCCGCGTTGATGAGCGCACCTGTTCTCACCACCCTGTTGGTGGCCAACCGCGGCGAGATCGCTTGCCGGGTGATGCGCACCGCCAAGGCCCTGGGCCTGACCACCGTCGCCGTGCACAGCGCCACCGACCGCAACGCCCGGCACAGCCGGGAAGCGGACATCCGCGTCGACCTGGGCGGCAGCAAGGCGGCCGACAGCTACCTGCAGATCGACAAACTGATCGCGGCGGCCAAGGCCAGCGGCGCCCAGGCGATCCATCCCGGCTACGGGTTCCTTTCGGAGAACGCCGGGTTCGCCCGCGCCATCGAAGACGCCGGCCTGCTCTTCTTGGGCCCGCCCGCCTCCGCCATCGATGCCATGGGCAGCAAGTCCGCCGCCAAGGCCTTGATGGAAACCGCCGGCGTGCCGCTGGTGCCGGGCTATCACGGCGAAGCGCAGGACCTGGACACCTTCCGCGAAGCCTGCGAACGCATCGGCTATCCGGTGCTGCTCAAGGCTACGGCCGGCGGCGGCGGCAAAGGCATGAAAGTGGTCGAGGACGTCAGCCAACTGGCCGAAGCCCTGGCCTCGGCCCAGCGTGAGGCGCAATCGTCCTTCGGCGACTCGCGGATGCTGGTGGAGAAATACCTGCTCAAGCCGCGGCACGTGGAGATCCAGGTGTTCGCCGACCGTCACGGCAACTGCCTGTACCTGAACGAGCGCGACTGCTCGATCCAGCGTCGGCACCAGAAGGTCGTCGAAGAGGCCCCCGCGCCCGGCCTGAGCCCCGAACTGCGCCGGGCCATGGGTGAGGCGGCGGTGCGTTCGGCCCAGGCCATCGGCTATGTCGGCGCGGGCACGGTGGAGTTCCTGCTGGATGCACGCGGCGAATTCTTCTTCATGGAAATGAACACCCGACTGCAAGTGGAACACCCGGTCACCGAAGCCATCACCGGGCTGGACCTGGTGGCCTGGCAGATCCGCGTCGCCCGGGGCGAAGCGCTGCCGATCACCCAGGATCAAGTGCCGCTGAACGGCCACGCCATTGAAGTGCGGCTGTACGCGGAAGACCCCGCCAACGATTTCCTGCCGGCCACCGGCCGCCTGGCGCTGTACCGCGAATCGGCCGCCGGGCCGGGTCGGCGGGTGGACAGCGGCGTGGAGGAAGGTGACGGGGTTTCGCCGTACTACGACCCGATGCTGGGCAAACTGATCGCCTGGGGCGAAGACCGGGAACAGGCGCGCCTGCGTTTGCTGAGCATGCTCGATGAGTTCGCCATCGGCGGCCTGAAGACCAACATCGGCTTCCTGCGGCGGATCATCGCGCATCCGGCCTTTGCCGCTGCGGAACTGGATACCGGGTTCATTCCCCGTTATCAGGAACAATTGCTGCCGGCGCCTAGCGCATTGAGCGATGCGTTCTGGAACGCGGCGGCGCAGGCCTTCGCGCAAAGCCTGCCGGGTGCGGCACGGGCGGATGACCCGGCTTCACCGTGGTCCTTGCACAGCGGTCTGCGCGCGGGCTTGCCGCAAGAGATCACGTTGCATCTGAGCTGCGAGGGACAGGATCGGGCGTTGACCCTCGGCGCCGCCGGCGACGCCAGGCTGATCGGCGAACAATTGTCGATCGAACGCGACGGCCTGCGTCGTCAGCACCGGGCGATCCGCCACGGGGAGGCTCTGTACCTGCAATGGGACGGCGAATGGCGCCGCATCGAAACCTACGATCCGATCAGCGCGGTCGAAGCCAGCCACAGCCACCAGGGCGGCCTGACGGCGCCCATGAACGGCAGCATCGTGCGTGTGCTGGTCGAGGCCGGGCAAACGGTCGAGGCCGGCGCTCAATTGGTGGTGCTGGAGGCGATGAAGATGGAGCACAGCATCCGCGCGCCCCACGCCGGCGTGATCAAGGCGCTGTATTGCCAGGAAGGCGAAATGGTCGGCGAAGGCAGCGCGCTGGTCGAGTTGGAAGAGGCGTAAAAGGAAGATCGATCCTACGCCTGGCGAGGATCGATCCGACTAGAACCTGGCTGTTGCCTGCACCACGACACCGATGATTCGACACGCGTCGGTGAACAGGGCTTTCGGCCAGGTCGGATTGAGCGGCAACAGGTAACGCTGGCCGCCCTCTTCGATCAACTTGCGGAAAATCGCTTCATCGCTGTCCGCCCATTGGGCGATCACCAGTTTGCCCGGCTCCGCCTCCAATGCCGGATCCACCAGGATCAGCATGCCTTCGGCGATGCTCGGGCCGCTGGGCGCCGTCATCGAGTCCCCCGTCACCAGCAGCCAGAACGCCGCGCCGCGGGCATGGTAGTCCGTCAGTTCGAAGCGGCGCTTGTCCTGGACGCCCGCATACGCAGGTTCGGCTTCACGCACCTGCAGGGGCTCGCGCCAGTCGTTGACGGGGTAGCGGAAGTACGGGTTGTACTTCTGCGCCAGCGGCATTCCCTCGTCGGCGTCCGGCTGCGGTTCGCGGATCACCAGCGCCACCTCGAGAAAGTCCATTCCCAGCGCCTTGAGCACCCGGTTCATCTCATCGACGCCCGGCTCCCGACGCTTGTTCAGCCAATGGCCGATGCCGCCCTGAGACATGCCGACGCGTTCGCCGAGCTCGACTTGAGTGACTTTGAGTTCACTCATTTTGGCCTTGACCAATTCAATCCATTTATCCATGTGCGGCACCATACGTGGACGCCTTCGGCCAGCAAAACACATATTGTAGTATTTAAATTCTGGTCACAAATACGACGAGTATTATGCTTGGGTCATGGATTCAAACACGAACAGGGAGTGACCTCACGCCATGAACATCACCAGCAAAGACTTGCCCGACCTGCAGATCGACACCACGCTCACTTCACCTCAAGGCAGCGCTGCCGCGCAACGCGCACTGGACTATTACTTGAAACCGACTGTGTCCGAGCCCGACACCGAGGATCGCTTCTTCGGCGTCAACCGCAACCTCAGCAGCGAAGAATCCCTGGTGCATGCCTCCGACCTGCTGCGCTGCGCGGCGGCAACGGCGATCAAGGCCACGGACGGGCTGCAGGGCGTCAGTCGGGATCTGGCGTTTTCGGTGGTGCACATGGTGGACATGGCACGGGCGATGGTCGATCACTCGCTCGATGGCGGCGGTCATTGAGAAACGGAATCGGATCGGAAAGATTTTTCCGATCGCGCAGATAAAATCATTTGACTTGCAAATGATAATGATTATTATTGGACGCAGCTGGTCGCGAGACCGGCCGATGGACCAGAGACCTTAGGTCGGTCTTCTGGACTATCTCCTCATCAGGCTAATCACGGTTTTTGACCCGGCTTTTTGCCGGGTCTTTTTTTGCCAGTTTTCTGGCTTGTGGCTTCAGGCTAATGAAGTCTTCAGGTGCTGCAAATTCAGTGGCGCGGATAATATCAAAAGAATATCGCTTGGCAAGCCGAACCCGGCCGAACCGGCACCAGACAATGACATTTAGCACTTGAGAATCAATCGCACAGCCACTAAGCTGCCTGCGCGTCATGGAGGACGCCCCCACCCGCACACCCCGCAAATTCCCTCGGTTTCACCCCTGTCTTGCGTGTAGAGTAGCCACCATAAAAATCCTGTTCAGGAACCGATATGACCGTGGCCAAATCTTCGTTCGACATCAGCGCCAACTTCGACAGCGGCAACATCCAGGTTGTCGACATCAGCAACCCGCTCAACCCGGTGCTGGCGATCCGCCCTGACACCCGCAGCAACCATTTCCAGTGGTTCCACTTCAAGGCCAGCGGCCTGCATGTCCACCAGGAGCATTGGTTCCGCCTGGTCAACGCCAGTCAATCGTCCTACAACAAAGCCTGGACCGGCTATCAGGCGGTCGCCTCCTACGACCACGTCAACTGGTTCCGCATTCCGACCCAATTCGAAGGCGACAGCCTGCGCTTCTGCCTCGAAGCCGAGCAGACCCACGCCTGGTTCGCCTACTTCGAGCCCTACAGCCGCGGCCGTCACGACTGGCTGATCGACCAGGCCCTGACCAAGGCCGGCACCGAACTGCTGGCCACCGGCAAGAGCGTCGAAGGCCGCGACATCCAGCTGCTGCGCAAGGGCAGCGGCGCCGAGGGCCGGCGCAAGGTCTGGATCATCGCCCAGCAGCATCCCGGCGAGCACATGGCCGAATGGTTCATGGAGGGGGTGATCGAACGCCTGGAGCGCCACGACGATCCGGTCCTGAACGCACTGCTGGCCAAGGCCGATCTGTACCTGGTGCCGAACATGAACCCCGACGGCGCGTTCCACGGGCACCTGCGCACCAACGCCATGGGCCAGGACCTGAACCGCGCCTGGCAGACCGCCAGCCAGGAAATCAGCCCCGAAGTCCTGTTCGTGCAGCAGCAGATGGAAACGTACGGCGTCGACCTGTTCCTGGATATCCACGGCGACGAGGAAATCCCGCACGTGTTCACCGCCGGCTGCGAAGGCAACCCCGGCTTCACGCCGCGCCTGGAGAAACTCGAAGAGGATTTCCGCAGCCACCTCAAGCGCATCACCAAGGACTTCCAGACCAAGCACGGCTACACCCGCGACGAACCGGGCCAAGCCAACATGAACCTGGCGTGCAACAGCGTCGGCCAGCGGTTCGACTGCCTGTCGCAGACCCTGGAGATGCCGTTCAAGGATCACGACGACAACCCGAACGCCCTCACCGGCTGGTCGGGCAAGCGCTCCAAGCAACTGGGCAAGGACGTGCTGACCGCCATCGCCGAGATCGTCGACGGCCTGCGCTGATCTCCCCTTGCACCAAAAAAAGATCGCAGCCAGGCTGCGATCTTTTTTTGCGACGGCGATTCGCGCTCAGGCGGTCAGCCGCGATCCCGCCCGCGCAACATGCTGTCGAGCACGCCATCGCGGCGCACCCAGCCGTGGAACAGCGCGGCCGCCAGATGCACCAGCACCGTCACGAACAGCAGGTACGCCAGATAGCCGTGGGCCTTGCGCAACAGCGCGAACACCTGCGCATCGGCCGGCAGG
The DNA here is from genome assembly GCF_002112745.1 of Pseudomonas sp. B7(2017). Lineage (NCBI taxonomy): Bacteria > Pseudomonadati > Pseudomonadota > Gammaproteobacteria > Pseudomonadales > Pseudomonadaceae > Pseudomonas > Pseudomonas sp. B7(2017). The sequence continues at coordinate 75,674 of NZ_NEIP01000008.1, read as the reverse complement.
ATCGACGGCAGCTGCAGCGAACGGCCCAGCATCACCGGGTCGCCCGCCGCGCTGATCATCGCCCACCCCAGCAGCGGCAGCACCAGCATCAGCCCGTACAGCAGGACATGGGACGCCTTGGCCGCCATCGCCTGCCAGCCCGGCAGGTCTTCGGGCAACGGCGGCTGGCGGGTGGAGAACCGCACCAGCAGCCGCACGACCGCCAGCGCCAGAATCGCGATGCCCAAGGGCTTGTGCAGGTTGATCAGCCATTCATGCCGCGCCGACACCGAAGCGACCATGCCCGCGCCGATGAACAGCATCGCGATGATCATCAACGCCATCAGCCAGTGCAGCAGCCGCGCCGGAAACGCAAAATGGGTCGGTTGCTTGCTCATGGGCGAGCCTCCTGTCGGGTGGCGGGCAATTGGCTGACTTCACTGGTGCGGCGCAGGTAGGAATCGGCGTAACCGGCCGAACGGGCGGCCAACAGCGGGTCGTCTGAACCTTCGATGCCGGCCGGCAGCACCAGCGGGTCGTAATTGATGTCACGGCACTCGCCGCTCAGTTGCGGTTGCGTCTTTTCCAGCACCAGCGTGCCGGCGTTCAGCACCTTGCGGCCGGCGGGCCAGGCCTTGCTCGCATCGTTCACCGGGTCGGCCGGGTCGGCCAACGTGATGTTCAACTGAAAGCGCAGCGGCCCTGCGGCCAGGCGCTGCACCAGATCCTTCTCCAGAAAGTCGGCGCCCTCCGGCGCAGAAGCGCCGGCGGCGTCCTGGGCCTGCGGCGCCATGCTCCAGCGCACCGCCTGCTTTTTCCCGCCGGCGTCGACCAGGTAGAACGCATTCACACTGTTGTAGGTTTCCGTGGCATAGCTGGCCGACGGCTTGGCCGTCTTCACCCAAGTCAGGAACGGCACCGTTTCCGGGTGGGCGGCGAAGAACGCCGGCACCTTCGACGGGTCAGGCTTGCCGGTGGCCGGATCCGGCGACTGCGCCTGCAACAGTTGATAGAACGCCTCGGGCGTGCCCACCGGGAACACCGGCATGCTGTTCATGCCGGTGCGCCATTGCTGCCCGTTGGCTTGCTTGAAGCGCAGGGCCAGGCTGCGGATCGGCACACTGCCGTCCGGCGCATAGGGACTGCCCGCCGGCAAGGCGAATCGGCCGACCACGGGCGTGACGGGCTCGTTGAACACTTGCGCGGCGGAAAACGCCCGCGCCTCGCCGCTGCTTTCGAAATGCCCGATCACGCACACACCCTTGGCGTGGTTGCGGCGAAAGCCTGGGTGGATGCCGTTGTTCTTCTCCAGCACATCGACCAACGCCTTGGGCGTCAGGCGTTGCGGGTCGAAGCTGCCGTGCACGTAGGCAAACGCCCCGGCCACTGCGGCAACCACCACGGCAATGCCGGTCAAGCGCACTAGCAGGCTTGCGGCCCCCAACGGCGGACGCTGCGGCCCGCCGGGTGGTGAAGTGTCGGGCGAGCGGTTCGGTGAACTGCGATCAACCATAAAAGACTCCAGGGCCATCGGCCATAGGAAAAGGTGCTATGAGACGAACGCCTCGTAGGATTATTCCCTTTGAACTGTAGTTTCTTTCAGTTAACCGCGAGCGAGCCGGTGCTCAGTTGTCTAGCTCCGGTTGAAGCAAGGCTCGCGTTTCTCCAGGAAGGCCTGCATGCCCTCCTTCTGCCCCGGCGTGGCGAACAAGGCATGAAACGCACGGCGCTCGGACAGCACGCCTTCGCGCATCCCCACCTCAAGCGCACGGTCCACCGCCTCCCGGGCAGCCAGCGTGGCCGGCCGGGAGAAACCGCTGATCCGCTGCGCAATCGCCAAGGCCTGCTCCAACACGTCCTCGTCGCCCGTCACCCGAGAGACCAGGCCGGCCCGCTCCGCCTCATCGGCGGACATCGAACGCCCGGTCAGAATCATGTCCATCGCTTTGGCGCGCCCGACCAGGCGGGTCAACCGTTGGGTGCCGCCCATGCCCGGCATCACGCCCAAGGTGATTTCAGGCAGGCCGAACCGGGCGGATCCGGCCGCGACGATCACGTCGCACATCATCGCCAGCTCGCAGCCTCCGCCATAGGCATAGCCGGCGACGGCGGCGACTTTCGGCGTACGCAGCCCGGCGAACGCATCCCAGCCGGAAAAATAGTCTTCCTGCACCATGTCCAGGCAAGACTTGCCGTGCATTTCCCTGATGTCGGCACCGGCGGCAAAGAAATCCTTTGTTCCGGTCACCACGAAACAGCCGACCGCAGGATCGCTGTCCAGACGTTGCAGGGTTTCGATCAACGCCTGCATCAAGGGGGTGTTCAGCGCATTGCGCGCCTGCGGACGATTGAGCCGGACCAACACGACACGCCCCACCCGCTCGACCAAAATATTCACATTCGTCATCCTGACTCTCCTCAATTGATGTGCGACAGCCGCGACGGCGGCGTGTCAGGAATCCCAGATCGCGCCGTAGGCCGGAATGCCCCGCGCTTCCATCTCCTCGACCACCAGCTCGGTCAAGTGCTGGTTGGAGATGCAGATCACCGCCTCCGCACCGAAGGAACGGACGGCCGCGTACGCCAAAGCCACCAGATCCGGTTTTCCCGACTCGCGGGTATCCCAGATCAGTGCCTCGGGCTGAGCTTCGAGAATCTCGTCCACCAGCGCATCGCCGTAGGTGGCCCTCGGGCTGCGCGCCGACCAGACCAGGCGCGCCGGCACCTGTCCGGCCAACAGGTGAGGCAGGACCGGGCCGATGCCGCTGCCGGTGGCGATGTACACCACCGACTTGAACAGTGTTTCGATGCGGGCCACGCCCGCCGTGGTGATGCCTTTGACCCAGACGTGGGACGGCGGCTGTTCGATGAAGGAGCCGGTCCAGTCGCCCGCCCGGGAAATGATCAGGCGAAAGCCGTTTTCTCCCGGTGCGGGAATGTTGGCGAAGGCGTGCCACTCCCACAGCGGGTGACGACTGATCGCAACGGAAGAGCCGGTGAACGGTGTGTGATGGGTGAACCGGGCAATCACCGCATGCGAAGAGGGCCTGATCCATGTCACCGGGACTCTGCGCAGGCGCAGCCACGGCAACGCGATGCTGCACGTGACCACCAGCAACGCCCAGAACGGAGGCGACCCGACAAGCACCTGCGCCAGCGGTTCGGCCGGATGCCGGTCGGCTGCGAACGCCAGCGTCATCGCCCAGAACAACCCGAGCGCCGTCCACCCGCCGAACCGGTGCATCCGTTCGAAGCCGTTGTGATAGCGCGAGCGAATCCGCGGCAACGCCAGCACCGCGATCAGCGCCAGCAGCCCGAGCAGCGTACCGCTGATCCCCAGCAACGTGAGCGAAACCCCGTCGCCCGCGCTACTGCGCCAGGCCAGCGAACCGAAGAACGCAGCGAACCAGCCGATTGCCGCCACCGCCGCGCCGCTGTGCAGCCCCCCGAAATGGTAGACCTTGGCCAGCGAGCGGCGCACCGCCAACGGCCACGTCGTCGGCACGCGCGTCGCCAGCCAGAACAACAGGTTGATGAGGTACTGCTGGCGGATCAGCACCGCCAACGACAGGTTGACCACCACCAGGTTCACCAGCGTCTGCAAGGCGATGCCCGTCGGCGACCACCACTGCCCACCCGTCAATCCGTACGCCAGCGCCATGCAATTGCCCGCGATCACCATCGCGAACAATCGGTTGTAGTGGGAGAACAGCGGCAGCGTTCCCAGGCGGCGCCAAAGCGGGCGCCGCGCCGGGAGGCCCGGATCCAGCCCCTTCATGCCGACACCTCCTGCCCGGAGCCTGCACCCTGCGCCAAATGCACCTGCGCCCGTTCCAGCAACAGACGCTTGTCGGCCTTGCCCCTGGAGGTCAGCGGAATGTCGTCCAGCGCCAGGATCAGGGACGGGACGCAGTAATAGGCCAGCCGCTCCTCGCAGCGTCGCCGTGCGGCGTCGATGTCCGTGCCGGCCGGCGAGACGAAGGCCACCAGGCTCCGGTCGTCGAGCTTCAGCGTGACCGCGCGCTCACAGCCCGCCGACGACTCCAGGACCGCGGACACCGCATCGAGCTCCACCCGAAACCCGCGCACCTTGACCTGGTCATCGACGCGCCCGAGGTGTTCCAGTTCGCCATCCTCCGTCCAGCGGCCCAGGTCACGGGTGCGGAACATCAGCCGGCCCCCTCCGAGGAACGGATCGAGCCGATAGCGTTCGGCCGAAAGCTCAGGGTTGCCGAGGTAGCCGGCCGTCACGCAATCGCCGCCGGCCCACATTTCGCCCGCTTCGCCCGGCCCGCACAGTTCGCCCGACTCGTTCAGCACATACACTGTGTTGTTCGGCGTCGGCTTGCCGATCGTCAGTGCGCCTTCGCCCCGGTAATGCTGCAGGGTGTTGATGATCGTGGTCTCGGTAGGCCCGCACGCGTTGTAAAAGGTGCAGAACGAGGCCCAACGGTCCGCCAGGGGACGCGGGCACGGCTCACCGGCCAGGGCCACCACCCGCATCCGCGTGCAGCGCGCCGGGTCGAGACGGGCCAGGATCGACGGCGTCGCGATCAGCACATCGCATTGTTCGGCCGTTTCGGCGATGTCCTTGCCGCGGATCAGCAAGGTGGCGCCGTGGGCCAGGCAACCCAGGGTCTCCCAGGCCGCCATGTCGAAGGCGATGTTCAGGATCTGCCCCACCTTGAGCCCCGGGCGCAGGCCGAGGTTGCCGGGAGCGGTCAACAGAATGTTGCAGACGTTGCGGTGGGTGACGCGCACGCCGTTGGGCACGCCGGTGGTGCCGGAGGTGAACAGCACGAAGCACAGCGCCTGCGCCGAGACGTCGTTGCCCGTCGGGTTCTCGTCATCGCCCGCCCCTCCCGGCGTCGCCATGAAGGTGTCCAGTTCGATGCAACGATGTTCGCCGGTCAGCGGGATCGCCTGGCTCAGCGACGACAGCGTCAGCACCACACGGATCGAAGCGACCGACAGGATGTGGCTCAACTGCGCAGCCGGTGTGATGCCGACGTGCTGCGGGACGTAGGCGGCCCCCACTTTCAGCACCGCCAGCATCCCGACCAGCATGGGAATGGAACGCTCGACGAACAGGGCGACATGATCCCCGGCCGCCACACCCTGCGCCTTCAGGTGCGCCGCCAGACGATTGGCCTGGCGGTTCAGCTCGCCGTAGGTCACGGTCTGCCCGAGATGACGGGCGGCGATGCCTTCCGGCTGGTTCGCCGCCTGCGCTTCGATGGCGCGGTGGATCAGGAAAAAGTCGGGCGTGACGGTCGGGCCTTGGCCGAATCGCCGCCACCGGTCATGGTCGGCATTCGCCACAGGCCCGCACCGGGATTCCGACTGACCGCTCATCGCGAGAGTTTGCATGTATAACGTCCCCTTCTGACTCAACAGGTTGTCCGGGCGCATCAGGCATGACTGGCCTGAATGCGCGGTTCCAACGGGTTGAGCGGGAAAACGTTGGGCAATTACAGGGATGACAAAACGCGATGAACTGTCCTACAAAGCTGGTAAAAACATCCTTCACAGGAATGGAATAACGGGCCCCGGGCGGCGTCTTCCTGTCGATGCCGCCTCCGGCCTAGAGCTTGCACCCTCCATGAACACATTCGACGAACAGCTGCGCGAACTGCTCCCCCGATTGCGGCGCTTTGCCGTCTCGCTGACGCATGAAGCCGCCAGCGCCGACGACCTGGTGCAGGCCAGCCTGGAGCGGGCCCTGTCGGGCTGGCGGGACAAGCGCCCGGACGGCGACCTGCGCGCCTGGCTGTTCGCGATCCTCTACCGTCAGTTTCTCGATGCCCACCGGCGTTCGCGGCGCTATGCCCGCATGCTCGAATTCTTCACCGGCCGCGACGACGCCGAACCTTCGGTGGAGCGCACGGTGATCGCCCGCTCCACCCTGCAGGCCTTCGACCGCCTGCCCGCCGAGCAGCGCGCCCTGCTGCTGATGGTGTCGGTGGAGGGCTTGAGCTACAAGGAGGCCGCCGAAGTCCTCGACGTCCCCATCGGCACCGTGATGTCCCGCCTGTCCCGCGCCCGCCAGGCCTTGCGCCAGCTCAGCGACGGCGAAATCAGCAGCCCTTCCCTGCGGATACTCAAATGATCAGTCTGCCCCCCAGCGAGCGTGACCTTCACGCCTATGTCGACCGCCAGCTCAGCGACGCCGACCGGCAACAGCTGGAAACCTGGCTCGCCAGCCACCCGGACGAAGCCGCACAAGTGCGCGCCTGGCAAACGGATGCCCAGCACCTGCGGGCGGCCCTGAGCGGCGCGCTGCAGCAACCGGCCAATGCGCAGCTCGACCCGTTGGCCATCCGCCAGCGGCTCAAGCGCAACGCCCAGCGCCGCTGGGCCAGTGCCGCCGTCTTGATGCTCGCTGTGGGTGTAGGCGGCTTCGGCGGCTGGCAGGCCCGGCAAATGACCCTGGTGCACGTCCCCGCGCCCATGACCGACGCCTTGCAGGCCTATCGCCTCATCGCCCAGCAAGGCCTGCTGCCGGCGGACTACACCGTGGCCGACGACAGGAGCATGCAGGAGTGGCTCGACCGTTACTTCGCCCGCGCCAGCCGTTTGCCGGATCTGTCGGCGGCCGGTTTCCGGCCGGTCAGCGGCCGCTTGCTCAGTACCGACGAGGGTCCTGCGGCGATGGTGATGTACGAGGACGCCAGCGGTCACAAGGTCAGTTTCTACCTGCGCCCGCCGGGCCCGAAAAACACGTTCCTGCCCCGTGGCAGCCGCAGCGACGGCGAGCTGCGCGCGGACTATTGGTCCGGCGACGGCTACAACTACGCGATGGTCAGCCCGACCGACACACCAGGGGCGCCGTTGCTCAAGCAGTCGCTGCCCTTCTGAACGTATCCTGGCGGCGCCTTCACCGACGCCATCGCCAGCAGGCTGGCTCCCACAGGCATTGGTGGTGTCTGAGGAAATGGCAGATCACCGCAAATCCTGTGGGAGCCAGCCTGCTGGCGATGAGCCCGACACCCCGGCACCTGCCCCATCGCCGGCCGACGCCCGCAAAATCCCCCCGATTCAGAACCCCACATCCAGCACCACATTGTCCAGGTACGTCCCGGCCGGCGGCGTGGTCTGGTCGGTGTAGACCTTGGCGTTGTAGTTGAAGACCTGGCTGCCGGTGCCCAGCCCGTTGCCGGGATTGACCTCGGCGTCGCTGCTGGCCCGGCGGGCGGCGCCGACGCTGCCCCAGCGGGTGGTGCCGGCGCTCTTGAAGATGTCGTAGGCCAGGTAGTTGCCGCCTGAGACCATCCGCCGCCGCCCGCCGGCGCTGACCGGGTTCTGCCCGTCGCTCAGGCCCACGGTGTAAGCGCTGCCCTTGGTGCAGGCCAGGTTGATGGTCTGCCCGGTCACCGGGGCAAAGGCGCTGACCACCGGCGCGCTGCCGAAGGCGATGTTCGGCGCGGTGATGGTGCAGTCGTTGGCCACGGTCATGTTCACCGTCAGCGTGGTGGTGCCGCTGGCGATGTCGCGCCCCAGGCAGAGGCCGCCGATGCCGATGCCGGAGCAGTAGTTCCAGCTCCAGAAGATGCTCAGGGTCTCGCTGTACGTCCCCGCCGCGACGTTGCTGCCGATCGTCGTGCCGAAATACAGCGGCACGGTCTTGGGCGTCGTGCCGTTGAGCAGGCCGAGGGCATCGATGATGCCGTTGCGGGCGAAGTCGTAGGCAGTGCCGCGGGTCAACGGGTAACTGGTGCTGTTGTTGGCGTAGATTGTGTAGCCGATGACATCGCCGGTGGGTCCGAGCAGGCCGCTCTGGGTCGAGGTGACCGTTGCCCAGAAATGATCGTTGCTGGCCAGCAGCGACAGCAGCGAACCGGTGCAACTCAGGCCGGCGTTCAAGGTCGAGCCCGGCTGCGACGTGGTGCGCACGGAAATCGAACTGACCGTGCCGAACGCCACCGGGACGGTGCTGACCACCGAACACAACGCGTGGGCCACGCCCGGCAGCATCAGCGCCAGCCACAGGCAGATCCGCGCGCCGCTCATTGGCACACCAGCGGGCCGATCAGCGGCACCTGATCCTGGTTCACGTCCACGCCGAACTGCGCCTTGCAGGTCTTGCCGCCCGCCAGCGTCACGTGCAGCGAGTTCTCCGCCGACAGGTTCTCCAGGTACACCAGCCCGTCCCAGCCGACCACCGTGCGGGCGCCGCTCTGCTCATGCAGCACGCCGCTGCCCAGCGGCAGCTCGCGCTGCTGCGCGTCCACCAGCACGACGCTCGCGGCGACCACCCGGCTCAGCGGGAACTCCAGCAGATAGCCGCTGCCCCGGCGTACGGCGATGCGCTGCTCGACATTCGGGCTGCGCACGTTGGCCGGCAGGTTCAACGGGTCGATTTCGTACTTGCCGCGGTAGTAGGCGCTGCTCCACGGCACCAGCAGGTGGCCGTTGCGGTCGGTGCGGCCGACCTGCTGATTTTCGTAGCGCACCGGAATGTCGGCGAAACCGTCGGTGCTGACCACCACGAACGCATCGTCGATGCGGTTGGCGGCGAACACCTGGTGGTCCATCCACACCAGCGACCCGCTGGCATCGGCCCAGCGGGTCTCGGCCTCGGACGTGCCGTAGACCCCGGCCTGCAACTGCACCGACTGCAGGCGCCAGGTCAGGTCCGCCTGCCGGTAATCGGCGCCGTCGCCCCTGGCGTAGCCGAGGTTGAAGCCCACGCCGCCCTCGATCGGCACCGCGCGGCTGAAGTTGACCCGTTGCTGCGACTGCCCGGTCTTGCTGCGCTCGCTGCTGACCGCCAGGCTGCCGTACAGGTCGAACGGGATCACCAATTGCGCCTGCACCGCCCAGTTGCTGTCGCCGATCTCGCGGTTGGCCGACAGATAGAAACTGCTGTTGCGCCACAGCGGCTTGCTCCACGTCAGGTTGAGCAACCGGGTACGTGTGTCGTCCGCCGCGCGGATGTCGAAATACCCGGCGCCGAGGCTGCCCCAGCGCTCCAGGTTGACGCTCAGGGTCGCCTGTTCGCTGCGCCGGCTCAGGCTGGCGTAAGGGGTGTCGATCACGCTCAGGTCGGCGTACCGGTCGCGGCGTTGCAGCCGTTGCCAGGAAAAGCTGTAGCGCTGGCTGCTGTACTGGTAGCCCACGCTCAATTGCTGGCCGGTGTCGCCGTCGAACCGGCTTTGGCTGACCGCCGTGTTGAGCACCCCGAAGTTGCCCAGCCGAAGGTTGCCGCCGACGCCGCCCAGCGTCAGCGCCTCGGCGGCTTCGGCATGGCTTTCCAGGGTGAACGCGTCACTGACGCCATACCGCAGGCTGCCCGAGGTCACGCCCGGCCCGTAGCTGAAATCCTTCAGGCCGTAATCACGGCGCAAGGTGCCGGCGGACACCGAGAAATCACTGAGGCCCTTCTGCAGCAGGCTGCTGGTGACATAGAACGGCACGGTGGTCGAGACCTGCCGGCCCAGGGCATCGGTGGTCACCACCACCGCCTCGCCCGCACCGTTGATGAACGGAATGTTGGTCAGGGTGTACGGCCCCGGCTGCAGGTCGGCGCTGCTGGATTTGTAGCCGTTGATGAACAGGTCCACCGAGGACGGCACCGCCGCCTCGCCGGCGAACTGCGGCAGCGGGTAGGTCACCAGGTCCGGGCGCACGGCGAAATCCCTGGAGAACTGAACGCCGCCCAGGCGCACGGAACTGCTCCAGGGCAACGCGCCGCTGACCACGTCGCCGGCTTCGTAGGTCAGCATCCGGTCGTCGTCGGAATAGCGCCAGGCGGTGTCGTAGCGCAGGTAACCGTTGTCCAGGGAACCCACCGCATCGCCCGACAGCGTGCGCCGGTACTGCCCGGTGTTGGACAACGTGCCCCAACTGTCGAACACCCGCACTTCGTTCCACGCCGCCAGGTAAGTGCCGGCGTCGTCAGTGTCGTTGAGGTACAGGTCGTAGTTGAACAGCGCCCCGAAACTGCTCAGCGCCGGGGTGCGCGGGTAGGCTTGGCGGTTGCCCACGAATTGCTCCGGCAGCCAGTCCGGCGGCACGTCGAGCAGCAACCGCTGGCCGGCGCTGTCGTATTCGCTGTGCAGCCCCGGCAAGCCGTCGAGGTCGACCTCGGTGCCCAGCCCTTGCGGCAGGTCCATGCCGGTCTCGCGCAGCGTCGCGACCGGCACGTACAAACGCCCGCCGCGCTGCTCGACCGCCACCACCCGTCCGGTGTTCATCCGGTTCACCACCAGATCCAGAAACAGCTGCGCATCGCTCACGGCCTCCATGCCGCTGGGAGGCGGCGGCAGTTCGCCGGCCCCGGCCAGATCAACGAACACCAGGCAACACGCGCCGGTCATGAGCCACAACGGACGCAGGATACGTCGAGCCCATCCCGGACTCATTCGCGCTTCACGTCCATCAATGGACTGGTTCCTCCTGATACCGCCACATCCCGTAACGGATTTCACTCACCCCACCGGCCCGCTACCGCGTCGGGGCGATGCTCTGCACCTGCGTCGCACCATTGACGCGCACCTGCAACGCCGCCTCCCCTCCCGGCGGCACCGGTGCCGGCCAGCGCATCACGGCACCGGGCAACACATAGCCCAACAGCCCTTCGGCCAAGGCCCTGCTTTGCCCGCCCTGACGCAACGCCACATCGGTCAACCGCGCATGCACCGCTCCCTGGTTGCGCACCTCCACGAAAGGCCGGCCGTCCACCGCCACCGTGCGCCAGCTCAACTGCGGCACGCCGATGCCCTTGGGGTCGCGCTGGCGCGTGCTGTCCTCCTTGCTCCACAATCCGGCGCCGTAGGCGAACAGCGGCACCGAGTAACGCATCTGAAAGCGGATCGCCGCCGCGGTCTTGCCGTCTTCGGCAGCGGGCGGCAAGGCCGACGGGATTTCGTCGATGATGATCCGGTACGCCAGCTCCTGACCGGGCGGGACGTCCTGGGTGCGGGTCAGGCGCACCAGTTGCTTCTGCCCCGGTTCGATCTTCGCCACCGGCGGGCTGCCGATCACTTCGCGCTGGTTGCGGTACTGCTCCTCGAACCCGCTCTGGCTCCAGCCGAACACGCGGATCTGCAGGTTGGCGGTTTCATTGCCGCGGTTTTCCAGCCACAGCGCGCTGGCCTGCTGATCGGCCTCCAGCACCGGGTCGATGGGCCAGATCAGCACCGAACTGGCGGCCTGCGCCTTGAGCGCCGCGGCCAATGCCAGCAGCGGCATCACCCAAAACCGATGCCGTGACGTGAATGCCCCCATGTGACTGCTCCTTGTCGGCCGTCCGAACGCCGTGTCACCACGACAGCTGCACCTGCAGCACGTCGCTGTAAGTCCCCCCAGGCTGATTGCCCGGCAATTGCACCCGGCCGTAGATCGGCAGGCTGATGTTGTTCGCGTCGCTGTAGGTCACCGCCACGCTCTGACCGATGCCCAGGCTCTGGCTGTAGGCGGCATCGCGAAACAGCGAGTAGGCCACCCGCGCACTGCCGCTGTTGAGCTGCAGGTTGCGCCCGCCGCTGCTGTACAGCCCACCGTCGACGGTCATGTTCAGCGCCACCCCCGGCGTGCACTGCAACTGCACGCCCCCCGTCAGCGCCACCTGCACCGTGCCGGTGGCCAGGGCCGAACTCGAACCGAAATTCAAGGCGCCGTAGTTCGACACGCCGCCCACCACCAGGCAGCCCGGCGTCACCGTGGCGCTGACCTGGAAGCTCTGGCTGGTCACCGCCGCCAACGGCAACGGCACGCCGCACCCGCAGAGCAGGAGCAGTGCCGTCCAGCCCTGCCGGCCCATGGGCTAGAACGTCAGTTCGACGGAAATGGTGTCGGTGTAGGTGCCCGCCGGCAGTCCGGCCTTGCCCACCGCCTGACCGTAGATGTTCACGGTCTGGGCCACGCCAGTGCTGGCGGCGAGGTTGATGGTGCCGTCGATGGCCAGCAACTGCGAATGCCCCGCGTCGGTGTACAGGTCGTAGGGCACGTAGTTGGCGACGCCGTCGTACAGCGCCCGCGTTCCCCCGGCGGACTGCCCGTCGTGGGCGCCGGCCCGCACCTTGACCACCGGCGTGGTGCCGGCCGAACAGAGGATCGACAACGCACCGCCCCCGCCGCCCAGCACCTGCCCGGTGGCGGTGGTGAACAGGCTGTTGCTGGTGCCGAAGTTCAGGGCGCCGAAGTTCAGGCCGGACGAACCGCCCGAGCCGTTCACCTGGCAGCTGCTGATCAGGATCAGGCTGGAGGTGATCTGACCGGTGACCGTGGTGGCGGCGCCGGCGCTGGAGGCCAGCGTCAGGCCGAGCAGCGACAGGCCTATCCTTGATGCAAACGTACGCATGGTGTCCTTCCTCTACGGTTTACCAGTCGAGCGTCACCGTCAGGGTGTCGGTATAGACACCGGCAGGCAGCGCACGGGTGTTCGCCACCACCGAGCCAAACACCGGGATGGGTATCTGCGCACCGCTGGTGACAGCGAAATTGTGTTGTTGGCCGATGCTGTAGCTCTGGTGGCCCGAGGCATCGAGGAACAGTTGATAGGGAATGGTCTGACGGCCGTTGCTCAAGCGCCGGGTATTGCCGTCGCCGTGGGCACCGCCGTCGATGGTCACGGTGAAGCCGGTCACCGAGGGGTTGCAGGCGACATTGAGCCGACCGCTGCCCTGCTGGTCGATGCTGGCCTTGAGCGGGGCGTCCCAGGTCGGCCCCTGCCGGCCGAAGTCCAGCGAGCCGAAACCGTCGGCGGGGCCGCCGGGGCTCGCGGCGTTGGTCACCTCGCAACCGGCGATCAGGGTCAGCCGCGCATGGATCTGCCCGCTGACCACCGCCTGCGCATCCTCGGCGAGCCACAGCAACCCGCCTGCGGCCACCATCAGCCAGTGCTTGCTTGTCATCGCGTGCGTCCCTACTCCTTCAGGTGGTTTCATCACCGCGCCCGACCTTGAGCGCCCTTCCCTTCGCACCCGAATCCGTCGGGCCCTTTACCGGTTGTCCTGCTGCGGACCGTCGCCTACCAGGTGACCGTCACCTTGATCAGATCCGAATAGCGACTGACCCGCGGCACCTCCGCCAGCCGTTCTATCCGCGCATACAGCGGAAGCTCCACCGTGCCGCTGTCCGGCACCCGCCCGCCGAGCGGCACGTTCACACCCAGCGGCACTTGCCGTGCGGCATCCCGGTACAGGCGATAAGGGATGGGTTTGCCGCCCGATGTCCCTGCCAGGTAGCGCACGTCGCCGACGCCGCCATGGAGCCCCCCGTCGATGCGGATCTGGTACGGCGTGTCCGGGTTGCATTCCAGCCGCGGCAATCGCCGGTCGGCGAGCGCAGCCCCCAGCGGCCCCGCCGGATCGTCCAGGCGTGCGGTGCTGCCGAAGTCCAGCACACCCGCTTGGCCGATGCCTGCCTCGCGTGGCTGGCCGATCAGGCGGCAACCGCGCTGCACGTCGACCCGCACCTCGACCTGCAGGTCGGCGGCTGGCAGCGGCGCCGCCAGTGCCCACAACGCGATCGTTTTCCATGCCGTCTTCAGTGCTGCCTTCACGGCCCTGATCCCTGTACGCGACCTGTGCGTCGCAACTGTGTTGAAGGTTAGCAATGGACGACGATTCCGCCAGTCGATTGGATCCAGCGTTCTGACGGGATTTGTTTCGAAAGATTGGCGAACGGTCGACAGTTGCCGCTATGAAAACCTGTACCCGCCGCAAGATGCTGTCCAACATCGGCGTTGCGCCGATGAACCGTGGTGGAAGGCAAACTACCCGTCTGGTTACACTACGCCGCCGAGCTCGGGGAGCCGGCCTGACCACGGAGAGCCCCCACAGTGTCCGCCCAACCGCCCGAACGCCCGCGCCTGACCCATCGCTGGTCGGCGCTGCGCCGCTTGTTCGGCAAGGGTGCCCCGGCCGGTGCCGGCCATTGCGCCGGTGCCCAGGCGATCCGCGACTACTTCCGGCACAAGGCCCACGGCCAGGGCTATACCCTCAGCCACAGCCAGCAGCGGGTCATCGACTGCATGGCGCGGCAAGCGGGCCTGTTGCTCGGCGCGACCGCGCAGACCCCGCCCAGCCTGTACCTCCACGGCGCCGTGGGGCGCGGCAAGAGCTGGCTGCTCGACGGTTTCTTCCAGGCGCTGCCGACCGAACGCAAGCGGCGCCTGCACTTCCATGAATTCTTCGCGCAACTGCATCAAGGCATGTTCAGCCACCGCGCGCAGGACGACGCCCTGGCCGCCACCCTGGACGACCTGCTGCACGGTTGCCGGGTGGTGTGCTTCGACGAATTCCATGTGCACGACATCGGCGATGCGATGCTCATCGCCCGTTTGTTCAAGGCCCTGTTCGAACGCGGCACCGTGCTGCTGGTGACGTCCAACTACCCGCCCGAAGGCTTGCTGCCCAACCCGCTGTACCACGCCCGGTTCAAGCCGGTGATCGATCTGATCAACGCGCGCATGCAGGTCATGGAAGTCGGCGGCCCCCATGATTACCGCAGCCAGGCCCGTCAGCACGCGCATCAGATATTCACCCAAGGCCATTACGTCTGGCCGGCGACCCCGGCGCAGCGCGAACGCCTGGGCCTGCCGCCGCGCGACGCCAAGCCGCAGCCATTGGCGGTGGGCAGCCGGCACGTCCGGGCCTGGCTGCTGGACCGGCGCCGCGTCGGCTTCACCTTCAGCGACCTGTGCGAACAGCCCACGGCGGTCATGGACTACCTGGAGCTGTGCCGGCGCTTCGACCACTGGATCATCGACGACCTGCCGGAGCTGGGCGAATGCTCCATCGCAGCCCAGCAGCGCTTCATCAACCTGATCGACGTGCTCTACGACCAAGACAAGCACCTGACGCTGCTGGGAAGCCTGCCCCTGCGCGAAAGCCTCGGCGGCCACGCCACCGACCTGGCCCGCACCCGCAGCCGGCTGGGGCAGCTGTCGGAAGTGCACGATCCCGCCTGAGCGGAGCAGGTTCCCTTGCATGAGCGGACTTGCCCGCGAAAACGGCGACAAGTTCGGCATCGATGCGCCAGACAGGTCGCCATCGCCAGCAGGCTGGCTCCCACAGGGAAGCTTCATGAGCCACAACACTGCGCCGGTTCCGATCTGCCGTTATCATGTCGCCCATTTCCGGTGCCCCGCGCGCCTTCCCTCTCAAAGCGGAACTGTTCATGCACACCCTTGCTCAATTGCGCGCCGGCGAGTTGTCGGGCATCACCCGGCTGGACCTTTGCGAAGGCCTGACCGAATTTCCCCGCGAGATCTTCGAGCTGGCGGACAGCCTGGAGGTGCTCAACCTCAGCGGCAATGCCTTGAGCAGCCTGCCGGACGACCTGCACCGCCTGCACCGCCTGCGGATCCTGTTCTGCTCCGACAACCGCTTCACCGAGCTGCCGGCCTGCGTCGGCCGCTGCGACACCCTGTCGATGGTCGGCTTCAAGGCCAACCGCATCACCCATGTGCCGGGCGCGGCGCTGCCGCCGAACCTGCGCTGGCTGATCCTCACCGACAACCGCATCGAGACCCTGCCGGACGAGCTGGGCGAGCGGCCCGCGCTGCAGAAACTGTTGCTGGCCGGCAACCGCCTCACCCGACTGCCGTCGAGCATGCAGGCCTGCCATCGGCTGGAGCTGATTCGCATCGCCGCCAACCGCTTCACCGAACTGCCGCAATGGCTGCTGACCCTGCCGGCCCTGACCTGGCTGGCCTACGCCGGCAATCCGCTGGAGACCGAGGCGGACTCGGCCGCGCTCGACGCAACGCCGGTGATCGACTGGTCGGCGCTGCGCCTTGAGCACAAGCTCGGCGAAGGCGCTTCAGGGGTCATCTCACGGGCGCTCTGGCAACGTGACGGTCAGTCGGACACGCCGGTGGCGGTCAAGCTCTACAAAGGGGAAATGACCAGCGACGGCTCGCCGCTGCATGAGATGAACGCCTGCATCACCGCCGGCCGACACCCGAACCTGATCCGCGTCGAAGGGCGCATCGGCCACCATCCGGAAGGTGCGCAAGGGCTGGTGATGCAACTGATCGATCCGCACTACCGCAACCTGGCCGCCTTGCCGAGCCTGGCGTCCTGCTCGCGGGACGTGTATGCCGACGACTGCCGATTCCATGCCGACGCCGCCCTGCGGGTCGCCCGCGGCATCGCATCGGTGGCCGAGCATCTGCACGGGCACGGCATCACCCATGGCGACCTCTACGGGCACAACATTCTGTTGAACGGTCAGGGCGATTGCCTGCTGGGGGACTTCGGTGCGGCGTCGTTCCATGCCACCGAGGACAACCTGGAGACCCGCGCGCTGCAACGCATCGAAGTGCGTTCGTTCGGGATCTTGCTGGGTGAATTGCTGGAGCGGATCGACTCGGGGTTGAGCGATGAACGGCGCGCGGCGCTTCAGGCGCTGGAGCAGCGCTGCTGCCAGCCGGACGTGCTGTCGCGGCCAGGCTTCAGCGAAGTGACGGCGCTGCTCGACAAACTGTGAACACTTGATCGTGTGGCGAGGGAACTTGCTCCCGTCGGACGGCGAGGCCGTCCCGGAAAGAGGCGACCGCTGCGCAGTCGAGCGGGAGCAAGCTCCCGCGCCACAGGCTGATCAGCCGGCCAGGCCGACGAACATGTCCTGCACGTCGTCGTGGTTGTCGAGGCCTTCCAGGAACGCTTCGACTTCGGCCATCTGCTCGGCGCTCAGGCCGCTGACCGGGTTCTTCGGCTGGTAGCCCAGCTTGGCCGACAGCACGGTGAAGCCTTGCTCCGGCAGGGCTTTCTGCACGGCGTCGAGGTCGGTCGGATCGGTCAGGAACAGGGTCGCGCCCTCTTCAGCCGGCTCGAAATCCTGGGCACCGGCCTCGATGGCGGCCATTTCCGGATCGGCGTCCGGGGTGTCCGGCGACGCTTCGATCATGCCGACATGGTTGAAGTCCCACGACACCGAACCGGAAGCGCCCAGTTGACCCTTGCGGAAGGCCACGCGGATTTCCGCGACGGTGCGGTTGACGTTGTCGGTGACGCACTCGACGATCAGCGGCACCTGGTGCGGGGCGAAACCTTCGTAGGTCACGCGGTGGTACTGCACGGTCTCGCCCAGCAGGCCTGCGCCTTTCTTGATGGCGCGGTCCAGGGTTTCCTTGGGCATCGAGGCTTTCTTGGCCTGTTCGACCACCAGACGCAGGTGTGCGTTGGTGGCGGTATCGGCACCGTTGCGGGCAGCGATGGTGATTTCCTTCACCAGTTTGCCGAAGATCTTGCCCTTGGCGTTGGCTGCCGCTTCTTTGTGTTTAACCTTCCACTGTGCGCCCATTACTCACTCTCTTGATCTGTGGCGCCGAGACATCTATTGGCCGACGCAGGGGGCCAAGTTTATACGGCCTAAAGTCGGCAATCGACCAAAAAATCCATCGGCGGAATCGACATCTTCACCACTGCTTGTAGGGCGATTCGGAAAAGCCGGTTTGCCATGTCCATTCAGCACCACGGTTTCGTACCCTTTCACGCCCGTACCGTTCGACAGAATCGCCGCCCATGCACAACGACAAGGAAAGTCCCTTCACCCTGACATTGGCCGATGGCGCCCTGACGCTGCCGGTCTTGCGGTTCAGCGGCCGGGAAGCGCTGAACCAACCCTACCGCTTCGAGGTGGAAGCCATCGGCGTGACATCGGCCCTGGCGCCCGACGCCTTGCTGCACCAGCCGGCCTTTCTGAGGCTCAATGACCACCAAGGCATCCACGGCACGATACACAGCGTCGGCTGCGAACACCGGGCCGTCCACCAGACCGGTTATCGGCTGGTGCTGGTGCCGCACCTGCAACGGCTCGACCAGGCGGCCCGCCGTCGGGTCTTCGTGAACCACAGCGTGCCGGCGATCATCGAGCGGCTGTTGGCCGAGCATCGCCTGCCGGCCGCCGGTTACCGCCTGGAAATGACGGTGGGGCAGTACCCGCCGCGCCCGTTCTGCATCCAGTACGAGGAAACCGACCTGGCGCTGTTGCAGCGCCTGTGCGAGGAAGAAGGCATTCACTTTCACTTCGAACACCGGTGCGACGGCCATGTCGCCGTGTTCGCCGACGACAGCCTGAGCCTGCCGCCGGCGCCGGCGACCGTTGCGTTCGGCGCACAGGCCGGTGCGCCCCCTTCTGCCATCCGCGTTCTGTTCCAACGCCATGACGCGGTCTGCCCGCCCATGCCGCCCACTGTTCTCGAACGGGGGCACGGCAATTCAGACGGTGCAGCCGCCAACCATACGGTGCCGCCCCTGCCGACAGCGCCGGGCACTCGGTCTGCCGAGGCCCTCCATGCCGATCAACGCAGCCGTCGCCATCTGCAGCGCCAACGTTGCGCAAACCGCTGCATCCAGGGCCAAAGCGATGCGACCGAACTGCGCAGCGGCCATCTGCTGCTGGTGGCGGATCACCCGATGAGCACCTTCAACGAACAGTGGCTCATCACGGAACTGCGCCACCAAGGCCGGCAGCCGTCGATCCTGCAACCGGCGTCGCTCCCCCGTCATTACCGCAACGATTTCACCGCGCAACCCTGGTCGACCGAATACCGCCCGCCCCAGACCCGGCCCCGCCCCCGTATCCCGGGGTTTCAGCCGGCGCAAGTCGTCGGTGCGCCCGGAGCGCCTGCGCAGCTGGACGAACAGGGGTGCATGGCCGTGCACCTGTGGCCTGAGCAATGCCACGGCGCCGAACCCGGCGTCCTGTGGCTGGCGATCGCTTCGGCCACGGCCGCGGGCCAGATTGCCTGCGAACATTTGCCCTGCGCCGGCAGCCGGGTTTGGGTGAGTTTCCTGGACAGCGACCCGGACCGGCCGATTGTGTTTCTGGACGCCTGCCACACCCGGCCTGCGCCTTGCGTCACGCCTGCACCGGCCGACGGATTGCTGCTGGATTGGCTGCTCAACCGCGCGGCGCCTTCTTGAACGGTGCCGACGCTTTCTCTCAGGCCGGCGCGAGCGCCAGAAACGCCTGGATCAGACGCAGTTCCCGCCGCCGCTCCAGGCAGCCGATCATGTGCCGGTTCTCCAGCCCGTCCCCGGCCAGCGGCAGCGCCACCACCCGCGGGTCATGGCTGACCTCCACCGACGAGACCACGCCGACGCCCAGGTTCGCCGCCACCGCCTCGGTCACCGCTTCGCGGCTGTCCAGTTCCAGCAGCACCCGCGGCTGAACCGAGGCCTGCGCGCACGCGCCGTCGAAAGTGCGCCGGGTGATCGAGCCCGGCTCCCGCAGCACCATGATGACCTGATCCAACTCCTTGAGCGTCACGGCGCCCGAACGCACCGACCAAGGGTGCCCCGCCGGCACCAGCGCACAGATCCGAGACTCGCTCAACGCCTGCAAATGCAGGCCCTTGCGCGGTTCGACCTCGGTCAGCACCGCCACGTCGGCATGCTCGGACAGCAACGCGGCCAGGGTTTCCTGAGCATTGCCCAGGCGCAGGTTCACCGTGATTCCCGGGTAACGCTCCCGCAGCCTGGCCAGCATCGGCATGACCAGGTGCGGGCCGTCCGCCGCCACTTCCAGCCGGCCGGTGAGCAACTGGCGGTTGGCTTCGAGCATCACCTGGGCCTCCTCGGCGAGGCTGAACATGGCCCGGGTGATCGCCGCCAGCCGGGTGCCCTCTTCGGTCAGTTCGACCCGCCGCGCAGTGCGCCGCACCAGGGTGATCTGGTAGTGCTCCTCCAGCGCCTTGATGTGCCCGGTGACCGCCGGCTGACTGATGAACAGCCGTGCGGCGGCCCGGGTGAAACTGCCTTCCCGGGCCACAGCGTCGAAGGCCCGGAGCTGGAACAGGTTCATGGATAACCCTCGCTGATGACTGGCATAACAACAAACAATTTGATTGATGGGCCGCCGAATTGCAACGTATGCCCCGTAGCTTCAGCCCACAGCACCCGCGCGAGGACACCCCATGAGTACCGCCGCCCCGATCCTGCTCACCCCAGGCCCGTTGACCACTTCGGCCCGCACCCGCCAGGCCCTGCTGGTGGACTGGGGTTCGTGGGACGAAGGCTTCAACCGGCTGACCGCCAGCCTCTGCGAACAGCTGCTGGCAATCGTCAACGGTGCCGACACGCATCACTGCGTGCCCCTGCAAGGCAGCGGCACGTTCGCCGTCGAAGCCGCCATCGGCACGCTGGTGCCCCGCGACGGCAAGGTGCTGGTGCTGATCAACGGCGCTTACGGCAAGCGTCTGGCGAAGATCTGCGAAGTCCTCGGCCGCCCGTTCAGCACCTTCGAAACCGCCGAAGACGAACCGACCACCGCCGCCGACGTCGACCGCCTGCTGCGCGCCGACGTCGCCATCACCCACGTGGCGCTGATCCACTGCGAAACCAGCACCGGCATCCTCAACCCGCTCGCGGACATCGCCGACGTCGTGCACCGCCACGGCAAACGCCTGATCGTCGATGCCATGAGTTCGTTCGGCGCCCTGCCGGTGGACGCGCAGCAGGTGCCGTTCGACGCACTGATCGCCGCCTCCGGCAAATGCCTGGAGGGCGTGCCGGGCATGGGTTTTGTGTTCGTCCGCAAGGAATCCCTGAGCGCTGCCGCCGGCAATTCCCACTCTCTGGCGATGGATCTGGCCGACCAGCACGTTTACAGGATGAAAACCGGCCAGTGGCGCTTCACCCCGCCGACCCATGTGGTCGCGGCGCTGCACGAAGCGCTGCTGCAATACAACGAAGAAGGCGGTCTGCCGGCGCGCCATGCGCGTTACGCCGCCAACTGCCGGGCGCTGCTGGACGGGATGGCCGGGCTGGGCCTGCGCAGTTTCCTGCCCGCCGCGATCCAGGCCCCGGTCATCGCCACCTTCCACGCGCCGAAGGATCCGCGCTACCGGTTCCAGGCGTTCTATGAACGAGTCAAGGCCAAGGGTTTCATCCTCTATCCCGGCAAGCTGACCCAGGTCGAGACGTTCCGCGTCGGCTGCATCGGCCATGTCACCCCGGCGCAGATGCGCGAGGCCGTTGCCGCCGTGGACGAAGCGCTGCGCGAAATGGAAGTCTTCGACATCTGACCCTCACCCCACCGCCCTTGCAGGCACGAGCCTGCTCGCGATGGCGGCCCGACATCCGCCGTCGGTGCCGACTGACCCGGCCCCATCGCGAGCGGTTCCGCGCCTACCTTTGAATCGCAACGCCAGCACAGGATTCCCATCATGAACTACACCGCCCCAACCCGCCTGCAAGCCGCCATCCTCGACTGGGCCGGCACCGTGGTCGACTTCGGCTCCTTCGCCCCCACCCAGATCTTCGTCGAGGCCTTCGCCGAGTTCGACGTCCAGGTCTCCATCGAAGAGGCCCGCGGGCCGATGGGCATGGGCAAGTGGGATCACATCCGCACCCTGTGCGACCTGCCGCAGGTCGCCGAGCGCTATCGCAAAGCGTTCGGCCGCGTCCCGACCGACGACGACGTGACCGCCATCTACAACCGCTTCATGCCGTTGCAGATCGAGAAGATCGCCGAACACTCGGCGCTGATCCCCGGCGCGCTGGACACCATCGCCCACTTGCGCGGGCAAGGGATCCGAATCGGCTCCTGCTCCGGCTATCCGAAGCAGGTGATGGACAAGGTCGCGGCCCTGGCCGCCGCCAACGGCTACGTCGCCGACCACGTGGTGGCCACCGACGAAGTGCCCAACGGCCGTCCTTGGCCGGCACAGGCCCTGGCCAACGTGATCGCGCTGGGCATCGAGGACGTCGCCGCCTGCGTGAAGATCGACGACACCGTGCCGGGCATCCTCGAGGGCCGCCGCGCCGGGATGTGGACCGTGGCGCTGACCTGCTCCGGCAACGCGCTGGGGCTGGACTACGCAGGCTTCCGCGCCCTGGACAGCCAGACGCTCGCCAGCGAACGCAAGCGCATCCACGCCCTGTTCGAGGGTTCGCGCCCGCACTACCTGATCGACACCATCAACGACCTGCCCCCGGTGATCGCCGACATCAACCGGCGCCTGGCCAAAGGCGAGATGCCGCAGGGCCAATAAGCCTCAAAAAGCAAGAAGCACCACCCGAAACTTACATCGGGCGGTGCTCGTTAGTTGGTTTAAAGCCAAGTATCTTGTGATTTCGAGTCACTCTACAGAGAGGCTCAATCAAACCAGCAAGTTGCCTCAGCCGTCATAACCAAGACCCTCCGGATATTTGATGGAGCCATCGGCAAGTTGCTCTGTTCCATCAGCCCAGACAATGCGTCCATCGGGATATTCAACCGTATCGTCCGGCCAGACGATTCGTCCGTCAGGATACTCGACCCGTCCGTCCGCGTGCTGAACGATCCCGTCCGGACGAGTCACTGCACTCTGTTGCGCGTTGACCACACTGCCGTCGGTCAGCGTCACCGAGCCATCTTGGTTTTTCCGGCTGCCAAGGGCGTTGATCAAATTGATCACGGCCACCGGATCCACATTGACATTCAGTGTCGGCCACGGCATCGGTGGCCTGGCATTGACCGGCGCCACTGGCGGCTTGCCGCCCGGTGCCCCAGGCTTGACCGGCACCGTAGGTTTGGCGGGAGGCTTGACCGGCGGCGCCGGCTTGACGGGGGCGGGTTTCACGGGGGTGGGTTTGACCGGCGGTTTCGTCGGGGGCACAGGCGGCTTGACCGGCGGCTTCGTCGGGGACACAGGTGGCTTGACCACCGGCTTGCTGGGCGACGTCACTGGGGGCTTGGGTGCAGAGCCCGTCGGCTTGGGCCGCGACAGCGGTGGCTTGGCCATCGCTCTTTTATGCAGAAGTTCCTTTTGTTTCTTATCGAGAAAGATACTGACAGTCATTTTAAAATCCCTTTATTTGATTAATGGCGCCTACGCTGGCGTCAATTCAATCAGTGCCAAACAACTTGCACCGACGACTGAGCACAACTTAATCGCTTGGCCGGCATCGTTCAAATCTCCCCATATACAAAACATGACCAACAACCTGTTACATCCAACATCATCCTAATATAACTGCCCCCTACAACTGACACTTCCTCCTGCCGGGCTTATGACAAAAACCTTAAACAATCTCAGGCGAAACCACGCCGACGCGATTACAGTTAAGGCATGCCGTCACAGAAAACGGCGCGCGTTGGCCCTGACCGTGAGGAAACAAGGTATGCCCTGGACAAGTTCCGAATCACGCTACAGCACTGTGTCAGTCCTGTTGCACTGGTTGATGCTCGCGCTGTTGGTGCTGGTGTACGCCAGCATGGAATTGCGCGGTTTCTTTCCCAAGGGCAGCGGCGGCCGCACGCTGATCCGCGAAGTGCACTACATGCTCGGCCTCACCGTGTTCGTGCTGGTGTGGTTCCGCCTGCTGGCCCGCAGCCTGGGCCCGGCACCGAAGATCTTTCCCGCGTCGCCGCAATGGCAGACCGCCCTCGCCCGGCTGATGCACTGGTTGCTGTACCTGTTCATGATCGCCATGCCGATCCTCGGCTGGCTGATCACCAGCGCCGAGGGCCATCAAGTGATGTTCTACGGTTTCGACCTGCCGCTGCTGGTGCATGAAGACAAGACGTTCGCCAAACAGGTGGAGCACTGGCATGTGCTGATCGGCAACATCGGCTACGGGCTGATCGGGGTGCATGCGCTGGCGGGGCTTTATCACCACTACGTGGTGGGCGACAACACGCTGCTGTGGATGATGCCCAAGCGCGGGTGATCGCCGCCGGGCGATTGCTTCGTTCGAAAGCGCTCAGCGCACCGCGAATCCCCTGCGCCCCTGCAATCCGCCAGTATGCACGAACACCAGCCGCGCGCCGGCGGGAAACCGGCCGGCCTTAACGGACTGTTCAAGCGCGAACAACGCCTTGCCGGTGTACAGCGGTTCCAGCGGAACGCCGCAGGCCTGCTCCGTGCGTTCGATGAACGCCAGCAAGGCCGCATCGACCTTGGCGAACCCGCCGCGGCTGGCGTCGATCAACGCGTAGAGCGGACTGTCCAGCCCGGCCTCGCGGACGATCGCCTCGACCTGCGGCGCCACGCCGTGATCGTCCGGTACCGCCAGCGCGCCGTGCACCGGTCGGGCACCCGCCTCGGCCAGCACCAGCCCGGCCAGGGTAGTGCCGGTGCCGCAGGCCAGCCACCACCCGTCGAAGCCGTCCCAACCGAGCGCGCCGAGCTGCGCGTCCACCTGTTCCTTCAACGCTGCGCAGCCCCGCGCGCCCGCCAGCCCTCCGCCGCCCTCCGGCACCGCCTGCAGCGTCGGATACTGCGCCCGCCATGGCGCCCAGAACCCCGGCTCATGCCGCGCCCGGTAACCGCCATAGCCGAGCCAGTGCAGTTGCATGCCGAAGGCCTTCAGATCGGTCACGGTGGGCGTGTCCTGCGGATGCCCGCGCAACAGGCCGACCGTGGCGAACCCCAGGCGCTTGCCCGCAGCGGCCAAGGCATGCAGATGATTGGAGTGGGCACCGCCGAGGCTGATGATGCCTTCGGCACCGGCCCGGTCGGCGGCCTTGAGGTGTTCGATGAGCTTGAACCACTTGTTGCCGCTGATCAGCGGGTCGATGCGGTCCAGGCGCAGGATCGCCGCCTCTATGCCGGCGCGGGCGAGCCAGTCGAGCTGCAGCCTTTGGAGCGGGGCCTGGGCGAGCCAGTCGGAGGGGGGAAGAAACATCGGTGCCGGTTCCGGAGAAAGAGCCGGCATCTTAAAGCAACTGTCTGGATCCTGCCGCGCGGCGCCCTCGCGGGCGAACCCACTTCCACAAGAGATCAGTGTTGCCCACGCATCTCATGGACGTCACGCAACCCTGTGGGAGCAACTGTCTTGCTTCTGTCCTGCGGCGCCTTGAATGACGCCTTCGCTGGCAAGTCGAGTCGTCGCACCGCAGCTCCCACAGGGAGCTTGGTGGATACAAAAATTGTGACCACT
Source organism: Pseudomonas sp. B7(2017) (assembly GCF_002112745.1). NCBI lineage: Bacteria > Pseudomonadati > Pseudomonadota > Gammaproteobacteria > Pseudomonadales > Pseudomonadaceae > Pseudomonas > Pseudomonas sp. B7(2017). Next base: position 50,871 of record NZ_NEIP01000008.1, on the reverse strand, counting down.
GCAAAACCCTGTGGGAGCGGGCTTGCCCCGAGCGGCGATCCGACGATGGCGTCAGCCCAACCAACCGCTGAGCTGAATGTCCGAACGCTCTGTCAGATCTCGGCCGCCAGGCGCGAGCCCTGGTTGATCGCCCGCTTGGCGTCCAGCTCCGCCGCCACATCGGCGCCGCCGATCAGGTGCACGCTCTGCCCCGCCTCGACCAGACCGTCGTGCAGCTCGCGCAGCGGATCCTGGCCCGCGCAGATCACCACGTTGTCCACCGCCAGCACCTGCGGCTCGCCGGTCTCGCCGATGCGGATGTGCAGGCCTTCGTCGTCGATCTTCAGGTACTCGACGCTATTGAGCATCTGCACCTGCTTGTTCTTCAGACCGGTGCGGTGAATCCAGCCGGTGGTCTTGCCCAGGCCGTCGCCGACCTTGGATTTCTTGCGTTGCAGCAGGAACACCTCACGGGCCGGCGCATGGGGCGCAGCCTTGATCCCGGCCACGCCGCCGCGGGCCTCCAGGTGCGCATCGATGCCCCACTCCTTCCAGAACGCGGCACGGTCCTGGCTGGTGGCCACGCCTTCGTGCACCAGGAATTCCGACACGTCGAAACCGATGCCGCCGGCGCCGATCACCGCGACGCGCTTGCCGACCGGCTTGCGCTCCAGCAGCACATCCAGGTAGCTCAGCACCTTGCCGTTCTCGACGCCCGGGATCGCCGGCACCCGCGGCGCAATGCCGGTGGCCAGGATGATCTCGTCGTAGCCGCCGTCCACCAGTTGCGCCACATCGACGCGGGTGTTCAGGCACAGCTCGACATGCGTGGTCTGCAGCTTGCGCTTGAAGTAGCGCAGGGTCTCGTAGAATTCTTCTTTGCCCGGCACGCGCTTGGCGACGTTGAACTGGCCGCCGATCTCGCTGGCCGAATCGAACAGCGTCACCTGATGCCCGCGCTCGGCGGCCACCGTGGCGGCCGACAGCCCGGCAGGCCCTGCGCCGACCACGGCGATCTTCTTGACCTGCCGCACCGGCACATAGTTGAGCTCGGTTTCGTGGCAGGCGCGCGGGTTGACCAGGCAACTGGTGAGCTTGCCGCCGAAGGTGTGGTCCAGGCACGCCTGGTTGCAGCCGATGCAGGTGTTGATCTCGTCGGCACGGCCTTCGGCGGCCTTGTTGACGAAGTCGGGGTCGGCCAGGAACGGACGGGCCATCGACACCATGTCGGCATCGCCCTCGGCGAGGATCTGCTCGGCGACTTCCGGGGTGTTGATGCGGTTGGTGGTGATCAGCGGAATGCTCACCGACCCGCGCAGCTTGGCCGTGACCTTGCTGAACGCGGCGCGCGGCACCTTGGTGGCGATGGTCGGGATCCGCGCTTCGTGCCAGCCGATACCGGTGTTGATGATGGTCGCACCGGCCTGCTCGATGGCCTTGGCCAGTTGGACGATCTCTTCCCAGGTGCTGCCGCCCTCGACCAGGTCGAGCATCGACAGGCGGAAAATGATGATGAAGTTCGGGCCGACCGCCTCACGCACCCGGCGCACGATCTCCACCGGCAGGCGCATGCGGTTCTCGTAGCTGCCGCCCCAGCGGTCGGTGCGGTGATTGGTGTGGGCCGCCAGGAACTGGTTGATGAAGTAGCCTTCGGAACCCATGATTTCCACGCCGTCGTATTCGGCGGTCTGGGCCAGCACCGAGCAGGTGACAAAGTCGCGGATCTGCTTCTCGATGCCTTCCTCGTCCAGCTCTTTGGGCTTGAACGGGTTGATCGGCGCCTGGATCGCGCTCGGCGCGACCTGCTTGGGGCTGTAGGCGTAACGGCCGGCATGGAGGATCTGCATGCAGATCTTGCCCCCCGCCTCGTGCACGGCGCGGGTGACGATGCGGTGCTTGAGCGCCTCTTCTTCGGTGGTCAGCTTGGCCGCGCCGGAGTACACGCCGCCCTCGTCGTTCGGACCGATGCCGCCGGTGACCATCAGGCCCACGCCGCCACGGGCACGCTCGGCGAAATAGGCCGCCATGCGCTCGAAACCGCCCGGCTTCTCTTCAAGGCCGGTGTGCATCGAGCCCATGAGGGTGCGGTTGCGCAACGTGGTGAATCCCAGGTCCAGCGGGGCCAGCAGGTGCGGGTAGTGAGCGGCGGTCATCGGTAACTCCACAGCGAGCGTTCACGGAAAAGTGCGGGAGCTCTGCGTCCCCCGTCAGTCATGTTCGACAGACTAAGAGTCGCATCCCTGTCACTCAATGACCGTAACTGACAAGTTATTGATCCAAATGCGCAGCGGCCCTTGGCAAGCACCGGCGCGGGCCCTACCCTAGTCGCACACCCTGCACCCGGCTGTCGTTGGTCTTCATGCGCAAACTTCTGTACCTAACTTTTTCCATGGTCATCATCGCCGCCCTTGCCTGGTACGCGATGTGGACCGCCGACCGCCCGATGGGCCATTACCTGTCGGACCTGCGCATCCGGCTGGCGGTCGACCAGGGCACCCCCGCCGACCGGGGCAACCTGCTGGGGATCCAGCCGGAGCTGTTCCCCACCGACTACCAAAGCACCGAGCGCCTGCACCGCAAGCTCGCCGCCTATCTGCAACAGGCCCAGGACCAAGGCCTGCTCAACGAGAAGACTGTGGTGGTGCTGCCCGAGCACGTCGGCACCTGGCTGATGATCAGCGGCGAGAAAGACGAGCTGTACCAGGCCGCCACCCTCCCCGAAGCCATGAACTGGCTGGCGGCGAGCAACCCCTTGCAGTTCGCCCGCGCCTGGCTCAGCGCCCGGGGCGACAGCCGGCTGGACGACGCCCACCTGCGCATGAAGTCCCGGGCCATGGCCCGGGACTATCAGGCCCTGTTCGGCGGCCTGGCCAAGGAGTTCCGCGTCACCCTGGTGGCCGGCTCGATCGTGCTGCCGGAACCCAGCGTCATCGACGGCCAGCTCAAGGCCGGCGGCGGCGCGCTGTTCAACAGCAGCGTGGTGTTCGGCCGCGACGGCGCGCCGATCGGCCAGCCGCAGCGGCAGATGCGCCCGATCTTCGAGCAGAGCGAAACCGGACCCTCGCAGGCCCCGTCACCGGTCACGGTGGTCGACACGCCCGCCGGGCGCCTCGGCGTGCTGATCGGCAACGACAGCTGGTATCCGGACAACTACCGCAGGCTCGACGAACAAGGCGCACAACTGGTGGCGGTGCCCGCCTTCGTCGTCGGCCATGGCGCCTGGGAACTGCCCTGGCGCGGCTATCAGGGGGCGGACGCACCGCACTCGGTGCCTCTCAAGCCCGGCGAGGTCAGCGAAGGCCAGGCCTGGCACCGCCTGACGCTCACCGCGCAGTCGCCCGGCAGCCGTGCGGCGGCCGGCATCAGCGTGTTCCTGCGCGGCCAGTTCTGGGACAAACCGGCCACCGGCCAAAGTTTCCTGAGCAGCAACGGCCAGCAATTCACCGACGGCGACGCCCGCGGCGCGCGCCTGCTCAACCTCTGGCTGTAGCCATGAAGCCGCTGCCGATGCGCCTCGGGGATCTGTCGGTGGGTTTCGTCCACAGCCTGGCCGACGCCATGCGCAGCCACGGCACCGACCCTCAGCCCCTGCTTGAACAGTACGGCCTGGATCCCGCCCGCCTCGCCGAGGCCGGCGCGCGCCTGTCGATCCCCCGCTACATGCGCCTGGGCCACGGGGCGATCCAGTTGACCGGCGATGCGGCGCTCGGCTTGCGCATGGGCCGGCTCAGCCGCCTCAGCCAGGCCGGGCTGGCCGGGGTCACGGCGGCCCAGGCGCCCACCGTGCGCGAAGCCGCCCGCTGCCTGATCCGCTTCGAAGCGCTGTACGGCTCCAACTACCGCGGCCAATCGAGCTTCCACGAAGACACCGACGGCGCCTGGCTGCGCTTCTACTCGATCAGCCCGTACAACGCCTACAACCGCTTCGTGGTGGACTCGATCATCGCCGGCTGGCTGCAGCAGCTCTCCAGCGTCAGCCCCGAACCGCTGCATGCGGAGCGGATCGAGATCGAGTTCGACGCGCCGGATTACCGTGAGGCCTACTCACAGCTCGGCGACTGTCCGATCCAGTTCGGCGCCCAGCAGAATCAGCTGCGCCTGAGCCTGGACAGCCTCGCCCGACGCAATCCGGAACACTGCCCGAGCACCTGGCGGCACCTGCTGCAATTGTGCGAAAGGGAGTTGGAGCAGCTGACCCGCACCCGCAGCCTGCGTGAACGCATCACGCAACTGCTGGGGCCGTTGCTCAATGGCGGCCGGGAACCCGACCTCGAAGAAGTGGCGGCACGCCTGAAGCTGCCGACCTGGACCCTGCGCCGCAAGCTGGCCGAGGAAGGCACGCAGTTTCGCGCCATTCTCAACGACACCCGCCGCGACTTGGCCATGACCTACATCCGCGACACCGAACTGGCGTTCGGCGAAATCGCCTACCTGCTGGGCTTCGCCTCAGCCGAAGCCTTCCAGCGCGCGTTCAAGCGCTGGACCGGCCAGACGCCGGGCGAGTTCCGCCGCAGTCACCGCAAGACGGCCTGAAGCGCCAGGCCGGTGCCTCAGAGCTCGGTGGCGTCTTCGGCCGGCTCCGGCGAGTCCAGTTCAAAGGCCTGCGACTCGAGCAGCTCTTCTTGATAGTCATCCATCGTGTGATCCCCCGCTTGCCGAAAATGGTCTGAAGAACAGACCCGTGCGCCGAGCTTAAAGTGCCCGCATGAAGGAAAAATGAAACACCGCCTTCATGAAACTAACGTAGCAGCCGGAGGGGAATTTATCGCGGTTTTTTGCGGCGCCGTTGCAGGAGCGGACCGACCCGCTCCTGCCCGTGTCACTGGCCGGCGGGCAGCGCCGAAATCGGCTCGGACGGCGGCGCCAGGTTTGCAGGGTTGGCCGGCGGCGTGACGGCCTCCGTGGCGGGCGCAGGTTCCGCGCTCGGCGACGGTGTGACCGGTGCCGTTTCGGCGGTCGGGGTCACCGGTTGCGCACTGACGGGCGTCGCCTCGGCCGGTGCTGGCGCCGCCTCAGGCGCAGCCGGCGTGGCCTGCACCGCCGGAGTGGGGGCCGGTGCCGCCACAGGCTCTGCGGCCGGTGCAGGCGTTTCGGCCGCCGGCGTCGTTTTGGCCTCAGGCACGCCCAGGTCGGTCTTCGGCTTCTCGGTGATGTGCGCTGCCTTCTTGGCGTCCGCCGGCAGGAACAGCTCGACCAACGTGAAGAAACGCTCATAGAACTTCTGCGACGACACCGTCTCGCTGGCCACCTTCACCATCGAATCGTCCGACGAGCCGATCGGCATCGACACCGAACCCAGCACGCCCACCCCCAGGCTGGCGGAGTTGTTGGTCTTCTTCAGCGCGTAGCGATCCTGCAGGGCGTTGGCGAACACCGTCGCGTGATGGCCGACGCTGCTGTCTTCGGCGCACACGACGTTGAAGCTGATTTCCAGGTGGCTCTCGCCGGTCTGCTGGAAACTCTTGTGGCCGCTGACCAGTTTCGGGTCGCTGCTGGTGATGATGTAGCCCTGGCTGAGCAACGCACGGCGCGCCGCTTCGCAACTGGCGGTGTCGCTCACCGGATAGTTGCGCGAGAACGTGCCTGAGTCATCGAAGTTCTCATGCTCGTAAACGGGCTTGTCCTTGGAGCAGCCGGCAGCGGCGGTCAGCAACAGCGCCAACCCGAAGAAACGCACGGGTATTGAATTCAACATTGAACATCCTGAGGGAAAAACGGTCCGGGGCGTATTGTGCATCAGATCGCCACCCCGCGGCGCATGGATTAGTGTCTTGAATCGGTTACAACTGTACCGGTCATGGGTGGCCGGAAAAAGTCGCACCGACAAACGTACGATGAAAAAACTGTCATCCGCCGCCCGGCGGAAACGAAAAGGCCCCGGATTCTCATCCGGGGCCTGACGTTTTGCGCTCAACCGAACATCAGTAACGCTTGATGTCCGCCTGGCCTTCCAGCTGCTTGCGGTAAGCCGCGAAGTCTTGCTGGCCCTCGCGCGAGGCGAGGAAGCGGCGGTACTGCGCCTTCTCTTCTTCGGTCGGCGCGGCGCCTTCGTTCACGCCGTTCAGGCGCACGATGGTCACGCCGCCGTCCGGCAGGGTGATGCTGCTGAAGGTCGGCTTGTCCTTGGCGGCCGGCTTCGGCATGCGGAACAGCGCTTGCAGCACCGCCGGATCGACGCCTTCCTGGGCACGGGTGGCCGCTTCGGTCACTTTCCAGTTCTGACCGTCCACCGCCTTGTCGGCCGGTGCCTTGCCGTCACGCAGGCTGGCGATCAACTGATCGGCACGGGTCTTGGCGGCAGCGCTGGCATGCTCCTTGACCAACTGGGTGCGGATAGCCGCAGACACGCTTTCCAGCGGCAGTTGAGCAGGCTTGAGGTGCTCCTTGGCGCGCAGCACGATCACGGTTTCCGGATCCAGCTCGATGGCGGTGCTGTTGGCGCCGTCATCCAGCACTTCGGTGCTGAACGCAGCCGTCACCACGGCACGGTTGGCGGCAACGCCTTCACCGCCCTCACGGCCGAATGGCTTGGAGGTGTGCACGGTCAGCTTCAGATCCTGCGCCGGCTGGGCCAGGTCGGAGGATTCGAACGAAGAGTCTTCCAGTTGCTTGGTCGCCTCGACGAAACGCTGCTCGACCTGCTGGGCCTTCAGCTCGCGGGTCAGCTTGTCCTTCAGGCTCGCCAGCGTCGGCACTTCCGGCGCCTCGACGCCCAGCAGCTTGATCAGGTGGAAACCGAAATCGGTGCGCACCGGTGCGGACACCTGATCCTTGGCCAGCGAGTACAAGGCTTTCTCGAACGCCGGGTCGTAGACGCCGGGACCTGCATAGCCCAGGTCGCCGCCGTTGTTGGCCGAACCCGGATCCTGCGAGAACTCCTTGGCCAGCGCTTCGAACTTCTCGCCCTTGGCCAGACGTGCCTGAATGTCTTCGATCTTCGCCTTGGCCTGGGCCTCGGTGGTCTTGCCGTTGACTTCGATCAGGATATGCGCCGCACGACGCTGTTCCGACAGGTTGGCGATCTCTTTCTGATAGGCCGCCTGCAGGTCTTCGTCCTTGACGGACACCTGGTCGAAGAACGAGGCCTTTTTCAGTTCCAGGTAATCGATGACCACTTGATCCGGGGTCATGAATTCCTTGGCGTGCTCGTCGTAGTAAGCCTTGACCTCGTCATCGGTCAGCTTGACGGCAGCCGGGTCGGCCTTGACGCTCAGCGCCGCGAAGTCGCGGGTCTGCTTCTCCAGGCGGGCGAACGCCAGCACCTGGGCGTCGGTGACGAAGCCGCTGCCGGCGACGCCGGCGCGCAGTTGGCCGATCAGCATTTCCTGGGCCAGCATCTGGCGGAACTGCATGCGACTGTAACCCAACTGGCGGATCACCTGGTCGAAGCGCTCGGAGCTGAACTTGCCGTCCACCTGGAACTCAGGCGTCTGCAGGATCACCTGATCCAGCGCAGCTTCCGAAAACGCGAACTTCGACTGTTCAGCGCCTTGCAGCAGCAGCTTACGGTCGATCAGGCCCTTGAGGGCCGAATCGCGCAACAGTTTTTCGTCGAGCAGAGAAGCGTCGAAATCCTTGCCCAGCTGTTGCATCAGCTGACGGCGCTGCATGTCGACGGCTTGGCTCAGCTCGTTCTGGCTGATTTCTTCGCCATTGACCTTGGCTGCCTCATTCTTGTGAGTGGCAGCCTTGAAAATGGCGTCGAAACCGGTCAGAGCCATCAGTACGACGATGACTCCGATGATGGTCTTGGCAATCCAGCCTTGTGAATTGTCCCTGATGTTCTGCAGCATGCGTCCCCCAGAAACGGTTGTACTTCAGAGTGGGCAACCGTGGAGCGTGGGTAGAATCCGGATAGAAGAAAGGCGCACCCGAGGATGCGCCTTCTCGAAACTGGCGGAGCGGACAGGGCTCGAACCCTCGATCCCGGCGTGGCAGGCAACGCTTCGGCTCGCCTGCCCTACCGCCCCGCTGCCAAGTCAGGCTTGACCCCGACCCGGATGGGTAAAAACCTGAATCGAACTCAGTTGACAGCTTCTTTCAGGGCTTTACCGGCTTTGAAACCTGGCTTTTTAGCAGCAGCGATTTGCAGCGTCTTGCCGGTCTGTGGGTTGCGACCAACGCGAGCTGGACGATCGGTCACGGAGAAAGTGCCGAAGCCAACCAGAACAACGGAGTCGCCAGCCTTCAGAGCGCCAGTGACGGATTCGATTACAGCGTCCAGCGCACGGCCAGCAGCAGCTTTCGGGATATCAGCGGATGCAGCGATAGCATCAATCAGTTCCGACTTGTTCACTCTAAGTCCCCTTATATCTATTTGAGTATGATTCTAAGTTTTTTGGTGAAAGCAAAAACGAGTGCTGAATGGCCTACAGACACTTAAGAGCCGCTTTATAACAAGGGCTCTAAAAAGCTGTCAAGGAAGCCCCCCAGGCAAATGCGTACTAATGCGTGCTAATTCTTTCCTTAGAGTCAGACTCACGTTTTTCGTCCTTGGCAACTATCTCCGGAGCCACATCCGGCAAGGGCTCCGGCGCGTATTGCAGCGCAATTTGCAGGACTTCGTCAATCCATTTAACCGGTTTGATCTGCAGATCCTGCTTGATATTGTCCGGAATTTCCTTCAGATCGCGCACGTTCTCTTCCGGGATAATGACGATCTTGATTCCGCCGCGGTGGGCCGCCAGCAGCTTCTCCTTCAGCCCGCCGATGGCCAGCACCTGGCCGCGCAGGGTGATCTCGCCGGTCATGGCGACATCGGCACGCACAGGAATGCCCGTCAAAGCCGACACCAGGGCGGTGCACATGCCTACACCGGCGCTCGGGCCGTCTTTCGGGGTCGCCCCTTCCGGCATGTGGATGTGGGTGTCGCGCTTCTCGTGGAAGTCCAGCGGAATGCCCAGGCTCTTGGCGCGGCTGCGCACCACGGTCTGGGCAGCGGTGATCGATTCGACCATGACGTCGCCCAGCGAACCGGTCTTGATCAGCTGCCCTTTGCCCGGCACGACAGCGGCTTCGATGGTAAGCAATTCGCCGCCGACCTGAGTCCAGGCCAGGCCAGTCACCTGTCCGATCTGATCCTGCTGTTCGGCCAGGCCGTAGCGGAACTTGCGCACGCCCAGGAAATGCTCCAGCAGGTCAGCTGTCACTTTCACCGAGAAACGTTTTTCCAGCGCGTGCTCCTTGACCGCCTTGCGGCAGACCTTGGCGATCTGGCGTTCCAGACCGCGCACACCGGCTTCACGGGTGTAGTAACGGATGATGTCGCGGATCGCTTCCTCGTCGAACTCCAGCTCGCCCTTCTTCAGGCCGTTGGCCTGGATCTGCTTCGGCGACAGGTATTTGACCGCGATGTTGATCTTCTCGTCCTCGGTGTAGCCCGGCAGACGGATCACTTCCATCCGGTCCAGCAGCGCCGGCGGGATGTTCATCGAGTTGGAGGTGCACAGGAACATTACGTCGGAGAGGTCGTAGTCGACTTCCAGATAGTGGTCGTTGAAGTTGTGGTTCTGCTCCGGATCGAGCACTTCCAGCAACGCCGACGCCGGGTCGCCCCGCATGTCGCTGCCCATCTTGTCGATTTCATCGAGCAGGAACAGCGGGTTGCGGACACCCACCTTTGTCATCTTTTGAATCAATCTTCCTGGCATCGAACCGATGTAGGTTCGACGGTGACCACGGATTTCCGCTTCGTCACGCACACCGCCCAAGGCCATGCGCACGAACTTGCGGTTGGTGGCATGGGCGATCGACTCCGCCAGCGAGGTCTTGCCCACGCCCGGAGGACCGACCAGGCACAGCACCGGGCCACGGATCTTCTTCACGCGCTTCTGCACGGCGAGGTATTCGAGGATGCGTTCCTTGACCTCTTCGAGGCCGTAGTGGTCGGCATCAAGAATGTCTTCGGCGCGGGCCAGATCCAGGCGTACCTTGCTCTGGGCCTTCCACGGCACCTGCACCAGCCAGTCGATGTACGAGCGCACCACCGTGGCTTCGGCGGACATCGGCGACATCTGCTTGAGCTTGTTCAGCTCGGCGGTCGCCTTGGCCAGGGCGTCTTTCGGCAAGCCAGCGGCGTCGATGCGCTTCTTCAGGTCCTCGACTTCGTTGTGGCCTTCGTCGCTGTCGCCGAGCTCTTTCTGAATGGCCTTCATTTGCTCATTCAAGTAGTACTCGCGCTGACTGCGCTCCATCTGTTTCTTGACCCGGCCGCGGATGCGCTTCTCGACCTGCAGCAGGTCGATTTCGGCGTCCAGCAGCGCCAGGACGTGCTCGACCCGGGCCGACAGGTCGACGATCTCCAGGATCTCCTGCTTCTGCTCGATCTTGAGCGCCATGTGCGCGGCCATGGTGTCCACCAGGCGGCCCGGCTCGTCGATGCTGTTGAGCGACGACAGGACTTCGGCTGGGACTTTCTTGCCCAACTGCACATATTGTTCGAACTGCGACAGCAGGCTGCGCACGAACACTTCGGATTCACGCTCGGCGGCGTCGGTCTCTTCGATGAGCGACACTTCAGCGCGGCAGTGACCGTCGACTTCGCTGAAACGCTCGACGGTGCCGCGCTGCTCGCCTTCGACCAGCACCTTGACCGTGCCGTCAGGCAGCTTGAGCAATTGCAGAACGGTGGCGATGGTGCCTACGCGGTAGAGAGCCTCTTCGCCGGGATCGTCGTCGGCCGGGTTTCTCTGGGCCAGCAGCAGGATCTGCTTGTCGCCCGCCATCGCTGCCTCGAGGGCTTCGATGGACTTCTCGCGCCCCACGAACAGTGGGATAACCATGTGCGGATAGACCACGACATCACGCAATGGCAGGAGAGGCAATTCGATGGTTGTCTTCATGATTTCGCCTCTGCGTCGGCCAGATGGCCGTAAAAGGATGGAAGTAAGCTTGAAACCAAGATGGGGGCTGCATCCGAAAAATACAAGCGGATAAAGGATCGGCTTGAAAAATCACGACTTACGCATGCGCACGCAGGGATTGAGTGCCGTGGGGAACAGCCCGGCCCGCTTGCGCCGGATCGCCTGCACCCGAAAAAGCAAAGGGGCCCGAAGGCCCCTTCCTGATCCGGCACGGTGGACGCTTACGCGTCCGGCGCTGCCTTGGCGGTCGGCTCACTGTTCTCGTAGATGTACAGTGGCTTGGACTTGCCTTCAATGACGCTTTCGTCGATCACGACTTTACTCACGTCGGACTGCGACGGGATTTCGTACATCGTGTCGAGCAGCACGCCTTCGAGGATCGAACGCAGGCCGCGGGCACCGGTCTTGCGCTCCAGCGCACGCTTGGCGACGGACTTCAGCGCATCGGAGCGGAACTCCAGATCCACGCCTTCCATCTCGAACAGCTTGGCGTACTGTTTGGTCAACGCGTTCTTCGGCTCGGTGAGGATCTGCATCAGAGCAGCCTCGTCCAGCTCGTCCAGGGTCGCCAGCACCGGCAGACGACCGACGAATTCCGGGATCAGACCGAACTTGACCAGATCGTCAGGCTCGACCTCACGCAGGGATTCACCGACCTTCTTGCCCTCTTCCTTGCTGCGCACTTCGGCGTTGAAGCCGATGCCGCCCTTGGTGGAGCGGTTCTGGATGACCTTTTCCAGGCCGGAGAACGCACCGCCGCAGATGAACAGGATGTTGCGGGTGTCGACCTGCAGGAACTCCTGCTGCGGATGCTTGCGGCCACCCTGCGGCGGAACGGAGGCGACGGTGCCTTCGATCAGCTTGAGCAAGGCCTGCTGCACGCCCTCGCCCGACACGTCGCGGGTGATCGACGGGTTGTCGGACTTGCGCGAGATCTTGTCGATTTCGTCGATGTAGACAATGCCCATCTGGGCCTTTTCCACATCGTAGTCGCACTTCTGCAGCAGCTTCTGAATGATGTTCTCGACGTCCTCGCCCACGTACCCCGCCTCGGTGAGGGTGGTCGCGTCAGCGATGGTGAACGGAACGTTCAGCAGGCGGGCCAGGGTTTCGGCCAGCAGGGTCTTGCCCGAGCCGGTCGGGCCGATCAGCAGGATGTTGCTCTTGCCGAGCTCGACATCGTCACTTTTCTTGTCACGCTGGTTCAGACGCTTGTAGTGGTTGTACACCGCTACCGCCAGAACCTTCTTGGCACGCTCCTGACCGATCACGTACTGATCAAGGATGCCGCTGATTTCTTTGGGCGAAGGCAGTTTATGCGCGCTGCTTTCGGCCTGTGCCTCCTGCACCTCCTCGCGGATGATGTCATTGCACAGGTCGACGCACTCGTCGCAGATAAAGACCGAGGGGCCGGCAATCAATTTGCGTACTTCATGCTGGCTTTTGCCACAGAAGGAGCAATAAAGCAGCTTGCCGTTGTCCTCGCCGTTGCGGGTGTCAGTCATTCGATCGATCCAAATCCGATAGGCTTGCAACACAAGATGAAGGCTATTGCGGGCTTTTTCAAGCCCGCAGGTGATCGGACCTGCCGACCTGCCTTGTTTTCGGGCTGCTTGTTTTAAGCGGGACGCTGCTCGATCACTTCATCGATCAAGCCGTACTCGCGCGCAGCGTGGGCGCTCATGAAGTTGTCGCGGTTGGTGTCGCGCTCGATTTCCTCGAGCGTGCGCCCGCTGTGCTTGGCCATCAGCGTGTTGAGGCGCTCGCGGATGAACAGGATTTCCTTGGCGTGGATCTCGATGTCCGAGGCCTGACCCTGGAAACCGCCCAGCGGCTGGTGAATCATCACGCGCGAGTTCGGCAGGCAGTAGCGCTTGCCCGGCGCACCGGCGGTCAGCAGGAAAGCGCCCATGCTGCACGCCTGACCGATGCAGGTCGTCGACACGTTCGGCTTGATGAACTGCATGGTGTCGTAGATCGACATGCCCGCGGTCACCGAACCACCCGGCGAGTTGATATAGAGATGGATGTCCTTGTCCGGGTTTTCCGCCTCAAGGAACAGCAGTTGCGCGCAGATCAGGTTGGCCATGTAGTCTTCGACAGGACCGACCAGGAAGATCACCCGCTCCTTGAGAAGACGCGAGTAGATGTCATAGGCGCGCTCGCCGCGAGCGGATTGCTCGACAACCATCGGGACCAGGCCGCCGGCGGCCTGGACATCAGAGTTCTGCTGAATATAAGAATTTCGGAACATGCTCTGCAGTCACTCCCAAATAGTTATGTCTTGAATGCACATAAGCCAGCGCGAAGGCTGGCTTATGTGTGTACTTCTTAACGCAGGAACAATCAGTCGGCTTTTGGAGCTTCTACCGGCTTGACCGCTTCTTCGTAAGAGACCGATTTGTCGGTCACGCTAGCTTTCTGCAGAACAGTATCCACAACTTGTTCTTCCAGCACAACCGAACGGACTTCGTTCAGTTGCTGCTCGTTCTTGTAGTACCAGGACACCACTTGCTCAGGCTCTTGGTAAGCCGAGGCCATTTCCTGGATCATTTCGCGAACGCGCGCTTCGTCAGGCTTGAGGTCGTTCTGCTTGACCACTTCAGCCACGATCAGCCCCAGCACCACACGGCGCTTGGCTTGCTCTTCGAACAGCTCGGCCGGCAGTTGGTCAGGCTTGATGTTGCCGCCGAACTGCTGGACGGCCTGCACGCGCAGACGGTCGACTTCGTTGGACAGCAGCGCCTTCGGCACTTCGATCGGGTTGGTGGCCAGCAGACCGTCCATGACCTGGTTCTTCACCTTGGACTTGATCGCCTGACGCAGTTCACGCTCCATGTTCTTGCGAACTTCGGTGCGGAAACCTTCCAGGCCCGATTCCTTGATGCCGAACTGGGCGAAGAACGCTTCGTTCAGCTCAGGCAGCTGAGGCTCGGATACAGTGTTGACGGTCACGGTGAACTCGGCGGTCTTGCCGGCCAGGTCCAGGTTCTGATAGTCCTCAGGGAAGGTCAGGTTCAGAACGCGCTCTTCACCGGCCTTGGCGCCGACCAGGCCTTCTTCGAAGCCCGGGATCATGCGGCCGGAGCCCAGCACCAGCTGGGTGCCCTTGGCGGAACCGCCGGCGAACGCTTCGCCGTCGACCTTGCCGACGAAATCGATGTTCAGCTGGTCTTCGTTCTGGGCAGCGCGCTCGGCCACTTCGAAACGGGTGTTCTGCTTGCGCAGGATGTCCAGCATCTTGTCCAGGTCGGCGTCAGCCACGTCGGCGCTCAGGCGCTCGACGGTGATGCCGTCGAAACCGGCGACGGTGAACTCAGGGAACACTTCGAATACGGCTACGTATTCCAGGTCCTTGCCGGCTTCCAGGGATTTCGGCTCGATCGAAGGCGAACCGGCAGGGTTCAGCTTCTGCTCGACCACCGCTTCATAGAAGGAGGACTGGATCACGTCGCCCACCGCTTCCTGACGAGCGTCGGCACCGAAACGGCGCTTGATTTCGCTCATCGGCACTTTGCCTGGACGGAAGCCAGCAATCTTGGCCTTTTGGGCAGTCTGCTGCAGACGCTTGTTGACCTGGCTCTCGATGCGCTCGGCCGGCACGGTGACGCTCATGCGGCGCTCAAGAGCAGTAGTATTTTCAACAGAAACTTGCATGGATATTCCTCGTTGCACAGACGTTGGCCGGCCGTTTCCGACCCCAGAATCAAGGGCATGCATTCTAGTGGGTCAAACCCAAGAAGTCACCCTACTGAAATCAGGTGGAAACGCAGCAGGCGGTTTTCCGGTGCGGACGCACGGATGCGCCGCGCTCCGCAGGCGAATACAACAATCCCGCCAGGGGTTCGTGCCGACCATTCTATATATAGAAGAGGCGCGCCAGCATCTCCCTGACAGCCGGCCCGAAACACGGACCGCCGAAACAAAAAAGGCGCCAGACTGTTAAATCTGGCGCCTTTCGAAATATGGGGTGGACGATGGGGATCGAACCCACGACAACGGGAGTCACAATCCCGTGCTCTACCAACTGAGCTACGCCCACCATATTGCGTGTCAAAAAAGCCTTTCAGCCCCTTTGCGATACCTCAACCAAGCCAGCGGCATGAATGAAGCCTTGATTGGTGCGGATGAAGAGACTCGAACTCTTACGCCTCGCGGCGCTGGAACCTAAATCCAGTGTGTCTACCAATTCCACCACATCCGCGACTTGAAGCGGTTAAAGCAAAGGCGCCAGACCGTTAAATCTGGCGCCTTTTGAATATGGGGTGGACGATGGGGATCGAACCCACGACAACGGGAGTCACAATCCCGTGCTCTACCAACTGAGCTACGCCCACCATATCGCGCTACTTGTGCCAATGCTGCCTAATGGCGCACCCGGCAGGACTCGAACCTGCGACCATCCGCTTAGAAGGCGGATGCTCTATCCAGCTGAGCTACGGGCGCCTTGTTAATCTGTACCCTTGGAGGACTACAAACTAAGTGCTTTCCGGCCTTGCAGAACCTTGATTCCGCTCGACTTTCTTAACCAGTGCTAGGCTGTGCCCGACAAGTGCGACGAATAGTATAGAGACACCCGGAGACCGTCAAATCCTTTTTAAAAAAAATTCATTTAATTAAAGGGGTTAGGGGAATTTGCAGACCAAGCGCCTTTGCCCTCACCGCCTGACATGCGAGAATGCGTTCTCATTTTTTCCCCTCTCGATGGTTAATCACGCGCAATGACTGCACAACTAATCGACGGCAAATCCATCGCCGCCAGCCTGCGCCAGCAGATCGCCCAACGGGTCGCAGAGCGTCGCGAGCAAGGCCTGCGCACGCCGGGCCTGGCGGTGATCCTGGTCGGCAGCGATCCTGCCTCTCAGGTTTATGTCTCGCACAAGCGTAAAGACTGTGAAGAGGTCGGCTTCCTTTCCCAGGCCTACGACCTGCCTTCCGACACCACCCAGCAGGCGCTGGCCGACCTGATCGACCGCCTGAACGACGACCCGGCGATCGACGGCGTCCTGCTCCAGCTCCCGCTGCCGGAACACCTGGACGCCTCCAAGCTGCTGGAGCGCATCCGTCCGGACAAGGACGTCGACGGTTTCCACCCTTATAACGTCGGCCGTCTGGCCCAGCGCATCCCGCTGCTGCGCCCGTGCACCCCCAAAGGCATCATGACCCTGCTGGAAAGCACCGGCGTCGACCTGTACGGCATGCACGCCGTGGTCGTCGGCGCTTCCAACATCGTCGGTCGCCCGATGGCGATGGAACTGCTGCTGGCCGGCTGCACCGTGACCGTCACCCACCGCTTCACCAAGGATCTGGCCGGCCACGTCGGCCGCGCCGACCTGGTGGTGGTCGCCGCTGGCAAGCCGGGCCTGGTCAAAGGCGAGTGGATCAAGGAAGGCGCGATCGTGATCGACGTCGGCATCAACCGCCAGGAAGACGGCAAGCTGGTGGGCGACGTGGTGTACGAGACCGCCCTGCCCCGCGCCGGCTGGATCACGCCGGTGCCGGGCGGCGTAGGCCCGATGACCCGCGCCTGCCTGCTGGAAAACACGCTCTACGCGGCAGAAACCCTGCACGGCTGAGGCGCGTTTTCCGCCCCCTGAGAACCCCGCCTTGCGCGGGGTTTTTCATGCCCTCGAAAAAACCTTTACCGTTCGCCGGAAACCCCTATTTTCACAGGGCTTTTCACGACTTTTTCATGGCTCTCGAACAACCATCGACAGTTCTTCGACCATACTCCTACAATGCGTCGTTTTTACGACACAAGCCGTTACAAAAGCGGCATTTCCAACCCTTATGAGTTCGCCCGCGTGAATATTCGCCTCTCCATCCTGAGCCTGGTTTTTGCATTTTCAGGCACACTCCTCACGCCAACGGCCGATGCCGCCGAAACCACCGCTGCCCCCCGAGACGCCTCGCAACTGAAGATCGCCTCCGGCAGCGCCCTGCTGATGGACATGCAGACCAATAAAGTCATCTATTCCAGCAACCCGGACGTGGTCGTGCCGATCGCCTCCGTGAGCAAGCTGATGACCGGCCTGGTGGTTGTGGAAGCGCGACAGAACATGGACGAATGGATCGACGTCGACATCAGCAATACCCCGGAAATGAAGGGCGTGTTCTCCCGGGTCAAACTGCGAAGCGAACTGCCGCGCCGCGAGATGCTGCTGATTGCGCTCATGTCCTCGGAGAACCGGGCGGCCGCCAGCCTCGCCCACCACTACCCGGGCGGCTACGCAGCGTTCATCGCCGCGATGAACGCCAAGGCCAAGGCCTTGGGCATGACCAGCACCCATTTCGTCGAACCGACCGGCCTGTCGGAGCGCAACGTGTCCACCGCCCGCGACCTGAGCAAACTGCTGGTGGCCGCGCACAAGCATCCGATCCTCAGCGAACTGACCACCACCAAGGAAAAGACCGTGTCGTTCCGCAAGCCCAACTACACCCTGGGCTTTCGCAACACCGACCACTTGGTGAACAAGGCGGACTGGGACATCAAGATCACCAAGACCGGCTTCACCAACCCCGCCGGGCATTGCCTGGTGCTGGTGACCCGCATGGGCAACCGCCCGGTGACCCTGGTGATCCTCGATGCGTTCGGCAAGTACACCCACTTCGCCGACGCCAGCCGCATCCGCAGTTGGGTGGAAACCGGCAAGAGCACCAACGCACCGGCGGCGGCGCTGCAGTACAAGGCGGCGAAGAACCTGAAGAACCGCCCCGGCAACGTGGTCGAAGCATCCAAGTAATCCGCGAAACGACAAAGCCCCGAACGTTCGGGGCTTTTTTTCGTCTGCGGTTTCAATCGTTGGGCAGCGGCATCTGGTCATCGTCGGGGATGCCGTCGCCGGCGCTCGGATCCCGCGTATGCGGCGTCACCACCGCCGGACGGGCCAACGGGTCGCGCAGCGGGCTTTCAGGGTCCAGCACCGGATCCACCTCGGGTTCCGCCGTGGTCGGCACGCTGTCGGGTTTATGGTCATCGAAGCTCGAATCGGTACTCATGTGCACCTCGCATCCGGGATACGGCCCGGAACGACCGGGCCTCTGACCATAAGAAATCCGATGCATCACGCCGTGCCCGAGAAATGACGAACGGCGCCTTACTGCGCCCCCAGCGCCTTGCGCGCCTGGGCCGCTTCCTGCTCCTGCCCGGCCTGGGCCAGCTCGTCGGCGGCCTTCAGCCAGCGCTGGCGGTCGACCGAGGCCGGCACCTGCGAAGGCTTCTGGATCAGCACCGCCCAGCCGCCGGCCTTGTTCAGGGCCGACTCGAAGGCGTCGAAGCCCATCAGCTCGCGCCGGTTCATCCCGGCGCGCAACAGCACGGTCTGCTTTTTCCGGTCGTAGCCGGAGAGGATCGCGTAGCGCGGCTCGGCCCAGAAGGCCGACCCTTCGCTGAAGCGCACCATCACCGGATAGCCTGCGGCGACCTGGGTCAGCAGCGCCGGCAGCCGGCTGTCCAGCGGATAGACCACCATGCCGTATTCCCGGGCGAGGTTCTGCAGGTTCTGCTGCAACTGGTCTTGCGCTTGGGGCAGGCGCAGCGGCTTCTCCAACAGGCCCGGCGTGATCACGATGCCCTGCTGCGACAACAGGCTGGCCAGCACCTGCGGCCCGCTCTGATTGGCCTCGCCGCGGTAGAACGTGCCGCTGAGCTCGACCCGCTCCGGCAAACGCTGAACCTCCGGCGCCACACTGCCCGCGCACCCCGCCAGGGCGGCCGCGCAACCTGCCGCCAGCAGCGCCGCGCGGATCCGAGAAAATACCTGCACCATCGTCACTCTCTATCAAAGACGCCGGTCGTCGTGTTCCGGCTTGGCCGACGATCATAGGACGGCGCAACGCTGCGGTATAGCCCGAATCCGCAGACGCATCGCCGGCATAGAGCGAACTGATTGGCCGCCCCCGACCTTCGGTCAATAGCCTGAAACACGCCAGCGACTAGACTGTGGCTTGAAGACAGAGAACGCGTGCGCCCGACGCAGGGCAAAGAGGAGGCACCGATGAGCCTGACGATGACCATCATGATGCTGATAGCCGGCTGGCTGGCCGTGGCCGCCGCCATGTTGTGGGGCGTGCTGCGCATCGCCCGGCGCCACCACCCTCATCCGCCCCGCCCCGAACCTGCGGAAAAGGCCGCCAGGCACCGCGCCCGCCACGCCACCGCGCACTGACTGACGCCCGACAGCCCAAACGGAAAAAGGCCGCCCGGACTCGCAAGAGCCCGGGCGGCCTTTTCGTTCAGCGGCGCTTAGCCTTCAGCCGGCAGACGCTTTTGCTTGGCCCGGCGCGACATCATGTTCAGCACCTCGATGACCGCGGAGAACGCCATCGCCGCATACACATAGCCTTTCGGCACGTGGGCGCCGAAGCCTTCGGCGATCAACGTCATGCCGATCATGATCAGGAAGCCCAGGGCCAGCATCACCACCGTCGGGTTGTCGTTGATGAACTTGGCCAGCGGATCAGCCGCCAGCAGCATCACCAATACCGACACCAGCACCGCGATGATCATGATCGGCAGGTGTTCGGTCATGCCGACGGCAGTGATGATGCTGTCGATGGAGAACACCAGGTCCAACATCAGGATCTGCCCGATGGCGGCGGCGAAACCCAGGGTCACGGTGGAGCTGGCGGACTTCGGATCCTCCGGCGCCGGATCCATGCTGTGATGGATCTCCGTGGTGGCTTTCCACAGCAGGAACAGGCCGCCGGCGATCAGGATGATGTCCTTCCAGGAGAACGCATGGCCGAAGATCTCGATCACAGGCTCGGTCAGCTGGACGATGAACGCGATGGTGCTCAGCAGGCCCAGACGCAGGATCAGCGCCATGCCGATACCGATGCGCCGCGCCTTCTGACGGTGCTGCTCGGGCAGCTTGTTGGTCAGGATCGAGATAAAGATCAGATTATCGATGCCGAGCACGATCTCCATCACCACCAGGGTGGCGAGCGCAATCCAGGCGGTGGGGCTGGCGGCGAGTTCCAACAGATATTCCATGGTTCAGTCCTGGTTCTTGTAAGACGTTTTAGATTTCCTGGGAGGACGATTCGGATTTTCCGTCGTCATCCTTCGATTCGTTCTTGCCGGTCAGATTGCCGGTGGCATCACTGAGCGCCTGCTCCGCCGCCTTGTGGGTGTCGTCGATGGCCTGCTTGGCGGCTTCCGCCGCTTGCCCCATCAGTTGCTGGGCGCTCTTTTCCGCTTGGTCGCATCCGGCCAACACCAGTAAAGACGCGATCAGCACCGCCGTGGTTTTGAGTTTCATCTTGTTTCCCTCGAATGGATCAGACATCTGGCCTGACAGGCCCGCCGTCGATGGCTGGGCATTCTAGGGAAGGTGACACTTCAGAAAAATTCGTATTTTTACCGGCTATACTTCGGTTTTTACGAACAAAACATTTCACAGAAGAACGCCATGCTCAATTACCGACAACTGCATTACTTCTGGGTGGTGGCCAAGACCGGCAGCATCGTGCGCGCCTGCGAGCAGTTGAACCTGACCCCGCAGACCATCAGCGGGCAGATTTCCCTGCTCGAAGAAACCTACGGCATCGAACTGTTCCGCCGGGTCGGTCGCCAGCTGGAGCTCACCGAAGCCGGGCGCCAGACCCTGCCTTATGCCGAACAGATGTTTCAGTTGGGCGGCGAGCTGGAACGGATGCTGCGCACCCAGCCCAACGAGCAGCAGATCCTGTTCCGCGTCGGCGTGGCCGATGTGGTGCCCAAATCCATCGTCTACCGCCTGATCGCGCCGACCATGGAACTGAGCGAGCCGCTGCGCATCACCTGCCGCGAAGACAAACTGGAACGGTTGCTGGCGGATCTGGCGATCCAGCGGCTGGACATGGTGATTTCCGACAGTCCGATGCCGTCGCACCTGGACATCAAGGGCTACAGCCAGAAACTGGGGGAATGCGGGATCAGCTTTTTCGCCACCGCCGAACTGGCGGCGCAATACGGAAACGACTTCCCGCGCAGCCTGCACGGTGCGCCGCTGTTGATTCCCGGCGCGGAAACCGTGGTGCGCAGCCGCTTGCAGCGCTGGTTCGCCGAACAGCAGATCCAGCCGAGGATCGTCGGCGAGTTCGATGACAGCGCGCTGATGCAGGCGTTCGGCCAGTCCGGCAGCGGGATCTTCATCGGCCCCAGCGTGATCGCCGATGAGGTGAAGCGTCAGTGCGGCGTCGAAGCGATCGGCCAGACCGACGCGGTGAGCGAATCGTTCTACGCGATTTCCGTGGAGCGCAAGGTCAAGCACCCCGGCATCGTTGCGATCACCGAAGGTGCCCGACGCGAGCTGTTCACCGCCCTTTAGGCCTCGGCGCAGGCCACCCGCGGCTTGAGCGCCATCAGTACCATGGCCAGGACGATCGACAGCAGGATGAAGCCGGCGGCGGCGAAGCCCACGAAGCCCAGGCCGGCGCTGTCGATCACCCGGCCGCCGACCATCGCGCCCAGGCCGATGCCCAGGTTGGCCCCGGCGATGTTCAGCGACGCGGCGAACGCCGGCGCCTCGGGCGCCGCCTTCATCAGGCGCACGTGGCTGACCAGGAACAGCGCCGCCTGGGTCACGCCCCAGATGCCCATCGCCGCCGCCAGCCCGACCGGCGAATGGATGTTCGGCACCAGTGCCACCATGCCGGCGATCATGAAGGTGCAGAACATGATCGACGCCACCAGCGGATGACGGTCCACCGCGCGGCCACCCAGCGAGTTGCCGATCAGCCCCACCGCGCCGAAGCCCATCAGGCACCAGCCGACCACGGTGCCGTTGAACCCGGCCAGCCGTTCCAGGATGTCCGCCAGGTAGGTGTAGGCGGTGAACATGCCGCTGAACACCACGATCGACAGCAGCACATGGCCCAACATCAGCGGGCTGCGCAGAATCTTGAACTGCGAGGCGAAGCTGACCTGATGCTGGTGCAGGTGGGTCTTGGGCAGGTAGACGAACAGCAGCAACGCCTTGGCGAACGCGATCACCGCCAGGATGGCGAACGCGCTGCGCCAGCCGAACGCGTCGGAAATCAGCGTGCCGACCGGAATGCCGAACACGGTGGCGCAGACGATGCCGAAGCCGATCTTGGCGATGGCGCGGCCGGCGTGGTCGGGGCCGACGATGTCCACCGCCGTTTCGCTGGCCAGGGCCCAGAACACCGGCAGCCCGAGCGCCGGGATCAGCCGGGCGACGGCCATCACCCAGATGTTCGGCGCCAGGGCCGCGAGGGTGTTGGCCAGACCGAACATGATCAGGATGGTGATGAACAGCCGGCGCCGCTCGAACCGTGCGAAGAACGCCGTCAGGAACGGCCCGAACATCGCCACGGTGAAGGCGAACAGGGTCACCAGCAACCCGGCCTGCGGGATGGTGACGTCAAGGTCTCGGGCGATCGCCGGCAACAGGCCGACGATGATGAATTCCGTGGTCAGCACCGTGAAGCCGGCGGCGGACAACAGAAGGATCGGAAACAGCATGGGAAACTCCAGCGAAACGACGGCACCGGCGTTCGACCCGAAGGCCCGCCGGCAAATCTGAAAATGAGGATGGCGGATCTTAACAGAAGTGTTTGCGCCCAGGCTTGCACAAAGCTGCCGATCTTGCCGGCCGTTCGGGCGGCGGATCGTCACAGGCCTGAAGGAACGCGCCTGTGCTGTGGTAAAGTCCGCGCCCTGCAAAACGTACACCCTGTTCAGCGACCCGTTTGTCGGCGTCGTTGGCTCGCCGACACTTTCGGTTCGTGCGCCGGGCCTGCCCCCGCCTTGTCGTCCGCGCACGCGACCTGCTCCCCATAAAAATTCAGAGATGCCGTTATGACCGCTTCATCCCCTTCTCTATTGCAGCGCCTGAAAAACCTCAGCCTGGTCACGCAGATCCTGATCGGTCTGGTGGCCGGCATCGCCCTGGCGCTGTTCGCGCCGGAAGCGGCCAAAGGCACTGCGTTCATCGGCAAGGTGTTCGTCTCGGCCCTCAAGGCCGTGGCGCCGATTCTGGTGTTCGTGCTGGTCATGGCCTCGATCGCCAACCACAAGCACGGCCAGGAAACCCACATCCGGCCGATCCTGTTCCTGTACCTGTTGGGGACGTTCGGCGCCGCCGTGGTGGCGGTGATCGCCAGCACGCTGTTCCCGTCCCACCTGGTGCTGTCCACCGACAACGTCGCGGTGACCGCGCCCGGCGGCATCGGCGAAGTGCTGCAGAGCCTGCTGCTGAGCGTGGTCGACAACCCGGTCAGCGCCCTGATGAACGCCAACTTCATCGGCATCCTGGCCTGGGCCATCGGCATGGGCGTGGCGATCCGCCATGCCGGCGACACCACCCGCCAGGTGCTGGACGACCTGTCCAACGGCGTGACCCTGATCGTGCGGGTGGTGATCCGCTTCGCCGCGCTGGGCATTTTCGGCCTGGTGGCCTCGACCCTGGCCACCTCGGGCTTCGGCGCGCTGATCGGCTATGCGCACCTGCTGGCCGTGCTGCTGGGCTGCATGCTGTTCGTGGCGCTGGTGATGAACCCGCTGATCGTGTTCTGGAAGCTGCGCCGCAACCCGTATCCGCTGACGCTCAAGTGCCTGCGCGAAAGCGGCATCACCGCGTTCTTCACCCGCAGCTCGGCGGCCAACATTCCGGTCAACCTGGAACTGAGCAAGCGCCTGGGCCTGCACGAAGACACCTATTCGGTGTCGATCCCGCTCGGCGCCACCATCAACATGGCCGGCGCGTCGATCACCATCACCGTGCTGACCCTGGCCGCCGTGCACACCCTGGGCATCGCCGTGGACATCCCGACCGCGATCCTGCTCAGCGTCGTCGCGGCGATCTGCGCTTGCGGCGCCTCGGGCGTGGCCGGTGGTTCGCTGCTGCTGATTCCGCTGGCGTGCAGCCTGTTCGGCATCCCGAGCGAGATCGCCATGCAGGTGGTGGCCGTGGGCTTCATCATCGGCGTGCTGCAGGACTCGGCCGAGACCGCGCTGAACTCTTCCACCGACGTGCTGTTCACCGCCGCCGCGTGCCTGGGCGAAGAACAGAAGGCCCAGCGCCCGGCCTGACGCCAAACCTGTAGGAGCGAGCCTGCTCGCGATGGCGTTCCGGCCAGTACGGCCACATCGCGAGCAGGCTCGCCCCTACAGAAGAACGGCATGAAAAAGCCCGCCAAGGTTGACGCCTTGGCGGGCTTTTTCAATGGTTTTGCGAAGCCGGGCGGCTTAGAACGCGCCCATGTAATCGCGCTTGCCCACTTCCACGCCGTTGTGGCGCAGCAGCGCGTAGGCGGTGGTGACGTGGAAGAAGAACTGCGGCAGGCCGTAGGTCAGCAGGTAGGCCTGGCCGGTGAAGCGCTTCTCTTTCGGCGTGCCCGGACGGGTCACGATCTCGATGCCTTCCTTGCCGTTGATCTGCTCCGGCTTGATCTCGCCGATGAAGGCCAGGACTTTGCTCAGCAGGGCTTGCAGCTCGGCGAAGGTGGTTTCGCTGTCGTCGTACTTCGGCAGCTCGACTTCGGCCAGGCGGGCCGACACGCCCTTGGCGAAGTCCACGGCGATCTGCACCTGGCGCACCAGCGGGAACATGTCCGGGTACAGGCGTGCCTGGAGGAAGGCGTTCGGGTCGATGTTTTTCTCGGTGGCGTGGGCTTCGGCCTTTTTCAGCACATCGCTCAGGGCGTTGAGCATCTGCTGGAAAACCGGGACGGATGCGGCGTACAGGGAAATGGTCATGGCAGTCTCGCGTGGTGGCGGGTGGTCAAACGTGGGCGATTATAGCCATGCCTTGCTCCGGTGCGGCTTGTCTTTTGTCACGCAAGGATTAGGCTAGGCGCCTTCGACTGCACAGGGAGCCCGCGATGACCACCGAATCAGAGACCACTTTCGACGAACCGCGGCTCAACGCCACGGAAATCCGCATTCTGGGCTCGCTGATCGAGAAGCAGGCCACCAGCCCGGAAACCTATCCGCTGACCCTCAACGCGCTGGTGCTGGCCTGCAACCAGAAGACCAGCCGCGAACCGGTGATGAACCTGACCCAAGGTCAGATCGGCCAGAGCCTGCGCGCTCTCGAAAGCCAGGGCATGGCCCGACTGGTGATGGGCAGCCGCGCCGACCGCTGGGAGCACAAGGTCGACAAGGCGCTGGAACTGGTGCCGGCGCAGCTGGTGCTGACGGGGCTGATGTTTCTGCGCGGCCCGCAGACCGTCAACGAACTGCTGACCCGCAGCGGCCGCATGCATGACTTCGAAGACGCCGAACAGGTGGTGCATCAGCTGGAACGCCTGATCGCCCGCGGGTTGGCGGTACTGATTCCGCGCCAGGCCGGCCAGCGCGAAGACCGCTACACCCATGCCCTGGGCGACCCGGCGGACATCGAGGCCATCATCGCGGCGCGGCAGAACGCCGGCGAGCGCAGTTCTGGCGGCGGCGTGTCGGTCGAGCGGATCGAGGAGCTGGAAGCACGGATCGCCGCACTGGAAGAACGCCTGGCCCGCCTCGAATAAACACCGCCAGCCCATGTGGGAGCTGCGGTGCGACGATTCGACTTGCCAGCGATGGCGATGGGTCAGGCGATGAAGAGGTTGGCTGTACCGGCCTCATCGCTAGCAAGCTAGCTCCCACAGGATCTGCGGTGGCCTGACATTTCCGCGATCACCGCCGAACCCTGTGGGAGCTGCGGTGCGACGATTCGACTTGCCAGCGATGACGGAGGTACAGACAACAGAAATGTCGGCTGTACCGACCTCATCGCCAGCAGGCTGGCTCCCACAGGATCTTCGGTGGCCTGCCATTTCTGCGAACGCCACCGAACCCTGTGAGAGCTTGCCTGCAAGCGATGGCGGCATGTCAGGCGATGAAGATCCCTGCCGATCTCAACTGCGGGCGAACGCCACCGCCGCCTCGAACTGTTCCGTCGTCGGCCGCACGCCGGTGTAGAGCACGAACTGTTCCAGCGCCTGAATGGCGATCACTTCAAGGCCCGTGATCACTCGCTTGCCTTCGGCCCGGCCACGCACGATCAGCGGCGTTTCCGACGGGATCGCCACCACATCGAACACAGTGTCCGCTGCCTGGATCACCTGCGGCGCGAACGCCAGTTGATCGGCTTCAGGCCCGCCGGTCATGCCGATGGGGGTGACGTTGATCAGCATCTGCGGCCGCTCATCGCCCAGCTCCGCCGTCCAGCGGTAGCCCAGGGAGTCGGCCAGCGCCCGCCCGGCGCGTTCGTTACGGGCGACGATCAGGCCGTTGCGGTAACCGCCGTCGCGCAGGGCGCTGGCCACGGCCTTGGCCATGCCGCCGCTGCCGCGCAGGGCGAAGGTCGAGTCCTTGGGCACCGCATGGGTCTGCAACAGTTGCGCGACGGCGATGTAGTCGGTGTTGTAGGCCTTGAGGTGGCCCTGGGTGTTGACGATGGTGTTGATCGACTGGATCGCCGCCGCCGACGCGTCCAGTTCGTCGACCAGTTCGATGCAGGCCTCCTTGAACGGCATCGACACGCCGCAGCCGCGGATGCCCAGCGCGCGGATCCCGCCTACGGCGCCCGGCAGGTCTTGGCTGCTGAACGCCTTGTAATAGAAGTTCAGGCCCAACTGCTCGTACAGGTGGTTATGAAAACGCAGGCCGAAGTTCCCGGGACGCCCAGACAGGGACATGCACAGTTGGGTGTCTTTGTTGGGGTTCATCTGCATGAAGAATCTCCTCGGAATGCACTTTCGGATGGACGGGATTAGCCAGGCCATCGGGTTCTGAACGATCATGGGCCGGTCTGTTCCGGGCACCGCAGCCGATGCCGCGAAACCGGGTAACCGAGCCGGTACAGACCTTACACAAAATTTACCCAGCGGCCGTGCCGATTTTCAGAAATTCGTTGTCATAGAGGTATCCCCGCGCCATCCCGTGCCTGCTGCAGGCCCGGACGCCGGGTCGAAGAACCGAGGAATTATCATGATTCGTAAACTCCCCATCGCGGCCTTGTTGATTGGTGCATTCGCTGTCACAGGTCAGGCAGAAGCCCACGGCGGTGGCTGGCAGGGCCCGGCGGTGTTCGGTGCGATCGTCGGCTCGGCCATCATCGGCTCGGCGCTCATCAACCAGGACCGGCCGGTCTACGTCCAACAGCCTGTTTACGCTCAGCCGGCGCCGGTGTACGTCCAGCAACCGCCGCCACCGGTCTACTACCAGCCGGCACCGGTGTATGTGCAACAGCCGGTGTACGTACCGGGCCCGGTCTACTACGGCCCGCCCCGCGGCTACTACGGTCGCCCGCACTACTACGGCGGCCCGCGCTGGTAACCGCCCTGCAAAGAGCCCCGCTTTTGAGCGGGGCTTTTTTATGACCGTCCGTCGGCCGCGTCTGGATACACCGCGTCAAGGTCGCTCCGGAGACAGTCATGGCCGTTAAAGTCGGCATGATGGACAAGACCCGGAGCGCCCGGTCATCCGACGGTCATCCCTTTGTCATGACGGAGCCGCACTCTGAATCCGTCCGCAAACAACAAGGTTGAAAACAACAAGGACGACAGCCATGCCCACACAGAACCCGCACCGCATCGTCGGTCTATGCACCTCAAGCAAGGTCTACAGCGCCCTGACCGAGCTCAAGCACCTGGAAGGCCACCGCAGCGCCAAGTTCCTTTCGCTGCTGACCGAAAACCTGGTGCGCAAGGGCTTGCTCAACGAGCGGGAAGTGGTGCACATGCTCGATCAAGTGGTCGACTGAACAGCCCCCCGCCGGCGTCGATGTCCACTATCGAAAGCGTTGATTTTCCGCCGGGCCGACGATTGCATAAGGTAGCCCCATCGATTGATGGAGGTATCGGCAATGGCTCAGGTTCAAATCATGTCTGTCATCGGCAGCGCCGTCCCCGCCTCGCTCCGCGCCTTGGGGTTGCTCGCTTGCTGGTACGTGGTGCGCGACGGCGAACCGGTGAGCGGCCCGCTGCGCTCGCTGCCGGACGCCCAGGCGCTGTCCCGGGCCATGCTCGACGGCCCGCTCGGCGCCTAAGGCAATTGCACCTTGGGCCGGGTCTCGAGGTACAGCGCCCAGCTCGACATGAACAGCGCCGCGATCAGCGGACCGATCACAAAGCCGTTGAGCCCGAAGACCGCCAGGCCGCCTAACGTCGAGATCAGGATCATGTAGTCCGGCATGCGCGTGTCCTTGCCCACCAGCAGCGGACGCATGAGGTTGTCCACCAGCCCGATCACGAACACGCCGAACAACCCCAGCACCACGCCCTGCCAGATCATTCCGCTCAACAGGAAATACAGCGCCACCGGTGCCCAGACGAGGCCCGCCCCTACCGCCGGCAACAGCGAAAGGAACGCCATCAGCACCGCCCACAGCAACGCGCTGGGGATGTCCAGGAACCAGAAGATCGCCCCGCCCAGCGCCCCTTGCGTGATCGCCACCAGCAGATTGCCCTTCACCGTGGCGCGCACCACGCGGTTGAACTTCAGTTGCAGACGGCGCTTGTGCTGCTCCTCCAGCGGCACCGCCGCGCGTACCTTGCGCGCCAGTTCGGCGCCGTCGCGCAAAAAGAAGAACAGCAAGTACAGCATGATGAAAAAACCCGCCACGAACTCGAACGTGCCCTGACCGACACTGAACGCCTGTGTCGCCAGCGCCTGGCTGCCTTGCAGCGCGGCCTTGACGATCTTCTCGCGCAAGGCGTTGAGCTCACCGACGCCCAAGCGGTCGAGCAGGTGCTGGAAGTACGGCGGCAGGCTGTGCTTGAACTGTGCAAGGTAGGCGCCGATGTCGATCTCGCCGCTGTCGATGCCCTTGTAGAGCATCGCCCCTTCCTGCACCAGCAGCCCCCCGATGACGATCACCGGCAAAATCGCGACGACCAGGCAGATGCCCAAGGTGCACAACGCCGTCAGGTTGCGCGGCCAGGCGAACCGCAACTGCAGGCGCCGCTGCATCGGTGCGAACAGGATGCCGAGGATCACCGCCCAGAACACCGCGCCGTAGAACGGCAGCAGGATCCAGATGAAGGCGACGGTCACCAGCGCCAGCAGCACCGTGAGGGATTTGAATTGCAGGCTCTTTCGGTTCATGTGCGATCCACGTCGGCCGGGGCGCCCCGTGCGCCCACCCGGACTTGGTCAGCCCGCTGCGGCACAAGTGCCCTTTTTGTTCATGGAGCATAGATCCAGATCAATGAATCCTCGCCGCCGTTGCCTTACCCTCCCGCGCTTTTGCCAGCGATGCCGCCATGACCGCCACCCTGCCCCTTACCGCCCCGGAACTGCTGGCCCCCGCCGGCACCCTGAAGAACATGCGCTACGCCTTCGCCTACGGCGCCGACGCGGTGTACGCCGGCCAGCCGCGCTACAGCCTGCGGGTGCGCAACAACGAATTCGACCACGCCAACCTCGCCCTCGGCATCCGCGAGGCCCAGGCCATGGGCAAGCGCTTCTATGTGGTGGTCAACATCGCCCCGCACAACGCCAAGCTCAAGACCTTCCTCAAGGATCTGGCGCCGGTGATCGAAATGGCGCCGGACGCGCTGATCATGTCCGACCCGGGCCTGATCATGCTGGTGCGCCGGCACTTCCCGCAGATGCCCATCCACCTGTCGGTGCAGGCCAACACGGTGAACTGGGCGAGCGTGGAGTTCTGGCAGCAGCAGGGCCTGAGCCGGATCATCCTGTCCCGCGAACTTTCCCTGGAGGAGATCGGCGAAATCCGCGAACAGGTGCCGGGCATGGAGTTGGAGGTGTTCGTCCACGGCGCCCTGTGCATGGCCTACTCCGGCCGCTGCCTGCTCTCGGGGTACATGAACAAACGCGACGCCAACCAAGGCACCTGCACCAACGCCTGCCGCTGGAAGTACTCGGCACAGGAGGCCACGCAAAACCAACTGGGCGAAATCGTGCAGACCTGCGAACCGCAGCCGACCCTCGGCCTGGGTGCCCCCACCGAACAGGTGTTCCTGCTGCAGGAGGCCAACCGTCCCGGCGAACTGATGCCGGCGTTCGAAGACGAACACGGCACCTACATCATGAACGCCAAGGACCTGCGCGCGGTGCAGCACGTCGAGCGCCTGACCCGCATGGGCGTGCATTCGCTGAAGATCGAGGGGCGCACCAAGTCGCACTTCTACTGCGCGCGCACCACCCAGGTCTATCGCCGGGCCATCGACGACGCGGTGGCCGGCCGCGAGTTCGACCGCAGCCTGATGAACGACTTGGAGTCGTTGGCCCAACGCGGCTACACCGAGGGTTTCCTGCGCCGCCATGTGCATGACGAGTACCAGAACTACCAGAACGGCAGCTCGGTCTCCGAGCGCCAGCAGTTCGTGGGCGAACTGACCGGCGAACGCCGGGGCCGGCTGGCCGAAGTCAAGGTGAAGAACCGCTTTGCCCTGGGCGATCACCTGGAACTGATGACGCCCAAGGGCAACTTCCATTTCGACCTGCACCAGTTGCACAACCTCAAGGACGAAGCCATCGACGTGGCGCCGGGGGACGGGCACACCGTTTACCTGCCGATTCCGGATGCGGTGGACCTGCGCTTCGGGCTGTTGATGCGGGACATCGGCACGGCCTGAGCCTGACGGCGCCCTCACCGACGCCATCGCCAGCAGGCTGGCTCCCACAGGAGCTGCGGTGGCCTGCCATTTCTGCGAACGCCACTGAGCCCTGTGGGAGCTGGCTTGCCAGCGATGGCGGCGGAACAGACAACAGAGATGTCGACTGGACCGGCCTCATCGCTAGCAAGCTAGCTCCCACAGAATCTGCGGTGGCCCGCCATTTCCGCGAACAACGCCGAACCCTGTGGGAGCTGCGGTGCGACGATTCGACTTGCCAGCGATGGCGGCGGAACAGACAACAGAGATGTCGACTGGACCGGCCTCATCGCTAGCATGCTAGCTCCCACAGAATCTGTGGTGGCCTGCCATTTCCGCGAACAACGCCGAACCCTGTGGGAGCTGCGGTGCGACGATTCGACTTGCCAGCGATGGCGGCGGAACAGACAACAGAGATGTCGACTGGCCCGGCCTCATCGCTAGCATGCTAGCTCCCACAGAATCTGCGGTGGCCCGCCATTTCCGCGAACAACGCCGAACCCTGTGGGAGCTGCGGTGCGACGATTCGACTTGCCAGCGATGGCGGTATGTCGGGCAACGAAGATGTCAGCCGTACCTCTTCCCCGGTTCAGCCCTGAGCCAAAAACCGGTCCCGGCTGTTGGTCAGGTGCAGCCACATCGCCGCCCGGGCCGCGTCCGGATCCTGGCGCCTGATTGCATTGAGGATCGCCTCATGCTCCTGGCTGGCCAGTTCCCCCAGCTTGCTCAGGTCCACCGCGCCGCGTTCGGCGGCGTTGACCCGGGTGCGCGGGATCATCGCGCTCCCCAGCTGCTGCATGATTTCGGTGAAGCACACGTTGCCGGTGGCCTCGGCGATCAGCAGGTGGAAGCGCCGGTCGGCCTCGACGCAACTGTCGTTGTTGGCCAGCAGGCGCCGGTAATCGTCCAGGGACTGACGCATCTGCGCCAGTTGCTGCTCGCTGCGGCGCTGCGCCGCCAGCGCCGCAGCCTGGGTCTCCAGGCCCATGCGCAGTTCGAGGATGCCGCGTACCCCCAGCGCGGTTTCGACATTGAGTCGCAAGCCCTGCTCCGGCGCCCGCTCGATCACGAACGTGCCGATGCCGTGACGCGTCTCCACCAACCCCGACGCCTGCAACTTGGAAATGGCCTCGCGCACCACCGTGCGGCTGACGCCATGCTCCCGGACGATGGAATTCTCGGATGGCAGCTTGTCGCCGGGCAGCATCTGGCCGAGCAGGATGCCCTGGGTCAGCTTTTCGACCAGGTCATGGGCCAGGTTGTGGGCGCGCTTGCGGGCGGGGGCGTCGAGTTCGTCTTGCATGGTCGGTTCCGGTGGCGGGGCTTGCGGATCGTAGCACTGCCATGGAGGGGCATTGAGCGAATTTTAGCTCACCACACGACCCAACTTGTATGACAACACTCAAATAATTCATTCATCCGAGCCAAAACCTCACTCCCCACCTCCCACAATCCACCAGACAAAACCGGCCGCAAAGCCACAAAAAACCCAGCAACCACAGCACAAAACCTACAAATCGAATAAAGGCACGCCTGCATCAAATCATTTCGTTGGTACTCACAGCTTGTCGGACAAAAAAATCTAGTTGTATGATGTCTATCAACAACGCAACACCCAGACATACCCCGCATAAAAATAACGAGTGGGAGAAAACCAAGTGAAACCATCCATCGCCGGGATGAACGAGGGCGCCGATACGGCGCTGTCCTCGGCCATCGCCAAAGTCAAACGCCACGTCCTGCCGCTGTTCGTGATCATGTTCATCGTCAACTACATCGACCGGGTGAACATCGGCTTCGTCCGCACCCACATGGAACACGACCTGGGCATCGGCGCCGCAGCCTACGGGTTCGGCGCCGGCCTGTTCTTCATCGGCTACGCGCTGTTCGAAGTCCCCTCCAACCTGCTGCTGCAAAGGGTCGGCGCACGGATCTGGCTGACCCGCATCATGCTCACCTGGGGCCTGGTGGCCGCCGGCATGGCGTTCATCCAGAACGAAACCCACTTCTACATCCTGCGTTTCCTGCTCGGCGTCGCCGAGGCCGGGTTCTTTCCGGGGGTGATCTACTACTTCACCCGCTGGCTGCCGGCCGCCGAACGGGGCAAGGCCATCGCGATCTTCCTCAGCGGTTCGGCGGTGGCCTCGTTGATATCCGGCCCGCTGTCCGGCCTGCTCCTGCAGATCAGCGGCCTGGGCCTGCACGGCTGGCAGTGGATGTACTTCATCGAAGGGATGTTCTCGGTGGGCCTGTGCGTCTTCGTCTGGTTCTGGCTCGACGCCAAGCCCCACGACGCCCAATGGCTGAGCCGCGCCGAGCAGGATGCGCTGGTCAAGGCCATCGACGACGAGCAACGGGCGCGGGAAGCGGCGACCACCGTCAGGCCGTCGCTGGGCAAGCTGCTCAAGGACCGCCAGATCATCCTGTTCTGCCTGATCTACTTCTTCATCCAGCTGACCATCTACGCCGCGACCTTCTGGCTGCCGAGCATCATCAAGAAGATGGGCGAAATGAGCGACTTCCAGGTCGGCCTGTTCAACTCGATCCCGTGGTTGCTGTCGATCATCGGCATGTACGCGTTCGCTTCGTTCTCGGCCAAGTGGAAACACCAGCAGGCCTGGGTCGCCGCAGCCCTGCTGATCGCGGCGGCGGGGATGTTCCTGTCCACCACCGGCGGGCCGGTCTTCGCCTTCGTCGCGATCTGCTTCGCCGCGCTGGGGTTCAAGTCCGCGTCGTCGCTGTTCTGGCCGATTCCCCAGGCGTACCTGGACGCACGCATCGCCGCAGCCGTGATCGCCCTGATCAACTCGGTGGGCAACCTGGGCGGCTTCGTGGCGCCGACCACCTTCGGCCTGCTGGAAGAACACACCGGCTCCATCCAGGGCGGGCTCTACGGCCTGGCCGCGACGTCGATCATCGCTGCCGTCATCGTGTTCGCCGCCCGCACCGCCCCCCAATCCTCGCCCGACGCCGTCACCGCCGACGCTGCGCCGAAACACGCCTGAAAGGACACCCGAAATGACCGTACACGACACCGCCAAAGCCCCGATCATCACCGACATGCAGGTCATCCCGGTGGCCGGCCACGACGGCATGCTGCTCAACCTGAGCGGCGCCCACGGGCCGTTCTTCACCCGCAATATCGTCATCCTCAAGGACAACGCCGGCCACACCGGCGTCGGCGAAGTGCCCGGCGGCGAACGCATCCGCCAGACCCTCGAAGACGCCCGCAGCCTGGTGGTCGGCAGCCCGATCGGCACCTACCAGAAGATCCTCAACCAGGTGCGCCGGACCTTCGCCGAACGCGACGCCGGCGGACGCGGCCTACAGACCTTCGACCTGCGCATCACCATCCACGCGGTCACCGCCCTGGAAGCCGCCCTGCTCGACCTGCTCGGCCAGCACCTCGACGTGCCGGTGGCCGCATTGCTCGGCGAAGGCCAGCAGCGCGACGAAGTGAAGATGCTCGGTTACCTGTTCTACGTCGGCGACCGTCGGCAGACCGACCTGGCCTACCGCAGCGAACCAGACGCCGACAACGACTGGTTCCGCGTGCGCCATGAGCAAGCCATGACCGCCGGCGCCGTGGTGCGCCTGGCCGAAGCCGCCCACGCCCGCTACGGCTTCCAGGACTTCAAACTCAAGGGCGGCGTGCTGAGCGGCGATGCGGAAATCGAGGCCGTGACCGCCCTGGCCGAACGCTTCCCCGAGGCGCGCATCACCCTCGACCCGAACGGTGCCTGGTCGCTCAAGGAAGCCATCCGCCTGTGCCGTGACCAGCATCATGTGCTGGCCTACGCGGAAGATCCGTGCGGCGCGGAGAACGGCTACTCGGGCCGCGAAGTGATGGCCGAATTCCGCCGCGCCACGGGACTCAAGACCGCCACCAACATGATCGCCACCGACTGGCGCGAAATGGGCCACGCGATCCAGTTGCAGTCGGTGGACATCCCCCTGGCCGACCCGCATTTCTGGACGATGCAGGGCTCGGTGCGCGTGGCGCAGATGTGCCACGAATGGGGGCTGACCTGGGGCTCGCACTCCAACAACCACTTCGACATTTCCCTGGCGATGTTCACCCACGTGGCCGCCGCCGCGCCGGGCGACATCACCGCCATCGACACCCACTGGATCTGGCAGGACGGCCAGCGCCTGACCAAAGCACCGCTGCAGATCGTCGACGGTTGCGTGAAGGTGCCGCACAAGTCGGGGCTGGGCGTGGAACTGGACATGGATCAGGTGGCCAAGGCCCATGAACTGTACGAAGGCATGGGGCTGGGCGCGCGGGACGACAGCGTGGCGATGCAGTACCTGATCCCCGGCTGGGCGTTCGATAACAAGAAGCCGTGCCTGGTGCGCTGAATCCCTGACCGGACCACAGCCCCTCTGTGGGAGCGAGCCTGCTCGCGATGACGGCGGCACATCCGGCATTGAGGTGTCGACCACCATCGCCAGCAGGCTGACCCCTACATTCGGCGTCAGGCGGACATCTGCAGCAACCAGTGCCTGAACGCCGCCATCGCCGGGGTTTGCGGCTTCGACTGCAACCGCGTCAGCCAGTAGCTCCCCGTGGTGATCTCGATCGCGAACGGCTGACAGATCGCCTCCGTCGCCAATTGCCGGGCAAACATCAACGGCGGCGCCAGCGCCACCCCGCTCCCCTGCAAGGCCGCGTCCATCATCGCCAGCGATGAGTCGAACACGATGCTTTGGGGCGGTGCCGCGTGAGTCGCCAGACCCGCCGCCTGGAACCATTGCGGCCATTCATCGCTGCGGTAGGAACGCAGCAGACGCTGTTGCAGCAAATCCCCCGGCGCGTGCAGTTGCCGGGCGATCTCCGGCACGCACAGCACCGACAGCGGCGCCTCCAGCAGACGGGTCGCTTCGATCCCGTGCCACGCCCCCGCGCCGAAGCGGATCGCGTAATCCAGCCCTTCGGCGGCCACGTCCACCCGGTTGTTGTGGGTCGACAGGCGCAGATCGATCAGCGGATGCTTCGCCTGAAAGTCCGCCAGCCTGGGCAGCAGCCAGCCCACGGCGAAGGTGCCCACCGCCCCGACCGTCAGCGTCTCCCGGTACTGTCCGCCCGCCAGACGCTCCAGCATCTGCGCGATATGATCGAAAGACGTGGTCAACACCGGCAGCAGGGTTTCGCCTTCGCCGGTCAGCATCAAACCACGGGGCAGACGCTTGAACAGGATCACGCCGAGCTGCGCCTCCAGGCTTTTCACCTGATGGCTGACGGCGGCCTGGGTCACGCACAGCTCCACGGCGGCGCGGGTGAAGCTCAAATGACGCGCGGAGGCTTCGAAGGCGCGCAGCGCATTCAAAGGCAATTGAGGTCGAATCATGCCATGTCCCAAATTTTTCTAATGGCTCGTCCGAGTTTTCATCGTTTGCCGAATACCGCCGGACTGCCTAGATTTGGCGGCGCCGATCAGCCGGCCCGACGGAAAACGCTCGCAGTGTAGCGGGATTACACCATCAGCACTCATGGAGAGTGGTTCAACCATGCTTTCGATCAACCTGAACAAACTCAAGTCTTTCAGCGCTTTCGGACTTTTCTTCAGCGCCGCCAGTTGCCTGGCAGCCCCTCAGACCGACGATCAGCTGCAGTCGCTGGTCAAGGCCACCGTGACGCCGGTCATGCAGTTGGAGAACATCGCGGGTCTGGCCGTCGCCGTGACCGTCGATGGCAAGGCGCATTACTTTAACTACGGTGTCGCCGACAAGAAGACCGGGCAACCGGTGAGCGAAAACACCCTGTTCGAGGTCGGATCGGTGAGCAAGACGTTCACCGCCACCCTCGCCGCCTACGCCCAGGCCAACGGCAAACTGGACTTCTCCGACAAGGCCAGCCAGCACTGGCCGGAACTCAAAGGCAGCGCCTTCGACACCATCAGCCTGCTGCAACTGGGCACCTACAGCGCCGGCGGCCTGCCGCTGCAGTTCCCCGCCGCCGCAGACGCTTCCGACAGGATGCTCGGCTATTACCGACAGTGGAAACCCACCTATCCCACCGGCAGCCATCGCCTGTACTCCAACCCGAGCATCGGCCTGTTCGGCTATCTGGCGGCGAAAAGCCTCGGCCAGCCGTTCAACCAGCTCATGACCGATACCCTGCTGCCCAAGCTCGGGCTCAAGCACACCTTCCTTTCGGTGCCTGCGTCTGAACAGAAGCTCTACGCCCAGGGCTACGACAAGAACGACCAACCCGTTCGGGTCACCCCCGGCGCGCTCGACGCCGAAGCCTACGGCGTGAAAACCAGCGCCGCGGACCTTTTGCACTACGTCGAAGCCAACCTCGACACGGCCAAGCTCGAAACGCCTCTGCAAAAGGCCATCGCCCTCACCCACACCGGCTACTACACCGTCGGCGACATGACCCAGGGCCTGGGCTGGGAACGCTACACCTACCCGATCAGCCTCGACCGCCTGCTGGCCGGCAACTCGACGCCGATGGCCATGGAGGCGCACAAGGTCAACTGGCTCAACCCGCCGCAGCCGGAACCGGAAAACGTGCTGATCAACAAGACCGGCTCCACCGGTGGCTACGGCGCCTATGTCGCGTTCGTGCCGTCGAAGAAGGTCGGGATCGTGATCCTGGCGAACCGCAACTACCCGATTCCGGAGCGGGTGAAGATGGCGCACAAGATCCTTGGTGCGCTGACCGAGTAACGCCACAGGCAAAAAAAACGGGCGACCTCTTAAGGTCGCCCGTTTTCGTTTCGGCATCACAGGATGCCCCTCAATCATCCGGCTGCTCCGGCGGTTTCGTCGGCTTGGCGGGTTTCGCAGGTTTGGCGCCCTTGGCGCCTTTGGCCGGGGCCGGTTCCGTGGCGGTCGGTGCGGTGACCACCGTCGCGGTCATTTCCTTCTCGGCGGCCGGCAGGGCGTCGATGGTGTCGAAGATCTTCTTCAGGTCCACCGTCTTGGTGTCATCCCCCGAACTCTCCAGCTTCTTTTCGCCGTCCTTGCCCACCAGGATCACCTTGGGCAACGCGCCTGCGCCGAGCTTGAGCGCGCGGATCAGGGCCATGGTGTCCTGCTGGCCGAGATCCTTGCCGTCGAGCTGGCCGGACATGTTCAGCACGGTGTAGACGCGGATGTTGCGGTCGCTGACGCCTTGCTTGTTGGCCGGATCCTCCAGGGACTTCTTCAGGCGCAGCCATTCGGAGTCGACGGTGCTGGAAGTGATCACGATCAGTGGCCGGGCGCGCCCCTTGTCGATGTCCAACGGGGAATCGCTGTCGGCGGCGGCGAACAGGGGGCCGGCGAACGCCAGCAAGGTTGTCAGGGTCAGTGACCTGATGAGCATGCGCATCTCCTTTTGATATCCACGCTCTACTGATTGCGCACCATGGCGATCGTTCCGGGTCGGCCCCGGTAAAAGTGTTTCGCCATGTCCCAAGCTTAGGACAGGGCCGACATTGCGCAACCGCACGGCGCCAGCCCCGATGCGAATTTGATTACCGGGCGTGTCCCCATTAGGGTGTCCGCTGCCCCCAACGAAAAGGAGTTCAAGCGGCATGCAGATCGATTACCTGTGCGACCACCCCCAACTGATCGGGGAACTGGCCGAGCTCAATTTCAAGGAATGGGGCCACTACCGGCCCGGCGACACGCTCGAAGCCCGCACCGAACGCATGCGGGCGGCCTGCGGCAAAGGCGCGGTGCCCAGCGTGGTGGTGGCCATCGAAGACGGGACATTGCTCGGCGGCGCCCTGCTGATCGACAGTGACCTGAACCTGCGCCCGCACCTGACGCCCTGGCTGGCCGGGGTCTACGTGAAGGCCGAGCACCGGGGCCGCGGCATCGCTTCGCTGCTGGTCAACCGCATCGTCGAAGAGGCCGCCGCACTGGGCGTGCCGGAACTGTTCCTGTACACCGACGCCTCGCAATCGCTGTACGCGCGGCTGGGCTGGGAGGTGGTCGAGGAGCTGGACTATGAGGGGTTGCCGGTGACGCTGATGAAGTACGCCCTCACCCGCTGAGCCCGCCGCGGCTTCGCGGCGGGGTCAGAACGCCAGCTTGTAGCCGATCAGCACCAGCATGGTCGCCAGGCACGGACGCAGCAGTTCATCGGAGACGCGGCCGGTCAGGTGGCTGCCCAGCCAGATGCCCGGCAGCGAGCCCATCAGCAGAAAGCCCAGCACGCCCCAGTCCATGTTGCCCATGCTGGCGTGGCCCAGGCCCGCGACCAGGGTCAGCGGCACGGCGTGGGCGATTTCGGTGCCGACCAGGCGACGGGTCGGCAGCAGCGGATAGAGGATGAACAGCGCGACGGTGCCCAGGGCGCCGGCGCCGATGGAGGTCAGCGCGACCATGGTGCCGAGGATCAGCCCGGTGACCACGGTCATGGCATTGAGGCGCGCACCGCTTGGGTTGTAGTTGCCGCCGGCACGCTTGTGGGCGAAGTCCAGCAGGCGTTTCTTGAACAGGATCGCCAGCGCCGTGGCGAACAGCACGAAGCCCAGGGCCTGCTTGATGATGGCGTTCATCGCGTCCGGCGCGGCGTGGAGGGTGCTGAGGAACCACAGCGTCATCGCCACCGCCGGCACGCTGCCGAGGGTCAGCCATCCGGTGATGGCCCAGTCGATGTTGTTGTTCTTCTTGTGCACCAGCACGCCGCTGGACTTGGTGATGGCGGCGTACAGCAGGTCGGTGCCCACCGCCGTGGCCGGGTTGATGCCGAACCACAGCAGGATCGGCGTCATCAGCGAACCGCCGCCGACACCGGTCATGCCGACGATGAACCCCACCACCAGCCCGGCAACCACCAGGCCGAAATTTGCCAATTCCATGAAGACGCCCAGAAAAGCCACAGGAAAATATGGCCCGCAGCATAGCGAGTTTTCTTATAACTCCCTATATCGATGGGATCTATCGTTATGCCATTTCATTTCACCCTTTGCCCGAAGGAGCAAGCCTGCCCGCGATGAGGCCGTGCCAGCCAAATCATCGCCTCTGACCGGGCAGGCTCGCGCCTACGGGTGCAGCCGCTCCTATTGCACCGGCAGGAAGTTCAGGAACAACAGGCTCTGGGCATAGTTCAGGCCAATGCGCCGGTAGCGCTCGTCGAGCATCTGGGTCAGCAGATCCAGGCGCGCCACGATCTTGCCGAACTCGGTGGCGAAGCTCAGGTTGCTGCCCTCCTCCGAGATCTCGTTGGAGAACAGCAGCGGCTGGCCTTCCTTGTTCTGCCGTTGGGCCAGGATCCAGGTGGCTTTCTCGATGTTGCGCGCGGCGTTGTGGACGAAGGTCGGGTTGATCGCGTCCGTCATGTAGAACTCGGTGCGGTTGCCGTGGGCGGTGACCAGCATGCTGCCGATGGCGTAGATGAACGCGCCGACCCGGTCGCCGAGAAACTCCGGACTCATGGCATAGCTCAGCGCCGCCAGATCCTTGCGGCCGCCGAGCACCGGCAGCGGTTGTTGCTGTTCGATGGCCAGGCGCACCTGTTTGACGGCGACGCCGATGTTCAGGAATCCCGATTTGCGCAGCTCGTCGGGGTTGCGCAGGTACAGCTTGCCCATCAACCGGTAGAGGCTGTTGAGGTTGTCGCGCATGGCCAGGGAGGCCATGCGGTCGACGCTGGTCTGGAGGAACTCCTGGGGTTGGCCATCGCGGATCTGGCTGATGAAACCGTTGCCGTCCTGGTGGCTGCAACCGCCGAGCGGCAGCGCCGCCAGGCAGGCCAGCAACAGGCACGGGCGTTGAATATGGGCGAACAAACGGGTCATCAATGCTTCGGCAGTCTCATTCCTGCGCGACGGGGCTCGCCGCAACCTGACCATGGATAGAGCCGGGGATCGGGCAAAAGTGCGATGCCAGCATTGCCCAGCCGACCTTTGGCATGTCGCGCCACACATTCTAGTCAGACTTTTAATTGGACTAACGCAATTTTGCGGCTATAAATTTAACTTATCGCTTATTTAGTATGACTAAATAAGCGAGTTCACCGAAAACCTTCACCGTTTGACGCCACCGCCAAAACAACAAAAAGGAAGGTCACCATGCTTCAATCCCGTCACCTGCTCCCCGGCCTCGGACTGTCCCTCATGCTCTCGACCCTGCCCGCCCACGCCGCCGGCCTTTCCGGCGAACACAAAGCCTTCGGCAAGACCGATGACGGTACCCCTGTCGAGCAATACATCCTGCGCAACCGCCACGGCATGCAGGCGACGGTGATCACCTACGGCGCCACCCTGCAGGCGCTGCGGGTGCCGGACCGCCACGGCAAGCTCGACGACATCGTGCTCGGCTTCGACGATGTGCAGGGTTACCAGCGCGGTACCGCGTACTTCGGCGCGACCATCGGCCGCTTCGGCAATCGCTTGGCCGACGGTGCGTTCGAGCTCGACGGCCAGCGCTACCAGGTGCCGCAGAACGACAAGACCAACGCCCTGCACGGCGGCCCACAAGGGTTCGACAAGAAGGTCTGGAAGGCCCGCGAGACGAAAGACAAGGATTCGGTGGGCGTGACCCTGACTTACCTGTCGGCGGACGGCGAAATGGGCTTCCCCGGCAACCTCACCACCGAGGTGACCTACCGCCTGACCGACGCCAACGAACTGCGCATCGACTACAAGGCCAGCACCGACAAGCCCACGGTGCTCAACCTGACCAACCACAGCTACTTCAACCTGGCCGGCGCAGGCAACGGCGACGTCCTCAAGCAACTCGCCACCCTGCATGCCGGCCATTACACCCCGATCGACGCCAAGCTCATCCCCACCGGCGAACTGGCGCCGGTGGCGGGCACGCCCATGGACTTCACCCGGGCCACCGCCATCGGCCAGCGCATCAAGGACGATCATCCGCAGCTCAAGTTCGCCGAACCCAAGCAGGGCGGCTTCGATTTCAACTGGGTGCTGGACGCCAAGGGCGATGTGGCCAAACCGGCGGCCGAAGTCAGCGACCCACACTCCGGCCGCCGCTTGCAGCTGTACACCAGCGAGCCGGGGGTGCAGTTCTACACCGGCAACTTCCTCGACGGCACCGTCAAGGGCAAGGGCGGCAAGGTGTACCCGCACTGGGGCGCTTTCACCCTGGAGACCCAGCACTATCCGGACTCGCCGAACCAGAAAGGCTTCCCCAGCACGCGGCTGGATCCCGGCCAGACCTACACCCAATCCGTCGTGTTCCGGTTCTCGGCGCAGTAAGGCCGATTCCCGCCGCAGACCTCCTGCCGGATCAGGTTGGGCTATCCTGCTGACCAACCAAAGTCCCGACCGCTCAAGAACAGGAGGTTTGCATGCGTACACTCGAACTTGCCGGCGTACAGGTGCCGGTGATCGGCCAAGGCACCTGGCGCATGGGCGAAGACCGCTCGGCGCACCGCAGCGAGGTGGCGGCGCTGCGTTTGGGGGTCGAGCTGGGCATGAACCTGATCGACACCGCCGAAATGTACGGCGAAGGCGGCGCCGAAACCGTGGTCGGCGAAGCCATCGCCGGCCTGCGCGACCACGTGTTCCTGGTCAGCAAGGTCTACCCGCACAACGCCAGCCGCCAAGGCATTCCCCAAGCCTGCGAACGCAGCCTGCGCCGCCTCGGCACCGAGCGCATCGACCTCTATCTGCTGCATTGGCGCGGCCAGTATCCGCTGGAGGAAACCGTCGAGGCCTTCGAGCGCCTGCGCGAGGACGGCAAGATCGGCCGCTGGGGCGTGTCGAACTTCGATGTCGATGACCTCGAAGAGCTGTCGGTGCCGGCCTGCGCCACCAATCAGGTGCTGTACAACCTGGAGGAGCGCGGCATCGAATTCGATCTGCTGCCGTGGTGCCAGCATCAGCGCATGCCGTTGATGGCGTATTGTCCGATCGGCCAGGGCGGCGCGCTGCTGGCGGCGCCCGCGCTGCAAGAGATCGCCGCTCGTCACGGCGTCACCCCCGCACAGGTTTCGCTGGCGTGGATTCTGCGTCAGGATGGCGTGATTGCGATCCCCAAGGCCGTGCGCCCCGAGCATGTGCGACTCAATGCGCAGGCGGCGCAGCTTCAACTGGACGCCGGGGATCTGGCGGCGCTGGACCGGGTGTTTCAGGCGCCACACCGCAAGCGGCGGCTGGCCATGGTCTGAGCCACCGCCGACTGGCCGAGGGCTTCGGCATGAGAAGCACAGATCAGTACGACCCGTTCAACCTGCAACGTTTCGTCCAGGCCCAGGATCCGGTGTTCGAGCGGGTGCAGCGCGAGCTCGACGAGGGCCACAAGCGCAGCCACTGGATGTGGTTCGTCTTCCCGCAGTTCGCCGGGCTCGGCGGCAGCGAGATGTCCCGGCGCTTCGCCATCGGTTCGGCGGCCGAGGCCCGGGCCTATCTGGCCCATGACCTGCTCGGCGCCCGGCTGCGCACCTGCACGCAGCTGGTGCTCAACGTTCCGCAGCGCTCGGTGGCGCAGATCTTCGGGCATCCGGACGACCTGAAATTCCATTCCTCGACCACCCTCTTCGCCCAGTTCGCCGACGCCGGCAGCGTGTTCCATCAGGCCTTGGAGCGCTATTTCCATGGCATCCAGGACGAATGGACGCTG
The DNA here is from genome assembly GCF_002112745.1 of Pseudomonas sp. B7(2017). Taxonomy (NCBI): domain Bacteria; kingdom Pseudomonadati; phylum Pseudomonadota; class Gammaproteobacteria; order Pseudomonadales; family Pseudomonadaceae; genus Pseudomonas; species Pseudomonas sp. B7(2017). Next base: position 7,945 of record NZ_NEIP01000008.1, on the reverse strand, counting down.
CAGCTGCTGGACTCAAAACAGGCCCATCTGCCCCCCGACCAGGGTTGAGAAGTCGTCGTCGACAAACGGCAGGATCGCATCCGCCACCGGTTGCAGCTGACGGGTGAGGTAATGGTCGTAATCGATGGCCGCCCGGCGCGCCTCCAGCGGCTCGGGGCCGGCCAAGGTGATGACGTAGCTGATCCAGCCGCCGTTCTGGTATTGCCGGGGCCGGCCGTGCTGCGCGTTGTAGTCGTCGGCCAGGCGCGCGGCGCGCACATGGGGCGGGACGTTGCGCTCGTAGTCGTCGAGGGTGCGGCGCAGGCGCTTGCGGTAGACCAGCCGGTCGTCGAACGCGCCGGCCAGGGTCTGGCGCACGTATTCGCGCACGTAATCCTGATAGGGCTCGCGCCGGAAGATCCGTTCGTACAGTTCCTGCTGGAACTGCCGGGCCAGCGGCGACCAGTCGGTGCGCACGGTCTCCAGGCCCTTGTAGACCATTTCCTCGCGGCCGTCGGGCCGGGTCACCAGGCCGGCGTAACGCTTTTTGCTGCCCTCCTCGGCGCCGCGGATGGTCGGCATCAGGAAGCGCTTGTAATGGGTCTCGAACTGCAGCTCCAGGGCGCTCTCCAGCCCGTACTGCTCACGCACGTGCCCGCGCCACCAGTCGTTGACGGACTGCACCAGCGCCCGGCCGATCTGCGCCGCCTCTTCCTGGCCGTGGGGCCGGCGCAGCCAGACGAAGGTGGAATCGGTGTCGCCGTAGATCACCGCGTGGCCTTGGGCTTCGATCAACTGGCGGGTGCGCAGCATGATTTCGTGGCCGCGCAGGGTGATCGACGACGCCAGCCGCGTATCGAAGAACCGGCAGCCGCTGGAGCCGAGCACGCCGTAGAAGGCGTTCATGATGATCTTCAGCGCCTGGGACAGCGGCGCGTTGCGTTCGCGCTTGGCCTGTTCCCGGCCCTCGGCAACACGCGCCACGATGGACGGCAGGCAATGCCGCGTACGGGAAAACCGCGCACCGCGAAAGCCCGGCACGGACTCGGCGTCGCCGGGCTGGCGCAGGCCTTCGATCAGGCCCACCGGGTCGATCAGGAACGTGCGGATGATCGACGGGTACAGGCTCTTGTAGTCCAGCACCAGCACCGATTCGTACAGCCCCGGCCGCGAGTCCATGACGAATCCGCCGGGGCTGGCCTGGGGCGGGTTGGTGCCCAGGTTCGGCGCCACGAAGCCTTGGCGGTGCATCAGCGGCATGTACAGATGGGTGAACGCCGCCACCGAGCCGCCGCTGCGGTCGGCCGGCAGGCCGGTGACGCTGGCGCGCTCCAGCAGAAAGTCCAGCAGGTCGGTCTTGGCGAAGATCCGCGTCACCAGCTCGCAGTCCTTGAGGTTGTACTTGGCCAGCGACGGCTTGTCCTCGGCGAACATGCGGTTGATTTCGTCCATGCGTTGGTACGGGTTGTCGATGGACTTGCCTTCGCCGAGCAGGGTCTGGGCGACGTTCTCAAGGCTGAACGAAGGAAAGCTCCAGGTCGCCGAGCGCAACGACTCGATGCCGTCGATGATCAGCCGCCCCGCCGCCGAGGCGAAGAAATGGGTGCGGCTGCCGTGCTCGCGCCATTGCATCTCTTCCCCGCCGCGCCCCAGCTTGAGCGGCACGCCCAGGCGCCGCGCGTGTTCGTGGAGGATGCGCAGGTCGAACTGCACCAGGTTCCAGCCGATGATCGCGTCGGGGTCGTGGCGGGCGAACCAGTCGTTGAGTCTCTTCAGGATCAGGGTGCGCGAGTCGCAGTATTCGAGGTCGAAGTCGACGGCGCTGCCGTCGCCGTTCGGCGCGCCGAGCATGTACACCTGCCGTTCGCCGCAGCCTTCCAGGGCGATGGAATACAGCTCGCCCTGTTCGGTGGTCTCGATGTCCAGCGACACCAACCGCAGCGTGGGCCGATAGCCGGGGGCGGGTTTGAGGTGGGCGTCGGTCAGCACGCCATCGGCGTCCGGCGTGCCGCCGAACCGCACCGGTGCGGTGATGAAGCGCTCCATCAGGTAGCGTTCGGGCGGGCGCACGTCGGCTTCGAACACGTCGACGCCGGCGCGGTTGAGCGCGGTCTCCAGGCGCATCAGCTGGCCGTGCTGCTGGCAGTACAGCCCCAGCACCGGGCGGTGTTCGAAATCCTGCAGGGCCAAGGGGCGCAGTTCGACGTTCTTTTCGTCCGCCAGCACGCGCTCGGCCGGCCCCCGCTGTTCGGCCGGGATGAACGCCACCGACGGCTGGTGCGGCAGGCGCACGCGGCGCGGGCCGGCATCGGTCGCCAGCCAGAACTCGACTTCGGTGCCGGCCGGGGTGTCGCGCCAATGCCGGGTCAGGACGAAGCCCTGCTGTACATCCACCACTGCAACCTCGGGAAACGGAATCTGGCGGCCATTCTACCCGGCCCGGGGCGCAGGAGCTTGCTCCCGTTTCCCGGGACGGCCCCGTCACACCGGCAGAACCGGCCGTTTTTTTGCCGGATGACGTTTTTTGCGTGTTATCTGCCGTTTTGCGGCCTTGCCCTGCGCGCCGGCGTCTACGATGCTTCAGGAACAACGACAACCCCTGAGTAACCGCCATGAAGACCGTCGCCCAGCTGCTCAAGCTCAAAGATGAGAAAAACCAGAAAGTGCACACCATCTCGCCGGACGACATGGTGCTGCAGGCCCTGATGGACATGGCCGCGAAGAACGTCGGTGCGTTGCTGGTGGTCAAGGACGGCCGGGTCGAGGGGATCATCAGCGAGCGCGACTACGCGCGCAAGCTGGTGCTCAAGGGACGCTCGTCGGTGGGCACGCCGGTGCGCGACATCATGGTGTCACCGGTGATCACGGTGGACACCCACCAGACCGTCGACACCTGCCTGGGCATCATGTCCGACAAGCGCCTGCGCCACTTGCCCGTGGTGGAGAACGGCCAACTGATCGGCCTGCTGTCGATCGGCGACCTGGTCAAGGAAGCCCTGGCCGAACAGGCGGATCTGATCCGGCAGCTGGAGAGCTACATCCGCGGGGAATGAGCCCTCCACTGTGAGAGCCAGCCTGCTGGCGATGGCAGTGGATCAGCCACCACTGATACCGGCAGTGCCGGCCTCATCGCTTGCAGGCAAGCTCCCACAAGGTTTTGTGGTGTGCCTGCATCGTGGGGATACCGGCGATACCTGTGGGAGCTGGCTTGCCAGCGATGGCGGTGGATTAGACAACAGAGATGTCGGCTGTGATGGCCTCATCGCTGGCAAGTCGAATCGTCGCACCGCAGCTCCCACAGGATTTTGTGGTGTGCCTAGATCCTGCAAACACCCGGGATACCTGTGGGAGCCAGCCTGCTGGCGATGGCGGTGGATCAGCCACCACTGATACCGGCAGTGCCGGCCTCATCGCTGGCAAGTCGAATCGTCGCACCGCAGCTCCCACAGGATTTTGTGGTGTACCTGGATCCAGCAAACACCCGGGATACCTGTGGGAGCGGGCTTGCCCGCGATGGCGTTGGGTCAGCCACCGCAGTCGTCGGCAGGCAATCCCGCCCGTTCAGGCCGGCCAGTGCCGCGCAAACACCGGCGCCAGCACGGGGTGGCGGTCGATGCGCGCCAGCCAGGCATGGAATCCGGGGCGGGTCTGGCGCAGATGCTCGCGGGAGCCGGCCCAGCGGGTCACCACCGCCGCCAGCAGATCCAGCGCCCCCGGCTTTTCGTCGTCCAGGTACAGCTCGGCGGAAAACAGGTCGGCGAACACTTCCCACATCCAGTGCAGCCGTTCGCGGGCGCCGGCCATCAGGTTCTGCCGCGAGGCCTCGTCCGGCATCACCAGCCAGCGTTCCGGGTAGTCGATGACGCCGATGGCCGCGTAGCAATTGCTGACGATGTACACCATGCCGCGGATCGCCTGATCGCGGTCGGCGGCATCGGCCGGCAGCAGGCCGGATTCCGGAAAGCTCAGGCCCAGGTGCACCAGGATCGCCGCGCTTTCGGTGATGATGCGACCGTCAGGCAGTTGCAGGGTCGGGATCTGCTTCAACGGGTTGAGCCGGGCCAGCTCCTGCGCCGCTTCGCTGCTGGCCTCCACGTCGATGAAACGGTAAGCGATCTGGCACAGCTCCAGCGCCGCCTCGATGGCCGCCGCGCCCGAATTCCTGTGCCCGTACAGTTGATACATGCGCCCTCCTCCGGCTGTCGGTTCCGCTTCACGCTTGCAGTGTAGAAGGCCCGGCGAATAACGCCGCCCCCGAAGGGTCGCGGCCCCATCACGCTGACCGACGGCCCGTGCGCCAAACCATCATCGGCGTCGATGTTCACCATCACGGCAATGAAGTTCTCTTAAAAAATCCCGGGCGTAACATCGGCTCCATACCAACCGACAACACCCTCTGGAGCACACGATCATGAAACGCCAAACCATCCTCGGCATCGCTTTCTCGGTACTTGCGCTGAACGCCTTTGCAGCCCCTTCCGCCCACACGATGATCGCCGAAGGCGGCTCGGACAAACTGATCGAAAGCCGTTTGGCCGAAGGCGGTTCCGACCGTCTGATGGAACGCCGCGTCGCCGAAGGTGGTTCTGACCGTCTGCTGGAACGCCGCGTCGCCGAAGGTGGCTCGGATCGTCTGCTGGAGCGCCGCGTCGCCGAAGGTGGTTCTGACCGTCTGCTGGAACGCCGCGTCGCCGAAGGTGGCTCGGACCGTCTGCTGGAGCGCCGCGTCGCCGAAGGCGGCTCGGACCGTCTGCTGGAACGCCGCGTCGCCGAAGGCGGCTCGGACCGTCTGCTGGAACGCCGCGTCGCCGAAGGCGGCTCGGACCGTCTGCTGGAACGCCGCGTCGCCGAAGGTGGCTCGGATCGTCTGCTGGAGCGCCGCGTCGCCGAAGGCGGCTCGGACCGTCTGCTGGAACGCCGCGTCGCCGAAGGTGGCTCGGACCGTCTGATCGAACGTCGCGTGGCCTGATGCCTCGCCTCACCGCAACAGCCCAGGAAAAACCCGGCTCCCGTCAGCCGGGTTTTTTTATGCCTTTCAGTTCTTCATTGCTTGGCCATGCAGCGCCGGTAGCGCCCGTCCACCCGTTTGGCGAACCAGGCGGTGGTCAGTTTGCGGGTGATCTTCGGGCTCTGCAGCACGATCCCCGGCAACACCGCACGGGGCAGCGGCTTGCCCTCGGCCCGCTCCGCCAACTCGAACACCTTTCGGTACAGCCGGGTGTCCTCAAAAGCCAGCGTGTCGCCCTTCTCCAGTTGCTCGCGGATCGCCGGATTGCGCAGGCCCAGGGACTTGCCCAACGCCCGCACGGCCAGCTCCGTGCTGCCGGGCATGATCGCACCCGGCCGGATCAGGTCGCCGTCCAGCGCCAGCGGGATGCCTGACGCGCGGCTTACCGCATTCTGGAACGCCGCGTTACGGCTGGCGTACCAACCGGCGTTGAAATCGGCGAAGCGGTACAGCGGCTCGCGGTAGCTCACCGGATACCCCAGCAAATGGGCGATGCCGAAATACATGCCGCCCCGGCGACTGAACACTTCGCGGCGGATCGTCCCGTCCACCGAATAGGGATAGTCCTTGGCGTGCCGCTCGGCGAATTCGATGCTGACCTGCATGGGCCCGCCGGTGTGCACCGGGTTGAAGCCGCCGAACAGCGTGCGGCCCATCGGCACCATGCCGATGAAGTCATCGTAGATCCCGCTCAGCTCCTTTTCGCTGCGGGCGGCGCTCAAGCGGTCGCTGTAGGACTTGCCGTTGGGCGAACGCAGCGCCAGCGCACCGCTGACCAAGAGTCCCGGAATGTGGGCCTTGGCGGCACGGCGGTCGATTTCGTCACGAGCGATCTTGCCCAGGCCCGGCACCGGCGGATCCGCCTGGAAGGTCGACTCCTGCTCGGCCACGGCCAGCACCGAGCACAGGTTGGCGGTACTCGGGTCAAGGTTCTGGGCGGCGAACGCAGCATAGATGTCAGTGGCCCAGCCCTGACGGTCGGCCGTGCCGGCCGGCAACAGCCGCACGATCTGCGCCTTGACCTCGGCCGGCGTGCGTGCCGGCCCTTCGCCGCGCTGGCCGGCGCAACCGGCAAGCACCGCCAAGACGGCAAGACCGATGAGCATTCGAAAGGTGGGCATAGGGTTCTGTCCAAGGATCCGGTGCTGGCTATGACTCCCGGCATTCTGCCCTGTTCCGTGGCGGGACTGTCCGGATTCCGTTGAGCAGCCCGACTGGCCGCCCTCCCCGGCTGATCCATACTTGCCGTTGCACCTGCCTGGGAGAACCGCCATGAACCGCAGCGACGTACTGATCATCGGCGCCGGCCCCACCGGCCTGGTGCTGGCCCTGTGGCTGAGCAAGCTGTCGATCCGCGTGCGCATCATCGACAAGGCCTCCGCCCCCGGCACCACCTCCCGGGCGCTGGCGGTGCAGGCGCGCACCCTGGAGCTGTACCGGCAACTGGACCTGGCCGACGCCGTGGTGCGCAGCGGCCACCGGGTGCAGGCGGCCAATTTCTGGGTCAAGGGCAAGCCCGTGGCGCAGTTGCCGCTGCACCGCATCGGCGAAGGGCTGACGCCGTATGCGTTCCTGGAGATCTACCCGCAGGACGAACACGAACGGCTGCTGATCGAGCGCCTGGAAGACTACGGCGTGACCGTTGAACGCAACACCACCCTGGAAAGCTTCGAGGAGACCGGCGACGGCATCAGCGCCCACCTGCGCCTGCCCGACGGCGAACAGGAAACCTGCCAGGCCTGCTACCTGGCCGGGTGCGACGGCGCCCGTTCGGTGGTGCGCAAGAACCTGGACAGCGGGTTCCCCGGCGGCACCTATCAGCAGATTTTCTATGTCGCCGATGTCCAGGCCAGCGGCCCTGCGCTCAATGGTGAGTTGCACCTGGACCTGGACGAAGCGGACTTCCTCGCCGTGTTCCCGCTGGCCGGCGAAGGCCGTGCACGGCTGATCGGCACCGTGCGCGACGAGCGTGCGGAGCGCGCCGAGACCCTGCAGTTCTCCGATGTCAGCAGCCGTGCCATCGAACACCTCAAGGTGCACATCGACGACGTCCACTGGTTCTCCACCTACCGGGTCCACCACCGGGTGGCCGAGTTTTTCCGCAGCGGCCGGGCCTTCCTGCTCGGCGACGCGGCACACGTGCACAGCCCCGCCGGCGGCCAGGGCATGAACACCGGCATCGGCGATGCGATCAACCTGGCCTGGAAACTGGCGGCGGTGCTCAGCGGCGGCGCCACGCCCAAGCTGCTCGACAGCTACGAGACCGAGCGCATCGCCTTCGCCCGGCGCCTGGTGTCGACCACCGACAAGGTGTTCAGCTTCGTCACCGCCGAAGGGCGCATGGCCGACTTGCTGCGCACGCGGCTGGCGCCGTTCCTGATCCCGAAAATGGCGTCGTTCGAGGCCAGCCGCGAGTTCCTGTTCCGTACCGTGTCGCAGATCACCCTCAACTACCGCGGCATGCCGCTGAGCGAAGGGCTGGCCGGCCATGTGCACGGCGGCGACCGCCTGCCGTGGGCCCACGACGGCGAAGGCGACAACTACGAACCGCTGCGTCACCCCGGCTGGCAGGTGCATGTGTACGGCGACACCAGCGACGAGATGATCGCCTGGTGCCACGCCCACAACCTGCCGCTGCACGTGTTCGACTGGCGCCCGGCCTTCGAGGCGGCGGGCCTGGGGCGCAACGGCTTCTACCTGCTGCGCCCGGACACCTACGTCGCGGTTGCCGACAACAGCGCCGACCCGAAAGTGATCGAACGCTACCTGCGCGATCACGGGATCCGGCCGTTCTTCAACTGACCCGGCCTTGCGGCGCCCGGACTGACGCCATCGCTGGCAAGTCGAATCGTCGCACCGCAGCTCCCACAGGTACCCCGGATGTTTGCAGGATCTCCCACAGGTATCACGGGTGTTTGCAGGATCTGGATCCACCACAAAACCCTGTAGGAGCTTGCC